>LJCV01000096.1 GCA_001298575.1 Actinobacteria bacterium OK074
CCCCAAGGGGCGCGAGGAACGGCGCGACCAGCCCCCACCGAACCCGCACCCCAAAACTCACCCACTCAACCGAGCCCACAACGTGGTCAAGGACTGCCCCCCCCCCGCACAATCCCCCCTCACTGCGGCCCGTACTTCCGCCCCGTCCGAGAAGTAACCCCACCCAGCAGCCCCCGCGGAGCCACCTTCACCACCCCCATAAGCGCCTTGTACCGAGGGTCCGGCACCGACAACGACTTCCCACGCGCCAGATCCCCCAACGCCGCCGCCACCAGCTTGTCCGCGTCCAACCACATCCAGTTCGGAATGTTGTCCGTCCCCATCCCGGCCCGCTGGTGGAACTCGGTACGCACGAAGCCGGGACACAACGCCATCAGCCGCACCCCACTACCCGCCAGATCCTTCGCCGCACCCTGCGTGAACTGCACGACCCACGCCTTGGACGCCCCATACGTGCCGCGCGGTACGAACGCCGCCACCGACGCCACGTTGACGACCCCGCCACGCCCCCGCTCCCGCATCGCCTCGCTCGCCGCACTCGTCAGCCGCAGCACCGCCTCGCAGTGGACCTTGAGCATCTTCAACTCGTCGGCCATCGACACGTCGAGATAGCGGCCCTTGTTGCCGAAGCCGGCGTTGTTGACCAGCAGGTCGACCGGGTTCTTGCGGTCGCCGAGCCGGGCGGCCACCGCGTCGATGCCGTCGTCCGTGGCGAGGTCGGCGGTGAGTACCTCAGCCTCGATGCCGTGCCGGTCGTGCAACTCGGTCGCCTGCTCCCGCAGCCGCTTCGTGTCACGTGCCACCAGCACCAGGTCATGTCCGTCCGAGGCGAGCCGCCGTGCGAACGCGGCGCCAATGCCCGCGGTCGATCCCGTAATCAATGCCGTAGTCATGGGCCAAGGCTATTGACCCACCGGCCCGACACCGCGCGCCCCGACGTTAAATCCGGCACTTCTCCACGTCCACGAGCCCCCACTGACTCCGCTTCAGCCACCCCTGATTCCCCGCCCCCCTCCTACTCCGTCTCCTTCGCTTCTTCCTTGGCCGCGTACTCCCTCTTGGCCACGTACTGCCTCGCCGCCTCCAACGACTCCGGGTGCAGGGCCTCGCCCGCCGGGAGCAGCCGTGGCAACAGGGCCCGTTCGGTCGTCACCGCGCGGAACTGCAACTCCACCGTCACCCCGTGCCCGGGCCGGTGCACGACCTCGATCGGGTCGCCCGCGCGGATCTCGCCCTCCACGAGCACCCGCAGATATGCGCCCGGTCTGCCCTTCTGAGTGAACCGCTTCACCCAGCGGCGTTCCCCGATGTGTTCCTGGAAGGTGAGACAGGGAATCCGCCCGCAGGTCACCTCCAGCACCACCGTGTCGCCCACGCGCCAGCGCTCGCCGATCTCCGCGCCGGACACCTCCAGCCCCTCGGTGGTGAGGTTCTCGCCGAAGGAGCCGCTGGCCAGCGGCCGCCCCAACTCGCGCTCCCAGTCGTCCAGATCCTCACGCGCGACCGCGTACACGGCCTGGTCGTTCCCGCCGTGGTGGAGGGTGTGGCAGACGGCGTCCCCGGCCAGCCCGCTCGCGCCCACCCCCTTCGGTCCGGGCGCGGTCACCCGCACCGGCCCGGCCACCGGCTGTTTGTCGATCCCCGTCACCCCGTCCGGCTGGTCCGTGTACGGCACGGCGACGGGACGCCCCACGTTCAACGACAGCAACTTCACGGACGCCCCCCAAGGACTCGTGCACTGCGCGGAAAAGCTGACGAGAAAAACGCTAACCGCCCAAAGTCAAAGTGTCTACGCATTTTTTGCCCAACCATCAAAGTCATACTTATGGATCGGCCCCGGGCTCACCTATGCTCGGAGCGTGATCGAGGCTCGACATCTCCGTGTACTGCGCGCCGTGGCCGCCACCGGTTCCTTCTCCGCGGCCGGCCGTGAACTGGGCTGCACCCAGCCCGCCGTCAGCCAGCAGATGAAGGCGCTGGAGGCGTCCGTCGGCACCCCGCTCCTGGTCCGCACCGGCCGCCGGATGCGCCTGACCCAGGCCGGCGACGCCCTGGTCCGGCACGCCGCGGGCATCCTCGCCGGGCTCACCGCGGCCGAGGAGGAGATCGCCGCGATCGCCGGACTGCGCGCCGGCCGGGTCCGTCTGCTCTCCTTCCCCACCGCCAGCTCCACCCTGGTCCCGGGCGCCCTCGCCGACCACCTCGCCGCGCACCCCGGCACCCGGGTCTCCCTGGAGGAGGCCGAGCCGCCCGAGTCCGTCGACAAGCTCCGGGCGGGCGACTGCGACGTGGCGCTCGCCTTCCGCTACGAGGGCGCCGCGGACCCCGGCGAGTGGGACGACCTGGTCGTACGGCCACTGCTGACGGACCGCCTGGTGGGGCTCGTACCCGAACGGCACCGGCTGGCCCGTGCGCGGTCGGTCGCCATCGCCGACCTCGCCGCCGAGCCCTGGATCGCCGGCTGCCCGCGCTGCCGTACCCATCTGGTCGAGGTGTGCGAGAGCGCCGGGTTCACGCCCCGCATCGACTTCGCGACCGACGACTACCCGGCGGTGGTCGGCCTGGTGGGCGCGGGCCTCGGCGTGGCCGTCCTGCCCCAGCTCGCGATCGAGTCCGTACGGCCCAGGGGCGCCTGCACGGTCCCGCTGGAACCGGAGGTGCGGCGGGAGGTCGTCGCGCTCACCCTGCCCGACCTCGCCCAGGTCCCGGCGGTGGCGGCCACGCTGGACGAACTGGCGCGGGTGGCGGGGCGGTAGGGCGGGGAGAAGCCGGGTCGGCGGGGCGGAAAGGAGCAGGACCGCGGGGCCGGAAAGGTGACGGGGTCGCGGGGCCGGAAAGGTGAGGGGCACGCATGCGTGCCCCTCGTCCGGTGCCGCAGCCCTCGTCCGACGGCCCTGCCGGTCACCCGGATGCCGCACCGGAGGGTGCAGAAACGTTCCTTCAGGTGTTCGAAGCGGCAGTCGCACCGCCGGCGCCCGTGGACACCAGTCTGTGCCGTGCCCGTCCCATGAGCTCTTCGCGCTCGTCCTCGGTCAGCCCGCCCCACACGCCGTACGGCTCCCGCACCGCCAGCGCGTGCGCCGCGCACTCCGCGCGCACCGGGCACCTCATGCAGACCTCCTTGGCCGAGTTCTCACGAGCGCTCCGTGCCGCGCCGCGCTCACCTTCCGGGTGGAAGAAGAGCGAGCTGTCGACCCCGCGGCAGGCCGCGAGGAGCTGCCAGTCCCACAGATCCGCGTTCGGACCGGGAAGGCGGGAGAAATCTGCCATTGCGTGTCCCCTTGTTGCCGTTTTCGGCGGAAAACGGGTGATCCGCCTGATCCGTGCCTCCGACCGTACAACGACGATCTAAGGAGATGAAAATATGACTCATTGCGAATCTAGCCTCAGACACCAACAAACGGGAAGAAAAAGGTCTGAATGGGGCATAGGTTGTGATGAAACCTTGAGGGTCGTCGCGCGTGTCTGCACCGTGTCCACGCCCTCACGTAGAGTGCCGAAGGCGGCCCGCCGCACCGTAACTCTTTCGAGTGACCGTCGTTGAGAGTGCGGAGGCGGTTGAGAACAACAAGCGCTCGGGCTGGTGTCCGAGGGTGTCGACCGCACAGGTGACGATTCCGTACCAGCCTGGAGGCTCAAGGTGACGCGCATCAGCTGCGGAGGGCGGTCATGACATCCGTCCTCGTCTGCGACGACTCCCCGCTTGCCCGAGAGGCGCTGCGCCGCGCGGTCGCGACCGTGCCCGGCGTCGAGCGAGTGACGACGGCGGCCAACGGCGAGGAAGTCCTCCGCCGCTGGGGTGCCGACCGTTCGGACCTCATTCTGATGGACGTACGCATGCCCGGACTGGGCGGCGTCGAGACCGTACGGCGGCTGCTGTCCGCCGATCCCGGGGCGCGCATCATCATGCTCACCGTCGCCGAGGATCTCGACGGCGTGGCGCTCGCGGTGGCCGCCGGTGCCCGTGGCTACCTGCACAAGGACGCCTCACGCGCGGAACTGCGTGCGACGGTCACGCAGGCCCTCGCCGACCCGACCTGGCGGCTGGCCCCCCGGCGGCTGCGCTCGGCCGAGATGGGCGCCGCGCCCACGCTCACCGCGCGTGAGATCCAGGTCCTGGAGGGCATGAGCCACGGCCGCTCCAACGCCGAGATCGGCCGGGAACTGTTCCTCTCCGAGGACACCGTCAAGACCCACGCACGGCGGCTGTTCAAGAAACTCGGCGCCTCGGACCGCGCCCACGCGGTGGCGCTCGGCTTCCGGTGGGGCCTGGTCCGTTAGAGCCCGTCCCGTGGCGGAGCCGAGTACGCCGTGCCCCCTACGGGGTGCGCGACTGGCCCGTCCGGGCGGGGCGGGTGTCCTTCGGGACGGACGGCGGATCCTTGGCCGCGGGCGGCGGACGTGCGGAAATCCCCGCCCGGCGGCGAGGCGGGCGGGGGCGGCGGAACGGTCCGCCGGGCGCCCGCTGCTCGTTTCGCCGCGGATGCCGCATCCTTGAGGTGTGGAGTTCCTCGGGGACGACGAGTCGGTCGAGCGGGAGGGGAGGGCGCAGGAGGAGATGAGTTCCGGCGCGCCTACTCATAACGCTTCGGTGCACAACTACGGACGCGGTGCCACGGAGCCAACAGCACCAAGGCACCATGGACCGATGCGCGACGACGAGGCGGGCTATGCCCAAGGGGCGATCGGTGCGCTCGTCCGCCGTGCCGTCGACGGCGATGATCAGGCCACGCACGACCTGCTCGCCCGCGTCCACCCCTTGGCGCTGCGCTACTGCCGTACGCGCCTGTCCCGGCTTCCGGGCGACGCCCGGCACTTCGTCGAGGACCTCGCCCAGGAGGTCTGTGTGGCCGTCCTGCTGGCGCTGCCGCGCTACCGGGACACCGGGCGCCCCTTCGAGGCGTTCGTCTTCGCCATCGCCGCGCACAAGGTCGCCGACCTGCAACGCGCGGCGATGCGGCACCCCGGTTCGACGGCGGTCCCCTCGGACGAGATGCCCGAACGCCCGGACGACTCCCTCGGCCCGGAAGAACGTGCCCTGCTCAGCAGCGACGCCGAATGGGCGAAGAAGCTCCTCGCCAACCTCCCCGAGAACCAGCGTGAACTGCTCCTGCTGCGCATCGCGGTGGGCCTGACCGCCGAGGAGACCGGCCAGATGCTGGGCATGTCCCCGGGCGCGGTCCGGGTGGCCCAGCACCGCGCGCTGAGCCGCCTGCGGGCGCTGGCGGAGCAGTAACGGCAGCGCTCCCGAGGTGTGGGATGCGCCTCCTGGTTGAACAGGTGGCACATCCGTTCCGTACGAACATACGAAGCCCAGCGTCACCACGGACCGTGGAATGAAAGACCTGCGCTTCCCGTTAGCATGGACATCCGCACCGATCAAGGCCATTTGGGGAAGGTGTCATGACTGCCAACGTCGACGGAGTGCCCGGAAAATTCGCGACCCTCGGGCTCACCTACGACGACGTGCTGCTGCTGCCGGGCGCCTCCGAGGTGCTGCCCAACGCGGTCGACACCTCGTCCCGTATCTCGCGCAACGTCCGCGTCAACATCCCGCTGCTGTCCGCCGCCATGGACAAGGTGACCGAGTCCCGCATGGCGATCGCGATGGCCCGCCAGGGCGGCGTGGGCGTGCTGCACCGCAACCTGTCCATCGAGGACCAGGTCAACCAGGTCGACCTCGTGAAGCGCTCCGAGTCCGGCATGGTCACCGACCCCATCACGGTGCACCCCGACGCGACGCTCGCCGAGGCCGACGCCCTGTGCGCGAAGTTCCGCATCAGCGGCGTCCCGGTCACCGACGGCAGCGGCAAGCTGCTCGGCATCGTCACCAACCGCGACATGGCCTTCGAGAACGACCGCTCCCGCCAGGTGCGCGAGGTCATGACGCCCATGCCGCTGGTCACCGGCAAGGTCGGCATCTCCGGCGGCGACGCCATGGAACTGCTGCGCCGCCACAAGATCGAGAAGCTGCCCCTGGTCGACGACTCCGGCGTCCTCAAGGGCCTCATCACGGTCAAGGACTTCGTCAAGGCCGAGAAGTACCCGCGGGCCGCCAAGGACGCTGAGGGCCGCCTGCTCGTCGGCGCGGCCGTGGGCGCCAGCCCCGAGGCCCTGGACCGCGCCCAGGCGCTCGCCGAGGCCGGGGTGGACTTCCTGGTCGTCGACACCTCGCACGGCCACAACAGCAACGCCCTCAGCTGGATGTCGAAGATCAAGTCGAGCGTGTCGGTCGACGTGATCGGCGGCAATGTCGCCACACGCGACGGCGCCCAGGCCCTCGTCGACGCCGGTGTCGACGGCATCAAGGTCGGCGTCGGCCCCGGCTCGATCTGCACCACGCGCGTGGTCGCCGGCATCGGCGTCCCGCAGGTCACCGCCATCTACGAGGCGTCCCTCGCGGCCCGCCCCGCCGGCATCCCGCTGATCGGCGACGGCGGCCTGCAGTACTCCGGCGACATCGGCAAGGCCCTGGCCGCCGGTGCCGACACGGTGATGCTGGGCAGCCTGCTCGCGGGCTGCGAGGAGTCGCCGGGCGAGCTGCAGTTCATCAACGGCAAGCAGTACAAGTCCTACCGCGGCATGGGCTCGCTGGGCGCCATGCAGTCCCGCGGCCAGGCCAAGTCCTACTCCAAGGACCGCTACTTCCAGGCCGACGTCGGCTCCGACGACAAGCTCGTCCCCGAGGGCGTCGAGGGCCAGGTGCCCTACCGCGGCCCGCTCGGCAACGTGCTGCACCAGCTCGTCGGCGGCCTGCGCCAGACCATGGGCTACGTCGGCGCCGCCACCATCTCGGAGATGGAGTCCAAGGGCCGCTTCGTACGGATCACGTCGGCGGGCCTCAAGGAGAGCCACCCGCACGACATCCAGATGACGGTCGAGGCACCGAACTACAGCGGCCAGTAGTTCCTGGGGCGTACGGAAAACACCGGCACACGTGTGTGCGCCGTTTTCGGCCTCCACGCACGCGTGGGTACATGAATCGCGACGACGAGGGCGGTCCCGGAGCAACCGGGGCCGCCCTCGTCGTACCCGCCGAGGATCCGTTGTCGTACCCGTCGGGGATACTGGGAGGCGCTGGAACGCAGAGGAAAGGCCACAGACGTGACTGAGATCGAGATCGGGCGGGGCAAGCGCGGCCGCCGGGCATACGCCTTCGACGACATCGCCGTCGTCCCCAGCCGCCGTACCCGCGACCCGAAGGAGGTCTCGATCGCCTGGCAGATCGACGCCTACCGCTTCGAGCTGCCGTTTTTGGCCGCCCCCATGGACTCGGTCGTCTCCCCGGCCACCGCGATCCGCATCGGTGAGCTGGGCGGCCTCGGCGTACTGAACCTCGAGGGCCTGTGGACGCGGTACGAGGACCCGCAGCCGCTGCTCGACGAGATCGCCGAACTGCCGGCCGAGGACGCCACCAGGCGGCTCCAGGAGATCTACGCGGCGCCCATCCAGGAGGAGCTGATCGGCGTCCGCATCAAGGAGGTACGCGACTCGGGTGTCGTCACCGCCGCCGCGCTCTCCCCGCAGCGCACCGCACAGTTCTCCAAGGCCGTCGTCGACGCGGGCGTGGACATCTTCGTCATCCGCGGTACGACGGTGTCGGCGGAGCACGTCTCCGGTTCGCACGAGCCGCTGAACCTGAAGCAGTTCATCTACGAACTCGACGTCCCGGTGATCGTCGGCGGCTGTGCCACCTACACCGCCGCCCTGCACCTGATGCGCACGGGCGCGGCCGGTGTCCTGGTCGGCTTCGGCGGCGGCGCGGCGCACACCACGCGCAACGTGCTGGGCATCCGGGTCCCGATGGCGACCGCGGTCGCCGACGTGGCCGCGGCCCGCCGCGACTACATGGACGAGTCCGGTGGCCGGTACGTACACGTGATCGCCGACGGCGGTGTCGGCTGGTCCGGCGACCTCCCCAAGGCGATCGCCTGCGGCGCCGACGCGGTCATGATGGGCTCCCCGCTCGCGCGCGCGACCGACGCGCCCGGCCGGGGCAACCACTGGGGCATGGAGGCCGTCAACGAGGAACTGCCCCGCGGCAAGAAGGTCGACCTCGGCACCGTCGGCACCATCGAGGAGGTCCTCGCGGGCCCGTCCCACACCCCGGACGGCTCCATGAACTTCTTCGGCGCCCTCCGCCGGGCGATGGCCACGACCGGCTACAGCGAGCTGAAGGAATTCCAGCGCGTCGAGGTGACCGTGGCGGACTCGCAGCACATGCGGTAGCCCACGCGCGTGCGGTGATCCGTACGACGACATCGACATACAGAGGGCCCGGTTCCGCGCGACGCGGCGACCGGGCCCTTTCGCATGCCCAAGTGGCCCTGGTGGGGCGCGCGTTGCGGTAGGGGGCGCACGGTTGCGTTCGGGGCGAATATGCCCCGGACGGCGGTGCCGACACGGGTAACGTCCGTGTCCGGCGCCCCAGTCGTGTGGGGCGCCCTCTTCCAAGGAAATGGTTCCGGACCCCGGCCCTCGGGGCCCGGCCCGAGTTCCAGTCGTGCCGCCCACCGGGTCAATCGGCGGCGTCGTGGAAGGGGGCGCCTGTGGGACGTCACCGCAAGCCAACTCGTTTGGACCGGATCCGTCTGCGGATGGTGAAGTTCCGGAGGAGGTGGATTTTGCGGATTTTCGGATGGTGAGCGGCCGCCCCCAAGCACGTTAGGGGCGGACACCCGTGATCCATCAGGAGCCTGCCGCAGTGACCGCTGCGGTGGGCTCCGCCTCTTCTTAAGGTACCGGCGGTGGGTGTCCCGCGCCACCAGCCTCTGGGGCCCGGGGCGCCTCGGGCGCCCCCTTTCACAACCTGTGCGCCGCCCCCGTGGGGGTGGCCCCGCGCGTGTCCAGGAGCAGTTGGGCCTTGACCGACAGGCCCTGGAGGTCGTACGTGCGGTGCTGCTGGAGCAGGATCGTCAGGTCCGCGTCGGCGGCTGCCTCGTAGAGGGAGTCCGCGCGGGGGACGGGGCGGTCCAGGACGCTCCAGGAGGGGACGTGCGGGTCGTGGTAGCTGACGGCGGCGCCCAGCTCCATCAGGCGGGTCGCGATCTCCTGCGCGGGAGTGCCCTGCTGGTCGGCGAGGTCGGGCTTGTAGGTGACGCCGAGCAGCAGCACGCGCGCGCCCCGGGCGGACTTGCCGTGCTCGTTCAGGAGCGTGGCGGCGCGCTGGACGACGTACTGGGGCATGTTGCCGTTGACCTGCTGGGCCAGTTCGACCAGGCGCAGGGGGCGGCTCGTACGGCCGGCCAGGTCGAGGGGGACGGCGTGGCCGCCGACGCCGGGGCCGGGGCGGAAGGCGTGGAAGCCGAACGGTTTCGTCTCGGCGCAGCGGACGACGTCCCACAGGTCGACGCCCAACTCGTGGCACAGGACGGCCATCTCGTTGACGAGCGCGATGTTGACGTGCCGGAAGTTGGTCTCCAGGAGGTGCACGGTTTCCGCTTCGCGGGGCCCACGCGCGCGTACCACCTTGTCGGTGAGGCGCCCGTAGAAGGCGGCGGCCGACTCGGTGCAGGCGGGGGTCAGGCCGCCGATCACCTTGGGGGTGTTGGCGGGGGTGAAGTCGCGGTTGCCGGGGTCGACCCGGCTGGGCGAGTACGCGAGGTGGAAGTCGCGGCCGGCCTGGAGCCCGGAACCCTCCTCCAGGAGCGGACGGAGGAATTCCTCGGTCGTGCCCGGGTACACGGGCGACTCCAGGATCACCGTGGTGTGCGGGCGCAGCCGGGGTGCGAGGGTGCGGGCGGCGGCGGCCACCTGGCCGAGGTCGAGCGCGCCGTCGGCGCCGCGCGGGGTCGGGGCGCAGATCACCGCCGTACGGACGCGGCCGAGTTCGGCGGGGTTGGCGGTGGGCCGGAAGCCGCCGGCGTGCATGCGGCGGAGTTCCGCGGCGGTGAGGGAACCGGCCTCGGGGCCGGTCCGGTAGCCGACCGTGACGATGCCGGCCGCGACGGCGGCCTGGGCCAGCGGCAGGCCGAGATGGCCGAGGCCGATGACGGCGAGATCTGCGGGCATGGCGTGGGCCGTCCTTCCCAGTAACCGAGGTGGGGCAGGCGCGCAAGTCCGGTGGACAGAATGGGCGAGCGCAATGTCAGACTAGGAGTAAATATGACCGATTTGCGGGATTGGTTGGGCGAGTCTTCGGAGTGTTGTGCCCGCGCCCCTGGGGAGAGTTGTCCACAGGCGGCAGGTGGAGAGTTATCCACAGGTTTCCGGCGACTGGTGGCCGAAGTCGGGCAAGCCGGTCAGAATTCGGGGCATGGAAGCGGGGGACTGAGGCTCGCCTGACGGGTGAGACCGGCGTGACGACAGCGGGAGGCAGCGGTGAGGACAGCGGCACTGGGTCCGGCGCAACGCGCCGAGGCACTGGCAGCGATGGCCGAGCGCGAGTTGGACGTGCTGGTCGTGGGCGGCGGCGTGGTCGGTGCGGGCACCGTGCTCGACGCCGCGACCCGGGGCCTGGCCACCGGCCTGGTCGAGGCGCGCGACTGGGCGTCGGGCACCTCCAGCAGGTCCAGCAAGCTCATCCACGGCGGACTGCGCTACCTGGAGATGCTCGACTTCGCCCTCGTCCGCGAGGCGTTGAAGGAACGCGGACTGCTCCTGGAACGCCTCGCCCCGCACCTGGTCAAGCCCGTGCCGTTCCTGTACCCGTTGCAGCACCAGGGCTGGGAGCGGCTGTACGCGGGCTCGGGCGTCGCGCTCTACGACGCCATGTCGATGGCCCGCGGACACGGCCGGGGCCTGCCGACGCACCGTCACCTCAGCCGCCGCCACGCCCTGCGCGTGGCCCCCTGCCTGAAGAAGGAATCCCTGGTCGGGGCCCTGCAGTACTACGACGCCCAGATGGACGACGCCCGTTACGTGGCCACCCTGGTGCGCACGGCGGCGTCCTACGGGGCGAAAGTCGCCAACCGCGCGCGCGTGACCGGGTTCCTGCGCGAGGGCGAACGGGTCGTCGGCGCCAAGGTCCAGGACGTCGAGGCGGGCGGCGAGTACGAGATCCGCGCCAAACAGGTCGTCAACGCGACCGGGGTGTGGACCGACGACACCCAGGCCATGGTCGGCGAGCGCGGACAGTTCCACGTACGCGCCTCCAAAGGCATCCATCTGGTCGTACCCAAGGACCGGATCCACTCCACGACCGGGCTGATCCTGCGCACCGAGAAATCCGTCCTCTTCGTCATCCCCTGGGGCCGGCACTGGATCGTCGGGACGACGGACACCGACTGGGACCTCGACAAGGCCCACCCGGCGGCCTCCAGCGCCGACATCGACTACCTGCTCGAACACGTCAACTCGGTGCTCGCGGTGCCGCTCACGCGCGACGACGTCCAGGGCGTGTACGCGGGCCTGCGGCCACTGCTGGCCGGGGAGTCGGACGCCACCAGCAAACTCTCGCGCGAGCACACCGTGGCGCATCCGGTGCCGGGGCTCGTGGTCGTGGCGGGCGGCAAGTACACGACGTACCGGGTGATGGCCAAGGACGCCGTCGACGAGGCCGTGCACGGCCTCGACCAGCGGGTCGCCGAGTGCGTCACCGAGGACGTGCCACTGCTCGGCGCCGAGGGGTACCGGGCGCTGTGGAACGCGCGGGCGCGCATCTCCGCCCGTACGGGGCTGCACGTGGCGCGGATCGAACACCTGCTGAACCGTTACGGCTCGATGGCGGAGGAACTGCTGGAGCTGGTGACCGCCGACCCGTCGCTGGGCGAGCCGCTCCAGGCGGCCGACGACTACCTGCGCGCCGAGGTCGTCTACGCCGCCTCGCACGAGGGCGCGCGGCACCTGGACGACGTGCTGACCCGGCGCACCCGCATCTCGATCGAGACGTTCGACCGGGGCACACGCAGTGCGCGGGAGGCGGCGGAACTGATGGCGCCGGTCCTGGGCTGGGACAAGGACCAGATCGAACGCGAGGTCGAGCACTACCAGAAGCGGGTGGAGGCGGAGCGGGAGTCGCAGCGCCAGCCGGACGATCTGACGGCGGATGCGGCGCGGCTGGGGGCGCCGGACATCGTGCCGCTGTAGTGCCGGGGCGGTGCTGGGGCGTGCTGGCGCGTGCTGGGACGGGACGAACCCACGGGGCTCCGTGGCTGTAGGGGCTCCGTGGCCGTGAGTGGCTGCGGGTCCGTGAGGGGCCGCGGGGCGACGGGGTCGGGCTCGGGACGGTAAGCAGTAGGTAGCCGCCGGGTTTTCGGGACGGCAAGCAGTCGGTAGCCGCCGGGTTTTGAGGGTGCCGGGCCCGTCGTTGCCCTGTGAGTACCCGGGTGTCCGGCCGTTCGGATGCCCGGGTGTCCGGCCGGTCTCGGTGCTTCTCGCCCGTCGGCGCTGGTTTCGCCGGTCTCCCGCGGTGCCCGCCGAGCATCACTCGAACGAGTGGACCGGAACGGGATCTTCGTTCGGAACCCGGTCGTTCTACGAGGTGCGGGGGCAGAACTCGGCCGACAGCAGGTCCCGTTCGAGGCCGGGGGCGTTCACCGCATCCGTGTCCGCACGATAGGTGAGGACGCGACGGCCGTCGAGGGTGGCTGCGGTGCGCACGTAGCTGCCGGAGATCCGCCCGTTGTGCCCCCACACCGTCGTGCCGCACGGAAGCTTCGTCGGATAGATGCCCATGCCGTACGAGCCATGTGCGGTCCGGGTGTCCAGCATCTCGTGCAGCCAGTGCGAGGGCAGCAGTCCACCGCCGAGCAGCGCCGCGTAGAAGCGGTCCAGGTCGGCGAGGGTGGTCACCAGCTCACCCGCCGCGCCGGCCACGCGCGGGTCGAGTTCGGTGACGTCGGAGCCGTCGGCGGAGTAGGCCCGGCCGTGCGGCGAGGGCAGCGTGGTGCGGGTGCCCGGGAAGGAAGTGCCTGTCAGATGAAGGGGGTTGATGATCCGGCGCTCGGCCTCGGTGGCGTACGAGTCGCCGGTGACCTGCTGGATGACCATGCCGAGCACGACGTAGTTGGTACTGGAGTAGGCGAAGCGGCCCCGGTGGCCGGGAGGGAGGTGGAGCGCGATGCGGACGGCCTGACGTGGTGTCAGAGGTACGGCGCCCTGGGTGACCGTGGTGAAGTCGGCGAGACCGCTGGTGTGGGTGAGCAACTGACGCAGAGTGATGTCACGACCGTCCGCTCCCGGGCCCCGGACCAGTCCGGGCAGGTGGTCGTCGACCGAGTCGGAGAGGGACAGCCGGTGCTCCGCGGCCAGTTGGAGCACGACCGTCGCGATGAAGGTCTTCGTGATGCTGCCGGCGCGGAAGTGGTCGGCGGGGCGGATGGCCTGGCCGGTTTGGACGGCCGGAGAGGTCGGGGCGGTGTCGGTCTCGGGCTGGGTCTGCGGCTGGGTTCGGGACTGAGTTCGGGACTGGGCGACGGTCCCGGTACTGGTCTCGGTGTCAGCGGCGTTGGTGGTGGCGCTCGTTGCGGCAGTGCTGGTGCTGGTGCCGGTGCCGGTGGAGTTGGCGATGCGGGCGAGGGGGACCGTGCTGGTGGCGGTGGCTCGTGAGGGCCCGGTGGCGGGGTCTGTTGCTTCGGTGGTGGACCTCGTGGCCGAGCGGGACTCGGCGGCGGCCTGGGCGGTCGGTGGGGCCAACTGCGCCTCGGCGTAGTGCGCGTCGGTCTCCTCCTGGGCGAGCAGTGCGGCGGCGGGGGCGCCGGTGCGGGCAACCAGCAGGCGCAGGAGGGCATCCTCGGCCGGGGGCGTGGGAGCCTGGGAGCCGCCGGGTGCCAGGCCGAGGAGAGCCAGGGACACAGGTACGGCCAGTAGGGTCCGGGGAGTCCGGCGCAGCGGCATCGGCGTCCTTCCTTTTCGCGGCTCATCATGGGGGACGTTCCTGGGAACGCCGTGGGCAGGGGCTGTGCGGGGACGTCGGGCGGGGCGGCGCCGGCCCCGTCGATCACGGTCGGCCGGTCGAACGAGGGGCACCCGGGGCGTTGGGCGGTCCGTGGGTGAGTGACAATGAAGGCTCTGTCAGGGCGGGTTGGTTGAGGGGACGCATGTCGGAGGCGGAGCGGGCGGGGGCATCCCGTCAGGACAAGAGCGAGCGTCTCCTCGCCGGGCGCTACCGGCTGGGAGGGGTGCTCGGCCGCGGTGGCATGGGCACGGTGTGGCGGGCCAAGGACGAGACGCTCGGGCGCACGGTCGCGGTCAAGGAGTTGCGGTTCCCGTCGAGCATCGACGAGGACGAGAAGCGGCGGCTGATCACGCGCACGTTGCGGGAGGCCAAGGCGATTGCGCGGATCCGCAACACCAGCGCGGTGACCGTGTTCGACGTGGTCCAGGAGGACGACCGGCCCTGGATCGTCATGGAGTTGATCGAGGGCAAGTCGCTCGCCGAGGTCATCCGGGAGGACGGCCTGCTGGAGCCCCGGCGCGCGGCCGAGGTCGGGCTCGCCGTCCTCGACGTGCTGCGGGCCTCGCACCGCGAGGGCATCCTGCACCGGGACGTGAAGCCGTCGAACGTGCTGATCGCCAAGGAGGACGGCCGGGTCGTACTGACCGACTTCGGTATCGCGCAGGTCGAGGGCGACCCGTCCATCACCTCGACCGGCATGCTCGTCGGGGCGCCCTCGTACATCTCGCCGGAGCGGGCGCGCGGGCACAAGCCGGGGCCGGCGGCGGACCTCTGGTCGCTCGGCGGGCTGCTGTACGCGGCGGTCGAGGGCGTGCCGCCGTACGACAAGGGGTCGGCGATCGCCACGCTGACCGCCGTGATGACCGAGCCGCTCGGGGAGCCGAAGAACGCGGGCCCCCTGAAGACCGTCATCTACGGGCTGCTCACCAAGGACCCCGAGCAGCGGCTCGACGACGCGGGCACGCGCGTGTTGCTCAACGAGGTGATCCACGCGCCCGAGAGGGCGGAGGAGCCGCCGTTGCCCGCGGACGCGACGCGGGTGGTCGCGCTGCCGCCGGTGCCGGAGGAGCAGGAGCCTGCGGGCAGGGCGAAGAAGAGCGGCAAGAGCAAGGCGGGCAAGGGCAGTTCCGGGGGGTCCGAGGCCGGGGGCGCTCGGGGGGAAGAGGCGGGGGAGAAGAAGTTGCGCGGGGCGTTCCGTTCCGTGCGCAAGGCTGCTTGGGGGGTGGGGGCGGCCACGGCTTCGGCTGCCGCGGCTACC
>LJCV01000097.1 GCA_001298575.1 Actinobacteria bacterium OK074
TGTCCGGGAAGGTTGGCGGGGCGGGGGCTGTGGGGTCGGTGGCCGGGGGCCGGGCGGACGGGGTGTCGGCCGACCGGGGCGCCTCGACGCGTACGGCGTCGCCCGCGACCGGGAACGGGAGCGGGGCGAGGGTGGGCGTGGGCACGGTGGCGTCCGCTCCGGGGGACGGACCGGGTCCCGGGACGCCGATGGCCGGAGGCCGGGCAGACGGGATGTCGGCCGACCGAGCCGTCTCAGCGGACACCGCGTCCCCCGCATCCGGAAACAGGGCCGACGCGGCGCCGTCCGGTCCAAGGGGCGGGGCAGCCACCGTGTCGCCCGCGCCCGGAAACCCCTGGGACGCCGCACCTGCGGGCCCGGCCGCCTCGACGGGCCAGTCGCCGTCCGGTCCGGCCAGCGGACCTGATGCCGTGGCGTCAGTCGCGCGGAGCCGAGCGGACGACTCCACGTCCACAGGCCCGGCCACCCCGGCCAACAGCACACCGTCCCCCGGTCCGGCCAACGGAACGGCTGCCGTGACGCCCGCGTCCGGGAGCCCGGCGGACGCCGCGTCCGCGGACCCGGCCGACCCGACGTTCCGTGGTCCCGCGGACCCGGCCGACCAACCGCCCCCCGGTCCCGCGGACCCGGACGCCACCACCTCGCCCGCCCCCGGCGCCGAAGGCGGGTGCGCGCCCGTGTCGCCCTGACCCCACGCCCCGTATGCCACCACGTGTCACCTTCACCAACCCCCCATGCTCCACCGAACCGCGCAAGGAGGCCGCCGACATGCTGCTTGAGCGGCAGAACGAACTGAAAACGGCGGCCGAGGCCCTCCGGCTGGCCGCGCAGGGCAGTGGGTCCCTCGTCGTCGTCAGCGGGCCGCCCGGGATCGGGAAGTCGGCGCTGCTGACCGAGATCGGCGAGCTGGCCACCCGCTCGGCCACCGGGCAGGCGCCCCGGCGACCGCTGGTGATGCGGGCCTACGCGGCCGCCGCGGAACGGGACTTCCCGCTCGGGGTCACCCGGCAGCTCCTCGAACCGGTGCTGCACTCCGGCGCGTTCGCGACCCGGTGGTGCTCGGGCGCCGCCCGGCCCGCGCTCGCCTTCCTCCAGGACGACCCGGACTCGCCCCGCCAGCACGGCGCGTCCCTCGCCCGCGCGCTGCTGGCCATGGTGGAGAACATCAGCCAGGACCGGCTGCCGGTCCTGCTCGTCGACGATCTGCACTGGGCGGACGAGGGGTCGCGGGACTGGCTCGACCAGGTGGTGAAGCAGACGGCGCTGCGCGGGATCCTGATCGTGGCGACGGTGTGCGAGGCCGAGTCCTACGGGGCGCCCGGCATCGGCCCGGCCGGTGCCGCCGAGTACAACCTCCGCCCGGGCTCGCTGAGTTCGGCGTCGGCGGGCGACCTGGTCCTGGACCGGCTCGGAGTGCCGGGCGACGAGCGGTTCACGGCCGCGTGCCACGATGCCACCCGCGGCAACCCGCTGCACCTGGTCTCGCTGCTTCAGGAGTGCCGGCAGCGGGGGCTGCCCCCGACTGCGGCCACGGCGGCGCAGGTGGCCGGGCTGGTCCCGCCGGGGCTGCGCCGACGGCTGCTGCTGTGCCTGCGTGAGCAGCCGCCGTACGTCATGGCGGTGGCCCGCGCGCTGATGGTCCTGCGGGACGACGCCGAGCCGCAGGTGGTGGGCGAACTCGCCGCGCTGGACCCGGTGGACCGGGAGAACGGCCTGTGCCGGCTGCGCCGTCTCGCGCTGGTCACCGGCGACGACGACTGCCGGCTGGCCAACCAGGCCGTCCGGGAGGCCGTCGAGGAGGCCACCCCGCCCGGCGAACGCAACCGTCTGCATCTGCGGGCCGCCGCCCTGCTGCGCTACCGGGGCGCGGCTCCCGAGCGGGTGGCGGGTCATCTGCTGGCCACCACCGCGCAGTTGGACGACGACGCGACGGCGGCGCTGCGGCACGCCGCCGACGCGGCCATGCTGCGAGGGGCGCCGGAGGCGGCGGCCCGGCATCTGCGCCGGGCGCTGCGCGACCGCCAGCCGCACAGTGAGGAGCGGGCCCGGCTGCTGGTCGAACTGGCCACCGTGGAGCGGAGTTTCGCCCCGTCGGTGGCCGTCCGGCACGTCACCCAGGCGTTCCCGCTGCTGCCCGGACCGCTGGCCCGCGCCGAGGCGCTGATGGCGCTCACCCCGGTGGGGCCCGGTGCCACCCTGCTGTCGCTCGGCGATCTACTGCGGCAGACCACAAGGGAGTTGGGCGCCCCGCAGCCGCAGACGGTCGAACAGCGGCCGCTGGCCCTGCAGTTGGAGGCCCGGCTGAGCTATCTGTGCGACAACGATCCGACGGCACTCGCGGCGGCCGCGGACCGGCTGGCCCGGCCGGACGGGCGGCCGGATCCGGCGCACCCGGGCGAACGGGAGCTGCTGGTGGCCCTGTTGCACGCGGTGACGGTGTCGGCCGGGCTGCCCGCCACCCAGGTCGCCGCGCTCGTCCGCCGGGTCATGGACCACGAGCCCGCCTCGGCGACCCATGTGCACACCCTGGTACCGCTGGTGGTGCCGATCTCGGTGGCCGCGGACTCGGTGGCGGGGCTGGACACCTGGCTCGCGACGGCCCTGGCGGACGCGCGGCGCCGGGGTGCCCGGCTGGAGGAGTCGGTGATCCTCAGCGAGCAGGCGCTGGTGCTGCTGGCCCAGGGCCGGCTGACGGCGGCACGGGACCGGGTGCTGCTGGCCCACACGATGGTCGAGCCGGAGGAGTCGACCAGGATGACGGCGATCGCGCTGAGCATCCTGGCACTGCGCACCCGGGAGCCGGCGCTGGTCGCCACGCTCCCGGAGCGGTTCCGCGGCATCGACGAGTCCTGCGAACTGGCCGGTCTGCACGCCCTGTTGCGCGGCCTGGCGGCGGAGACCCACAGCGAACTCCCCCTGGCGGTGGACCACTTCATGGACGCCGGCTACGCCATGGAGCGGGCGGGCTGGACCAATCCGCTGGTCGCGCCGGCCCGGCTCTGGGCGGCGCGGGCGCTGCACCGGATGGGCGAGCGGGACCGGGCCGAGCAGCAGTGCGGGCTCCATCTGGAGCAGGCGCGCAAGTGGGGCGCGCCCTCGGGTCTGGGCCGGGCGCTGACGCTCCAGGCGGAGTTGACCGGCGGTACCGCGGCGCTCGGGCTGCTGCGGGAGGCCGCCGGGGTGCTGGAGGGCTCCGGCGACCTGCACATGCGCGCGACGGTGCTGCTGCGGCTCGGCCGGGAGCTGGCTCCGCGCCAGGGCGCCGAGGCGGAGGCGGCGCTACGGACGGCGTACGACCTGGCGGTAGCGTGCGGAGCGGATCATGTCGCGGCGCGCGCACAGGAGTTGCTGGGCCCGACGGCGGTCGGCGTGCCCCGGCGTACACCGCTGACGTCGACCGAGCTGATGGTGGCCCGGATGGCGGCGCGGGGTCTGACCAACCAGGCCATCGCCGACGCGCTGAGCGTGTCCCGGCGGGCGGTGGAGAAGCATCTGACGAGCTGCTACCGCAAGGTGTCGACGTCAGGCCGCGCGGGCCTGGCCGACGCCCTGGAGGACGCGGGCCTGCTGGCCGAGCCCGCGCCCGCGCCGACCGGGCCGGCCACCGGTGCGATCCGCCCCCAGGGGGCGGCCTGACGACGTGTGGTTCCGCCGCCGTACGCGCGCCTGGCGGCCCGCGTCATGCGGCCTCCTGCCAGCTGAGCGGCGACTGGTAGAAGGGGCGGCGTTCCAGGCGGCGCCAGTCGGGGGTGCTGCGGGCGCGGTCGGCCGCTCCCGGTACGGCACGGCCGTCGGCGCTCGCGCGGGCGAGCAGGACGGCGGTCAGCGCGGCCAGTTCCTCCGCGGTGGCCGCGCCGCGTTCGACCCGGATCCAGGCGCTCGCGGCGCACGCGGCGCTCCGCGTGCTCTCGGCGGACGTTGTCACGGCTGGTCTCCCGGTGTTCAGGCGCCCTGGGCGGCGGTGTGGGCGACGAAGTGCTCGTCGAGGATCTTCAGGACGTCCGGGCCACGGTTGTTGAGGTAGAAGTGGCCGCCGGGCAGGACCCGCAGGTCGAAGTCGCCCGTGGTGTGGTGGCGCCAGTCCTCGGCCTCGTCGAGGGACGTCTTGGGGTCGTCGTCGCCGACCAGCGCGGTCACCGGGCAGTCCACGGTGGCTCCGGGCGGGCAGCGGTAGGTCTCCACCGCGCGGTAGTCGCCGCGCAGCGCGGGCAGGATCATCCGGATCAGCTCGTCGTCGCCGAGCAGCCGGTTGTCGGTGCCGCTCATCGCCTTGACCTCGGCGATGATGCCGTCGTCGTCGCGCCGGTGGACGTTCTCGTCGCGGTACCGGGAGGGGGCGCGCCGTCCCGAGGCGAACAGCCGTACGGGGCCGGCGCCGTCCCGCTCGAACCGCCGGGCCACCTCGAAGGCGACGAGCGCGCCCATGCTGTGCCCGAAGAACGTCAGCGGTCGGTCGTCCCGGCCGCGCAGCACCTCGTACAGCTGGTCGGCGAGGGCGCCGATGTCGTCGATCAGCGGTTCGGCGCGCCGGTCCTGGCGTCCGGGGTACTGCACGGCGACAACGTCGACGCGCGGGCTCAGGGCGCCCGAGACCGGCAGGTAGTAGCTGGCCGAGCCGCCCGCGTGCGGGAAGCAGACCAGGCGGTGGGCGGCGTCGGGAGCCGGGTTGAACCGCCGGCACCACAGACCGTCGTCGGCAGGGGAAGCGCTCACGCTGGTCGTCCGTCCTGTGTCGGGGGAAGCTCTGTCATCGGGAAGCTCTGTCGTGGGGAAGCTCTGTCGTGGGGAAGGTTCGTCGTCGGGGAAGGTCCGTCGTCGGGAGGCGCGCCGCTGTCGGCGCGTGCCGTCGCCCAGGCGAAAGGTGCGGCTTCCCGTGGTCAACCGGCCGGGCGGACCGGCCTGTTCGCATGAATCTCTCGCGTCGGTGTTTCGCGTGGATGTCCCGCCACTATCCGTCACCGGCCGGGGCCGGACGGCCGGGGCGGCCGGAAGACTGGTCGTTTCCCCTGTAGTTGGCCGCCGGGGGCGGTGGTGCGTTGTGCGGCCGGGGGCGACGGTGACATAAATCTGAACGTCGGACGCGTGCGGACCGGGGCGCCGGACCGGCCGGCGAGGCACTCGGACCGCCTGGCGGACCTGGCCCGGCGGACCCGCCTCGGCGGCTCTGTGACTCCGGTGGCCCCGGCCGGCCGGTCGTCGCGGTCCGGTGGCCGTCGCGGGCGGACCGACCCTCGACCAGATGGAGAGGCAGCGATGTCCCAGCTCAACGCGATCCGTCCCCCGACCGATGCCCATGCGGTGCTCGCCGCCCGGCTGGCCGTCTCCGCGACGGCGACCGGCGGCGAGGCGATGTCCGACGTCGAGTTCTTCGACTGGCTGGACCAGCGGCGCCGGGGTCACGGCCAGGAGGTGCACCGCACCACGTTCGCCGAGCTGTCCGGCTGGCACTTCGACGCGGACACCGGCGATCTGGAGCATCGCAGCGGCCGGTTCTTCGCGGTGCGCGGCCTGCGGGTGGAGAGCGGCTTCGGGCCGGTACGGGCCTGGAGTCAGCCGATCATCAGGCAGCCGGAGATCGGCATCCTGGGCCTGGCGGTGCGCGAGATCAACGGCGTCCTGCACTGTCTGATGCAGGCGAAGTCCGAGCCGGGCAACGTCAACGGGGTGCAGCTGTCCCCGACGGTGCAGGCCACCAAGAGCAACTACACGCGGGTGCACGGCGGTTCACCGGTGCCGTACCTGGACTGCTTCCGGGAACCGGGGGCCCGGGGCCATCAGGTGCTGGCGGACGTGCTCCAGTCCGAGCAGGGCTCCTGGTTCTTCTGCAAACGCAACCGCAACATGATCGTCGAGGTCGGTCCGGAGGTCGAAGCGGGCGAGGACTTCTGCTGGTTGACGCTGCGTCAGGTCAACGCGCTGCTGCACTACGAGAACCTGGTGAACATGGACGCGCGGACGGTGCTGTCCTGTCTGCCGGACTGGCACCACGGCACGGATCCGGCGCCCGGCGTCCACTCGGACGTGGCGGTCCGCAGCTGGATCACCCGGCAGCAGAGCGAACTGGAGGTCAACGCAACGCTGTTGCCGTTGCGCGAGGTCGAGGGCCACGGCTGGTACCGCACCGCGGACCGGATCGCGCACGAGCGCGGTCTGTTCTTCAGCATCGTGCCGGTGCACGTCGCCTCCGGCCGCCGCGAGGTGGCGTCCTGGTCTCAGCCGCTGCTCCAGCCGCACGGTACGGGCGTGGTGGCGATGCTGGTGCGCCCGATCGACGGGATCCTGCACTGCCTGGTGCACGCGCGCGCCGAACCGGGCTATGTGGACGTGGTCGAACTCGGCCCGACCGTACAGTGCACCCCGCGCAACTACGCCCATCTCCCGGCCGCCGACCGGCCCCGGTTCCTCGGCGCGGTGACCGACGCCACGCCGGAGCGGATCCTGTTCGACACGGTGCTGTCGGAGGAGGGCGGCCGTTTCCTGCACGCCCAGAACCGCTACCTGATCGTCGAGGCGGACGAAGCCGACACCACCGACGGTGCCGTACCCGACGAAGTCCCGGACGAGTACCGCTGGTTGACGCTGCATCAGCTGGGCGAGCTGCTGAAGTACAGCCACTACCTCAACGTCCAGGCCCGCACCCTGGTCGCGGCCCTGCGCACGGTCACGGGCGTCCCGGCGGAGGCCCGGTCCGTCGCAACCGGCCTGCGGTCGGCGGGAGTTGGCCTGACGGCCGCCGCCGGCGGCGCCCTGCCGGACGGAGGCACCGCCCGTGCGGATCATCGGTGACGGCTTCCTCGGCCGTAATCTGGCCACCGCGTTCGGGGACCGCTTCCCGGAGGTGACGGCGCTGGCGTCCGGGGTGTCGAGCACGTCCACCACGACTTCCGCCGAGTACGACCGCGAGGCCCAACTCCTGTACGGCGTACTGGAGGAGTGCCTGCGCGAGCGGCGCCGACTGCTGTTCTTCTCCACGGCGTCCTTCGCCATGTACGGCTTCCCGGAGGGCGCGGCGGCGGAGTCGGACCCGGTCCGGCCACCGAACGTGTACGGGCGCCACAAGCTGGCCCTGGAGAGCGTGGTGCGCGCCTCCGGCGTCGACCACCTGATCCTGCGGCTGAGCCATGTCGTGGGCCTCCACCAGCGCCCCCACCAGCTCCTGCCCACCCTCGTACGGCACGTCCTGGCAGGAGAGGTGACGGTCCATCAGGGAGCGCACCGTGACCTGCTCGACGTCCGCGATCTGCTGCACGCGGTCGGGGAGTTGCTGGCGCACGGGGTGAGCCGCGAGGTGCTGAACGTGGCCTCCGGTCACCCCCAGCCGGTGGAGTCGGTCGTGACGGCCATCGAGCGCCGCCTGGGTGTCACGGCCCACCGCCGCACGCGCCCGGGTGCGCCCGCGGTCACCCGCGCGTCCGTACGACGGCTGCGCGGCCTCGTACCGGACTTCTGCTCGACCGGCGCGGGGGCCACCGGACTTGATCCGGCCGATCCCCAACAGGCGTACCTGGAACGGCTGTTGGACGCTTATCTGCCCTACTGCACCGCTCTGTCGGGGGACTTGGCGGCACTGCCCGGACGTTGATCCAACTCCGCTCGTCCGCGTCAACAGGAAATCCCCTAGACATTCACCCCGGGCGCGGACTGGACGTGGTCGCTCCGCCTAGCGTGGACGCCATGATCGAGCTTGCGGAAGTGACCAAACGGTACGGTGAAAAGGTGGTGGTCGACGGCCTCACCTTCTCGGTCCGGCCCGGCTGCGTCACCGGTTTCCTCGGCCCCAACGGGGCGGGCAAATCCACCACCATGCGCATGATGCTGGGGCTTGACCGCCCCTCCTCGGGTCATGTCCTCATCGACGGACAGCCCTACGCCCGGCTGAAGGAACCGCTGCGCAAGGTCGGCGCGCTCCTGGACGCCAAGTCGATGCACGGCGGGCGCAACGCCTACCAGAACCTCAGATGCCTGGCGCTCAGCAACGGCATAGCGCTGTCGCGGGTCGACGAGGTGCTGGAGGAGGTCGGCCTCACCCCGGTGGCCCGCAAGCGGCCCAAGGGCTTCTCTCTGGGCATGGGACAGCGCCTGGGCATCGCCGCGGCGCTGCTGGGCGACCCGGAGATCGTGATGCTGGACGAGCCGGTCAACGGCCTCGACCCGGAGGGCATCCACTGGATCCGCACCCTGATGAAACGGCTGGCTTCGCAGGGGCGAACGGTTTTCGTCTCCAGTCACCTGATGAGCGAGATGGCGCTGACCGCCGACCATCTCGTCGTCATCGGCCGCGGCAGACTGCTCGCGGCCACCAGCATGCAGGACTTCATCGACCGCAACTCCCGTTCGTTCGTGCGGATCCGCACGCCCGAACCGGAGAAGCTGCGGGACGTGCTGGCCACGGCCGGCATCACCGCCGAGGAGAACGGCTCCGGCGCGTTCGAGGTGCTCGACACCCCGGTGGAGCGGCTCGGTGAACTCGCCCTCGAACACCGCATCCTGCTGCACGAGTTGAGCCCCCAGCACGCTTCCCTGGAGGAGGCGTTCATCGCGCTGACCGGGGACTCGGCCGAGTACCGCACCGCCCCCGTCGCCGCCGCGGCGCCGACCGACGGCACGAACACCCCACAGCCCGTCGGAACGGAGTCCTGAAAGCCATGTCCGCACCCACCGCGACCCTCCGCTCCGAATGGGCCAAGCTCACCACCCTGCGGTCCACCGGCTGGACCCTGTTCACCGCCTTCGCGATCACCGTGGCCTTCGGCACGCTGGTGAGCGCGCTGGCCAACTCCGGCTACGACGACCTCTCCCAGGCCGACAAGCTCACCTTCGACCCGGCGGGCACCAGCTTCACCGGCGGTGTCCTCGGGCAGCTCGCGATGATCGCCTTCGGGGTCATGGTGATCGGCTCCGAGTACAGCACCGGTGCGATCCGCAACTCCCTTGCGGCGGTGCCCCGTCGGGGCCTGTTCTACGTCAGCAAGGTGTCGGTGGCCACCGGCGCCGCCCTGGTGGTGGGCATGGCCACCAGCTTCGTGACGTTCTTCGCCGGACAGGCCGTGCTCGGTTCGCACAGCACGACGATCGGCGCGCACAACGTGCTGCGGGCGACGCTGGGCGCCGGGCTGTACATGACGCTGATGGCCGTGTTCTCGATGGGCGTGGCGACCATGTTGCGCAGTTCCATGCTGTCCATGGGAATTCTGATGCCGTTCTTCTTCCTCGTCACGCAGATCCTGTCCTCCGTTCCGGGCGCGAAGAAGGTCGCGCACTATCTTCCGGACCAGGCCGGTCTGGCGATGGCGCGGGTGGTGCCGAATTCCGACGTTCCGTACGGGGCGGGCGGCGGTTTCCTCATCATGCTGGCGTGGGTGGCCGCGGCCCTGCTCGGCGGCTATCTGGTACTGCGCGGCCGGGACGCCTGACCGGGCCGGACCGGCCGCTCGACGGGCCCGCCGGTCAACGGGCCGGGAAGTCTAGGAGATTGCTGGAATTCCGCGCGGCAGACTGAGCACAATTCCACGGCTCAGGGAGTGTTCATGACCGACATCAGGTCAGTGCAGGTCGCTGACGGCGTTTCGTTCTTCGTGCCGCAGACGGAGGGGGCGCTGTTCTCCGAGGTCGACTTCATCTACAACGAGATTTTCGTAGAACGCGCCTATCTCAAGCACGGGATCCAGCTCTCCGATTCCTCGCGGATCGTGGACGCGGGCGCCAACGTGGGCCTGTTCTCCCTCTTCGTCAAGCAGGAGTTCCCCGGCGCGCGGATCCTCGCGTTCGAGCCGATCCCGGCGATCCACCAGGCGCTCCTGGAGAACCTGGACAGCCGCGGGGCGAAGGACGTGGAGGTGGTGCGCTCGGCGCTGGGCGGCCGGCACGAGGACCAGGTCCGCTTCACGTTCTATCCGGCGCTGCCCGGCAACTCCACGCGCTACCCGGAGCAGAAGAAGGTGGGGCAGGAGCTGACGGTCGAGCAGATCGGCCAGGAGGCGGTGGACGCGATCATGGCCGCCGTGGAGGTGGAGGCCGAGGTCAACCGCCTCTCCGACGTGCTGCGCGACTGGGCGCCCGAGGGTCCCATCGATCTGCTGAAGATCGATGTGGAGGGCGCCGAACTGGAGGTCATGGAGGGCCTGGACGCGGCGGACTGGCAGCGGGTCCGCCAGGCGGTCATCGAGGTCCAGGACCTGGACGGCCGTCTGGACGCGGTCCTCGCCGTCCTGGACGCGCAGGGCCTCAAGGCCACGGTGGAGGACGCGGCGAACCTGCCGGAGGTCTTCCGCTACTCGATGGTGTACGCCCGCCGCGAGGACTGAGAGGCAGCACCCCGACGCGCACCGGCCCGGTACCGCTTTCCCGCGGTGCCGGGCCGGTGCGCGTACGACGCCGTCCGCGCCGTCACGAATCCGTGTCCTCCTGGGCCCAGTCGGGGATGTCGAGCACGGTCAGGACGGCCGCGGTGGACACCCAGCCGGACGCGGACGTCGTCATCAGGAGGTGGTCGCCCGGGGACACCAGGCCGTGGGTGAGCAGGTGGTTGAGGGAGACGGCCATGTCGCAGGCGCCCATGTGCCCGTACTCCTTGCCGAAGTCCCAGGTGGAGCGGGACAGCGGCAGGCCCAGCGGCTGCATCTTGGTCTGGTCGATCATGCGGGAGTCACTGTTGGCGGCCACCACCCAGCGCAGGTCGGAGGCGTTGAGGCCGGCCTCGACCAACGAGCGGTGCACGAGGTCGAGTTCGAAGTCGCGGATCAGTTCCATGCACTTGTCGAGCGGCATCACGTGCTGGTTGAAGTACGACAGCAGTTCCATCGTGCCGGACGCCTTGCGCTGTTCGCCGCGGAACGGCAGCAGGGATTCCTCGCCGCGGTGCCACTGTTCGAGTTCCGGCAGGGTGCCGGAGTTGAGCGAGCGCAGCGCGACGCATCCGCTCTCGCCGCTGAGCAGCAGGGCGGCGCCGCCGTCGCTGGCGGTGAAGCCGGTGCCGAAGCCCTTCCAGCGGTCGATCAGCGGGCTGGTGAAGTTCTCGGCCGCGGTCACCAGGGCCGTCTCGGCGCCCGCGGCTCCCGTCAACTGCCCGACGGCGACCTCCAGTCCGGCGAGCAGACCGTTGGAGTGCTGGCGCACGTCCGTGCTGGGCACCCCGCTCGCGCCCAACTCGCGCAAGACGTAGCCGGGCGGGTAGAAGCCCTCGGGACCGTGCTGGATCGCGGTGCAGTGGGCGTGGAACTCCAGGTCCTCGATGTCGGCGGCGGAGCGGCGGAAGGCGTGCCGGGCGGCCGCCACCGCCATGTCCAGGGCGGGCAGGTCGCCCGCGAGGTGGGCGGCGGTGAGGCCGGTGCCGTGCTGGACGTGGAACTCGTCGTAGAGCCCCTGCTCGACCGCTTCCGCGACGCTCACCCGCTGCTGCGGGATGTACACCCCGACCGTGTCGACATAGACGCCGTCCGTCTTCATCTGGCTGTTCTCCTTGGGTCTCGTGGAACTGCTGGGGTGCACGCGCGGTGGCCGGGCCCAAAGGCCGTCACCGGCGCAGGAGTTGCTCCTTGAGGTGGGTCGCCAGCCGTCCGGGGGTGTCGGCCTCGAACAGCAGGGCGGCGGGCAGTCTGAGGCCCGTGGTCTCGCGCAGCCGGTTGCGCAGGGCGAACGCGGTGAGGGAGTTCAGCCCGATGTCCCGGAAGGCCCGGGTGACCTCGACGGCCTCCGGGGAGGGGTAGTCGAGCACCGCCGCGACGTCCGTGCGCACCAACTCCACGAGTACGGCGTCCCGTTCGGCGTCGCTCAGCCCGGCGAGACGGCGCCGGATGGTGCTGAGCACCCCGGCGCTCCCCCGCTGCCCGGCCCGTCGCCGCGCCGGGGGCCCGGCCAGCCCGCGCAGCGGTGCGGCCAGTCGGTCGTCGCCGCCGCGCCCGGCGAGTGCCCGGGTGTCCGGCCGCAGCAGGACGGCGCCGGTCACGCCGAGCGCGCACGCGGCGTCGAACAGGTCCAGCACGGCGGTACGGGGCAGCCGCACCGTCCCGTCGAGCGGTCCGCCCACCGGACCGTCCGCGGTGGTCCAGGATCCCCAGGCCGACGCCGCCCCTGCGAGCCCGGCGCTGCGGCGACGCCGGGCGAGCGCGTCGAGGAAGGCACCGAGGGCGGCCTCGCCCCCACGCCCGACGGCACCGAGCGTGCCGACCGCAGAGGAGAGGAGGAGCAACGGTACGGCGGGGTCGATCACTTGACGTTCCGTCAGCACGGAGAGGTTCAGGGCGGCCTTGAACTCCCGCTCCAGGTCGGCGTCTTCGCCGCTGCCGGCCACGTGTACGACGGCGGTCAGCGGGTGCCCGGCGGGCACCGCCGCGGGCAGTGCGGCGAGGGCGGACGCGTCGGCGGGGTCGCAGTCGAGGACGGTCGTCCCGGCGCCCAGCGCGGCGAGTTCGGCGACGAGCGGGGTGGTGGCGGCGGCTTCCTCCCCGGGGGCGGCCAGCAGCAGGTGGCGGACGCCGTGGCCGGTCACCAGGTGTCGTACGACGGCGGTGGCGGCGGGGCGGAGGCCGCCGGTGACCAGGACGGTGCCGGTCGGGTCGATCGCGAGAGCCGGGTCGCCGGAGGGCGCGGCCGGCACGGTGGTGAGCCGGGGCACGCGCAGGGTGCCCGCGACGAGGGCGAGTTGGGGTTCGCCGGAGGCCAGCGCGGCGGGCAGGGCGCGCCAGGAGGCCCGTTTGGCGTCCAGGTCGGCCAGGACCAGGCGGCCGGGTTCGGCCTGCTGCGCGCAGCGGACCAGGCCCCAGAGGGCCCCGGCCGCCGGGTCCGGGGCGGTGGCACCGTCCTCGGCGGCGAGCGAGCCGCGGGTGAGGAACACCAGCCGGACGGCGGCGAAGCGCTCGTCGGACAGCCACTCGCCCAGCAGCTCGACCGCCTGGCGGACCTGCCGGACCGGAGTGGGGTCGGCGCGGTCGGGCACCCCCGCGACCAGGACCGCCTCGGGGGCGGCCGTGCCGGAGTCGAGGGCCTTGGCGAGGGCGCCGAGGTTGTCGTACGCCTCGGTGTAGACGCCCGCCTTCATCAGGGCGGGGCGGGCGTCGAGCGGGTCCGGGCCGACGAGGGCCCAGCGCGGCTTGGCCTTGGGGGCCTCGCAGCGGACCTCGGGCCAGTCCAGCCGCAGCAGCGGGCCGCTGCGGGCCGCGCGGGCGTCGGTGAGCCGGGCGGGGTCGGCGGGGCGCAGCCGTACGGCACCGATCGTCGCGACGGGCAGACCGGTGTCGTCGGCCGCCGCGACGCTGACGGTGTCGTCTCCGGTACGGGTCAGCCGTACCCGCAGCGACGAGGCGCCCTCGGCATGCAGGACCAAATGGTGCCAGGTGTCGGGGAGTTGGGACGGGTCGGGGGCGAAGGCCCGCAGGGCGGTGTCCAGGAGGGCCGGGTGGAGACCGTGGCGGGGGCCCTCCGCCCGGTATTCGGCGGGGAGTTCGACCTCGGCGAACAGGTCGTCGCCGTGGTGCCACAGGCCGCGCAGGAGGTGGTCGGGGGCGGGCGGGGTGCGGGGTTCGGCGTCGGCGGGCGGCCAGAGTTCCAGGTCGAAGGCGGCCGGTTCGGCGCCGGAGCCGATGGTGGCGTGGGCGTGGCGGGGGCAGGGGGGGGCCGGGGGTGGTGCCCGGGGGCTGGGGGGTTCCCGCGCGGTCACCCCCCTGGCCGCCTGGGTGGCCCACAGGCCCCCCCACTCCGGGGGGTCGGGCGGGCCCCGCGCCCGCCTCGACGATCTCGCCGGCTGGCCGGG
>LJCV01000098.1 GCA_001298575.1 Actinobacteria bacterium OK074
GGCCCGAGAGCTGCGTGCCCCGAGCGCGAGGTGCGGGGCGTCGGGGGGGGGGGCGGGGCACCCCCCCACGCGCCCGCCCGGCCGGGGGCACCCGCCGGCGACGAGGACGGCCACCCGCAGGGCGGCAAGGCCCCGCTGCACGGCCCCGCCGGCCGTCCGGCGGCGGCGAAACTGCGCCCCACCACCCGGGCGGAGATCATCAACCGGGCCCGGAAATGGGTCACCGCCGAAGTGCCGTACAGCATGAACGCGTACTGGTCCGACGGCTACCGGCAGGACTGTTCGGGTTTTGTCTCGATGGCCTGGAACCTGCCCGTGAACGAATGGACGGGCAGTCTCGACACCGTCGCCGAACGCATTTCCAAGGACGACCTGCGGCCCGGCGACATTCTCCTCTTCCACAATCCCGCCAACCCCGAGCGCGGTTCCCACGTCGTCATCTTCGGCGGCTGGACGGACTACACGCACGCGTATTACATCGCCTACGAGGAGACCCCGCCGGTCGCGCGCCGACAGGCCACCCCGTACGCGTACTGGACCAACTCCGGCAGCTATGCGGCCTACCGCTACAAGGCGGTAGCGGACCAGAGCGAGGGGGGTGCGCCGCCGGCGCAGAATCCGGCGCCGGTGCCGGAGGGCGGGGCACCGGCCGTGCCCGCCTACCCCGGTGCCCGCTCCTTCGGGCCGGGCGCAGTCAACCCGTACGTCACCCGGCTCGGGCAGCTGCTCGTGGCCCGTGGCGGCGCCCGGTTCTACACCTCCGGCCCGGGCCCGCGCTGGACCGACACCGACCGCCGCGCCACCCAGGCGTTCCAGCGCGCCCAGGGCTGGACGGGTGCGGCGGCGGACGGCTACCCGGGGCCGACGACGTGGGCGTATCTGGCGGAGGGGCGGGGGCGGGACATTCCGCCGGAGGGGCGGACGAACACGGGTGCGGGTGCGGGCGTGGGTTCGGCCCAGGGGCTGCCCGGCTCTCCGGGTTCCTCCGTAGGGGTTCCGGCCTACCCCGGGCGCGGGATGTTCCGGCCCGGCGCGAACGGCGCCTACGTCACCCAGCTGGGCCGGCAGCTGGTGAAGAAAGGGTTCGGCAAGTACTACACCCAGGGTCCGGGACCGCGCTGGGGCGAGGCGGACCGGCGGAACGTGGAGGCGTTCCAGCGGGCCCAGGGCTGGCGCGGCGGCGCGGCCGACGGCTACCCGGGCCCGGAGACCTGGCGACGACTGTTCTCGTGACCGTGCGCAATCGAAACGGCGCTCAGCCAGAACAGCGCTCAACCACAACCGTGCGCAATCAAACACCTGTACCGCTCGATCCATCACTGGTGACGCATCTGGCGCGGAGGCTGGAGGCACACATGAGTACGACCACTTCACAGACGCCCGAGTCGGAGGGGCAGCCGACGGCACGGCCCGAGGGGCAGCCGAAAGGCCCGTCCACCAATGGGTCCACCAACCCGTCCACCCATGGGGCAACCGGCGGCACGACCCGCACCTCCCGGCTCATCCACACCGAATCCACCACCGAGATCCCCGTCCACCTCCTCTTCCGCGACGACCCCGACCCGGTGTCGCTGCCGCTGGCCCCCGCCGTCGTGGGGCGGCGGCGCGGTACCGGCGAGCAGCCGCGCGTGGCGCGCGCGGACGCCACCGCCGCCGTACGGCAGCGGCCCGTGCCGGACGTCGACCCGGACCTCGTCGAGCGGCACGCGCGCGTGCTGCCGGGGACGGCCGGGGTGCTGGCCGGGCTGTGCGGGGCGGCCGGGTGCGCGGTCACGTCCTGGTGGGCGGGGGTGGTGCCGGTGGCCGCGCTGCGCGCGCTGGAGCTGCCGGCCGGGGCGGGCGCGGGGCTCGGACCGGCGCAGTGGGGCGCGTTCGCGGGCGCGGGCGCGCTCGGGCTGTTCGGCTTCGGGGGGCTCGCGCGCGGGCGCACCGGCCGGGCCTGGGTGCTGGACCTCTTCGGCCGCTACCGGGGCACGGTCCGCCGTACCGGACTGCTGTGGGTGAACCCCCTGTTCCTGCGCCGCCGCGTCGACGTACGGCTGCGGCACTGGCGCAGCGAGCCGATGGCCGCCGTGGACGCCAACGGGGTGCCTCTGCGGGTCGTGATGCTGGTGACCTGGCGGGTGCGGGACACCGCGCGGGCGGTGCTCGGGGTCGACGACCACCAGACCTTTCTGCGGGAGTGCGTGGAATCGGCGCTCGCGCGGGTGCTGCCACAGGTCCCGGTGGACGCGACGCCGACCCGGGACACCGTCAGCCTCGGGAACACCGATGCCGTAGGGGAGACCCTGACGCGGCTGGTCGCGGCGGACGCGGCGCCGGCCGGGCTTGAGGTGTTCTCGGCGCAGCCGACGCGTATCGAGTACGCCCCAGAGGTCGCCGCCCGGATGCAGCGCCGCCGGCTGGCCACGCTGGACGCCCGGCACCGGGACTCCGTGCTGACCTCGGTGGTCGACTCGGTGGAGGACACGGTGACCCGGCTGACCATGCGGGGCCTGGTCGAACTCGACGACTACGAGCGCAAGGCACTGGTGAAGGACCTCACGGTGGCGTTCTACACGGGCCGGGAGCCCGGGTTCTGAGGGTTACTTGAGCGAAAGCGAGCCGCCCCACGGGTAAGTTCCCGCCATCACCACCCACCGGCAACCGGTGGGCCAGAGCGACGGGGGAGTCCGGTGGACGCGTTTCTTTACATCATTCCCGCACTGATCATGTGCGCGGCCCTGTTCATGGCGTACCGGGTGATCCGCCGCTGGCTCCAGGTCCGCGGTGCCTGGAACAGCGGGCTGACCGCCCAGGGGCGCTGTCTGAAGACGTACACGACGACGCACAGCAGCAGCGGCAACTCGCATGTGCACAGCACGCTGCACCACGTCTACCAGTTCGTCACGCGGGACGGCCGTTCGGTCCGCTTCGAGGAGGCGGGCGGCCGGCCGACGATCGTCGAGGGCGACACCGTCACCATCTACTACACGGCGGGCCACGAGGTGGCGGCCACCGCGCACGAGCCGAGCCCGGTCAAGCAGGGGGCGGCCACCCTGGGCATCCTGACGTTCCTGGGCGTGATGGTCGGCTTCTGCGTCTTCTTCATGCTCTCGGTGCACGGGTTCGCGGCGGACGACTCGTTCTCGGGCATGCCGTAGCCGCCGGGACGAAGTCCGTGACGGGGCTCGTCATCTGACGGTCCGTCAATTACCGTGCGCCGCATGAGGTACGACAGGCGCGGCGGTACGGTCGCCCAACTCGTCCGGCAGCGCTGGGGGGACGACCGGCCGGGGCTGTGGTGCGAGGACCGGGTGCTCACCCACCACGAGGTCGCGGCGGGCGCCGCGGCGCGGGCGGCCCTGCTCGCCGACCTGCTCGGCGAAGTACCGGGCAGCGCACCCCACTTCGGGATCCTGCTCGACAACACCCCTGAATACCCGCTGTGGTTGGGTGCGGCGGCCCTCGCGGGCGCGGCCGTGGCCGGTATCAACCCCACCCGCCGGGGCGCGGAACTGGCCCGCGACATCCGCCACACCGAGTGCCGCTTCCTGCTCACCGACCACGCCCACCTCCCCCTGCTCACGAACCTCGAACTCCCGGGCACAAGGCTCCTGTTGACCGACTCGGACGCGTACGAGGCGCTGCTGGCCCCGTACGCCGACGCCGAACCCGACGACGCGTTGGCCACCCCCGGCGACCGTTTCCTCCTCTACTTCACCTCGGGTTCCACCGGCGCCCCCAAGGCGGCGGTCTGCACCCAGGGCAGGGTGGCCGCGGCCGGCCGCTCCCTCGTCGACCAGCTCCAACTCGGCCCGGACGACGTGCACTACGTCTGCATGCCGATGTTCCACGGCAACGCGGTCATCGCCGACTGGGCCCCCGCACTGGCATCGGGCGCGGGCGTGGCGCTGCGGCGGCGCTTCTCGGCCTCCGGGTTCCTGACCGACGTACGGGCGTACGGGGCAACGTACTTCACGTACGTGGGCCGGGCGGTGCAGTACGTCCTGGCCACCCCCGAGCGGCCCGACGACCGGGACAACCCGCTCCGCCTGGGCTTCGGCACGGAGGCGGGTGCCGTGGACGCGGCTGCCTTCCAACGCCGGTTCGGGGTACGGCTGGTGGAGGGCTACGGCTCCTCCGAGGGCGGCGCCGCCGTACGGCACGTGCCCGGCACCCCGGCCGGGGCGGTCGGCGGGGCGGCCCCCGGCGACGACCTCGCCGTCGTCGACCCGGCCACCGGCAAGGAGTGCGCCGCCGCCGTCCTCGACCCCACCGGACGGCTGCTCAACGGCACCGAGGCGATAGGGGAGTTGGTCAACCGGGGCGCCAGCCCCTTCGAGGGCTACTGGCGCAACCCGGCGGCGGAGGCCGAGCGCAGGAAGGACGGCTGGTACTGGACCGGCGACCTCTTCTACCGCGACCCCGACGGCTTCCTCTACTTCGCGGGCCGCACGGACGACCGCCTCCGCGTCGACGGCGAGAACCTGGCCGCCGCGATGATCGAGAACATCCTCGCCCGCTACGAGGACGCCGCCGCCGTCGCGGTCTACGCGGTACCCGACGCGGTCTCGGGCGACCAGGTGATGGCCGCGCTGGCCGGCCCCTTCGACCCGGAGCGCTTCAGGGCCTTCCTGACCGCCCAGCCGGACCTCGGCACGAAGATGGCCCCCCGCTTCGTACGCGTGCTGGAGCGGATGCCGGTCACCGCCACCAACAAGATCCACCGGGCGGGGCTGCGGAGCGAGGGGTTCCGGTGCGCGGATCCGGTGTGGTGGCGGGCGCCGGGGGAGGCGGGGTACCGGCGGCTGACCGGGGCGGACGTGGCGGGGCTGGTGGCGCAGTTCCGGGCGCGGGGGCGGGAGGGGCTGCTCGGGCTGCCGTAGGGCAGGCGCCCGTAGCGGTGCACGAAAGAAGCCCCCCGCTCTCGCGAAGGGCTTCTTCTCTGTGCGCCGCCAGGGACTCGAACCCCGGACCCGCTGATTAAGAGTCAGCTGCTCTAACCAACTGAGCTAGCGGCGCATGACTCTCGCCTTCTCCGCTTTCGCGGTCGGCGACGACGTAAATACTACCTGGTCCGTAGGGGTGCCCCCGACCAATACCCGGACCGGCCAACCCCTGGACCGGCCAACCCCTAGATCGCCAGGGAGAGCAGGACCCCCGCCGCCCCCTGGTTGAGGCGGTCCGCGGCCTGGCGGAGGCGGTGGGCGTGTTCGAGGGGGAGGGAGAGGGCCAGGCAGCCGACCGTGGCGCCCGCCGTGATGGGGACGGCCGCGCAGACCGTGCCGACCGCGTACTCCTGGAGGTCGAGGACCGGGACCGTCGGGGGCTGGGCGTCCAGGCGGGACAGCAGGGCCCGTTCGTTGGTGATCGTGTGGGAGGTGAGGCGGGCCAGGCGGTGGCGGGAGAGGTGGTCGCGGCGGCCGTTGTGGTCGAGCTGGCCGAGCATGCTCTTGCCGAACGCGCTGGCGTGCGCCGCGGAGCGGAAGTCGACCCACTCGTTGACCGCGGGGGTCGCCGGGCTGTCCGCGACCCCGGTGACATGGATCTCGCCGTCCACGTACCGGGTGACGTAGACCGCCGCGCCCACCGACTCGCGCAGCCGGTCGAGGGTGTCCTGGAGCTGTTCGCGCAGCGCCCGGTCGTGGCCGTGGGCCGAGCCGAGGCGGCTGAGGGCGGCGCCGGTTACGTAGGCCCCGCCGGTGGTCTGCTGGACGTAGCCCTCGCGGCGCAGCATCCGCAGCAGGGCCGTCAGGCGGTCGCGGCCGAGGCCGGTGCGGCGGGCGAGTTCGGCGTCGGTGACGCCGGCGGAGTGGCGGGACACGAGGTCGAGGACGCGCAGGGCGTCCTGAGCGGAGTGGAACGGAGCGGTCGGCTCATGGGTCAGCGCCACGGTCTCTCCCTGTCGAGCGGCCTTCGCGGGGGCGGGGGCGGCTTTCGGGCCATCGTCGGGACAGCTCTGGTTCGTCTCTGCTCCGTCCACGATAGGCGTCAAAGCGCCGCGGAGGGACGGCTGTTGACGAGATTCGTGGCCGGTTCCGGTCCGCTCAGCAGGAACGCGCCACGCTGGCATATGTCGATGGCATGAACCGTCCGGTTGGCACGTACGAGGCGGCCGTCCGACGGCTGTTCGACCGGTGTTGTCACCTCCCGTAGTCACAGCACCGCGCTGAGGAACTCCCGGGTGCGGGTGTGCTCGGGCTCACCGAAAATCTGCTCGGGCGGGCCCGACTCGATGACATGGCCGGAATCAAACATCATCACCCGGTCCGAGATGTCCCGCGCGAAACTCATCTCGTGGGTCACGCAGAGCATGGTGATGTCCGTGGTGTGCGCGATGTCCCGCAGCACGTCCAGGACGCCCGCGACCAGTTCGGGGTCGAGCGCCGAGGTCACCTCGTCCAGCAGCAGCACCTGCGGCCGCATCGCCAACGCCCGGGCAATCGCCACGCGTTGCTGCTGGCCGCCGGACAACTGGGTCGGGCGGGCGTCGCACTTGTCGGCGAGGCCCACCAGGTCCAGCAGGTCGCGGGCGCGCGCCTCCGCCTCGTCCTTGGGCAGGCCGAGGACGGTGACCGGGGCCTCCATCAGGTTGCGCAGGACGGTCATGTTGGGGAAGAGGTTGAACTGCTGGAAGACCATGCCGATCTTCTTGCGGATCTCCCGGATCTGCTTCTCGGGCGCGGGGAAGAGCCGTTCACCGCCCACGGTGATCGTGCCCTCGTCCGGTTTGGTCAGCGTCATCAGCAGCCGCAGGATCGTGGTCTTGCCGGAGCCGGACGGGCCGATCAGGGTGACGTGCTTGCCGGAGTCGACGGAGAGGTCGAGCCGGTCCAGGACGGTGTTCTCGCCGAAGCGTTTGGTGACCCCGTCCAGCCGGATCAACTCGCTGCCGTCCACGGGCGGGTTGGCGCCTGCGTCGGGGTCCTTCATCAGGGGGGTGTCAGCGGACAAGGCGTCGCTCCAGGGCTCGGATCAGCAGGGAGGCGGGGTAGGAGATGAGGACGAAGGCCACGCCGATGACGGTGACGGGCTCGGTGAACTGGAAGTGCTGCTGTGCGAACAGCCGTGCCTGGCCCATCATTTCGAGCACCGAGATCACCATCAGGACCGGCGTGTCCTTGAGCATCGCGATCACGTAGTTGCCGAGGGCCGGGACCACCCGCCGGATCGCCTGCGGCAGGATCACCGCCGTCCAGGTGCGGCGCACCGGCAGGTTGAGCGCGGTCGCCGCCTCCCACTGGCCGACCGGCACCGCCTCGATACCGGCGCGGTAGACCTGCATGGTGTACGTCGAGTAGTGCAGCCCGATCGCGAAGACACCGGTGGTCAGCGCGGAGAACGTCAGGCCCCACTCCGGCAGCACGTAGAACAGGAAGAACAGCTGCACCAGCAGCGGGGTGTTGCGGACGAACTCGGTGACGACCCCAACGGGCCAGCGCACCCAGCGAGTTGGCGTCCGCATCAACAGGGCCCAGACCAGGCCCAGTACGAACGAGATCAGCGACCCGAAGAGCAGGATCTCCAGGGTGACCTTCAGGCCGTCCCAGAAGTACGGCATGAAGTCGTGTACGGCGTTCCAGTCCCACTTCATGCGACGCCACCCCCAACTCCCGTGGCCCGGGCGCGTTTGCGCTCACGCGCGGTGTTCTCGCTGCCGGGGGCCTTGCCGACGCCCGCCCGCAGGCGTTTCTCCAGGCCGCGCATCAGCCGGGTGAGCGTGAAGGCGATCACGAAGTAGATCAGCAGGACGTACGTGTAGATCTCCGCGCTCTGCTGGAGCGCGAGCCGCACCTGGCTGGCGCTGAAGGTCAGATCGCCCATGCCCATGACCGAGACCAGCGCGGTGCCCTTGAGCAGCTCGACCAGCAGGTTGCAGAACGGCGGGATCATCTCCGGCACCGCCTGCGGCAACAGGATCAGCCGCAGCCGCTGCCAGGGCGTGAAGCTCAGCGCGACCCCGCCCTCCTGCTGCGCCGGGTCGACGGCGTTCAGCGCGCCCCGCACGATCTCGGCGCCGTACGCGCCGTAGGTCAGCCCGAGCGCGAGCGTGCCCGCCCACAGCGGGACCAGCTGCCAGCCGAAGGCGACCGGCAGCACGAAGTACACCCAGAAGATCATGACGAGGGCGGAGGTCCCCCGGAACACCTCGGTGTACAGACCGGCGAGGAAGCGGACGAGCCACCGCCCGTGGGTGCGGGCCGTGCCGACGGCGAAGGCGACCGCGGTGGCCAACAGCGCGCTGAGCACCAGGAGTTGAACGGTGACCCAGACACCCTTCAGTACGAGTTCCCAGAGTCCCGAAGTCATCCGCGGCACAGCTCCTTCGCGGTCATGTCGGTCATCTCGTCCTTGGTGAACCCGAAGGGACGCAGGATGCGGTACAACTCCCCGCTCCGCCTCAGCTTGTGCAGCTGGGTGTTGAAGGCGTCGCGCAGCCGGGTTTCGTTGGAGCGGAACGCGAAACCGCCGCCGTCGACGTGGGGTTTGCCGTCGACGAGCGGCGCGAACGGCTCCGTGGCCTCCGTCTTGCGGGAGTTCTGGACCACCATGCGGACGGTCAGCGCGGTCCCCGCGAACGCGTCGACCCGGCCCGCCTCGACGGCGTTCAGACCCGCGACCTGGTCCGGCACGATGAGCAACTCGCTCTGCTTGTACCCCGCGTCGACCGCGTACTGGATCTCCGCGTACCCCGTCCCGGTGGCCAGTTTCGCCTTCTTCGCGACGACGTCCTGGTAGCCGTGCAGCCCCTTCGGGTTGCCCTTGCGCACGATGAACGCGTCGAGCATCTGGTAGTCCGGATCGGCGAAGAGGACCTGCTGGCAGCGGTCGTGGTTGATGTACATCCCGGCCGAAACCACGTCGAACTGCTGGGAGTTGAGCCCGGGGATCAGCGAACCGAACTCGGTCGGCACGGGCTGGACCCGGTCGACCCCCAGCCGTTTGAAGACGGCCTTCGCCAACTCCGGCGCCTCACCGGTCAGTTCGCCGTTCTTGTCGATGTAGCCGAACGGGATCTCACCGGCGATGCCGAGCCGGACCACGCCCTGGGCGCGGAGCCGGTCGAGCAGGTCACCGCCGTTCACCGAGGACGAGGTGGCCACGCGGGAGCAGCCCGCGACGCCGAGCACGCCGCCCGCGGCGACCCCGGCGAGGAGGGTACGGCGACTCGTTGCCCGTTCGCGAAAGTGGTACTCGTGTGGTGGAGCCATGGCCGCGCGGCTACCCATGACCGAACGACTTATTCGGGCCGCCTCCCGCCCCCGCCGCCCCCCACGCCCCCTTGACCGCACCGGGCCCCGCAGGCGGACGATGGAGCGCATGACCGACCACGAAACCGCCCGATACATCGAGATCTCGCTGGTCAAGAGGCAGGTCCAGTGCACGGCGAAACTCCTCGACGACCGCGCGCCGATCACCTGCGCGGCCGTCTGGGACGCCCTGCCGCTGTCCGGTGACGTCTATCACGCCAAGTACGCACGCAACGAGATCTACGCACTCTTCCCGCCCTTCGCACATGCGGAACCACCGCTGGAGAACCCGACGGTGACCCCGATCCCCGGCGACCTCTGCTACTTCTCCTTCGCGGGAGCGGAGTTGGGGACGAAGGCGTACGGCTACGACCGCGAGGTCCGCTCGGGCACCACGCTGGTGGACCTCGCCCTGTTCTACGAGCGCAACAACCTGCTCCTCAACGGCGACGTGGGCTGGGTGCCCGGGATCGTGTGGGGGCAGGTGGTGTCGGGGCTGGCGGAGATGGCCGAGGCGTGCAACGACCTTTGGCGGACGGGGGCGTTGGGGGAAGCCCTGAGCTTCCGGCGGGCCTAGCCACTGACGGGGGCGGGCGCGCCGACCAGTGCGGGAGGTGCGACTCCGGCGACTCCCGCCTCGTACAGCGCGTGGGCCGTCCGCAGGACGAGGTCGTCCCGGTGCCGGGCCGCCACGACCTGAAGGCCCACCGGCAGCCCGGCGGCGTCCGTGCCCACGGGGACGGACGCCGCCGGCTGCTGCGTCATGTTGAACGGGTACGTGAACGGCGTCCACCCCGTCCAGCGCCGCAGCCCCGAACCCGACGGCACCTCGGCGCCCGCGTCGAACGCCGTCACCGGCAGCGTGGGCGTGACCAGGACGTCGTAGGACTCGTGGAAGCGGCCCATCCGCCGTCCCAGTTCCATGCGGACGTCGACCGCGGCGAGGTAGTCCAGCGCCGAGTATCCGGCCCCCGTCGCGCAGATCTCCCGCAGCCCCGGATCGAGCAACTCCCGCTGCTGGGCGCCGAGATGCTGGGTCACCCGGGCCGCCCCGCTGAACCACAGGGTGTGGAACGCGGCCACCGGGTCGGTGAAGTCGGGGTCCGCCTCCGTCACGTACGCCCCGAGCCCGGCCAGCCGCTCCACCGCCCGCCGCACGGCCGCCGCGACCCCCGGCTGCACGGCCACCTGCCCGCCCAGCCGCGGCGAGTACGCGACCCGCAGCCCGCGCACCCCGCCCGCCAGCGCCTCGCGGAAGGAACCGGACGGCTGCTCCAGCGCCGACCAGTCGCGCGCGTCGGGCGCCGAGATCACGTCGAGCAGCAGCGCCGCGTCCGCCGCGTCCCGGGTCATCGGCCCCACGTGCGCCAGCGTGCCGAACGCGCTCGCCGGGTACAGCGGCACCCGGCCGTACGTCGGCTTCAGCGCGAAGATCCCGCAGAAGGCCGCCGGGATCCGGACGCTGCCGCCGCCGTCCGTGCCCAGCGACAGCGGGCCCGCCCCCAGGGCCACGGCCGCCGCGCTGCCCCCGCTGGAGCCGCCGGCCGTGCGCGTGACGTCGTACGGGTTCGAAGTCGCCCCGGACAGCGGGGAGTCGGTGACGCCCTTCCAGCCGTACTCGGGGGTCGTCGTCTTGCCGAGGAAGACGGCGCCGTGCTCGCGCAGCCGGGCGACGGCGGGCGCGTCCTCGTGCCAACTCCCGTGCGGATCAATGGTCTTCGAGCCGCGCAGGGTCGGGTGGCCGCGCAGCGGCAGGATGTCCTTCACGGTGACCGGGACGCCGTCGAGCAGGCCCGCCGGTGCGCCGTGCCGCCAACGCTCGGCCGACTCGCGTGCCTGCGCGAGGGCTTCGTCGGCGAGGACGCGCACGAAGGCGTTCACGGCGGGCTGGATGCGGGCGGCCCGTTCCAGGGCGGCACGGGTCGCGTCGACGGGGGTGAACTCGCCCTGGCGGTAACCCTGGAGGAGCTGGAGCGCGGTCAGTTCGGCGAGATCGGTCGGTGCGGTGCGGTCGGTGAGGTCGGTCGGTGCGGTCAGCCCGTTGCGGTCGGTCGGCTCCGGCGTGCTGCTGGTCATCGGCCCTCCCAGGAACATCGGTGTCCGGGTACGTGTCAGTGTCCGGGTACGTACCCGCGTTGCTTGTCGACCACGTTGGGCAGTGGCTTTCCCGCTCGCCAGCGCTCGTACAACTCCACGAACTGGGTGCCCAGTTGGTCCCGCCAGCCGACCGTGTCGCCGCTCATGTGCGGGGACACGATCAGGCCCGGGACCCGCCACAACGGGCTGTCGGGGGTGAGGGGTTCGTGCTCGAAGACGTCGAGCGCGGCGCCCGCGATCCAGCGGCTGCGCAGCGCTTCGGCGAGCGCCTCCTCGTCGACGAGCTGCCCGCGCCCGATATTGACGAAGCGCGCCGACGGCTGCATCATCCCGAACCGGCCGGAGTCGAACATGCCGCGCGTCTCGGAGGTGAGCGGCGCCGCCGAAATCACCCAGTCCGCACGGGAGATGAGCCGGTTCAGGTCGTCGGGGCCGTGGACGGCGGGGCGCGCCCGGCTGCCGACGACCGCCGTCGTCACGTCAAGTGCCTTGAGCGTACGGGCGATTGCGCGCCCGATCGGCCCCGAGCCCACCACACAGGCGCGGGTGCCCGCGACCCGCATCGACTCCCGGTGGTGCCAGGTCCGTTCGCGTTGCAGGTCCCAGGAGTGCGGCAGGTCCTTGGCCATCGCGAGGACGAGGGCGGCGACGTACTCGGCGATCGGCTGGTCGAAGACACCGCGCGCGTTGGTCACCACCGTGTCGGACGCGGCGAGTTCGGGGCACATCAGATGGTCCACCCCGGCGCTCGCGGTGTGCACCCAGCGCGGCCGGGGCCCCGCGCCCGGCCAGGCGTCGCGCACCGCGGGCGAGGTGAAGTCCCAGACGAGGAGGGCGTCGGCGGAGGGCAGGTGCTCGGCGAGGGCGGTGGCATCGGTGTGCACGATGCGGGCACGGCCGGTGAGACGGCCGAGCCGGGGGAGGGGGTCGGCATCCAGGACAAGGAGCGTGGGGTCGTCGTGGGCGGCGGGGACGGCGGGGGTTTCCTGGGGCATGCGGAGCCGTTTCTGGGGACGTGCGGGCGTGCGGAGCGGCTTCTCGATGGCGGCTTCTCGGCTCGATGGCGGTTTCTCGGCGGCGGTTTCTCGACGACTTCTCGACGGCTTCTCGACGACGGCGGCTGTCTGACATGCGCGGATTGACCACGCTCGCACCCGAACCTACCTTCGTCAACAAGGGCGCGTGTCAACAACGGCGTGCACGGGGCCCGTTGTCGGCCCGGCCCGCCTGCAAGTCGTCCTGCGAGTCGTTCCGCAAGCCCTTCAACGCTTGAACGCTTCTGCGATCCCCTTTGAAAGTCCCTCCTCGCTCCTTTCGTCTCTCCTTCGTCGTGAGGCCGGTGCCTGCCATGGACATCTCCTTTCTCGGTGGACCCCGCCCGCAGCGCGGTGTCGGTGTCGTCGCCCCCTTCGACTTCGCGCTCGACCGCGAGCTGTGGCGCTGGGTGCCCGACGACGTGTCGCTGCACCTGACGCGGACGCCGTACGTGCCCGTCGAGGTCAGCCTGGACCTCGCCCGGCTGGTCTCCGAGCACGAGACGCTCGACAACGCCGTCCGCACCCTGAACGTGATCGGGCCCGAGGTGGTCGCGTACGCCTGCACCTCGGGCAGTTTCGTCGGCGGGATCGTGGGCGAGCGGGCGATGTGCGAGGCGATGACCCGGGCGGGCGCGGTGCCCTCGGTCACGACGTCCGGCGCGCTGCTGGAAGCCCTGGCCGAGCTGGGGGCGGCCCGGGTCGCGCTGGTGACGCCGTACACCGTGTCGGTGACGCAGTCCCTGGAGGAGTACCTGGGGGAGGCCGGCGTGCAGGTGACCGGGTGCGCCTTCATGGGTCTGACCAGCCACATCTGGCAGGTGCCGTACCGGGATGTGGTGGAGATGGCGCGGCGCGCGGTGCCCGCGTCCTCCGCGGGGGGTGCGGCCGCGGGGGCCGACGCGCTGTTCATCAGCTGTACGAACCTGCCGACGTACGACGTCATCCCGCAGCTGGAGGCGGAGCTGCGCATCCCGGTTCTCTCGGCCAACCAGGTGACGATGTGGTCGGCACTGCGTCGGCTGGGTACCCGGGCGGTGGGGCCGTACCAGGCTCTGCTGGACGAGTCGGCGCGTCAGGGGCCCGTACTGCCGGAAGGGCAGGGGCCCGTGGCGCTGCCGGAAGAACCGCAGGAAGGTTGGGCATGACCGCACTCGGATTCCTCTACCCGGGCCACTCGGCCGAGGACGACTACCCCCGCATGGAACAACTGCTCGGCAGCGACATCCGGTTGGACGTGGTGCACACCGACATCGGCGAGGACGCGCACCGGGTGGACGCCCTGCTGGAGATGGGCTCCCCGGAGCGGCTGGCCGCGGGCGTCGAGGAGCTGCGGCTCGGCGGTGCGGAGGCGGTGGTGTGGGCGTGCACCAGCGGGAGTTTCGTGTACGGCTGGGAGGGCGCGCGCGAGCAGGTCCGGACGCTGGCCCGGGCGGCGGGGCTGCCCGCCTCCTCGACGTCCTTCGCGTTCGCGCACGCGGTGCGGGAGGTGGGGGTGCGGCGGGTCGCCGTCGCGGCGACGTATCCGGACGACGTGGCGGCCCTGTTCGCCGAGTTCCTGGCGGCGGCCGGGGTGGAGGTGCTGTCGGTGCGCGGGGCGGGGATCATCACGGCGGCGGAGGTCGGTACGTGGGGGGTGGACGAGGTGCTGGCGCTGGCTCGGGCGGGGGACCATCCGGATGCGGAGGCGGTGCTCCTGCCGGACACGGCGCTCCATACGGCGTCCCATGTCACTGCCCTGGAACGGGAGTTGGGCAAGCCGGTGCTCACGGCGAATCAGGTGACGGTGTGGGAGTGCCTGCGGCTGGCTGAGCGGAGGGTGAATGCGCCGGGGCTGGGGGAGTTGTTCACTCGGGAGCCGGTGGGGAGGATTTGAGGGGGATCTTTTTTCGCCCCCGCCGCCCCTTCCCGTCCCGTCCTTATGGGGCTGCGCCCCTTGCCCCCGCTTGTCGGCCTGAACGGCCTCGGCCTCAAACGCCGGCCGGGCTGAAAGCAGCCGGTCCGGCGCTTAAATCAGCCCCTCCGGCGTTCAAATCAGCCCCTCCGGCGTTTGAGGAGCGGGGTCCGGGGCGGAGCCCCGGGGACGGGACGGGACGGGACGGGTAGGGGCGGCGGGGGCGAAACCCCCTCCCCCCCCAGCCCCCT
>LJCV01000110.1 GCA_001298575.1 Actinobacteria bacterium OK074
TTCTGCTTCGGGCCGAGGGGAGGGCCGGCCGTGCGTTCGTGGTACGGCTCGGGGGACGGCGTCGGCGGGTGCCCCCACGGCGCCGGCGGCTGGGCGGCTGGGCGGCGAAGCGGAACGGTGGAGCGGGAAGCTCCGGATGCGGGGGCCTCCGCGCCGGAACAGAACTCGCGTTTACCTCGGCGCGGGCATGGGGAGTGGGGCGGGCATGGCAGAGGCCCAGGCACCATACGCCGCCGGACTACGGACCGTGGCAAGCGAGTTGGACGACGTGAAGCTGCCCGTGGAGGGCACCCCACCGCCCTGGCTGTCCGGCACGCTGCTGCGCAACGGGCCCGCGTGCTTCGAGGCCGGCGACCGGTCCTACCGGCACTGGTTCGACGGCCAGGCCATGATCCACCGGTTCCGCGTCGACGGCGGCAACGTGACGTACTCGAACCGGTACCTGGAGACCCCGGCGCGTACCGAGGCGCTCACCAACGGGCGTATCGGGTACCGGGAGTTCGCGACCGACCCCTGCCGGTCGCTGTTCCGGCGGCTGTTCACCCTCTTCGCCCCGAACCCGCTGCCGCCCTCGGGCAACGCCAACGTGAACGTGATCCCGTACGGCGACCGCATGCTGGCGCTGACCGAGACGCCGTTGCCGGTCGAGTTCGATCCGGAGACCCTGCGCACGGTCGGCGTGGTGGGCTACGAGGACGCTCTCGCCGCCCAGTTGACCACGGCCCACCCCCATGTGGAGCCGGGCGAAGGGCACTTGCTCAACTACTCGGTCCGGTTCGGCAGGGTCAGCCAGTATCTGATCCACCGTCAGCGGGAGGGTTCGGTCACCCGCCGGGAGGTTCTCGCCGAGCAGCCGGTCACCCGCCCGTCCTACATGCACAGCTTCGCGGTCACGGCCTCGTACGCCGTGCTGGTCGACTTCCCCTACCGGGTCAACCCGTTGGCGCTGCTGCTGAGCGGGCGGCCGTTCATCGAGAACTACACGTGGCGGCCGGACGAGCCCACCCGGATCACCCTGTTCTCCCTGGCCGACGGCTCGGTGGCCGGGACCTACGAGGCGCCCGCGATGTTCGCCTTCCACCACATCAACGCGTACGAGGAGGAGGGCGCCGCCGGGGCCGGGGCCGGGCCCGCGGCGGTCGTCCTGGACCTGTGCGCGTACCCGGACGCCGAGATCGTGCGCTCGCTGTACCTGGACCGCCTCCGTGCGGGCGGCGTGGTCGCGCAGCCGTTGCCGACCCGGTTGCGGGTGGACCGGCGGACGGGCACGGTGTCGGTCACCCGGCTCTCGGCCGAACCGATGGAGCTGCCCCGCATCAACTACCGGCACCACAACGGCCGTTCGTACCGCTACGCGTACGGCGTGGGCGCCCGCAACCCCCAGGACCCCGACTTCCTCAACCAGTTGGTGAAGCTGGACCTGGAGTCGGGCGCCACCCGCACCTGGCACGAGCCGGGGTGCTATCCCGGGGAGCCGGTGTTCGTGCCGGCACCGGACGCGGCGCCGGACGACGAAGACGGCGGCGCCGTGCTGTCCGTGGTGCTGGACGCCGCCGCCCAGTCCTCGTACCTGCTGGTCCTGGACGCCGCCTCCTTCGAGGAGTTGGCACGGGCGCGGGTGCCGCAGGCGGTGCCGTTCGGCTTCCACGGCGTGTTCACCCGGGGAGACGGGGGAAGCGGCTGAGGAGTTACTCCGGATCCAGGACGAAGTCGTAAGTGGCGTGCAGATAAGGCGTGTCGACGTGGCTTCCGTCCGGTGCCCGGCCCGGTTCCCGCGGCTCGAACCGCACCACCAGGGCGTCCCTCACGCCGAACACGACGTCGCCGTCGAGGTAGTCGGCGCCCTCCTGGAACAGGTGGGTGATCAGCCGTCGGCGGCCGGGCTCGTCGATGAGGAAGTGGATGTGTGCCGGGCGCATCGGGCTGATGCCGGTCCGCTTGACCAGATCGCCGACCGGGCCGTCCAGCGGGATCGCGTAACCGAGCGGGGCGATGGTACGCACACAGTACGAACCGTCGTTCCGCGTACGGTACTTGGCCCGCAGCCGGGCTTCGTCCACCTCGGCCAGCTGGGACTCGTAGTGGCCGTCCGCGTCCGCCTGCCACACGTCCAGCGTGGCGTCGGGCACGGGTTTCCCGTCGGTGCCGGTGACCGTGCCGGTGATGAACAGCGGTGTCCCCGGCAGCCCTTGGGACATGTCCTGGCCGTACGGCAGCGCCGGTGAGCCGTCGATGTGGAAGGGGCCCAGGACGGTCGCGGGGGTCGCGGCGGGCGAGAAGCGGTTGTTGAGCCGCACGGTGAGGGTGCTCAGGCCCAGCACGTCGGAGGCGAGGATGAACTCCTGCCGTTTGTCGTCGCTCATCCGCCCGGTCGCGGCCAGCCAGTCCATCGCGGTGAGCCACTCGTCCTCGGTCAGCTCCACCTCGCGGGCGAAGGCGTGCAGGTGCCGGACGAGCGTGGTCATCAGCTCGGCGAGCCGGGGCGTGTGCGCGCTCGCCCAGCGGTCCACGGCCAGTCGGGTGATGTCACCGTCGGTCTTGCTGTCGTTGTCGCTGTCATTGTCACTGTTGTCGCTGCTGTCGTCTTCGTTGACGAACGCCATGTGCCCTCTCCTCGGTTCACGCCTCGGTTCGCGGCCGGGCCGGTTCCGCCGTGGGCTCCGGCGGTACCGCCCGGTTGTTCTGGTCCACCGACAGGAAGATCTCGTTGGCCACCGGATGGCGCAGCTCCTCCGCCAACTGCCCGATCAGTCCCGCCGTCCGGGCGAGCAGCGCGAAGCCGCGCAGCAGTTCCAGCGGCAGCCCCAGGTCCGCGAGGGCCGCGCCGCACGTTCCGGCGCCGTTCAACGGCAGTGTCCTGCCCAGCACGTGTGGATGCACCCGGCCGATCGCCGCGAACAGCGACAGGTGCGGCCCGAACCGGTGCTCCTCGCGGGCGATCCGGAAGAGGGCGGGGGTGCGCGGGTCGCCGTCCTTGTGCACGTGGTGACCGAGCCCGGGGATCAACCGCCGCCGCTCGCGCGCGGCTTGGACGGTGGACAGTGCCAGCTCGTCCCAACCGGCCTCGTCAACCGGCGGGTTGCCGTCCAGCCCGGTCAACACCTCGTGCAGGAACCGTCCGCAGTCCTCGGTCACGCCGAGGAACCGCGAGCCGCCGCCCAGCAGCCCGGCCGCCAGGGCGCCCTGCACCGAGTCCGGTGCGGAGAGGTAGGTCAGCCGGGTGACGATCGCGGTGGGGGTGAAGCCGTGGTCGGCGAGCGCGGCCAACACGGCCTCGAAGACCCGGACTTCGCCCGGCTCGGGGCGCCGCTGCGTGGCCAGCCAGAAGGCGAGTTCACCGAAGGACACCTGGCCCATCACGTCCCGGGCGAGATCCTGCCCGAGCAGGGTGATCGTCTCGCGGGAGGAGGCCCCCAGCGCCGTGGGATAGTCCGGCACACCGGCACCGTCAGCCATGACCGTCCCCCTCCCTCTCCCCTTCCGTCTCCCTTTCCCCGCCGGTCAGCCAGGCCCGCAACTCCGCCCCGTGTTCGTCGAGTTCGGGCGGTGGCAGCCGGTAGGCCGCCGGGGTCGCGGAGAACCGGACCGGGTGCCGTACGGTCGGCACCGCGCGGTCGCCCTCGCCCACCTCGACGACCGGGTCGAGCCCGAAGCGCTCGGCCGCCGCGAAGCCGCCGTCGATCGTGTTGATCGGGCCGCTGGGCACCCCGGCGGCCGTCAGCAGCTCGAACCACTCCAACGCGCCCCGTTTGCGCAGCCGTTCGACGAGCAGGGGCAGCAACTCGGCGCGGTGCTCGGTCCGGTCGGCGTTGCGCGCGAACCGGGGGTCGTCGGCCACCTCCGGGATGCCGAGCACCTCGCACAACTTGCGGAACTGGCCGTCGTTGGCCGCCGTGACGATCAGGTCGTCGTCGGCGGTGGGCAGCGGCTCGTAGGGGACGACGCTGGGGTGCGCGTTGCCCATCCGGTACGGGACGGTGCCGCCGGCCACGTACGCCGAGCTGTGGTTGACCAGGCCGGTCAGCGCCGAGGACAGCAGGTTCACCTCGACGTGCTGGCCCTCGCCGGTCGCGTCCCGGTGCCGGAGCGCGGCGAGGATGCCGATGGCGGCGTGGTTGCCGGCCATGACGTCGAAGACGGAGATGCCCGCCCGGTACGGCGGCCCGTCCGGGGCCCCGGTGAGGCTCATCAGGCCGGAAATCGCCTGCACCATCAGGTCGTAGCCGGGTACGTGGCGGCCCGCGCCGGTGCCGAACCCGGTGATCGAGGCGTACACGACCCCGGGGTTGATCTCCCGTACGGCCGCGGGGCCGAGGCCGTGGCGGTCCAGGCCGCCGGGGCGGAAGTTCTCCACGACCACGTCGGCGCGCCGGGCCAACTCCCGTGCCACGGCGGCGTCCTCGGGGTCGCGCAGGTCGAGGGCGATGGAGCGTTTGCCGCGGTTGACGCCCAGGTAGTAGGTCGACACCCCCTCGCGCACGGGTGGCATCCAGGTCCGGGTGTCGTCGCCGCCCGGTCCCTCGACCTTGACCACGTCGGCACCGAGGTCCGCGAGCAGCATCGTCGCGTAGGGCCCGGCGAGGATGCGGGAGAAATCGGCGACGAGTACGCCCGCGAGGGGACCCGCCACTGGCTGCGGACGATTGTCCGTTGTGCGGTCGGCCACGTCAGGACCGCTCCTCGTCGGGCTGCCGTACGGCCACGCCCTCGCCCCGGAACGCGCTGTACGTGTACGGGTTGGCGATGGCCTCGGTGGTCGGAATCTCCGGTTCCATGGCCGCCCGCCACGCCTCCTCGCCCATCTCCTTGCGGGCGTGGTCGACCGTCGCGGCGACCGCCTCGCGGGCCCGGCCGAGGTCGCCGACGCGCATCCGGTGGCCGTGTTTGACGACCGTCCCGTTGACCAGGACGGTGTGCACATCGCCGCGTCCAGCCTGGAAGACGACGTGCCCGTAGGGGTGCAGGAGCGGGAACATGGCCGGGTTGCGGTCGTTCTTGATCAGCACGACGTCGGCCTTCTTGCCCGGGGTCAGGGAGCCGATCTCGCCGTCGAGCCCGAGCGCGCGGGCGCCGCCGACGGTGGCCCACTCGACGACGTCGCGGGCCCGCAGCCGGTTGTGCACCACGGTCTCGTCCACCGCGTGGGCCGCCAGGTGTTCACGTGACCGGTCCGCGGACAGGGTGGCCCGCATCGCCGAGAACAGGTCGCCGCTCCACCACACGCTGGTGTCCATGGACAGCGAGACCGGGATGCCGTGGCGCCGCAGCCGCCAGGTGGGCGGGTAGCCCTGGCCCGCGCTCTGCTCGCTCTCGGTGGAGACGGAGACCGTGCCGCCGGAGGCCGCGATGCGTTGGTAGGAGTCGTCGGTGAGGGTCGCGGCGTGCACGTAGGTGGTGTCGGGGCGCATGAAGCCGTGCTCCCACATCAGCCGGATGCCGTTGTCGGTGGTCGCGCCCCACACCCCGGCGTGCGTGGTCACCGGCAGGTCGAGTTCGCGCGCCGCCTCGAACGCGGCCTTCTCCGGGAACGCCTCGTCGCCGGTCACGTCGAACGCCAACTGGATCCCCAACAGGCCGTTCCGGGAAGGGAATTGGCGGTCCACGAAGGACCGGAACTCCGGCGCGGTCGCCCACTCCCAGGGGGCGCCGAGCAGATTGCCGTAGGCGAGCACGAACCGGCCGGGCACCGCCCGCAGCGCCTCGACGGCCGCGTCGCCGTGCTCGGGGGTGCGCAGGCCGTGCGACCAGTCGAGGGTGGTGGTGACCCCGGCGTCGAGCGCCTCGATCGCGGCGGCGAGGTTGCCGGCGTGGACGTCCTCGGGGCGGAAGATCCGGCCCCAGTTGAGGTAGTAGAAGGCGAAGTACTGCGACAGGGTCCAGTCCGCGCCGAGTCCGCGCAGCGCGGTCTGCCACATGTGCCGGTGCGTGTCGACCATGCCGGGCAGGAGGATCCCGCCGCTCGCGTCCACGACCAACGCGTCGGGCGGCACCGGCAGTTGACGGCCGACCGCCTCGATCCGCTCGCCCCGTACGAGGAGGTCGCCGCCGTCGAGGTCCCCGACGGCCGGGTCCATGGACAGCACCGTGGCGTTGCGGAACAGGATCGGGCGCCCGGGTGTGAAGACACCGCTGAAGTCACCGGCGAAGCCCTGGGCGGAGCCGGCCGCCGGGCCTACCGGGCTGCCGGCCGCGGGGATGTCGGCCACCGGGCCGGAGGAGTCGTCCTGGCTCATGTCGAGTCGTCACCTCTTCGTGTCGCCGCACACTTTCGGACGAGCGTCCGTCAGACGGACAGTTACACCTTCGTCTCCAACTCCGCGCGGGTCAATAGGCGTTACCTGTGCGAGGAAAGGGTTCACGCCACTCCCGTACACCCGTCCGTACGACGGTCACCCGCACCGCACCTCCCCATCTCCACCATGGCCGCCCCGCCCCCGTACGGCTAGCCTTCGCTCATGCGCCGAGACGACAACCCCGAGTTCATCGAGGCCCTCGCACGGGGGCTCGACGTGCTGCGCTGCTTCCGGCCGGGCACGCCCGCGATGACACTGAGCGAGATCGCCACCGAGGCGGGGCTCGCCCGGCCCACCGCGCGGCGGATCCTGATCACGCTCGAACAACTCGGCTACGTGCGCCGGGGCGAGCGCGGCTTCTCCCCCACGCCCCGGGTGCTGGACCTCGGCATGGCCTACATCGGCTCGCTCAACCTGTGGGAGCTGGCCGGGCCGCATCTGCGCCAACTCGCCGACGAGACCGCCGAGTCGTGCTCGATCGCCCAGCTCGACGGCGCGGACGTCGTCTACGTCGCCCGCGCCGCCGTACCGAAACTGGTCGCCCTCGCGGTCACGATCGGCACCCGGTTCCCGGCCGTACAGACCTCCCTCGGCAAGGTGCTGCTGGCCGCGCTGCCGCCCGCGGAACTCGACAACGCCCTTGCCGAGCCCAGCCGTTCGGGCATCACCCCCGCCGTACGGCCGCCCCGCGACGAGATCGACGCGCTGCTGCGCGACGTGCGCGCCCGCGGCTGGGCGGCCACCGACCAGCAACTCGCCCTCGGCATCCGCTCGGTGGCCGCCCCCGTGCGCGACGGCGCCGGCACGGTCGTAGCGGCGGTGAACGTCAACGCGCACGCCGCCGAGACGTCCATGGCCACCCTGGTCGACCACCACCTGCCCCTGCTGCTGCGCACGGCGTCCGCGATCGGCGCGGACTGGGCGGCGTGGCAGAGCCGTCCGCTGGAGGTGCTCCCGGCACGGGCGTGACGCCGACTCCCGTACGGCCAACTCCCGTACAACCGCGGTGAGATGCCGACCGGCAAAGAAAGGATCAGGCCGCACAAGCGTTCTTGCGCGCCCCCATCCGGATCCCTAGCCTCAAAGGGCGTCCCGCGTCCCGGCCCCAAGGGGCGTGCCATGTCTCCCCGTTGACGGCGAGAAGGGCACTGTATGCGCACGGTCATGACCTGTCTGCCCTACTATTCGCACCTCGCCCCCTTACTGCCCGTGGCCGCCGCGTTGCGTCGCGCCGGTCACACCGTCGCCGTGGCGACCGCCCCGGCCCCCGCGATGGCCGACCAGCTCGCCCGTTCCGGCATCGAACATCTGCCGCTGCCGAACGTGCGCACCCTCGAACAGCTCCTCACCGACCCGGAGTTCGCCTCCAGTCCGGGCATGCCGGACTCGCCCGAGGAGGACCCCGTGGAACTCGCCCGGGCCCGGGCGAGGCCGGGGCGGCTCACGCGGGCCCGCGCCGGGTCGCTCGCCGGGACCTTCGCCCGGGACCTGCTGGACGCCACCCGCGCGTGGCACCCGGACCTGATCGTGCGGGAGTGCAACGAACTCGGCGGCTACCTGGCCGCCGAACGGCTGGGCCTGCCCCGCGCGGTGCTCGACATCTCACCGCTGGCCGCGCTCAACCTCCCTTTCGTGCGGGACTCGTTGAACGGCCAGCGGGTGGAACTGGGCCTGGACCCGGTCGACGACCCCTGGCACCCGGTACGCGGCACACTCGCCGGGCTCATCCCCCGTGCGTGGTACCCGAGTTCACTGCCGGCGCCCCCGGCGCGGTCCTACCGGCCGCCCGGCACGGCCGCCGCCGTCCTGGACCGCGCGTTCGCCGACCTGCCCGGTGACCGTCCGCTGGTGCTCGCCGGGCTCGGCACGGTCGCCGCCGCCGTCGTACCGGAGACCGGGCAGTTGCTCACCGCGATCGTCACCGCGCTGGGCGAGCTGCCCTGCACGGCGGTCGTCGCGGTCGGGGCCGACGCGGCGGACTGGCAGGGCCCGCGCCCGGCCAACGTCCGTCTGGTTCCCTTCGTGCCGCTGGCCCAACTGCTGTGCGGTGCCGAGCTGTTCGTGTCGCACGGCGGCTTCGGCGGCGTCCAGTTGGCGCTGCTCGCGGCCACCCCGATGGTCAACCTGCCGATGTTCGGGGACCATCCGGCCAACTCCCACCGCGTCACGGAACTCGGCCTCGGGGTGCACGTGGAGCCGCCGGACGCGTCCGCGACGGCAGTGGCCGAGGCGTGCGAGCGGGTGCTGGCGGACCGGTCCTACCGGTACCGCGCCGCCGCCATGTCCCGCCGTATCCTCGCCGAGCCCGGCTACGACGTCCTCGCAGAGGACCTCGACGCCCTCGTCTGACCGACCACGGAACCACTCTCGACCGACCCGACCACGGACTTGAAGGAGCTTAGGAAAATGGCGTGTTGAAGATAATCGGCGCCGGTCTCCCCCGCACCGGGACCCTGACCCTGCACCGCGCGCTGTCGCAGCTCGGATTCGGCCCCTGTTACCACACCAAGGAAATCACCGAGAAACTCGACCACATCGAGCGGTGGATACAGGCATACGCGGGCCAACCCCTCGATCCGCGGGCGCTGTTCGCCGGTTACCGGGCGACCACGGACGCACCCGGCTGCTTCTTCTGGCGCGAACTCGTCCGCGCGTACCCGGACGCCCGGGTCATCCTCAGCACCCGCGACGTCCACGCCTGGTACGCGAGCATGCGCAACACCGTGCTGCGCCAGGAACTCCTCGACCACGCCGACGACCCCGTCCTCGCCGAACTGCACCGGCTGGCCCGGGCGACCTTGGACCACGCCTTCGGCGACCGCCGCGACGAGGCCCACCTCACCGAGGTGTTCCACCGCCACAACTCCGAGGTGTGCGAGGGCATTTCGGCCGACCGGCTGCTCGTCTACGACGTCCGCGAGGGCTGGGAGCCGCTGTGCGCGTTCCTCGGCGTGAACCCGCCGGACACACCCTTCCCCTGGCTCAACGACACCGCGCAGTACGTGGCGAAGGCGCAGGCCCGCCGCCGCAGCCTGCGGGAGGCGTGACCGGGACGGACGGCAGCCTCCGAGACGTGCGCCGGACAGGCGGCAGCCTCCAGAAGACCTGAGCCCGACGGACGGCGCTACCGCGGCGCCACCGTCGACTCCCGTACCACCAGCCGGGATCCGACCCGGATGACCCGCCCGGGATCCCCCGTACCCGAACCCCCGTTCTCCGCCCGCCCCTCCATCCGCCGCAACAACTGTTCCGCCGCCAACTCCCCAAGATCCCCGGCCCCGTTGTCCACGACGGTGATCGGCGGATGCCAGTACGGGAACCACGGCGCCTCCTCGTGGCACACGAGGGACAACTGCTCCGGCACCCGCACGCCGAGCTGGACCAGCGCGCCCAACGTGCCGAACGTCGCCTCGTGGTTGGCGCTGTACAGCGCGGTGGGCGGCTGCGCCGCGGCCATCAGCCGGTGCGCCGACTCCGCGCCGAACGGCATCGTGAACGGGCCCCGCACGCACAGTTCGGGGTCGGGCGCGAGCCCCGCCGCGGACAGGGCGGCGGCGAAACCGGCGTACCGGTCGCGTCCGGAGTCGACCTCCGGCGGGCCGCCGATGAAGGCGATCCGCCGGTGGCCGAGGTCCAGCAGGTGCTGGACGGCCAGTTCGGCGCCCTCGCGGTCGGCGGCCATCACCGAGTCGCCGGGCACGTCGGCGGGCGACCGCATCAGGTTGACCACCGGGATCCCGGCCGCGCCCGCCTCCCGCACCATCGCGGTGTTCTCACCGGTGCCGACTATGACCAGACCGTCGACCCGCTGGTCCAACAGCATGTCCAGGTACCGGCGTTCGCGTGCCGGATCGGCGTCCGTCACGCACAGCAGGACCTGGTAGCCGCGTTCGTCGAGGCGCTGTTGCAGCACCTCGGTGATGACGTGGAACGAGGCGTTCACCAGGTTGGTTATCACCAGCCCGACGAGGTTGCTGCGCCGCGTGCGCAGTCCGCTGGCGATCCGGTTGGGGCGGTAGCCGAGCCGTTCCGCCGCGGACTGCACCGCCCGCCGCGTCTGCGCGCTGACCCGGCTGGAGCCGCTGAGCACCCGCGAGGCCGTGCTCTTGGAGACCCCTGCCGCCTCGGCCACCTCGTCCAAGGTGACGGCCATCGGTCCACCCCCCGATCATGAAATCGATCCCACATCGCCCCGCCAAGCCGCGGAACCGTGATCGCCATCATGGCAGACAGGGCCGAGTCGGTGGCGTAAACAATACGTTTCGCCAGCAATTTCCGGCCAGAACGAGGTTGACCTCGCCGGGAAACGGCTGCGACCGTGCTGTGCAATCGATCCCACGGATTCCCGCAGACCGATCCCGCAGACCCATCCCGCGGATCCTTCACACTCCCTTCCCCACCAGATCTCCGCAGGCAGCAAGGAGCGCTGACCATGAACACGTCGGGTGCCGTCTCCTGGCGCGGCTACTGGCCCGCCGCGCCCACCCCCTTCACCGTCCACGGGGCGCTCGACGAGGACGCCTGGCGCACCCTGCTCGGGCTCTACGCCGAGCAGGGCGTCCACGGCGTCCTGGTGAACGGCACGACCGGCGAGTGGTTCTCCCAGACCCCCGAGGAGCGCCGCCGGGTCGCCGAGATCGCGGTCGCCGAACTCTCCGGCCAGGTCCCGGTCGTGATCGGCTGCGGCGCGTACACCGCGGCCGAGAGCGCCCGGTACGGCGCCCACGCCCGCGCGATCGGCGCCGACCGCATCCTCACCACCCCGCCGCCCTACGTGCACCCCAGCCAGCAGGAGATCTACGCCTTCTACCGCAGCCTCGCGACGGCGGTCGACCTGCCGCTCATGGTCTACAACTGGCCGCGCGGCACCGCCGTCGACATCGGTGTCGACACCCTGGTCAGGCTCGCCGAACTCGACACCGTCGTCGCCGTCAAGGACAGTTCCGGCGACGAGCTGAAGGTCGCCGACACGTGCGCGGCGCTGCAAGGGAAGGTCCAGGTCTTCGGCCGTTTCATCCACCGGCGCGGGATGGCCGTGATGGCCGAGTTCGGCGGCGCCGGGAACATCGACGGCGGCGGCCTCGGCGCGCCGTTCGCCGTCCCCTTCTACGAGGCGTACTGGGCCGGTGACCTGAACCGGGCCCGCCAGTGGTCCGCCCGCTACGAACGCCTGGTGAACCTGCTCGTCAACGACGACTACAGCTCCCGGTTCGCCTCACCCACCTCGCAGCTCAAAGCCGCCATGCGGCTGCTCGGGCAGCCCGGCGGGCACGTGCGCCCGCCGCTGCTGCCCCTGGAGGACCCGTCCGTGCTGCTGAACCTGTCGGCGGCGCTCGACGAGGCCGGGCTGCATCCCAGTACCTCCACCACCGGAAGTACGTCCACCACCGGAAAAAGGTGAACCGACCGTGCGCAGATTCCTCCTCGCGGCCTCCTCCGCCGCCCTGTTGCTGACGGTGGCCGCGTGCGGCGGCCAGGACTCGTCGTCGTCCGACTCGGCGGCGTCGTCGAGCAGTTGTACGCCCAAGCTGGGCAAGAGCGACCTGGTCAAGGCGGGCACGCTGACCATCTCGACGAACGCGACGCTGCCGCCCATGCAGTACCTGGACTCCTCCAACAAGATCGTCGGCATGCGGGTGGACCTCGGCGACAAGATCGCCCAACTCCTCTGCCTGACCCCGAAGTTCGTCAACATCCCGTTCGACGCGCAGATCCCCGGCGTGCAGTCGGGCCGCTGGGACATGATCGACACGGGCATGTTCTACACGCCGGAGCGCGCCAAGACCGTCAAGCTCGTGCCCTACGAGATCCAGGGCGTGTCCATCTCCGTCCCCAAGGGCAACCCGAAGAAGATCACTTCGGAGGACGACCTCTCCGGCAAGTCCATCGCCGTCGAGGCGCCCGGCTACGAGTTCGACACCCTCACCGCGCTCAACAAGGAACTCAAGGCGGCCGGCAAGAAGCAGGTGAGCATCCGGACGTTCACCACCACCGCGGACGCCTACCAGGCGCTGTCCGCCGGCCAGGTGGAGGGCGTGGCGATCGTCGACGCGGTCACCAGCTACTACCAGAAGGGCGGCACCTTCCAGACCGCGCTCACGGACCTGAACCCGGCCCCGCTGGCCCTCGGTTTCGGCAAGGACAAGCCCGCCACGGCGGTCGCGGACGCGCTCAACACCCTGCGCGAGAACGGCTACTTGGCGAAGTTGTTCAAGAAGTACGGCGTCACGGCCTACTCCGGTGACCTGAAGGTGACCACCGGCGCGATCAGCGCCAAGTAACCCGCCCACCCACGACGGAAAGGGCGAGAGCCATGTGGTCCTGGGAAGCCTTCTTCTCCTTCCTGCACAACCCCCGGATGCTCCAGGGAGCCTGGACGACGGTCTGGCTGACGACGGTCAGCATGGCTCTCGCCCTTCCGCTCGCGGTACTCGTGGCCCTGGGCCGGGCGTCCCGCTTCGTACCGGTCCGGCTGTTCACCGGCTTCTACGTGTGGCTGATGCGCGGCACCCCGCTGCTGGTCCAACTCGTCATCATCTACACGGGACTTCCCCAACTCGGCCTGCGCCTGGGCGTGATCACCTCGGCGCTGACCGGGCTGGTGCTCAACGAGGCCGCGTATCTCTCGGAGATCGTCCGCGCCGGGGTGCTCTCCGTCCCGCGCGGCCAGTCCGAGGCCGCCCGCGCGCTGGGCATGCCGCCGTGGCGGGTGTTCCGGGTGGTGGTCGGGCCGCAGGCGCTGCGGGTCATGGTCCCGCCGCTCGGCAACAGCTTCAACGGCCTGCTCAAGACCACCACGCTGGTCTCGGTGATCTCCGTCGAAGAGCTGCTGCGCCGCACCCAGTTCGCCGTCCAGACCAACTTCCGGGTCCTGGAGGGGCTCACCGTGGCGGCGCTGTACTACCTGGCGATGACCACCGTGTGGGGTCTGATCCAGCGGTGGATCGAGGCCCGCGTCGGCCGCGGTCACCAGAGCACGCCGACCGCCCGCCGCACAAAGTCCGCCGCGCTTCCGGCACTTGAGATGGAGACCCGATGACCGTCGAGAAGGCGACCGCCCCCGTCGTGGTCGAAGCGCGTCAGGTCCGCAAGTCGTACGGCGACGTCGAGGTGCTCAAGGGCCTCGACCTGACGGTCCGTCAGGGTGAGGTGGTGCTGGTCCTCGGCCCCTCGGGCGGCGGCAAGAGCACCTTCCTGCGCACCCTCAACCATCTGGAGACGCCCGACTCGGGCACGGTGACCATCTGCGGCGAGCGGATCGGGTACGCGGAGCAGGGCGGACGTCAAGTCGCCCTGCGGGAGCGGCGGATCGCTCTCCAGCGGCGGCGTACCGGCATGGTCTTCCAGCAGTTCAACCTGTTCCCGAACATGACCGCGCTGGACAACGTGGCCGCCGGTCCCGTGCACGTGAACCGTACGCCGAAGTCCGAAGCGCGGGCCGCGGCACGGGAGTTGCTGGCGATGGTCGGCCTGGCCGACAAGACCGGCTCCTACCCGGCCCAGTTGTCGGGCGGCCAGCAGCAGCGGGTGGCCATCGCCCGCGCCCTGGCCATGCGCCCGGAGCTGCTGCTCTTCGACGAGCCCACCTCGGCGCTCGACCCGGAGATGGTCGGCGAGGTCCTCGACGTCATGGTCCGGCTGCGCGAGGAGGGCCTGACGATGATCGTCGTCAGCCACGAGATGGGTTTCGCCCGCGCGGCGGCCGACCGGGTGGTGTTCATCAGCGACGGGACGGTGGTCGAGGACAAGTCCCCGGACCTGTTCTTCTCCGCCCCGGAGCACGAGCGCACCCGGCAGTTCCTGGACCGGATCCTGTGAATCCCCGGCCCACGATCGACTTCCCACACTCCTTGAACTCTGCGAGTACCTCCATGAGCACCAACAGACGCGCACGGCCGCTCCCCGAGAGCGTGACCGTGACCATCGACGGCATGCCCGGCCGGGCATGGGCCGGGCAGTCCGTGACCGCGGTCCTGGTCGCTGCCGGGGTCTGGCCGTTGCGCCGCAACCCGGTCAACGGGCAACTGCGCGGGCCCTTCTGCGGGATGGGGGTCTGCCTGGAGTGCGAGGTGACGATCAACGGGCGTGCGGGGGCGCGGAGTTGCACGGCCCATGTCAGCGAGGGCATGGAGATCCGCACGCACACCGAGCCGCTGTCGGAGCCCCTGTCGGAGCCTTTGTCGGAGGCCGGGCATGAGTGACGCGACGAACGCACCGGAGATCGGCGACCTGGAGACGGACGTCGCCGTCGTCGGCGGTGGTCCCGCCGGGCTGCACGCCGCGCTGATGCTGGCCCGGGGCGGACTGCGAGTCGCCGTGCTCGACGAGTCCGACGCGCTCGGCGGTCAGTACTACAAGCGCCGCCCCGCCCAACTCGCCGCCGCCTTCGGGGACTTCCGGCCGCGCGGCACCGAACTGATCCGCCGGGTACAGGCCGCCGGGGTCGACTGCCGCACCGGCACCCTGGTGTGGGGCGCCGAGGACGCCGGACGCACCCTGTTCACCTGCGACACGGACACGGGCGCCCTCGGCCGGGTGCGCTCCCGTGCCACGCTCGCCGCGACGGGCGCCTACGAACGCTCCCTGCCCTTCCCCGGCTGGACGTTGCCGGGCGTGGTCACCCCCGGGTTCGCCCTGCACCTGGCCACCATGGACCGGGTGCCCGTCGGCCGCCGGGTCGTGCTGGCCGGAACGGGCCCCTTCCTGCTGCCGGTCGCGTGCGCCCTGCTGGAGGTGGGCGCGCACATCGAGGCGCTGGTCGAGCTGAACCACCCCTACCGGCCCGGGACTTCGGCGATCGGCGCACTGGAGCAGCCCGCCCGGCTCGCGGAGGCGGGGCGCTACCTGCTGACGCTCGCCCGGCACGGCGTACGGGTCGAGCAGGGCGCCCGGGTGGTCGCGGCGCACGGCGACACCCAGGTCACCTCGGTGGACATCCGCGGGGCGGACGGCCGGGTGCGGCGGGTGGAGACGGACGCGCTGTGCGTGGGCTTCGGCTTCCGCCCCAGCACCGAACTCCCCCGTCTCCTCGGGGCCGTTACCCGTACCGACCCGACGGGTACGGAACAACTCCCGGTCGTGGACGCGGACTTCGCGACCTCGGTGGCCGGGCTGTACGTCGCCGGGGACTGCGCGGGCATCGCGGGCGTCCACGCCGCCGCCGTACGGGGGCAGTTGGCCGCGCACGCGATCCTGCGCCGGCTGGCGCCCGGCCGGGTCGTCGGGCGCGGGGAGGCGGTGCGGGTGGCGGTGCTGCGGCGCCGGGCCCGTTCCCTGGAGCGGTTCGCGGCGCTGGCCGACCGGCTGTACCCGCTGCCCGCCGACGCCGTCGCCGACCTCGCGGACTCCACCCAGGTGTGCCGCTGCGAGGGGGTCAGCGCCGGGGAGATCCGGCAGGCCGTGGCGACCGGCTGGAACGACCTGCACGGCACCAAGGCCGCCACCCGGGCGGGCATGGGGCCCTGCCAGGGCCGCGAGTGCGGACACGTGGTCGCGGCCCTGGCCGCGCAGGCCCCCGGCGGCAAGCCCGAGTGCTTCGCCGCGCGCATGCCGCTACGGCCACTGCCGATCGCCTCAACCACGGCCTCCAGTACGGCTGTTGACGAGCGGGAGGTGACGGACCGGTGACGGACTCGACGAACGCGACCGGCACAACCGGTGCGCCCTACGCGCCAGGCACACGCAGGACGGCGGACACCGCCGACGTCGTCGTCATCGGCGCGGGTGTCCTCGGCGCGAGTGCCGCCTTCCACCTCGCCGAACGCGGCTACCGTGTCGTCGTGTTGGAGCGCGGCGCGCCCAACCGGGAGGGTTCCGGCACCACCGCGGGCAACCTGCACATCCAGGCGATCCACACCCGGCGCCCCGGCCAGGCGGTGCCGGTCGACAGCGCGCGGCTGCTGCCGTTGCAGCGCCGGGCGTCCGAGCACTGGTCGCGGATCGAGGAACGGCTCGACGCGGACGTGGAGTTGCGGCAGGGCGGCGGCTTCATGGTCGCCGAAACGGCCGCGCAGGAAGCGGAGTTGCGGGAGAAGCACGCATGGGAGCGCCAGGCCGGCATCCCCACCGAGGTGCTCACCGGCGAAGAGGCCCGCGCCCGGCTGCCGTTGCTCTCGGACCGCGTACGCGCGGCGAGTTGGTGCCCGCTCGACGGTTACGCCAACCCGCTGCTGATCACCCCCGCCTACCTGGCCGCCGCCCAGCGCCTCGGCGCCCGGCTGCACGCCTTCACCCCGGTGACGGACATCCAACGGGTCGGCACCGACTACACAGTCCTTTCGGGCGACCGCAGTTGGACGGCACCCGTCGTCGTCAACGTCGCCGGACCGTGGATCACCGAGATCTCCGCGCTGGCCGGGATCCACGTCCGCATGTCCCCGGTGGCGATCCAGATGCACGTGACCGTGCGGGTGCCGCCGGTGATGCACCACCTGGTCCAGCACATCGGCGAGGGCATGTCGGTCAAGCAGGTCAGCGCCGGGAACCTGCTCATCGGCGGCGGCTGGCCCGCGGCCGAGCTGGACATGGACGGCCGCAGCACGGTCAGCCTGCCCAGCATGGCGGGCAACCTCGCCCAGGCCGGGCGGATCCTGCCGTTCCTCGGCGGACTCCGGCTGCTGCGCATGTGGGCCGGACCGCTGGCGGCCACCCCGGACGAGATGCCGGTGATCGGCGAGGTCCCCGGCCACCCCGGGTTCTACGTCGCGGGCGGCACCTACGCGTTCACCCTCGCCCCGGTGTGGGGCGACACGCTGGCCCGCCTGATCGCGGGTGAGTCCCCGGCCGACCCGGTGGACGACCTCGGCCCCGGCCGCCTCCTGGCGGAGACGGCGACACCGGTCCCGTAGAACACCGAACTCCCCTTTGTTCACAGCGATTTACAGCGGTTTACAGCGTCGATCCGAAAGGCCCCCCATGACCACCACTGTGCGGATGTTCGTCAACGGTCAGGCGATGTCCGGAGGCAGCCTCAACCACGCGCTGCGCGACGCCCGGCTGATCGGTGCGGTGCGCACGGCGGCGGCGTACCGCTTCTACTCCGTGCGCGACGAGTTCCCCGGCCTGCACCCGGTCACGGAGGGCGGTGCGGCGATCAACGGCGAGGTGTACGAGGTCAGTTACGAGGAGCTGCGGGAGCGGCTGCTGCCGGAGGAGCCCGCGGAGCTGGAGCTGGGCGTCATCGCGCTGGAGGACGGCACGGGTTCCTTCTCGATGCGGATGCGCGCGACGGCGCTGACGGCCCCGGACGTCGTGGACATCACGGCACACGGCGGCTGGCACGCGTACCTGGCCACGCTCTGACCCGCTCCGATTCGCGTCAACTCCCTTACCGAACGCACTAGTTGGAGGTTCTCATGTCGTCTCGTCCCGCACCCGTCGACCTCGTCGTACGCGGCGGCACCGTGGTGAACGCCGACTGGCAGGGCGCCGCGGACGTCCTGGTCGGCGGCGGAAAGGTGCTCGGGGTGGTGGAACCGGGCGCCTACCGCGCCGTGCAGGCGCCCGGCACCACCGAGATCGACGCCTCCGGGCGCCTGGTGCTGCCCGGCGGCGTGGACCCGCACTGCCATGTCGGCTTCACCTCCGGGGAGTTCACCTCGCTGGACGACTACCGGCAGGCGACCACGGCGGCGGTCTTCGGCGGGACGACGACGATCGTGGACTTCGCGATCCCGCGCCCCGGCGAGCACCCGGCCGACGTGGCGGCGGCCCAACGCGCCAAGGCGGAACAGGGGTTGTGCGACAGCGCGCTGCACGCGTGCGTGGTCGAGTGGGACGACACCGTGCCGGAGCAGCTGCGGTCGCTGACGTCCGACGGCATCGTCACGGTGAAGATGTTCACCACCTACCGCGGCGAGACGATGGCCGACGAGAAGACCATCCTGAACGTGATGACGACGCTGCGGGACCTGGGCGGCATGGTGGTCATCCACTGCGAGGCCGACCACATCATCGCGGACACCCAGGAGCGCGGCGAGGCGGCCGGGTCGATCAGTGCGTGCCATCACGCCGGTACGCGGCCGGAGTTGGCGGAGAACGCGTCGGTCGCCGAGATCCTCGCCATCGCGGAGTCGGTGTCGGCCCCGGTGTACTTCGTCCACCAGTCGACCCCGGAGGCGGTGGACCTGGTGGCGCGCGCCCGGGGCCGCGGGGTGCGGGCGTTCACCGAGACGGTGGCGCACCACCTGGTGCTGGACGACACGGTGTACGGCGGCCCGCACCCCGAACGCTTCGTGTGCTGCCCGCCGTTGCGGGACGCGGGCACCGTGGCCGGGCTGCGCTCGCGCGTATCGATGGGCCAGGTCGCGACGATCGGCAGCGACCACTGCTGCTACGACACCGCCCAGAAGGAGTCGACCAGCCACGACGTGCGGGCGATGCCCAACGGACTGCCGGGCGTGGAGACCCGGATGCCGGTGATCTTCAGCGAGTTGGTGGCCAGGGGCGGGCTCCCGGTGGGCCGCTTCGTGGAGCTGATGTGCGCCAACCCGGCCCGGCTGAACGGCCTTTACCCCCGCAAGGGAGTCATCGCGCCGGGCGCGGACGCGGACCTGGTGGTCTGGGACCCCGCCACCACCCGGACCGTCCGCAGCACGGCCCTGCACATGGCCACGGACTACACCCCCTACGAGGGCATGGAGGTCACCGGCTGGCCGGAGACGGTCGTGGTGGCCGGCCGCCCGGTGGTGGAACAGGGCCGCCTCATCGACTCGGAGGCCCGGGGACGGCACGTCCGCTCGGGCCCGCTGAGCCGATCCCTGGTGTGCTGAACGCCGTTGTACCGAAGGGTGGTTCGGTGATCGCCGCACGGCGGAAATGAGGGAAACCCTGAGAGGGTGCGCCGGGGTTGGGTTAGATTCGTGTTCCCGTGGGTGCGAACTGACGTACGGCGAAGACCACTTCGGGGGATCTGTGTCACAACAGCGGCCGGTGCCAACGGGCCCGGCATCGGACGAGGCCGCCGCCCTGCGGCAGACCGGTGCCGTACCCCTGCGCCTCGGCGACCCCGAACAGGTCGGCCCGTACGTGCCGTTGGCGCTGCTCGGCAGTGGTGGCATGGGGCGGGTCTACCTGGCCCGCCCGGTGGACCACAGCCCCGGTCTGGTCGCGGTGAAGGTGATCCGGCCGGAGTACGCGGACGACCCCCGCTTCCGGCGCCGGTTCGAGCGCGAGGCGTCGGTGCACGACCGCGTCCGCACCCGGCACACCCCACGCCTGTGCGGCACCGGCTTCCGCGACGAACTCCTGTGGATGGCAACGGAGTACCTACCCGGCCTCGACCTCGCCGACGCCGTACAGGAGGACGGCGCCCTGACGACGGCGACGGTCTGGCTGCTGACGGCGGAGCTGGGGCAGGCGCTCGCCGACCTCGCCGCCGCGGGCATCGTGCACCGCGATCTGAAGCCGTCCAACGTCCTGTTGTCCGCGCGCGGCGCGCACGTGATCGACTTCGGCATCTCGACGGCCGTGGACGCGAGCGCGATCACCGGCACCGGCAACCGGGTCGGCACCCCCGCCTACATGTCCCCCGAGCACCTGCGCACGGGCACCTCCACCACGGCCTCCGACGTGTTCTCGCTGGCCGGAACGCTGATCTACGCGGCCACCGGGCGCGCTCCGTTCGGCGACGGCACCGGCGTCGACGTCATGCACCGGGTGGCCTTCGAGGAACCGAACGCGACCCTGCTCGGCGAACTCACCGCCGCGGACCCGGCCTTGGGCGCCCTCCTCTCCACCTGCCTGGCCAAGGAGCCCGAACGACGGCCCACGCCACAGGACTTGGTCAACACGGCCACGGCGTACGCGGATCCGGCGGCCGTCTACTGGCCGGAACCACTGGGCACCAAGGTGCGGGCCCGGCAACAGGCGTACGAAACACTCCAACTGGGCGTGCGGGGAACGGGGTTGGGCGCGCGGCAGGAGTCCCCCCGGGAAGCGGGGCAACAGAAGGAGAGCCAAGAGGCGACACCGCCCCACCCCACTCCGACAGCCACTCCCACGACCGTCCCGTCCCCGTCCCCCGGCCACCGCCGCCTCACCGCCGCCTGGACGCGCCGCAAGCGCCTGCTGGCCGTCGCCGCGAGCATCGCCCTGTGCGCGACGGTCGCCGGCATCGTCGTCCTCACCCGCCAGGACTCCCCGGCCACCGCGTACGCCCCGGGCGCCGGTACGGCAACTACCGCCGCCCCGGCCCCCGGTGGCGCCGCCGGACGTCCGACGCCTGGCCCCTCGGACGGCGGGCCGGCGGAAGGCACCTCGGACGAGCGCGGCACCGCAACCGCGCCCACCGACACCGGCCCCACCGTCGACGACGGCACCAGCCCGAGCAACGGCGCGTCCCAACCCCCGGCCGCCGTCCCCGGCACCCCCGCCGACGCCACCACTCCCCCCACGGGCACCGACCCCTCCGAACCCGCGACCCCTCCCTGGATCGCCAACTGCACGTACTACTCCGGCAACGGCCGCACCGGCGAGGGAGACACCGGCAAGCGCGTGGTGCAGGTGCAGTGCATCCTGACGAACCGCGGTTACGACATCGGATCCGACGGCGTGGACGGGGAGTTCGGCCCCGCGACGGACTCCGCGGTGCGTGCCTTCCAGACCGACAGGGACCTGACCGTCGACGGCGTCGTGGGCCACGACACGTGGGTCTCCCTGCGCGACACGGTGTGACACCTCACGCGACGGAGCGCCTGCGCCGGACCGCCGCTGTGGTCGGAGAATTCAACCCGACGGCGATACGAGCCCCAACTTGTAGGCGATGATGACCGGGTCGGCGCCGGGGCCCCGCTCTACCGGACCAGGAAGCCCGACGTCCCCTCCCCGCATCTGGTCGTCTACTTCGTGGTCCTGGACGAGACCCGGTGCCAACTCCTCCTCGTCGCCCACCGCAAGGCGGGCCTCTGGCTGCCCACCGGTGGCCACGTCGAGCCGCTGGAGGACCCGTGGGACACGGTCGCCCGCGAGTGCCGCGAGGAGCTGCGGATCGAGGCCGTCCCGTCGACGGTCTCCGGCACCCGCCCGCTCTTCCTCACCGTCACGCGGACCCGCGGACACGGCCAACACACCGACGTATCACTGTGGTTCGTCCTGCGCGCGCCCGTCGACGCCGTCACCTCGTACGACGACGAGGAGTTCACGGCGGTCACGTGGCTCTCCCCGCGACAGATCCTCGACACGCCCGGCGACACGCTCGATCCGCACATGCATCGGTTCACGCGCAAACTGGGGGCGTGTCTCGGGGAGTTGTGAGCGTCGCCGCGGAGAAGCGGTCAGCGGCGCGCCAGTTGCCTCTCACCCGCCGTACCGGGCCGGTAGGGCAGGCCGTAGTGCTTGAAGATCGCTTCCTCCCGCTCGGCGGGCAGTATGTCGTCGGTGCCGATCGAAGGAGCCTGCTTCACCAGTGCTTTGGCATAGCCGACCTTGACGTAGTCCGGGCCGACGATCGCGTCGTCGAGGGGGACGAAGATCAGGCGGTGCCGGGTGGGCAGCCCGGCCCGTACGGTGGCCATGGCCGGCTCGTCGGTGGTGGTGTCCACGTAGACCGCTTCGAGCACACCGATCTTGTGCGACTCGGCGTCGACGACGTCGCGGTCGCGCCACTCCCGGACATCGGCAGCGTGAATCATGGCCTTCCTTCCCTTTCCGGATCCCACACGGCTGTTGGTTCCGCACGGCTGGTCGTTCCGCGCGGTTGTTGGTTCCGCGCGGCTGGTCATTCCGGACGTCCCGTTCCGGACGGTCCGTCCGACGTTCGCGAGTCGCACCCCGGGACTTCCGCGTAGAGCCGCCGCAGCGCGTGCCGCAACGCCCGCCGCATCGGCCGCGGGAGCGGCTTTCCCTCCCAGGCGGCGACCATGGCCGCGGCCACCTCCGGGAGCTTGGTGTCGCACCGCGCCGAGACGTCCCCCAGCAGGCCCCGGGCCACCCCCCAGCGACAGGGGGCCAGGACCATCACCATGCCGCACGCCTGATCGACGACCGCACGGCCGGCCAGCGCCCGCCGCAACCGATCGATCTCGGCGTGCAGCGCGACGACGTCCTCACTCACCGGATTCCCCGCCGGACTCGCCGGATTCCCCACCGACGCCTCGGACTTCAGCCCCCACCAGTCCTCCGGGAGCACGGGTGCACGGTTGTGCGCGGCATGGCATACCTCTCGACGATTTCGACGCGTCCGGCCGAGCCGAAGCCCGTCCCGGAACCTCTGACTGCCCGTCCGCCCGGGCCTGTCCGCCCGGGCCCGTCCGGGACCGCCGCACGGCTCACCCACGGTTTTCGCGGTCCCGCTCCCGCCGGTTCTCGCGCCTCCAGCGCGCCCGGTGCTGACGGTTGTAGCGCCGGTCCCAGCGGTCGCGACGCTCCCGGTAGTCCTGATAGTCCTGGTAGTCCCCAGAGCCTGGCCCAGGACCGGAACCGGCGCCGGAGCCACGGCCGCTTCCGCCCCCACCCCAACGACCGCGGCGGCGAGTGGCACCGAAGACCAGTACGGCCGCGGCCACCCACCAGAGGGGATTGAGGAAGCCGAGGCCGAACAGAACCAGGATCAGGACGAGTAGCAGGACGAACACGGCGGCCTCCCCGGAGCGGAGCGAGACATCGCTGCCGGGGGCCGGGGCCTGTGCTGACAGCGTAGTCCTGCTCAGGGGCCACGGATAGCGTCCCACGTCAGCGTCCCGCACCAGCACCGAATGGCCGCTTGACAACTGTTCAGGGGGCGCGGCAAGGGCTAGCGTGCAGAGTGCGGCCCGGGCCCCCGGCAGCGTCGATCACCTCTCGCGCTCCTTCGGGGGCGCACCTGGCGCATCAGTGCCGGAGCTGCCCCGCCGCCCACGGACCACCACCCACGGGCCACCGCTCACGGGCCACGGGCCTCTCCGCACTCGCTGTCGCCGCGCGATCCCGGCGCGGCTTCGATGCGGATGCGCCCCATGCGGGCATCCCTCCCCCTTGCTGCCCGCCGCGTCGCACGCAGTCACCAACAGGTGGTGCACATGTACGCCCTGATCGTTCCGGCAGCGGCTCCGCTGGTTCTCCTCGCCACGGTGATGGGTCTGTCCTGGTGGGAGGACCGCATCCTCCCCTCATCGCGGGCCGAGCCCGTCGAAGCTTCCAGCGAGGTCCCGTCGGCCCCGGCGGCCCCGGCCCCGCTCTCCGAACTCCCCCGTGCCGACACCGCGTTGACAGGGGAGGCCGCCGGACTTTGACCCACCATGCAGGCCCTCTGGTGGGTCGCCGCCGTCCTCCTGGCCGTCCGGACCGTCGGCTTCGGCACGCGCGGGCGCGGCAGTGGCAACGGCAGTGGCAGTGGCAGTGGCAACGGCAACGGCAGCCGCCGCCGGTACGGCCGCGGTCGCAGGCAGTCCGCACCGGTCGCTCTCCCGCCCACGGCCAACGGCGCCCGGTACGGCAGTCGCGCGGGAGCCCGCCCCGCCCCGCAGGAAGCACGGCCGCGCCGACCCGGATCTCACTCGGCGGCACCGTCGGATTCGCTCACGGCCCCGCCGCCCGACGCCCCTGACGACGCCGAAGTCCCGCTACTGGAGCTGGATTTGGAGTTGGAGCTGGAGTTGGCACCGGGGCTGGTACCGGCACTGGATCCGGGGTCGGAACCCGTGTCCGGTGCCGTGGTCGCGTCCGGCGTGGCGGAACCCCCCGTCGGCGACCCCACGCCACTGGACGCACCCGGCGTCGGTGTCCGGCTGCCGACCGGCCCAGGGGTACCGGCAGAGCCACCGCCCACCGAAGTCCCCCTGCCCGGCTCGTTCTTGACGACGGCCGCCACCGGCTTCCCCATGACCAGCTCCACCGTGGTCAGCGTGCCCATCGCCAGGGCGAACACCAGGCCCGTCGCCAGCGCGTACTTCTTCCAGTTGATGGTTCTGCGGACCGAGCCACCGCGGTAGGTGGTGACCGACTCGCCTTCGGGGGGCGTGCAGGGCGGTATCGAGTCGGCAGCCGAAGCGGTCGCCGGTGGGCCGAACGCCGCCCGGGCATCCGCACGGTTTCCCGCCCGTCGCTCGCCCGGCGTCCTGCGCACGCCGACCGGCGGCACCCGGCTGCGGATCCCCTCGCCCGTCCGCCGGAAGGCATGCGAGAAGACCGCCGCGCCGGTGGTCGCGCTGGTACTGACCACGGCGGCGCCGATGAGCGTCCCGGTCACCCCCAGCAGGGATGCCAGCACCGCGCCCACCACGGTCGCGAGCGCGCTCGCCACCACCTGCACGGCGGTCAGGTCCAGCACCTTGCGCTTCGGCTCCGGTTCCGCCACGTCTCGAAGACTCTCCATCAACACCCTTGCTGGTTACGGACCCCGACAGCCGTGGATGCCACCTCCCCGTGGATGGAACTGCGCGCACCCAACGAGAACGGACCGGGCAGGCGGGCCGACCGGGTCCGCCGCAACAGAGGCATGTGAGGCTCCTTCAGCGGCGCCGAAGGTTCAACGGCACGACTGCCCAGCCGACGGTGTTTCAACTGCGACCGGGGCACGCAACCAGTGACCGCGGTCGGTGCCCTGTCGACAAAGCGGCGGGACGGCGAGGCCGCACCGAACGCGACCCGCGGCAGAAGGGCTTCTTCGGCGGCTACGGGACGTTGTACGGCTACGGGACGTTGTGCAGCGCCGCCCAGGTCGCCGGCCCCACGATCCCGTCCACCGGCAACCCCTGCGACGCCTGGAACGAGAGCAGGGCCGCCCGGGTGGCCGGGCCCCCGACGCCGTTCTCCGAGAGACGGAGACAGAGACAGGGGCAGGACGGTGCCGCACAGCACCGCCCTGCCCCTACCGATACCGACTGCCTGCCTACCTGCTCGCCTGCCTACCTGCTCGCCTGCCTACCTACTCGCCTACCTGCCTGCCTGCTTACTGCCCGTCCCCACGCTCGTCGTCCTCCGTCGTCTTCTTCGGCGTCCGCAGGTACCCCTCCAGTTCCAGCAGCCCGCCGCCCTTCGCGGAGCCACCGTCAGCACCCTGGCCGGTCTGGCCCGTCTGACCGCCCTGGCTGCTCAGGTTCTGCCGGACCGAGTCCAGGATCGTCAGGCCCTGCGCGACCAGCCCGGCCGCGATCTCGCCGAGGCCGTCCGCGCCGTTGAGGACGTTGACGTTGGCGCCGGCGAGCCCGCCCGCCGCCTCCTTCACGATCAGCGGCAGCTGGTCGATCAGCATCCGGTCGAGCGCGACGCGGTCGTACGACGCCGCCGCCTCGGCCTGGATCTTCATGCGCTCGGCGTCCGCGATGGCGAGCAGCTTGATCCGCTGGGCCTCGGCCTCGGCGGGCTTGACGATCTCGGCGACCAGCTCCTGCTGGCGCAACTGGGCCGCGCGCTGGGCCAGTTCGGTCTGGGCGGCGAGCACCTCCTGCTGGGCGTGGGCCTGCGCCAGCGGTCCCGCCTGGGCGGCCTGGGCCTGCGCGCGGTCGACCTCGGCCGAGTACTCGGCCTTGACCACCGCGGTCTGCCGCGCGTACTCGGCCTGGTTGCGCGCCGCGACCTGCTCGGCCTCGACCGACGCCTGGGTGGCCTGGGCCTGGGCGATCTGGGCCTGCCGCTGGATGGCCGCCTTGTGCGGCGCGGACATGGCCTCGATGTAGCCGGTCTCGCCGTCGTCGATCGACTGGATCTGCAACGAGTCGACGATCAGGCCGATCTTCGCCATCTCGATCTTCGAGGTGTCCAGCACCTCCGCGGCGAGCTTCTGCCGCTCGGTGACGATCTCCTCGACCGTCATCGAGCCGATGATCGAGCGCAGGTGACCGGCGAAGATCCGGCCGGTCAGCACGGACATCTGGTCCTGGTCGGAGAGGAACCGCTGACCGGCGTTGATGATGCTCTCGGTGTCGTTGCCGACCTTGAACGCGATCACGGCGCGGACGTGCAGCGCGATGCCCTGCTTGGTGACACAGGTCTCGGTGACCTCGGCCTCGCACATGGCGAGGGTGAGGAAGCGGGTCTTGCGGAAGACCGGCAGCACGAACTTGCCGTGCCCCGTCACCACCCGGAACGGCGCGCCCCCAAGTCCCCGTCGTCCCCCGGAGATCAGCATCGCCTCATCGGGGGCGGGAACGCGATAACCGAACATTCTTCCATCTCCTCATCCGGCGTCGGCGGCATCGCCGCTCAACGCGTCCAACGGATCGATCCACTCGATGACGTCGACTTCACGACAGCCACGGGATTCGATCACAAGCACGGTCGCCCCCTTCGGCAGGGGTGCCTGCGACCAGGCGAGGAAGGTCTCGGAGCCGCCTCTGACCCGTACGAGGATCTCACCGGGCCCGGCGGATCCACGCGTGCCGATGAGCAGCGTCCCCGTACAGCCGATCACGGCATCGTCCTGCGCCATCACCGGCCGCCCCCATCTTTCTGGCCCATACATCAGACGATAGACCTGACGCTGCCGGGCGCCACCTTTCGGGAGGCATACGGCTGCCCGAACCGGGCTCCGGCGGCAGGTTCAGAGGTTCTTCTGAGGTTCGGAGGCACCCGGAGTCAGGGGTTCCCGCGCGCGAAGAGGACCGCTCCCGGAAGACTCCCGTCGAGGCCGAGCGACAGCTGGGCCTCGACGGTGAACCCGGCCTCGCGCAGCCGGTCGGTCACCTGCTCGGGCCGACGGCGGTGGACGTACACGTGCATCGGATGGCCGCCGTAGCCCTCCGTCTTCAGCTTCGCCCCGTCACCGACGTGGAAGCCGAGCAGCAGCGGCCCGCCGGGACGCACGACCCGCCGGAACTGCCCGAAGACGACGGGGATCTGCTCGTCGGGCACATGGACCAGCGACCAGAAGGCGAGCAGACCGGCGACCGAGGCGTCGGCGAGGTCGAGAGCCGTCATCGAGCCCACCTCGAACCGCAGCCCGGGATGGTCGCGCCGGGCCACGTCGATCATGCCGGGCGAGAGGTCGATCCCGAACGCGTCGACGCCCGACTCCCGCAGATACGCGGTGACATGGCCGGGCCCGCACCCCACGTCGGCCACCGGCCCGCCACCGGCCGCGGCCACCGCGCCCGCGAACAGCCCCAGCGCCGCCCGCAGATACGGCGCTCCAGCCAGGGCCTCGCGCAGCTGCTCGGCGTAACTGGCCGCGACCGTGTCGTAGGAGCGCCGGGTGTCCGCCAGCCATCCGTCCGAGTTGTCCGGCCGTCCGCCGGCGTTGTCCAGCCGTCCGTCCACGTCGTCCATGGGTCGACACCGTAGCCGCTCGATCAGCCGGTTCGTTCGGCCGGTTCGATCAGCCACTCGACCGACCGGCTGACCGAACCCTCGCCCTCACACCTCTCCCGTCACACCTCTGCCGTCACACCCCCACCCCGACGGCCCGGCACTCGTCCAGGAAGTCCACGATGTGGCCGAACACGTCCAGCGCCGCGTTGCGGCCGATGAACGTGTCGAGGTGGCCGTAGCCCGGCACCTCCAGGTAGCGGACGTTCATCTGCGGGTACCGGCTGGTGAGGACCTCGTGGCAGAGCTTGTTGGAGTCGTACCAGAAGCGGTTGTCGCTGCCGGAGAGCAGCATCAGCGGGGCTTCCATCTTGCCCGCGTTGTCGAGGGCGTTCTTCGGCAGCGGGTCGTAGCGGCCGTCGTTGTCGTTGAACCGGATCACGGTGTGGGACAGCTCGATGCCGCGCAGGTTCGGCATGATCCACATCGGGACCGAGCCGTACAGCTCGGCGAGGCGGTCGTGGGTGCGGACGTCGAGGTTGTCGTGCTCGAAGAGCGAACCGCCCACCCCCCAGGAGTCGTTGTGCAGGATCTGGCAGGTGGGGTCCTTGCAGTCGGCGCCGATGGAGACCTCGGCGAACAGGAACGAGTACTTCGACCACAGGCCGACCTTCTTGATGTCGGTCGGAATGTTGGCGAAGCGGGAGCGCAGCAGTTCGCCGCCGAAGTGCAGCCGCATGCGCGTGTTCCAGGACATCTTCGGCGTGAGGAAGACGCCCTGCGCGACGACGCCGGCCAGCCCCGGCACGAGACCCGCCGCCATGCTCATCGAGAGGCACAGCGCGCCGATGCAGTGCGCGACGACCAGCAGCGGGCGGCCGTCGGTGTGTTCGCGGATCAGCGACACCGCCTCCGGGATGTCGTAGAGCGCCACGTCGTCGAAGCTGTAGCGGACCCGGCCCTCGTTGTAGGGCAGCCGGCAACTGCCCCGCCAGTCGAGCAGCCACGGTTCGTAGCCCCCGTCGAGCAGGACGTCGACCAGGTTGCGGGTCTCGGGCAGGGTGAACATGTCCGAGGAGGCGGTCAGTCCGTGCAGGACGAGCACGACCGGGCGGTCGGTGGCGCCGTCGGCGGGCAGCACCCGGCACAGGCCCAGCTCGGTGCCGTCGGAGGCGGTGAAGGGGATGTCCTCGACCGAGGCGCCGAACGCGTGGTGGAGGGGCCTCAGCGTCATCGGATCTGCTCCCTTTTCCTCATCAGCTTCCTGAGCTTGCGTTTGTGCCGGTCCTTGTCCCGCTCCAGCGCGTCCCGGCGCAGGTCCAGCAGTTCCGCGGCGGCGCGCAGGGACGGTTCCGCCAGCCCCATGCCGACCTGGAGGAAGAACCACGACAGCCACGCCAGCTTGGCGAGCCGCTGCTCCTGCGAGGACAGCCGGGGGTCGACCCTGATGCCGTCGATCTGGTCCGGGACGAAGCTCTTGCCGGGCACCTTCATCACGCCGGCGATGCTCGCCGTCTCGCCGACGCGGCCGATGGTGATCTCCAGCGTGCGGGTCTGCTTCCAGAAGTCGCGCCGGGCGCGGGCGGTCTTCCAGCCCTCCAGCCACCAGCGTCCGCCGTCCTGGTCCTCCAGGACCAGGCGGTAGCGCAGCAGCGGATGGTCGTTGCTGTGGACGAGCGGGATCCCTTCGTCGGGACGGACCCAGATCTCGCCGTCCACCACCGTCAGCGGCTCCGGGTGCAGCCGTTCGCAGGCGATCTCGCCGCGGACGTCGATCCTGCGGTGCTCCACGACCTGGTACATGCTCGCGATGGAGAGGGTGAAGGCGAACCGGCACCTGGTGTCGGCCTCCTCGCCGACCGGGCCGACGTGGCCCCGCATCCGCTCGCGGAACGCCAGGTACGGCGGGTCCTCGCGGCTGGGCAGCCGGGTGACGCCGTCCACCGCCATCCGCTCGAACGCCTTCAACTGGGCCTGGGAACCGTAGCGTTCGGCCGCCGGCAGGTCGTGCCGGGCCAGGAACGCCTCGGTGCGTTCGGCCCCGGCCTCCGGGCCCAGCATCAGCGCCTCGAACAGCTTGACGGCGGTGGGGCTGCGCAGGATGCGGACCAGGAAGTCGAGTTCGGGCACCGGTTCGGTCTCGTGGCGCCGGAGCAGGTCGTCGCGCCAGTCGCGCCAGCCGGCCACGCGGACGTTCATCCCGGCCAGCTTCAGGTCCTTGACCAGCTCGGGCAGTGTCTCGGCGCGCCCGGTCAGGTTGTAGTTCTGGCCCCACGCCTGCGGGTCGAACACGACGGCCGCCGCGACCCGGCTGATCCAGTCCACCGGCGCCAGGTTCATGACCTTGAAGGCGGGCACGGTACGGAACCGGGAGAACGCCCCGATCATGCCGGTGCTGAGGTCCTTGGGGTTGTACACGCCGGTGCGGGTGTGGCCGCCGATCGCGCCCGGACGCAGGAAGGTCACCGTCAGCCCGTGCTCGCGGGCCCGGCGCAGTGCGGCCTCGGCGGCCCACTTCGACTTGTCGTAGCCCGCGAACAGGCGGTCGAGGTGGGCCACGGGGTCGTCCTCACCCATCTTGCGGAGGCCGACCTCGTTGAACACGGCGACGGAGGAGATGTGGTGCAGCGGTTTGGGGCGCCCCGTCATCGCCAGTTCCGCCAGGAGCAGCGGGCCCATGACGTTGGTCTGCCGCAGTGAGGGGTAGCCGCGCAGGAAGTCGACCGCGGCGGCGACGTTGACGATCGAGTCGACCTCCCGGGCCAGCTGCTCCCAGCGTTCGTCCGTCAGTCCCAGGCGCGGCTGCCGGATGTCCGCCGCGAGGACGGTGACCCGGCGCCGCACCTCGGAGGTCCAGGGCTGGTCGAAGCTGGCCAGGGCCTCGGCGAGGCGGCGTTCGGCGGCCTCGTCGTCCGCCGCGCGCACGAGGCAGACGACGTCGGCGTCGGCCTGCCGCAGCAGGTCGAGCAGGAGGTGGCTGCCGAGGAAGCCGGTGGCGCCGGTGAGCAGGATCCGGCGCGGCGGCAGGAGTTCGGCCTGGCTGGTGAAGGGCAGCTGGTCGGCGAGGGCGAGGTCGGCGAGGACCATGGCGATGTCCTCGTGGGCGTCGGCCCGTTCACGGGTGGCGAGCGGCGAGTCCGGCGGCCGGACCGCGAGCGCGGTGCCGACGGACGACGGCTGCGGGCCGGCCGGGGCCGTGGTGGGCAGGCCCGCCGCCGTGGCCCAGCGCTGGGCGAGGCGGCGGGGGCGGGCGTCGGCGAAGACGTCGTCCAGGGTGACCCGTACGTCCAGTTCGCGGGCCAGGAGCGAGACGAGTTCGACCGCGTCGACGGACGACAGGCCGATGTCGAACAGGTCCTTCTCGACGTCGGCCGTGGCCCCCGGCAGGAACCGGGCGGCGCGCGCGGCGATGGCGGTGGCGACCTGGTCGACGGTGCGGGTCCGGGGGCCGTCGGGCTCCGCCGGGGCGACGGCCTCCGCCGGTGCCGGTACGGCGGCCTCCTTGGAGCGGCGGAAGCCGGCCAGCAGTTCGGCCGCCTGGGCCCGGCCCGGGCCCCGTCGCTCGATCACCTCTTCCTCGGGCCGACGGTCGACACCGCGGTTGCGGCTCGTGCCGCTGCCCGCCTCAGACATTGCTGACCTCCGTTGCGGTTTCCGGCACGTCCGAGATGTTCGACGTGGTTGACGCGTCCGGCGTGTTGGATGTGTCCGGCGTGTTCGGGATGTCCGTTCCGGTGTCCCAGGAGCGGAACTCCCTCAGCCGCGCGAGCGGCACCACCGTCTCCAGCCGTGGGGCCTCCACCTCGCCGCCGCCCAGCCGGGAGACCAGGCGCCGGGCGGGGATGTTGCGGGGCGTGTTGTCGGCGACGAGACGGACCGTGCCGAGACCGAGGGCCTCGGCCCGGTCGGCCAGCCACTGCAGGATCCGGTCCTCGACACCGCGGCCGAGCACCCGGCAGCTCATCATCCAGGCCACCACGTCGAGCGCGTCCCCGTCCGCCCGGACGGCGAGCACGCCGATCTGCCCGTAGGCGCCGAACCGGTCGCGTGCCGTCGCCGTCCACACCTCGCCGTCCTGCCGCAGCCGCTCCAGTACGGCGGCGTCCAGGGGCCGGGGCCGCAGGTTGAACTGGTTGGTGCGGCGGCTCAGTTGGACGGTGCGCTCGGCGGTCTCGGCCGACACCGGCGCGATGTCGAGTTCGAGCTGGAGGTTGCCCAGGAACTCGGCGAAACCCATCTGTGCGCGGGCCTCGTCGCGCACCTGTTCCTGCCGGTAGAAGTCGGCCCGCGCCGCGTCCTCCGCCGTCGCCGCCCGGGGCACCGCCGGCCACAACCGGCCGACGAAGTCGGCCAGTTCACCGGCGCCGGGGCAGGTGACGCAGAGCACCTCGGGCAACTGGGCGCGTACCGCCCCGATTTCCACCGGGTTGTCGTCGAGGAACAGGAAACTGTCCAGCCCCAGCCGCAGGTCCTCGGCGATCCTGACGATCCGGGTCCACTTGGGTTCCCAGGCGGCGGAGATCGCCGCGAAGTGCTCCCGGTGCAGGGGGCTGTCCGGCCGGTCGAGGATGCGGTGCACGGTCTCCTCGTCGTTGTTGGAGACCAGGGCGAGCAGCACACCGGCGTCCCGCCATTGCAGCAGCCGCCGGGCGAGCAGTTCGCGGGCCCCGGTCAGGTCGACGTGCTCCGGCCCGATCTCGCCGGCCACGCCGCTCCACAGGGTCTCGTCCCCGTCGACCACGATCACCTTGGGCGCCCGGCGGTTGACGTTCCACACGACGTCGGCGAGGCGCAGCGCCACGACCGCCTGGAACTCGTCCTGGAAGGGCAGGTGGGCCATTCCGTCGGTGTGGGCGTCGAAGATGTCGTCCGCCGCGTAGTCCTCGCCCCAGGAGTCGGAGGACAGGACGGCGATGCCGGGCCGGTCCGTGAGCCGTGCCGTCACCTGCTCCTCCCACGCGCGCGACCGTGCGGAGTCGGCTGACCGCTCCGGGTCGTCCGGGCGTTCCGGGTCGTCCGGCCGTTCCGGCAGGAAGGCCACCACCAGGGGCTTGCGGGTCCGGTCCGCGAGGGCGGTCAGGGCGGCCGGGTACTCGGCGGCGAGTTCGCCGAGCAGGTCGCCGTCCGTCGGCCCGAAACGGGTCAGGTCGACGGGGCGCAGCAGCACCAGACCGGCGGCGGTCGACGGCTGGGCGAGGACGCTGCCCGGGTCGTGCAGGCTCGCCAGGACCTGGTGGTAGGGGGCCTCGACGACGTCGAAGGGGCCGCCTTCCGCCCCGGTGCTCTCCAGCGCGACCGTCAGCATGGCCGGAAGGTTGCCGAGGGCGAAGGTGGCGGCGACGGCTATCTGGGCGCCGGGCTCGGGCTCCCGGGCGGACCCGGGTTCGGGTACGGGGCTCACTGCGGATTCCTCCGGTGTCGCGGTTTCCTTCGGTGGCGCGGTTTCCTCCGGTGTCACGGTGAACGTGTCGGGCAGCGCGACGAACGCGTCGGGGTCGTCGGCGATCTCCTCGGCGAGGGCCAGGAAGCCCCGCCCGAACTCCGCACAGCTGCTCTCGTCGACGATGTCGGCGTTGTATTCGAGGCTGACCTTCCCGAGCCCCGGCATCACCGTGACCATCAGGTCGAGGTCGGAGTGGCCGGTGCCCGCGGGCAGGATCTCCAGCCCCCGCGCCGCCCCGGTCCGCGCGGGCATGTAGTTGAAGTAGACCTCGACGAGCGGGGCGTTCCTGCGGTACAGCCCCTCCTCGACGAGGGCGGACATCGCGTCGAAGAACGTGACGCCCTGTTCCAGCACCCGGCCGAGCCTGCTGTCCGTGCGCCGCAGTACGTCGGTGCCGGCCTCGCCCGCCGTCACCTGCGCGGCGAACGGGATGGGCAGGCCGAAGTAGCCGACCGCGTCGAGGGCCCCCACGTGCAGCCGGGTGTCCACCGGTACCGCCAGCACGAACCGGTCCCGTCCGCGCAGCCGGGCGAGGTGCACGGTCAGGGCGCCGAGCCAGAAGGCCGCCGGGGTGATCCCGAGGCGGTTGGCCCGCGCCGCCACCCGCTCCCGCACCCGCTCGGGCAGCTCCACGAGGTGCATGGCCGAACGGAAGGTCCGCCGCTCGGGCCGGGGCCGGGCCAGCTCCAGGTCGAGCCGCCGGGCACCGGCGAAGTCCGCACGCCAGTCGGCCGAGGGGTTCTGCTCCCCCTCGGGGCGGGCGGCCTGTGCCCGCAGCAGCAGGTCGATGTCGCGGTTGGAGACGAGGGCCGACGACGGGGCGGGCGGCGCGTCGGCGCCGAGTCCGGCGTCCAGTTCGTGCGCCACCAGCATGAGCGAGGCCAGGTCGGAGACCGCGTGGTGCGCGCCGAAGACGAGCACCTGCTCGCCGGAAGGGTACGCGAGCAGTTCGAACCGCCACAGCGCACCGGCCGCGAGGTCGAACGGCGGCTCCATCAGCTCCCGCAGCCGATCGTCGACGTCCGTGCCCTCGGCCACCGGCGACCAGCGCAGCGGTTCACCGGCCAGGGCGCGCCGTACCTCCAGCTGCTGTCCGCCGTCGGCGTCCGGGACGATCGTGGTGCGCAGCGCCGCGTGCCGGTCGGCGAGCCGGCCGATCACCTCGGTGAGGCGGTCCGGCGTCGTCGGGTCGGTGAACCGCACGGCCAGCCCGATGTGGTGGGTGACGCCGGGCGTGCCGTGCTGCTCGGCGCGCAGCAGGCGGACGACGTCCCGGGTGGCCGGATGCCGTACGACGTCCGGGGCCTCCTCCTCGGTGTCGTCGCCCGCCCCGGTGTCCGCGGCGGCGCCGGAGCCCGCTCCGGCGATGAGGTCGTCGGCGATGCTCTCGACGGCGGCGCCGTTGAACATCGTCGCGACGGGCAGGGTCCGGCCGAAGTCCGCCTCGATCAGGCTGCGGACCTGCATGGCCATCACGGAGTCCAGGCCCTGGCCGACGAGCGGTGCGGCGACGTCGAGTTCGGCCGGTTCGAAGCCCATGGTGCGGGCGAACCGGTACCGCAGCCGGTCCACGACCTCGTCCCGGGAGTCCAGGGACACGCGTCCGGCCGCACCGGCCGCGCCCGCCGACCGTCCGGGCCGGTTCACGGCCGCCCGGCGGCGCGGCGGGAACAGCGCGGCCAGCAGCGGGGGCAGCAGGCCCGGTTCGGTGGCCCGCAGCACGGGCCCGTCGAGGGCGACCGCCAGCAGCAGGGCGTCGGTGGCGGCCGTACCGGCCGCCTCCCCGGTCAGCGCGGCGTCCAGGAGCGCCAGCCCCTGGTCGGTGGCCAGGGCGGCGATCCCGCCGCGGTTGATCCGCTCCAGGTCGGCCTCGCCGAGGTGCCCGGTCATCCCGGTCGCCTCCGCCCACAGCCCCCAGGCCAGCGACAGGCCGACCAGCCCGGTGCGGCGGCGGTGCCGCATCAGCGCGTCGAGGAACGCGTTGGCGGCGCCGTAACTGCCCTGGCCCGCCCCGCCGAGCACGCCCGCCACCGAGGAGAAGACCACGAACGCGGACAGGTCCGCACCGGCCGTCAGCTCGTGCAGATGCCAGGCGGCGTCGATCTTCGGCCGCAGCACCGTGTCCAGGCCGTCCGCGTCGATCGACTCCAGCACCCCGTCGTGGAGCACGCCCGCGGCGTGGATGACGGCGGTCACGGGGCAGTCCTCGGGCAACTCCCCCAGCGCCTGCTCCAGTTGCGCACGGTCGGCCACGTCGCAGGCCCGTACGGTGACCCGGGCCCCGGTGGCGGTGATCTCCGCCCGCAGGTCCTCGATGCCCTCCGCCAGGGGCCCCCGCCGGGACAGCAGCAGCAGATGCCGGGCGCCGAGACCGGCCGCGTGCCGGGCCACCCGCGCACCGAGCCCGCTCGTCCCGCCCGTGATCACCACCGTGCCCGCACCCAGCGCGTCCACGGCGGCGACGGCCGCCCCCGCCTCCTGCCGACGCAGCGCGGGAACGTACAACACCCCGTTCCGGAGGGCCAGTTCGGACAACCCCGACCGCAGGACCTCCCGCACCTCGGTCTCGTCAGGACCGCCGGTACCGGCATCCCCGTCGACGTCGACGAGTACGACGCTGCCGGGGTTCTCCGCGCGGGCGGCCCGGACCAGGCCCCACACGGGCGCGTGGGCGAGGTGGACCGCCGCGTCCGGCTCCTCGGCACCGGTCAGTACGGCGCCGCGGGTCACCACCACCAGCCGTGCCCCGGCGGGATGGTCCGCCAGCCACCGCTGGACCTCCCGCAGGGTCTCGTGCAGCACCGTCCGCGCCCGGGTGACCTCGTCACCGGCGCCCGGCTCGGCGACCTTCAGCAGGGTGACCTCCGGCGCGGCGCCTTCGGGGTCGGCATCCGCAGAACGGTCGTACGCGGAGCGGTCGCACGCGGACCATTCGAAGGACAGCAGCTCGGGGGTGCTGCTCTGCGGGGCGGCGAGGTCGCCGGCCGTCACCGGCCGCACCAGCAGCGCCTCGATCCGGGCCACCGGCGCACCGGCCGGATCGGCCACCTCCACGGTGAACGTGTCGGGTCCGGCGGCGGTGATGCGCACCCGTACCTCGCTCGCCCCGCGGCCGTACAGGGTGACCGCGCCGAAGGAGAACGGCAGCGGCGTACGGCCCGCCGAGCCGTTCAGGGCGTCGACGGCCGCGGCCTGCAACGCGGCGTCCAGCAGGGCCGGGTGCAGTCCGAAGCGCGGCGCCTCCTCCGCCTGGCGGCCGGGAAGCGTGACCTCGGCGAGGATCTCGTCGCCGAGCCGCCACACGTCGGACAGGCCCTGGAAGGCCGGGCCGTACTCCAGGCCGACGTCGGCCATGGCGTCGTAGTGGGCGGCCACGTCCAGCCGCTCGGCACCGGCGGGCGGCCACGCGGTGCCGTCCAGGACTCCGGTGGGACCGGGCGGCGCGCCCTCCTCGGTGAGCAGGGCACTCGCGTGGTGGGTCCACTCCGAGGTGCCGTCGCGCCGGCGGAGCCGGGAGTAGATGTCCAGCGGACGGCCGGTCCCGTCCCCGGTGCCCACCTGCACCTGGACGTCGGCCTCGCCGTGCTCGGGCAGGGACAGCGGTGCGTGCAGCGTCAGTTCGCGCACGGACGGGCAGCCGACCTCGTCGCCCGCCCGGAGGGCCAGCTCCACGAAGGCGGTGCCGGGCAGCAGCACGGTGCCGAACACGGCGTGGTCCTCCAGCCACGGGTGGCTGTCGCGGGACAGCCGCCCGGTGAGCACCGCGTCGTCGCTGTCGGCGAGGTGGACGACCGCGCCCAGCAGCGGGTGCCGCACCATGCCCAGCCCGGCCGAGCCGACGTCGGCCGCGGTCAGCGCGGCGGGCCGCCAGTAGCGGCGCCGCTGGAAGGCGTAGGTGGGCAGCTCCACCGGACGGCCGCCGGCGACCCACGGCGACCAGTCCACGTCGACGCCCGCGACGAACAACTCGGCCGCGTTCCGCAGCAGTTGGGCCTGCTCGCCCTCGTTCCGGCGCAGGGTCCCCACCACGGTGACACCGGCCGCACGGCTGTGATCGGCGTTCTGGGCCACGGCGCCGAGCAGCACCGGATGCGGGCTCGCTTCGACGAATATCCGATGCCCGGCCGCCAGCAAACTCTCCAGCGCCGTATCGAAACGCACGGTCTGCCGCAGATTCGTGAACCAGTACTCCGCATCCATCACCGCCGTGTCGATCACCTCACCCGACACCGTGGAAAACAACGGAATACGACCAGAAGACGGCCGAACACCACTCAGCACGTCGAGGAGTTCCGCCTTCAACTCCTCCACCTGCGCGGAATGCGACGCGTAATCCACCGCCACCCGCCGCGCCTGAACACCATCCCTCTCACATCCCGCCACAAACGCGTCCAGCTCATCCGGAACACCCGACACCACCACCTGCTCCGGCCCGTTCACCACCGCGACCTGAAGCCCCTCCGACAACCGGCCTTCCACCTGCTCCAGCGACGCCAGCACCGACACCATCCCGCCGCGCCCCGCCAGCCGCACGATCGCCCGCGTCCGCAACGCCACCACCCGCGCCGCATCCCCCAACGACAACCCACCCGCCACACACGCAGCCGCGATCTCCCCCTGCGAATGCCCCACCACCGCAACCGGCCGCACCCCCAACGACTCCCACAACCCCGCCAACGACACCATCACCGCGAACAACACCGGCTGCACCACATCAACCCGCCCCAACAACTCCTCATCACCATCGCGCACCACATCCAGCAACGACCAGCCTTCTACAAAAGGCTCCAAAGCAGCGGCACACTCCGCCATCCGCGCCGCGAACACCGGCGAGAACTCCAACAACTCCCGCGCCATACCCACCCATTGCGAACCCTGACCCGGGAACACGAACACCGCGCCACCGCTGTTGCCGGAATGCGCGCGCCCCGACACCACCCCCGAGGCCGTGCGCCCTTCCGCCAACTCCCCCAATCCGGCGGCCAGTCCGTCGAGATCACTGCCGAGCACCACAGCCCGGTGTTCCAGCACCGCCCGCCCGACCACCAGCGAACGGCCCACATCCCGCACATCCAGGCCGGCGCCCCCGGTCACCCGCTCCAGCAGCCGGGCCGCCTGCTCCCCCAGCGCCGCCTCGCCCCGCGCGGACAGCACCCACGGGACGACACCGCCACGCGCCGGTGCGGCCGTGGGGGGTTCCTCGTCGCGGGTGGGCGGTTCCTCGATGATCACGTGGGCGTTGGTGCCGCTGTAGCCGAAGGACGAGACACCGGCCCGGCGCGGGCGCCCCTCCGCCCCCGGCCACGCCCGGTTCTCCGTCAGCAGCCGGACCTGACCGGCGCTCCAGTCCACGTGGTGCGAGGGCTCGTCCACGTGCAGCGAGCGCGGCAGTACGCCGTGCCGCATCGCCTGCACCATCTTGATGATCCCCGCGACGCCCGCGGCCGCCTGCGTGTGCCCGATGTTGGACTTCACCGAGCCCAGCCACAACGGCGAGTCCTCACCCCGCCCCTGACCGTAGGTCGCCAACAACGCCTGCGCCTCGATCGGGTCGCCCAGCGTCGTGCCCGTGCCGTGCCCCTCCACCACGTCGACGTCGGTGACCGTGAGCCGGGCGGCGGCCAACGCGTCCTGGATGACGCGCTGTTGAGCGGGTCCGTTGGGGGCGGTCTGGCCGTTGGAGGCGCCGTCCTGGTTGACGGCCGAGCCCCGCACCACCGCCAGGACGCGGTGGCCGTTGCGCTCGGCGTCCGCGAGGCGCTCCAGGACCAGCATGCCCACGCCCTCGCCCCAGCCGGTGCCGTCGGCGGCCGTCGCGTAGGACTTGCAGCGGCCGTCGGCGGCGAGGCCGCGCTGGCGGGAGAACTCGACGAAGACGCTCGGCGTGGACAGCACGGTCACGCCGCCCGCCAGCGCCAGCGTGCACTCCTCGTCCCGCAGGGAGTGGACCGCCTGGTGCAGGGCCACCAGCGACGACGAGCACGCCGTGTCCACGGTGACGGCGGGGCCCTGGAGCCCCAGCGTGTAGGAGATCTTCCCGGAGATGAGGCTGCCGATGCTGCCGCCGGGGTCGTAGTCGTGGTGGAAGGAACCGGCGAAGACACCGGTGCGGGTGCCCTTGAGGGTCTGCGGGTTGATGCCGGCGTTCTCCAGCGCCTGCCAGGAGGCTTCCAGGATCAGGCGCTGCTGCGGGTCCATGCCCTGCGCCTCTCGCGGGGTGATCCCGAAGAAGGCGGGGTCGAAGTCGGCCGCGTCCGGCAGGAAGCCGCCGGAGCGGGTGTAGGTCTTGCCGGGGTTGCCGGGCTCGGGGTCGTACAGCGCCTCGACGTCCCAGCCGCGGTCGGCGGGGAACTCGCCGATGGCGTCCTCGCCCTTGACGACGACGTCCCACAGGTGGTCGGGCGAGGACACCCCGCCGGGCAGCCGGCAGCTCATCCCGACGATCGCGACGGGCTCGGTGCGCCTGCCTTCGAGTGTCTGCAACCGGCCCCGGGTGACGTGCAGTTCCTCGGAGACCGCTTTCAGGTATTTCAGCAGCTCTTCTTCGGTGGGCATGAAATCACTCTCAACTCGGGTCGGTGGGGGATGCGTCGCCGGAGACGGAGATGGAGATGCCGAGGCTGTTGGTGACGAAGTCGAGGACTTCCGCCGCGGTCGCGGATTCGAGGTCGGCCGACCCGTGTTCTTCGGCCCCCGCCACGGATTCGGCGTCCGCCGGGTGGGTTCCCGGCCGCTCCGACATGCCGCGGAAGGTGTCGGCCAGCGCGGCTCGTTGCGCGCCGGTGAGTTCCAGGACGGTCAGATGGCTCCTGATCCTGGTCAGGTCGGCCATCACCCGCTCGTAGCTGGGTTCCCCGGCGTCCTGGGACTCGGCGGGCGCCGGGGCGAGGCGGTCGAGGAGGTGGTCGACGAGGGCCCGGGGGCTCGGGTGGTCGAACACCGCGGTCGCGGCGAGCTTCAGGCCGGTGCGGTGGTTGAGCCTGTTGCGCAGTTCGACGGCGGTCAGCGAGTCGAAGCCCAGGTCGCGGAAGGCGCCGTCGGCGGCCACGTCGCGCGGGTCGCCGTGCCCGAGGACCAGGGCCACGTCCCCGAGGACGAGACCGAGCAGGTGCTCGCGCCGCTGCTCGGCGGGCAGGGAACGCAGCCTGCTCTCCAGGGACTCGGGGCCGTCCTGGTCGGTGTGCGCGGGCGCCGCCGCGGCTGTCCGGACCGGGGCCGCGGGCGCGAGGTCCCGCAGTACCGGCGGTGCGGTGTCCGCGCGCAGGGCGGCCGGGTCGACGCTCGCCGGGACGGCGAACGGCAGGGCGCCGGCGAGCGCCCGGTCGAAGGCCGCCAGGCCCTCCCGCGCGGAGATCGGCAGGAGCCCCATGCGGGCGATGCGGCCCCGGTCGACGGCGCCGAGCCCGGCCGTCATCGCGCTGGTCTCGGCCCACAGCCCCCAGGCCAGCGAGAGTGCGGGCCGGCCTGCGGTGTGCCGGGCGGCGGCGAACGCGGCCAGGTAGGCGTTGGCCGCGGCGTAGTTCGCCTGGCCGGCCGAGCCCAGCACCCCGGCGACCGAGGAGAAGACCACGAAGGCCGCCAGGTCGGCGTCGGCGGTCAGTTCGTGCAGGGCGTGCACGGCGTCGGCCTTCGGCCGCAGCACGGTGTCGAGCCGCCCCGGTGTCAGCGCCTCCAGGACCCCGTCGTCGAGGACTCCCGCGGTGTGCACCACGGCGGTCGGCGGGTGCTCGGCCGGGATACGGGCCAGCGCCCGGGCGAGGCTGTCGCGGTCGGCGACGTCGCAGGCGACGGACTGCACGTGTACGCCGTCGTCCAGGAGGTCCTGGGGTGCCTCGCCGCCGCCGCGGCTGAGCAGCAGCACGTTGCGGACGCCGTGCGCCGAGACGAGGTGGCGCACGACGAGTCGCCCCAGGGTGCCGCTCGCACCGGTGACGACGACGGTGCCGTCGGGGTCGAGCGGCCGGGGGATCGTCAGGACCCGCGGGCCGGTGCCGCCGGGCGCGGTGAGGCGGCGGTACGCCTCGGGTGCCGTGCGGATGTCCTGGGCCGTGACGGGAAGCGGGCGCAGGGCGCCGGTGGCGAGCGGGACGGCGAGTTCGGCGAGGACGGCCTGGCGCCGGGCGGGGTCGGAGGCGGTGCTCCCGTCGGTCTCGGCCACCACGTACCGGCCGCCGGTTGACGCCGTGGCGGATCCGCCGCCGCGCGCGTCCCAGACGAGGTCGAGTTCCCGCGGCGCCCCCTCGCCGTGCGCGGCGGCCCCCGCCTCGACGAGGTGCGCCGGGTCCAGGCCCAGGCCGCGCAGCACCTCCGCGCCGCCGGGGGGTGCGGTGGCGAACACCTCGGCGCCCAGGTGACGGGCGATCAGCACCCCGGCCAGGCCGACGGCGCCATCGCCCGGGTGGATCAGCACCCGTTCCCCGGCGCGCACCTCTCCCAGGCCCTGCCAGGCGGCGAGAAACGCCCGCGGTACCGCCGCCTGGGCGAAGCTCCAGCCCGACGGCATCGGGAGGACGTCACGGTGGCCGGTGACCGCCGACCGGCCCAGGGCGCCGCCCCGCGGGAACAGGCCCAGCACGCGGTCGCCCACGGCGATGCCGGTGACCGCCGTGCCGGTCTCGGTCACCACTCCCGCGCCCTCGGTGCCGGGCACGCCGGTGAGGTCGCCGGTGAGATCGTCCGGGTGAATCCCGGCGGCCCGCATCGAGACCCGGATCTCCTCCGGTCCCAGCGGCGGCGCGGGCTCCTCGCCCGCGGTGAGGGCGAGGTCGTCCGGGCCGTGGGTCTCCAACCGCCACCGCGGCGCGTCGGGCACCGGCAGGAGGGCGGGCCCGGAGCGGGTGAGGCGGGGCACGAACGCCCGTCCGTCGCGTACCGCGACCTGCGGTTCGCCGGAGGCGCGGGCCACGGCGAGGGCGTCCTCCAGCGGGGCCGCCGAGGCGTCGGCGTCGACGAGGAGCAGTCGCCCGGGGTGTTCGGCCTGCGCCGAGCGCACCAGGCCCCACACCGCCGCGGTGACCGGGTCGGGCCGTTCCAGGAGCGCGCCCCGGGTGACCACGGCGAGCCGCGCGTCGCCGTCCGCCGGTTCGGCCAGGAAGCCCTGGACCCGTGCCAGCACCTCGGCCAGGCGGGCGTGGACGTCGCCGCCGGGCTCCACCCGGGCGACCTCGACGGACCCGGCGTCGGCCGGCCGTGCCGCTGCCGGCACGGGCCGCCACCGCAGGTGGAGGCCGCCGTCCCGGTCCGGTGCCGCGGCCCGCGACATCCGCCGCAGCACCAGCCCGTCGACGCCGATGACCGGCTGCCCGGCGGGGTCGACGGCGGCCAGCGCCACGGTGTCCTCGCCGGCCGCGGTGAGCCGGACCCGTACGGTCGCCGCGCGGGACGCCGCCAGGGTCACGCCGGTCCAGGAGAACGGCAGCAGCGGCCGGGTGCCGTCGGTGCCGGTGAGGGAGGGCACGCCCAGGTTGACGCCGTGCAGGGCGGCGTCGAGCAGCGCCGGGTGGATGCCGAAGGCGCCCGGCCGGACCGGGAGTTCGACCTCCCCGTACAGCGCGTCCGCCGTCCGCCAGGCCGCGCGCAGCCCCCGGAACACCGGGCCGTAGCCGTAGCCGCGCTCGGCGAGTTCGTCGTAGAGCCCGTCGACCGGGACCGCCTGCGCGTCGGCCGGGGGCCAGGTCCAGGCGGTGGCCGGGGGCCGCTCGGGCGCCGGGGACAGCGTGCCCGTCGCGTGCCGGACGGGCGGTTCGCCGCCGCCGTCGGCCGGGGTGGCCGAGGAGTGGACGGTGACGGACCGGCGGCCCGTGTCGTCCGCGGCGCCGACGGCGACCTGGAGGTACACGGCGCTGTCGGCGGACAGGACGAGGGGGGTCTCCAGCGTGAGTTCCTCGACGTGGGGGCAGTCCGTCTCGGCACCGGCGTGCAGGGCCAGTTCGAGGAAGGCGGTGCCGGGCAGCAGGACCGTGCCGCCCACCGCGTGGTCGGCGAGCCAGGGGTGCGAGCCGGGCAGCACCCGGCCGGTGAGGACCACCTGGCCGTCGGCCAGGAACACGGCGGCGCCGAGCAGCGGGTGCCCGCTGGCGTTCAGTCCGGCGGCCCGGATGCCGCCCGTCACCGCGTCCCCGTCCTGCCAGTAGCGCTGCCCCGCGAACGGGTAGCCGGGCAGTTCGACGCGGCGGCCACCGGGGACGAGCCGCTCCCACGCCGCCGTGGGTACGCCCGTCACGAACGGCTGGGCGAGGGCCCGTGCGAGCGCCAGGGCCTCCGGCCGGCCGGAGGTCAGCGCCGCCACGGCGAGGTGGTCCTCGGCGCCGGGGATCTCGTCGAGGGTGGCCTGTGCCATCGGGGTCAGCACGGCCTCGGGGCCGATCTCCAGGTAGGCGGTGACCCCCTGGTCCGCCAGGCAGCGCACCCCGTCGGCGAAGCGCACGGCCCGGCGGACGTGTTCGACCCAGTACGCGGGCGTGCACAGTTGCTCGGCGTCGGCCAGGCCGCCGGTGAGGTTCGAGACGACGGGCAGCCGCGGCGGGCGGAACTCCAGGCCGCCGAGCACCTCGGCGAACTCGTCGAGCATCGCGTCCATGCGGTGCGAGTGGAAGGCGTGCGAGACCGACAGCCGGCGCACCCGGTGCCCGGCGGCCCTGAAGTGGTCGACGACGGCGGCCACGGCGCTCTCGTCGCCCGAGACGACCACGGCCTGCGGGCCGTTGACCGCGGCGATCCCGACGGCGTCCGCGAGGGAGGCCCGGGCGATGTATGCCTCGGCGGTCGGCTCGTCGACGGCGACCGCCGCCATCGCCCCGCCCGTCGGCAGGGCCCCCATCAGCCGGCCGCGCGCGGCGACGAGCGCGCACGCGTCGGCCTGCGACAGCACGCCCGCCGCGTGTGCCGCGGTGATCTCGCCCAGGGAGTGCCCCATGACGAAGTCGGGCGTCACCCCCCAGTCCCGGAGCAGCGCCAGCAGCGCGGTCTCCAGCGCGAACAGCCCGGTCTGGGTGTACATGCTCTGGTGCAGCAGCGGGGCGAGCGGCGAGTCGGCGGGGGCGAACACGACGTCGCGCAGCGGGTGTTCGGCGATCGGTTCGAGATGCGCGTCGACGGCGGCGCACACGGCGTCGAAGTGCTCGGCGAAGACCGGGTAGCGCTCGTACAGTTCCCGGCCCATCCCGGCCCGCTGCGCGCCCTGTCCGGAGAACACCAGCGCCAGCCGGCCCGCTCCGGCGGCCCGGGTGGCCCCGGTGACGACGGCCGGGTGCTCCTCGCCCCGGGCGAGGGCGGTCAGCGCGCCGGTCGGTTCGGCGTGGCCGGTGCCGAGGACGACGGCCCGGTGGTCGAGGAGGGCCCGGCCCGCGGTCAGGGTGAAGCCGGTGTCCCGGGGGTCGGGGCGGGGCTCCTCGGCGATCCGCGCGAGCAGCCGCGCGGCCTGCCGCCGTACCCCCTCGGCCGTCTTCGCCGACAGCACCCAGGGGATCACCGGCGCCGCCGGTGCCGGGTCCGGGGCGGGGGCCTCGGGGGCCGCCTCCAGGATCACGTGCGCGTTGGTCCCGCTGATGCCGAACGACGACACCGCGGACCGCCGCGGACGCTCCAGCTCGGGCCACTCCTGGGCGGTCGACAGCACGCTGACGGCGCCGGAGTCCCAGTCGACGTGGTGGGAGGGCGTGGTGGCGTGCAGGGTGCGCGGCAGTACCCCGTGCCGCATCGCGTGGACCAGCTTGATGATGCCCGCGACGCCCGCCGCGGCCTGGGTGTGCCCGATGTTGGACTTGACCGAGCCGAGCCACAACGGCCGGTCCGCGGGCCGGTTCTGGCCGTACGTCGCCAGCAGGGCCTGTGCCTCGATGGGGTCGCCCAGCGACGTGCCCGTGCCGTGTCCCTCCACCGCGTCCACGTCCGCGGCGGTCAGCCGCGCACTGGCCAGCGCGTCACGGATGACCCGCTGCTGGGAGGGCCCGTTCGGCGCGGTCAGCCCGTTGCTGCCGCCGTCCTGGTTGACGGCCGAGCCCCGCACCACCGCCAGCACCGGATGCCCGAGCCGCTCGGCGTCGGAGAGGCGTTCCACCACGAGCAGCCCGACGCCCTCCGACCACCCGGCGCCGTCCGCGTCGTCGGAGAACGCCTTGCAGCGCCCGTCGGGGGCCATCGCCCGCTGTCGCGAGAACTCCACGAAGGTCGTCGGGGTCGACATCACGGTCACCCCGCCGGCCAGCGCCAGCGTGCACTCGCCGTTGCGCAGCGCCTGCACGGCCAGGTGCAGGGCCACCAGCGAGGAGGAGCACGCCGTGTCCACCGTCATCGCCGGGCCCTCCAGGCCCAGCAGGTAGGAGACCCGGCCCGACGCCACGCTCGACGCGCTGCCGAGCAGGCGGAAACCGTCGATGCCCTCGACCGGCTCGTTGAGCGGCGGCCCGTACTCCATGGCCATCATCCCGGCGAACACACCGGTCCTGCTGCCCCGCAGCGAGGTCGGGTCGATGCCCGCCCGCTCGAACGCCTCCCACGCGGTCTCCAGCAGCAGCCGCTGCTGCGGGTCCATCGCCAGCGCCTCGCGCGGGCTGATCCCGAAGAACTCCGGCTCGAACACCGCGGCGTCGCGCAGGAATCCGCCCTCCCGCGCATACGACTTGCCCGCGCGGCCGGGGTCGGGGTCGTAGAGGTCGCCGATGTCCCAGCCGCGGTCGGTGGGGAACTCGGTGATCGCGTCGAGGCCGTCCAGGGTCGCCTGCCACAGCTCCTGCGGCGAGTCGATCCCGCCCGGGTAGCGGCAGGCCATCCCGACGATGACGACGGGGTCGTCGTCCGCGGCGACGGCGACGGGCGCGGGCAGCGCCGGGCCGGTCGCGGCGGTGCCGTCGACCTGCTCGCCGAGGTAGCCGACCAGCGCGGTGAGCGTGGGGTAGTCGAAGACCAGCGTGGACGGCAGCCGCAGCCCCGTCGCGCTCTGGAGGCGCTGGCGCAGCTCCAGCCCGGTCAGCGAGTCGAAGCCCATGTCCCGGAAGGCACGGGCGGGTTCGACGGCGGTCGCGGACCCGTGGCCCAGGACCAGCGAGACCTGCGTGGCCGCCAGCTCCACCAGCGCCGCCTCGCGCTCCGCGTCGTCGAGGGCCGCCGTGCGCGCGGCCCACGACGAGACGTCCGCGGCGCCGACCGCCGCCGCGCGCTGCGCCGGTGCGCGCACCAGGGACTTGAAGACGGCGGGAAGTCCGCCGCGGGCGGCCTGGTCGCGCAGCGCGGGCGGGTCGAGCCGGGCCGGGACGAGGGTGGCCCGGTCGGCGGCGAGCGCCGCGTCGAACAGCGCCAGCCCCTGCTCCGGCGACATGGGCGCGAGGCCGCTGCGCGACAACCGCGCCAGGTCGGTGTCGTCCAGGTGCGCGGTCATCGCGCTGTCCCCGGCCCACAGCCCCCACGCCAGCGAGGTGGCCGCGAGCCCGTCCGCCCGGCGGGCCCGGGCGAGGGCGTCGAGGTAGGCGTTCGCGGCGGCGTAGTTGGCCTGCCCGGCCGTGCCCACCACACCGGCGGCCGACGAGAACAGCACGAAGGCGGCCAGGTCCGCGTCGCGGGTCAGTTCGTCCAGCAGGCGGGCGCCGTCCGCCTTCGGCCGCAGCACCGTGTCGACGCGTTCGGGGGTCAGCGCGGTCACGACACCGTCGTCGAGCACGCCCGCCGCGTGGATCACCGCCGTCAGCGGGTGGTGCGCCGGGATGTCCGCCAGCACGGCGGTCAGTGCCTCCCGGTCGGCCACGTCGCACGCCGCGAACGTCACCGCCGCCCCGGCCGCGGTCAGTTCGTCGACCAGGTCCTCGGAGCCCTCGCCGCCGCGGCGGCCGAGCAGCAGCAGCCGTCGTACGCCGTGCTCGGCGACGAGGTGCCGGGCCAGCAGGTGCCCCAGGGCCCCGCCCGCGCCGGTGATCAGCACCGTGCCGTCCGGCCGCCACTCCCGCTCCGCCTCGGCGGTCGCGGCGACCGGGGCCAGCCGGGGCGCGTACAGCCGGCCCTCGTCCACGGCGACCTGCGGCTCGCCCGAGGCGAGGGCCAGGACGACGGCCTCCTCGGCGTCGTCGTCATCGGCCACGTCGACGGTGACCACCCGTCCGGGATGCTCGGCCCGCGCCGACCGCAGCAGGCCCCACACGGCCGCCGTCGCCGGATCGGGCGTGCCCATCACGGCGCCCCGGGTGACCACGACCAGCCGCGCCCCGGCCGCGTCCGTGTCGCCGACGAAGTCCCGTACCACCGCGAGGACTTCGCCCAGCCGCTCCCGCAACTCGCCGCCGGGCTCGACGTATTCGACGACGACCTCCGACGGCACGGCACCGGAACCGTCCGGCAGGGGCACTTCGGCCCACCGCACCTCGAACAGCGGATCACCGGCGACCGCCGAGCCCAGTTGGTCCCGCGACATCGGCTGCAACCGCAGCTCGTCCACCGTCACCACGGCCAGCGCGGCGCCGTCGAACAGCGCGACGCGTACGGCGCCGTCGGCCCGCGGCGACAACCGCACCCGCACCGCCGCCGCGCCCACCGAGTGCAGCCGGACCCCGCTCCAGGAGAACGGCACCCGCACGTCGTCCGAGAGCAGCGCGTGCAGGCTGGCGTCCAGCAGCGCCGGGTGCACGCCGAAGTCGTCCGGCGCCACCGGCAACCGCACCTCGGCGAACAACTCCTCGCCCACCCGCCACACTTCGCGCAGTCCCTGGAAGACCGGCCCGTACCCGTACCCCAGGCCGTCGAGCCGCTCGTACGCCTCCGCGACGTCCACGCGCTGCCCGCCCGCGGGCGGCCACGAACCCTCCAGCCGCTCCGCCGGGGCCACCGGCCCCGCCGCCAGCACTCCCACGGCGTGCCGGGTCCACTCGGCCGCTTCCGCCGCGTCCTGGACCCGGGAGTGCACGGCGACCGACCGGCGCCCCGCGTCGTCCGCGCCCCCGACCGACACCTGCACGGCCGTCAGCGCGCCGTCCGAAAGCACCAGCGGCCGTTCCAGCGTCAGTTCCTCCACCACGTCGCAGCCGACCTCGCCACCGGCGTGCAGGGCCAGTTCGACGAACGCGGTGCCGGGCAGGATGACCGTGCCGAAGACGGCGTGGTCGGCGAGCCAGGCATCGGTGTGCGACGACAGCTGTCCGGTGAGGACCAGCCCGTCCTGGGACGCGAGCCGCACGGCCGCGCCCAGCAGCGGATGCCCGGTCGCGTTCAGCCCGAGCCCGGCCGCGTCGACCACCGACCGCCCCGCCGCCAGCCAGTGCCGACGCCGTTGGAAGGCGTAGGTGGGCAGCTCCACCGGACGGCCACCCGCGACCCACGACGACCAGTCCACGTCGACGCCCGCGACGAACAACTCGGCCAAGCCGTGCAGCAACCGCGCCCGTTCCCCCTCGTTCCGGCGCAGGGTCCCCACCGCGGTGACACCGGCCGTCCCCGAGTGCTCCGCGCTCTGGGTCACGGCGCCGAGCAGCACGGGGTGCGGACTCGCTTCGACGAATATCCGATGCCCGGCCGCCAGCAAACTCTCCAGCGCCGTATCGAAACGCACGGTCTGCCGCAGATTCGTGAACCAGTACTCCGCGTCCATCACCGCCGTGTCGATCACCTCACCCGACACCGTGGAAAACAACGGAATACGACCAGAAGACGGCCGAACACCACTCAGCACGTCGAGGAGTTCCGCCTTCAACTCCTCCACCTGCGCGGAATGCGACGCGTAATCCACCGCCACCCGCCGCGCCTGAACACCATCCCTCTCACACCCGGCCACAAACGCGTCCAGCTCATCCGGAACACCCGAAACCACCACCTGCTCCGGCCCGTTCACCACCGCCACCTGAAGCCCCTCCGACAACCGGCCTTCCACCTGCTCCAACGGCGCCAGCACCGACACCATCCCGCCGCGCCCCGCCAGCCGCACGATCGCCCGCGACCGCAACGCCACCACCCGCGCCGCATCCCCCAACGACAACCCACCCGCCACACACGCAGCCGCGATCTCCCCCTGCGAATGCCCCACCACCGCAACCGGCCGCACCCCCAACGACTCCCACAACCCCGCCAACGACACCATCACCGCGAACAACACCGGCTGCACCACATCAACCCATCCCAACAACTCCTCATCACCATCGCGCACCACATCCAGCAACGACCAGCCTTCTACAAAAGGCTCCAAAGCAGCGGCACACTCCGCCATCCGCGCCGCGAACACCGGCGAGAACTCCAACAACTCCCGCGCCATACCCACCCATTGCGAACCCTGACCGGGGAAGACAAACACCACACCGTTGTCACCGGAATGCGCGCGCCCCGTTACGACCCCGGAAGCCGCACGCCCTTCCGCCAACTCCCCCAGTCCGGCGGCCAGTCCCTCCAGATCACTGCCGAGCACCACAGCCCGGTGCTCCAGCACCGCCCGCCCGACCACCAGCGAACGGCCCACATCCCGTACGTCCAAGTCGGCGCCCCCGGTCACCCGCTCCAGCAACCGCGCCGCCTGCTCCCCCAGCGCCGCCTCGCCCCGCGCCGACAGCACCCACGGGACCTCGACCGCGTCGACGACAGCGCCGGCTTCCGGTGCCACGGGCGCGGTGTCGTCGGTCGGCGACTCCTCCTCGACCGGCGCGGCTTCGATGATCACGTGCGCGTTGGTCCCGCTGATGCCGAAGGAGGACACCCCGGCCCGGCGCGGGCGCCCGTCCGCCTCCGCCCACGCCCGGTTCTCCGTCAGGAGCTGGACCTGGCCCGCGTCCCAGTCCACGTGGTGCGAGGGCTCGTCGACGTGCAGCGAGCGCGGCAGTACGCCGTGCCGCATCGCCAGCACCATCTTGATGATCCCGGCCACGCCCGCGGCGGCCTGGGTGTGCCCAATGTTGGACTTCACCGAACCGAGCCACAACGGCGAGTCCTCACCCCGGCCCTGACCGTAGGTCGCCAGCAGCGCCTGCGCCTCGATCGGGTCGCCCAACGTCGTGCCCGTGCCGTGCCCCTCCACGACGTCGACGTCGGTCGCCCCCAGCCGGGCGGCGGCCAACGCGGTGCGGATGACGCGCTGTTGGGACGGTCCGTTCGGCGCGGTCAGGCCGTTGCTGCCGCCGTCCTGGTTGACCGCCGAGCCGCGCACCACCGCCAGCACCGGGTGTCCGAGCCGTTCGGCGTCGGAGAGCCGCTCGACGACGAGGAGGGCCACACCCTCGCCCCAGCCGGTGCCGTCGGCGTCGTCGGAGAAGGGCTTGCAGCGGCCGTCGGGGGCGAGGCCGCGCTGGCGGGAGAACTCGACGAACATGCCGGGCGTGGACAGCACGGTCACCCCGCCGGCCAGCGCCAGCGTGCACTCGCCGTTGCGCAGCGCCTGCACGGCCAGGTGCAGGGCCACCAGCGACGACGAGCACGCCGTGTCCACCGTGACGGCGGGGCCCTCAAGACCCAGCAGGTAGGAGATGCGGCCGGACGCGACGCTGGTGGTGTTGCCGGTGAGGCGGAAGCCCTCGGTGCCGTCGGCCGGGGAGTGCAGCCGCGGGCCGTACTCCATGTTCATGGCGCCGACGAAGACGGCGGTCCTGCTGCCGCGCAGGCCGTCCGGGTTGATGCCGGCCCGTTCGAACGCCTCCCACGACGTCTCCAGCAGCAGCCGCTGCTGCGGGTCCATCGCCGCGGCCTCGCGCGGGCTGATCCCGAAGAAGTCGGCGTCGAAGTCACCGGCCCCGGACAGGAATCCGCCCCGGCGGGCGTATGTCGTACCGGGGTGGCTCGGATCCGGGTCGTAGAGGCTCGCGAGGTCCCAGCCGCGGTCGGTGGGGAAGTCCGAGGTGGCGTCCACGCCGTCGCGGACCGTGCGCCACAGCGTCTGCGGCGAGTCGATGCCGCCGGGCAGGTGGCAGGCCATGCCGACGATCACGACCGGGTCGTCGTCGGCCGCCGTGCCGACGGGTACGGGGGCGGCCGGGCCGTCGTCCAGTACACCGGTGATCTGGTCGTGCAGGTGGGCGGCGAGGGCGTTGGGCGTCGGGTGGTCGAAGAGGACGCTGGTGGGCAGGCGCAGGCCGGTGGCCGAGACGAGGCGGTTGCGCAGGCGTACGGAGAGGGCGGAGTCGAAACCTAGGTCGCGGAAGGTCGCGTCGGGGTCGAAGGAGGCGGCGTCGCCGGTCTCCGCGACGTGCTCGGCCAGCCAGCGCCCGAGGAATCCGTCCGGTTCCCTGTTCAGCCGCTCGCGCAGGGCGAGCGTCGCGGAGCTGAGGTGCTGCTCGGCGACGGGGGCGGGGCGTTCGTCGAGCCAGTAGCGCTCCCGCTGGAAGGCGTAGGTGGGCAGGTCGACGGCGTGGGCCTCGCCGACCGCCTGCTGCCAGTCGACGGGCACGCCGCCGGCCCATGCCTCGGCGAGCCCGGTGAGCAGTGCCCGCGGTTCGGGGTGGTCGCGGTGCTGGAGGGCGACGGCGAGTTCCGTCCCGGCGGGCTGGACGAGCGGGGTCAGGACGCTGTCGGGGCCGAGTTCGAGGAACCGGGTGACGCCGAGTTCGCGGCAGGCGGTGATCGCGTCGTGGAAGCGGACCGTGGCGCCGATGTGCCCGATCCAGTACTCCTGCGTCATGAAGGCCCCGGTGGCGGCCCGCCCGGTGACGGTGGAGACGATCGGGACACCGGGCTCGGCGGCGGACAGCCCGTCGATCCGGTGTGCGAACTCGTCGAGCATGGGGGCCGTCAGCGGGGAGTGGGCGGCGTTCTGGACCCGCAGCCTGGTGGTGCGGCGGCCACGGGCGCGGAAGCCCTCCGCGATCCGGGTGAGCGTCTCGTCGGCGCCGGAGAGGACGATCGCCCGCGGTCCGTTGATGACCCCGATCGAGACGTCGTCGACGCCGTCGAGGGCATCGAGCGCCTCCGGTTCGGTCGCCTCGACGGCGATCATGGCGCCGCCGGGCGGCAGCGTCTCCATGAGTTCGCCCCGCGCGGCGGCGAGCCTGGCCGCGTCGGCCAGCGAGAGCGCGCCGGAGACGTGGGCGGCGACGATCTCGCCGAAGGAGTGGCCCACGAGCAGGTCCGGTTCGACGCCCCAGGAGTTGACCAGGCGGTAGAGGGCGACCTGGAAGGCGAACAGGGCGGGCTGCATGTACCGCATGCCGTCGAGGTCCTCGGCGGCGCCCTCGCGCTCGCCGAACAGCACTGCGCGCAGCCCCAGTTCGGGGTCGAAGTGGCCGAGCACCTCGTCGAGGGCCGCGGCGAAGACCGGGTGGGCCGCGTACAACTCCCGGCCCATGCCGACGCGGTGGGCGCCGCCGCCCGCGAACAGGAAGGCGGTCCTGCCCGTGGTGGCGACACCGGTCACCGCCTCGTCGTGGAAGCGTTCCAGGGCCGCCGTCAGCTCGGCCCGCCCGGTGCCGAGGACGACGGCGCGGTGCTCGAACGTGGACCGGCCGACCGCCAACGACCGCGCGATGTCGGCGACTTCGGCGTCCTGTCGCTCCTCCACGTGGGCGAGCAGCCGCGCGGCCTGCGCGTCCAGGGCGCGGCCGGTGCGCGCGGAGAGCACCCAGGGCAGCGGGCGGCCGGTCGCGGTCGCGGGGCGGGGCTGCGGGGTGTCGGGACGCCGTCCGGTGTAGGGGCCTTCGGCCAGCACGACGTGGCAGTTGGTGCCGCCGACGCCGAAGGAGCTGACGCCCGCGACGAGGGGCGCGTCCGGGGCGGGCCAGGTCTCCAGCTCGGTCTGCACCCGGAGGTTCAACTCGTCCAGCGGGATCGCCGGGTTGGGCGCGCTGAAGTGCAGACTCGGCGGCAACTGCCGGTGCCGCAGGGCCAGTACGGCCTTGAGCAGGCCCACGATGCCGGCGGCGGCCTCCAGATGGCCGATGTTCGTCTTCACCGAGCCCACCCGCAGCGGCGGACGGTCCCCGTCGCCGCGGCCGACGACGGCGGAGACGGCGGCGGCCTCGACGGGGTCGCCGACCGGGGTGCCGGTGCCGTGCAGTTCGACGTACTGGACCGCCTCGGGGCTGATCCGGGCGTCGGCGTAGGCGCGGCGCAGGACGTCCCGCTGGCCGTCCACGTCGGGATCGGTGAGCCGCTCTCCGCCGCCGTCGTTGTTGACGGCGCTGCCCCGGATGACGGCGTAGACCGGATCGCCGTCGGCGACCGCCGCGGCGAGCGGCTTGAGCAGGACGATGCCGCCGCCCTCACCGCGTACGAACCCGTCTGCGCTCTCGTCGAAGGCGGCGCAGCGGCCACGGACGGAGAAGGCGCCGAGTCCGGCCGTCGCCTCCATGCTCTCCGCCGCGAGGATCAGGTTCACCCCACCGGCGAAGGCGAGGTCGGATTCGCCGCGGCGAATGCTCTCGCAGGCCAGGTGGACGGCCACCAGCGACGACGCCTGGGCCGCGTCGACGGTGAGGCTGGGGCCCCGCAGGCCCAGCAGCCAGGAGGCCCGGTTGGCGATGATGGCGCGGTGCCGTCCGGTGAACTCGTACGGTTCGCCGCCCGCGAAACGGTCGCCGCGCGCCGCCAACTTGGCGTAGTCGTCGGCGGAGACGCCCACGAACACGCCGGTACGGGAGCCGCGCAGCCGGTCGTCGCGGAGGCCGGCGTCCTCCATCGCCTCCCAGACCAGCTCCAGGGCGAGCCGCTGCTGCGGGTCCATCGCCGCCGCCTCGTCGGGGTCCACCCCGAAGAAGGCGGCGTCGAAGGTGCCGACCTCGTCCAGGAAGCCACCACGCCAGGATCCGCGCCCCTTGCCGCGCTCCGCCGGCCAGGGCGAGACGGTGTCGGTCCCGTCCGCCAACAGGCGCCAGAACTCGGCCGGGTTCGACGCCGAGGGGACCCGGCAGGAGGCCCCGATCACCGCGACGGCGTCGTCGATGGCTGTGCCGGTGTCGTCGTGGGTTTCGTCGATCTCCTGGTCGCCGGGCATGGATCGCTTCATAGCCGGAGTATCTGTTTTCGGCCGGGAGCACGGCTTCTGCCAGAGGGTGGGGTTCGGCAACCGGGCTTCAGTGCAGGGTCGTCGGGTAAACCAGGACCTTCGACCAGGTCTCGGGACGGGCCGATTTCCGTGGCACGGGCTCATGGACACGGCGGCGCGCGTCCATGAAAAGGCGGCGCGCACACGAAAAAGGTGGCGTACGGACGACCTGCCGTCCGTACGCCACCTTCCGCTTCGCTCTCGCGAATGTCGCGGTCACATGGCGGCCGCCGAGGCGATCAGCTGTGCCCGCGACCCCATGTGCGCCTTCGCGAGCACATTGGAGACATGGAACTTGATCGTCTTTTCGCTCAGGCCCAGCCTGCGGGCGATTTCCTTGTTGGCCATTCCGCGCCGCACGAGTTGGAGCACCTCGGACTCGCGCGAGGTCAGCGGCGCATGGGTGGCCACGGCCGCCAGTGGCCGCGGCAATGTGGCGCGCACGAACATGAGCAGCGCGCCGCTGAGACTGGGGGAGACATAACCGAATCCCCTGGAGGCCCGGCGGACCGCCTCCACCAGTTGTTCTTCGGGATCGTCGCAGTGCATGAGGGCGAGCACATTGGCCTGGGTACAGCGAATCCAGTCCGCGGCGGCGTCCGTTTCCCGTACGACGACCACAACGGCGGCGTCGATGGAGACCAGTTCGTTCACACGGTCGGTCGGTACCTGCGCGTCCAGCACCACGACATCCGGTTCGAGCGCCGCCATCACCGAGAGGAGTTCGGGGATGTCGCCGGCCTCACCGACCACGGCGAGCGTGGTGTCCTGCTCAAGCGCGCCGCGAATACCGAGACGCGCATAGGGATGTCGATCACATACAACAACTCGTGTCTGAGTTCCACTGTCCAACTTATCCGCTCTCCTGTTACGTGAAATTCACACAGGGGTGAGGGGGACCTGTCGACACAGTGCTTACGGGCCTTTTCGGCCCAATTGGGTCGGCCGGCTCGGATCCCCCGGACATCGCGGCATCCGCCACGAAGCCGGGCACAAGAAGAAATCGAGAAGGCGCGCTCCAGGTCTCCGCGAAGAAGCCCTGCACGCTTGCTGGGGACCACGTCCGGACCTGTTGCCCATCAAGGACGGACCGAAGACGGACCGATGACGGACCGGAGAACGGGCCGAGGGGGACGGGCCGAAGGGGACCGACCGAAGCACTGATCGATGGGCAACAGGATTCCGGACGGGCCGGGATCCGCGACGCCCGGCGCTACGCGGCGCACCCGCCTCCGCGCAGCGTCACGTCAGCGCGCAGCCGTCCGACGCACCACGCCGATGGCTCCCGCCGGGCACTGGAGGGCGGCCAGCTCGACCGACTCCTCCAACTCCTCGGCAGGCCGCGCGACGAGCAGCAGCACCAGACCGTCCGTATCGTCCTGGTCGAACACCTCGGGGGCGTTGATCACACAGTTGCCGGCGCCGCAGCACCGCTCCCGGTCCACCGTGATCCGCACGCTCACCACGTCACCGGGAGCTCACCCAGTCCGAACGTCACGGCCATGTAGTGCTTCGGGACGTCCGCCAGAGTCGTCCGGGAACGCAGTCCGGGGAAGCGACGGGCCAGTTCGACGAGCGCCACTCTGAGTTCGGCCCGCGCCAGCGGCTGGCCGAGACACTGGTGCAGGCCGAAGCCGAACGCCATGTGCCGGTGCGCCTCGTTCCGTTTCGGGTCGAAGAACTCGGGGTCCCCGAAGACCGAGGAGTCCCGGTTCGCCATCGACAGCATCGCCACGGCGCCTTCGCCGGCCCGGATCTGCTGACCGCCGATCTCGATGTCCTCCGTGGCCTGCCGGGGCAGACCGGCCCGGACGATGGTGGCGTACCGGAGCAGTTCCTCCACCACCCCCGGTGCCAGACCCGGGTCCTCGCGCAGGGCGTCCAGGGTTTCGGGGTGCTCCAGGAGCGCGAGGACGGACAGCACGATCTGGTTGGCGGTGGTCTCGTGGCCCGCGATGAGCAGGAACAGGGCCAGGCTGACGAGTTCGTCCTCCCGGAGTTCACCGGGCACCACGCGCTCGATCACCAGCCGGCTGAGCAGATCGTCCTCGGGAGAGTTCCGCTTGAAGGAGATCAGCTCCGCTATCAGACCGCCCAGAGCACCCCAGGCGGCGTCGACCTCGGCGGGGGTCGAATTGCGGTCCATGACCGTACGGCTGTGGTCCTGGAAGAATTCACGTTCGGAATACGGGATTCCGAGCAGATGGCAGATCGTCATCGATGGGATGGGCAGTGCGAATTCCGACACCAGGTCGACGGGCGAGCCGATCTCCTGCATACGATCCAGGGTCTCGTCCACCGTTTCCTTGATCAGTGGTTCGATCCGCCGAATGTTCTTGATCATGAACTCGGCGGTCAGCATGCGCCGGAACCGGCTGTGCGCCTCGCCGTCCATGAAGATGAACAGCCCCGAGGCGTCCTCCTGCTTCGACGGGATCGGATTCAGCACCGGAAATCCGGGACGGTACTGGTCGGAGCTGAAACCCGGGTGCCGCAGCACCTGTCGCACGTCTTCGTGCCGGGTGACCAGCCACGCCCAGCCGCCTAATGCGAGCCGGACTTTACTGACGGGCCCGTCCAGTCGCTCCAGATCGGAGCCTTTGACCGGAATGAACGGATTGCTGTCCGGGCCAATAAATGGGAACAGCGGAAGACTTGAAACTTCAGCTTTTGCCACTTCCCCCACCTCAAACCCCCGCGGGACTCGGCATTTACCAGAGGGCTTCAGCCTAGCAAGATCCGTTCGAATAAGCGCTCAATCGTGGTCCAGATCACACAGGCTATGATAAACAGTGATCAAAGCCGTAAAATGATCAGAAAAACTACGACAGCAGCGCCGAGATCTGCTGGGACACCGCGGCGACGACACGCGGCAACTGACCCGTCAGATAGAAATGGCCGCCCGGATACGTGTACATCTCAAAACCGCCGTCCGTGTGTTCTCCCCACGAGCGCACCTCGTCGAGGCTCGCCCGGAAATCGTCGGTCCCGACATGCGCGTGAACGGGGGCGGCGAGACGTTGTCCGGAGACGAAACGGTAGGTTTCCACCGCCTTGTAGTCGTTACGGACCGCGCGCAGCACCATGCGGAGCAGTTCCTCGTTCTCGAACACCCGCGCGTCGGTACCGCTGAGCGCCCGCAGTTCCGCGAGGATGCCCGCCTCGTCGCGCAGATGCACGGGGTCGCTCTCCGCGCGCAGCCGGGAGGGCGCGCGCCGGCCGGAGGCGAACAGCACGAGCGGCCGGGTCCCCGACTGTTCGAGGCGCAGGGCGAGTTCGAAGGCGACCGTGGCGCCCATGCTGTGGCCGAAGAGCGCGAGCGGCCGGTCGGCGAAGGGGAGCACCTCCGCGACCAGCGCGTCGGCCAGTTCCGGGATGGAGTCGACGCACGGCTCGTGGTGCCGGTCGTGGCGTCCCGGGTACTGGACGGCGAGCACGTCGACGGCGGGCGACAGGGCGCGGGAGAAGGGTAAGTAGAACGGCGCGGAACCACCCGCGTGCGGCAGGCACAGCAGTCGCACGCGGGCGTCCGGGGCCGGGTGGTACCGGCGGATCCACGGGCTGGTGGCGGTGAGGTTCCCGGCCGGTTTCACGCCGCGGGGCTCAGGCGGCGGCCGGGAAGGCGAACCGTACGGCGGTCAGCTGCTCCGACAACTCCCAGAGCCGGCGCCCGGTTTCGGCCTCGACGGCGGTCGCGGACAACTGCACCGGCTTCGGCGAGCCGCGCAGTTCGCCCATGCCGCCGGGCCCGATGAACTGCCCGCCCTCCGCATCCGGGGAGGTCGCCGCGTACAGCTGGGGCCACGCGCCCTGGTGCGGGGGCTGGGCCAGCGGGATGAGGATGCGGCCGAAGACCATGTTCACCATGCCGGTCGCCAGGCTCGTCTGCAGATTGGTGGAGACGTAGCCGGGGTGGGCGAGCACGCTGCGCACCGGGCTCCCGGCGGCGGTCAGACGGCGGTGGAGTTCCCAGCCGAAGACGGCGTTGGCGAGCTTCGACTGGTTGTAGAACGCCATGGGCGAATACTTGTGCTCGCCGGAGATGTCGTCGTAGAAGAAGCGCCCCTGCCGGTGGTTGGTCGAGCTCACCGTGACCACACGGGGGTCGGTGCCGTCCGTCAGCAGGTCGAGCAGCAGGCCCGTGAGCGCGAAATGGCCGAGGTGGTTGGCGGCGAACTGCAACTCGTGGCCCTGCGCGCTGAGCGTGCGGGGCGGCGCCATCACACCGGCGTTGTTGATGAGCACGTCCAGCCGCTCGTGGTCGGAGCGCACGCCGTCGGCGAAGGCGCGGACCGAGTCCAGATCGGCCAGGTCGAGGGGGCGCACCTCCAGGTGGGCGCCCGGCTGCTCGGCGGTGATCTCCGCGACCGCCCGCCGGCCCTTGGCCTCGTCGCGTACGGCGAGGATCACGTGCGCGCCCCTGCTCGCGAGCGCCCGCGTGGTCGCCAGTCCAAGGCCGCTGTTGGCTCCGGTGACGACGAACACCCGTTTGGCCTGGTCCGGAATCTGCTCAGCGGTCCAGCGCTGCTGACTCTTCATACGCTACAAGCTGCCGTATGTGGCATTGAGTGTCAAGGTGCGCCTCAGTGTCACCTGCGGCACGACATGCACGACAAACGGGTGCCCCCCTTAAGATGGGCAGGTGAGCACCCGTCCTGAAGTGAGCCTGGCTCAGCGCAAGCGTGAGTTCGTCTCGCGCGAGTTGACCCAGGCCGCGCTGAACCTGCTGGCCCAGCGGGGGTTCGACGCGGTCACGGTCGACGAGATCGTGACCGCCGCGGGCGTGTCCAAGCGGACGTTCTTCCGCTACTTCGCGTCCAAGGAGGACGTGGTCGTCCAGTTCCTGGCCGAGATGGGCACGAGCATGCGCGCGGAACTGGCGAACCGGCCATCGCAGGAGCCGCCGTCGGTGGCCCTGCGCAACACCGTCTGGGTCTCCATCGACGCCTGCGCGGGCGACACCGAACGGGCGCTGCGCGTCGTGCAGTTGATCCTCGACACCCCGGCCCTGCTCGCCCGTTTCCTGGAACGCCAGGCCCAGTGGCGGGACGAACTGGCAGCGGAGCTGACGCGACGGCTCCACCTCGACCCCGCGAGCACCCTCTACCCCCAGCTGGCCGCGGCCACCGCCCTGGCCGCCTTCGACACCATCCTCCAGCGTTGGAGCGACAGCGACGGCTCCGAGGACCCCGCCACCCTGACCCACCGCGCCTTCGCCGTCATCGCACCGGCACTGGACGCGGGACACGGCGGGTAACCAGGCACCAGCGCACACAAGCGGTGCGCTCGGTGATGCGGTCGAGGGTGTTGTGCGGCGGGCCGGGGATGTCCCAGATGCCGGTGCGCCCGGCGACCAGACGAAGGGTTTGAGGACGGTGCCGGTCGCGGGCCGGCCGGGCGATGCCCTCGGCCGGCCCGCGACCGGCATCAGGCGGTCCCGCGGCCAGGCGCCCACGATCTCCGGCAGGACGTCGGCCTCCTGCCACACCCGGAGCACGTCCTCGTGGGCGACCCGCATCGGGGAGTCTTGACGCCGAACATCACTCGGTCATGGCAGCCGGCCGGTCATGGCGCACACCCGCCCTTCGGCTCGACGTGCCACCGCCGACGACGGCGATACCGTCACAACGGGCAGACTCCTCGCCGAAGACCGACGCCCCCGACGACGCCCCCTCCCTCCTGCCCTCCTGCCCTCCCCCCGCCCACCCATATCGGAACACCCATGGTTCACCAGGTGGGATGCGCGCTGACACCCCCGTCGACGACCAGGTCCGTGCCGGTGATCCAGGACGCCGCGTCCGAGGCGAGGAAGACGCAGGCGTTGCCGATGTCCGAGGCGCGGCCGAGGCGGCCCAACGGCGCGGCCCGCTGCCACCGTTGCACCCCCTGCGGCCAGTCGGTTTCGAGGTCCGGCCGGTGGATGAGGCCGGGCGAGACGGTGTTGACGCGGATGCCGTGGGGGCCGTATTCCAGAGCCGCCGAGCGGGCGAACATGATCAACGCGGCTTTGGAGGCGCTGTAGTGGGCGTGGCCGTGCGCGGGTTGGGTGCCTTCGATGGAGGCGATGTGGGTGATGCTGCCGCCGCCCTGGGCGGACATCGGGCCCGCCGCCGCCTGGGTGCAGCTGAAGGCGCTGGTGGTGTTGGACTCGTGCAGCGCGCGCCAGTCCCCGGCGGTCATGCCGGTCAGCTCCTGGACCGGCTGGATCCCGGCGTTGTTGACCAGCGCGTCGAGCCGGCCGCGCCAGGCGACGGCCTCCGTCACCAGCCGGTGGCACTCCTGCTCGCGCGTCAGGTCCGCGGTGAGCACGAGGGCCGTGCCGCCCGCGCGGGAGATCTCCTCGACGAGCTGCCGGGCCCGGTCCGTACTGCGGTGGCAGTGGACCACGACGGCGGCTCCCGCGCGCGCGAACTGCCGGGCGATGCCCGCGCCGACCTGGCCGCCGGCGCCGGTCACCAGCGCGACGCGGCCGGTCAGGCGCGGAAGGTTCGGGTCAGACATGCGGGACGTCCTCGGCGGCTCGGGAGTGGTGGGGCATGCGCGACGGCGCGTCCGGACGGCACAGGGCACGGATTCGGGCGGCCTGCCCGGGGTGGCGGGCGCACAGCGTCTCCGCGTCGCCCCCTTCGTAGTCCCCGGGCAGGAAACCGGGCGCCATCGTCGTACCGAACAGGGACCAGCTGCCGCCGGGTGCGACGGCGGCGCCCATCCAGGTTCCCGCGGGTACGACGGCCTGCGGCCGCCGGTCCGGGCCGTGGTGGCCCAGCGTCAGGAGCCGGTCGGTGCCGTCGGGGTGCAGGAGCAGCAGGTCCAGCGGGTCGCCCTGGTAGAAGTGCCACACCTCGTCGATGGGCAGGCGGTGCAGGGCGGAGAAGTCTCCCTCGGCCGCGGTCAGCAGCATCATGATCGCCGAACCGGCGGGCCGGCCTTCGGCGTCCTCGGGACCGGCCCAGGTACGGGCGAACAACCCGCCCTCCACCGGCAGCGGCTGGAGTCCGTACCGCGCGGCAAGGGCTGCCGGAGTGGCCTCGGACATGGGGCTGACCCCCTTCGAAACGGCGGGTTCGGGACGGCGGGTTCGGGACGGCGGGTTCGGGACGGCGGGTTCGGGACGGCGGGTTCGGGACGGCGGGTTCGGGACGGCGGACAGGCGCTGACTATAGGGGCCTGTCCTGCGGATCGGGCACCCGGTCACCCCGTCGAATGATCAGAGGAGCGAACAGAGGATCCCTGCGTCCTGCGGCCGAGCATCACGCCCAGGCGCTGCTCGCCCGCACCCTGGACGCACCGCGCCACCGCTTCCCCACGACAGCGGCGCCGCACCGCCTGGGCCCGGGCCTCTACGTGGTGCCGATGGCCGAGGGCGCCCGCGCGCCGGTGTCCCTGGCGCCCGCCGTACCCGCGCGGACGTACGCCGACAGCGGCTTCCGGCCGAGCCTCACCCCCGTCGACCGAGGCACGTTGACGCGGCGGCAGATCGACGACGTGTCCGCGTGCACGGCGGCGCTGCCCTTCACACCGGTGGAGGCCGAGCCCCTGGTCCAGCTGGGAGCGGATCCGGCCGGCATCACCGTGCTGAGCTGAAGAAGGAGTACTCCTACCGCCACCGTGACCGCGTCGAGGCCCACGTGAAGGAGTACGGCATCACCGTGCGCGGTGTCGCTGAACCCGCCGACGCCCTCGCCGATCACGCGCGCCGCGTGGAGGGCCCGAGCGTGGTGATCGACGACGGCGGCTAAGTCGTACCCGCGCTCCTCGCCCAAGTCCCGCGGGCGGTGGGGGCGTTCACCGGCCTGGTGGAACAAACCATGTCGGGCATCTACCGCCTGGAGCCGTACCCGCACGGCAGCGCCCATCCCACCCCCTTCGTCCCGCTCGTCGGTCGTCCAAGACCCACACACCTGCTGCGGATCCCACGCTGCTCACCGCATCACGCTCCCGCACGGCACGGCCCCGGCCCGCTTGAGCGCCGGAGGCGGCGATCAGGCAAGGTGGGCGGATGCCTGAGTCGTCCTTGCCCGGAGGTTTCGTCAACGCGGTCGTTCGTGTCGCAGACACGGTGCGCCGTCCGGCCTCGGCCCGCACGAGGTTCGTGAGCGATCTGCTGAGCCTGCTCGAATCCAGCGGCTGGAGTGGCGCTCCGCGATACCTCGGTACGGACGACGAGGGCCGCGAAGTCCTCAGTTACCTAGAGGGCCATGTGGCATGGGAGGCGCACCAACCCGCTGCCGTGTCGTCCGACGAGAGTCTGGTGACGGTCGCCCGGCTCGCACGCGAGTTCCACGACCTGACGGCCGGCACCCCCCTGGCCGGAGACCAGGAGGTCGTGTGCCACAACGACCTGTCGCCCAAGAACACCGTCTACCAGCTGTACGGCGGCGAACTGCGGCCAACGGCGTTCATCGACTGGGACCTCGCCGCACCGGGCGCACGGATCCACGACATCGCCCATGTCTGCTGGCAGTACCTCGACCTCGGCCCTGCGACCACCGACGTCGAAGAGACGGCCCGACGCATGAGGCTGATCGCCGACGGCTATGAGCTGCCCGACCGGCAGCATCTCGTGTCCACGATCCTGTGGTGGCAGGACCGCTGTTGGCGCGGCATCGAGACCCAGGCGAACGCGGGTGACGCCGCCATGGCCCGCCTCCGCGACACAGGGGCGGTGAGACAGATTCGGACGGCTCACCAGTGGCTTTCCGATCACCGGGCCGCGCTGGAACGCTCGATACGGTGAGCGCGGGGGCAAGGCCGCGCGGGATGCACGGGATACAGGTGCACCGAGTCCCTTCCGACCACCCCCAACCCACCGTTCATCAGCTTGCGGCCCAGGCCGTCAGGAGGTCTTCGGGCGCGAGGTGGAGGACGCCTTCGACCGCGCAGCCGCTGCGGGCGACAGCGAGCAACGGGGTGCGGTCGTCAGCTCCGGGGAGTCGGGAGCGGTGGGTGATGAGGCGGGCGAGGTCACGGTGGTCAAAGGGCTTTTTCTCCAGCCACTTGACCGATCCGACAAGCGTGATCTTCTTGGCGATCGGAGCGCGGTCGGCTCCGACGATGTCGATTTCCGGGTCGTTCGTGCGGGTCCAGTAGCCGCCGATGACGTCGGTGCCCGCGGGCAGCGGTTCGCCGTCGGCGCTCATGCGCCAGAGCGCGTCCCGGATGACGGGTTCGATGGCCCGGCCACGCCAGGACGTCCAGCTGGCGCGGATGGAGGCCAGAACGCGGTCGCCACGGCCGCGCTCGACGGCCGGGATGCCCGAGCTGATGAAGGAGAGCCAGAAGCGCAGGTAGGGATCATCGATGCGGTAGCGGGTCTCACGGCTGGGCTTCACGGACAGCGGCAGGTCGGCGGCCACCATACGGCGGCTGGTGAGGGCCTCCAGGGATCGGGTCACGGAGCCGGGGTTGAGGCCGCCGGCAGCCCGGCCGATCAGTGTGAACGTACGCTCGCCATGCCCGATGGCACCCAGCACGGTGCGGGCCTGCGCCTCCGTGGGGAATTCGGCGGCCAGGGTCCGCTCGCCGCTGACCAGCAGGGCCGAAGTCGGTCTGCTCAGGGCCTGCGCGAGGTAATCCCAGACACCGGCGCCCTGTGGCCATTCCTCCAGGATCAGGGGAAGTCCACCCGAGACGAGGTAGGCATCGAAGGCGTCGGCCGGTGGCAGGTCGAGCATGGCTGCGACATCGGCCGGAGTGAGCGGGGGGACGACCATCTCGGTGCCACGCTGGTAGAAGGGCCGTCCGTAGGTATTGAGCTGTTCCATCATGGCGACGTCGGAGCCGATGAGGACGAGGAGAACGGGCAGCTTGGACAGGGTCCGGTCGAATGCCTTCTGCAGAGCGCCTTCGAAGGTGGGGTCCTCACGTACGAGGTAGGGCATCTCGTCGAGAACGACGATGCTGGGCGTATCGGTGGGCAGCGCAGACGCCAGCAGGCTCAGCGCCGCGTCCCAGGTCTGCGGGGACCCGAAGCCCTCGAAACGGCCCGACTCGGGGAGACTCGAAGACGCCACCTCGGCAGCGAACCCCGCCAGATCCTCCTCTCGGGAACCCCCGACGGCAGTAAAGAAGACATGCGGAAGCCCGGCACGCTCAACGAACTCCTCCATCAGCCGCGACTTGCCGACGCGCCGACGCCCCCGGATCAACACCGCACGCCCCGAACGCCCGCCACGCCCGCCGGTCCGCACCGGAGCAAGCAGATCCTCCAGAAGACCCAGCTCACGACGGCGCCCGATGAACCCGTTCACGATCCACCATCCCCACAATCACCACCCCGAAGAAACTTTCCTCAAGGATACTTTCACAAGAGAAAGCAAACAGCCCGGGACTAGCCCAGGCGGTCTGGGCGCACTGTCGCCCCAGGGCAACCAGGGCAACCAGGGCAACCAGGGCAACCAGGGCAACCAGGGCAACCAGGGCAACCAGGGCAACCAGGGCAACCAGGGACGACGGCAACCACAACCTCACCCATCTCCACCGCCGTCGCTCTCGTCCTCACCATGTTCGCCCTTGTCGCCGAAGAGGAGGATGCCGAGTTCATCGAGGATCCATTCACCACTGGTGACCGCCGCCCGGCCTCTTGCCCCCGGGTGCACGAGCACCCCCATGGCGCCCAGCACGGCCAGAGCTGCTTCTCTCGCCCCCAATGCCGGGGTGGGCCGTTCGTAAAGACGGTGCAGTCCTCCCGCGTCACGCGCGAGGATCTTGCCCTCGAAGCGCCACTCAGGGGCGTCCTCTCGCCGTTGGGTTTTCGCCGGCGGAGACGTCCACGCGCACGAGGAGAGGTTCACCGCGTTGGTGGGCGTCCACAGCGGGCGTAGCCACGAGGCCGCCGAGCCGAGCGCCGGGCGGACGAGACAGACGCTACGGGGCCAACCTCCCGGGACCTTCGCGACGGCCGCCCTCTTCGCTCGGACGCACCTACCGCCTCTACACCACCCCTGACAGCCTTACCGGCACACCCACCGTCAACACCCTCGCCCAGGCACTCACACCCGACCCTGAGACAAACATGGTCCCGACCGAACAGATCAATGATCCACGAGGAGCCCCCCTCAGCCTCCACACCGGGGGTTGAACAGGGCATCACCGAACACGCACACCCCTTGTACCGCAGGGCCTCACCGCCAGATGTGCACACCGCGTGCGCACCGAAATGCCCCCTAAAACCACGTTTCCACAGGCTAGTTGGCATTTCACGTGCGGAGCCCAGGGGAGTCGAACCCCTGACATCCGCCATCCAAAGACAGCACTCCCCCACTTGAACCAACACACGGAAAACGGTCGCAGCCACCCTCGGACCCACGCCCCTCGGCAGGCCGATCGGCCTGCACCTTCATGGTCGGCTTCCCGGCCGAGCACGGCAGGACAACCTGCCCGGGCGACGGGCAATTAAAAGACATACTTGAGCAGCACCCGGCGGCCGACGAACGGCACACGGGACCCCTTCTCGACGCCCCCACAGCGCGAGGAGGGGATCTACGTCCCGCTCGAACCGAAGTACCCGGCCCGATGGACGGGACCGGCTGTACAACTTGCGCCCTGTGGGTGGTCTGCGGGCCGGTCTCGCTCAGGCCGAAGCACTTGGCCTTGCCCGCGTCGATCAGCTCCTTGACGGTGCTCCGGCAAGGTGCCCGGCGCAGCGTCGTTCACCAGGCGGATCGGTTGCGATCACCGACTCAGCCTGCTTACTATTACGACCGTAATTCAACAGATCTGGGCCACTCCATACCACGCCATCCGTGCCCTGGTCACCTCCTCTCCCCTCCACTCCACTCCACTCCACTCCACCGGGAACCGTTATGGACCTCTCCGCCAGCACCGCCCTTGTCACCGGAGCGAACCGGGGCTTCGGCCGGGCCCTCGCCGCCGAACTGCTCAGCCGCGGCGCCACCGTCTACGCCGGCGCCCGCAACCCCGACCAGGTCGACCTGCCCGGCGCCAAGCCGATCGCACTCGACATCACCGACCCCGCCTCCGTCGCAGCCGCCGCCGCGGCCACCGGCGATGTGACCGTCCTGGTCAACAACGCGGGCTCCTCCACCGGCGCCGACCTGCTCACCGCCGACCTGGACGACATCCGCCTGGAGATGAACACCCACTACCTCGGCACCCTGACGGTGGCCCGCGCCTTCGCACCCCAGATCGCGGCCAACGGCGGCGGGGCCATGCTGAACGTCCTGTCCGGCCTGTCCTGGGTCAGCTTCCCGGAGTTCGGCGCCTACTGCGCCGCCAAGTCCGCGGAGTGGTCGCTCACCAACACCCTGCGCGTGCAACTGGCCGACCAGGGCATCCGCGTCGCCGGCCTGCACGTCGGCTACATGGACACCGACATGGTCCGAACCGTCGACGCGGCCAAGTCCGACCCGGCCGACATCGCCCGGATCGCCGTGGACGGCATCGCCGCCGGCACCTACGAGATCCTCGCCGACAACGCGGCCCGCCAGGCACAGGCAGCACTGTCCGGGGGCGTCTCGGCGCTCTACCCGCAGCTCCCCCGAGAAGGGCCCGCCCTCACCGGCCAATCGCCAGGCGCTTCCGCCAAGGGAACGCCACGGCACAGCATCCGCGATTCACCGGTCGGCCAAACGTGCTAAACGGCCGGCGACGGTTCCCCCCGCGTGTCGGGTCTTGCCTGCTGAGCGCTTCTCGGCCTATTGTATTACGATCGTAAGGTAAATGGTGGGGACCGAGCGGTGGCACGCCATCAGCGCGAACGAACGGAGCCCCCACCATGCCGCACAGGTGCAGGCGGGACCGGCCCAGCCAATGCCGCTCCGACGGACAAGTCGGCGACACCCGCACCCCACCAGACACAACGGCTCCGTGGTCGCCGGACGCGATCACGGCCACGCAAACCCAAGCCCAATCCCCCTACGCAACACGAAACGGAAACCACGCCATGAGCCAGCCCAGCACGATCCGCCTGGAGCGGACGACCCCGCGGACCGCGAGGATCACGTTCTCGAATCCCCCCGTGAACCTGGTGGTTCCCGAGTCCATCGTGACCCTGCACAAGATCGTCTCGGAGCTGGAGAACGACCCGGACATCCAGGTCGTCGTCTTCGCCAGCGAACTTCCCGACTTCTTCATCAACCACTTCGACGCCGCCGCGGCCGTCGACCCGCCCGTGCCCGAGCACGAGGACGACAACCCGCTCTGGACCGACATGGTCCTGCGGCTGAGCAAGGCTCCGTTCGTCAGCATCGCGGCCATCCGAGGCCGTACCCGGGGCGCCGGCAACGAGCTGGCCCTCGCCTGCGACCTGCGCTACGCCAGCCGCGAGAAGGCGTTCTTCTCCCAGCCCGAGGTCGGCCTCGGCCTCGTCCCCGGCGGAGGCGGCGGCGAGCGGCTCCCGCGCTCCATCGGCCGCGACCGCGCCCTGGAGGCCATCCTGACCAGCGCCGACTACGACGCCGACCAGGCCGAACGCTGGGGATGGGTCACCCGGACCCTGCCCGACGCGGAACTCGACGCCTTCGTCGACGCGACCGTCGCCCGCCTCGCCTCCTTCGACCGGCAGGCAATTGCGACCGCGAAGTCCCAGGTCAACCGGGCGACACTGCCGCCGGACGCCCACCTGGTCGCCGCCTTCGGCGAGTTCGCGGGCACCCTGACGCAGCCGGGATTCGCCGCGCGTGCGGTCGGGCTCGGCGCCCTGGTCGCAGAAAAGGGCCTCGACGTCGAGTACCAGCTGGGCGAGTACATCGGCCGGGTCAGCGAAGCCCTCTGAACGACCCCGGCCGCGCCCACGACCGACCACAGCGCCTCACAGGGCGCCGCGCGTACCACGACGCCCTCGGCGGGTTCCACCTTAACGGCCAACGCCCCACCCCGCAGGGTCGTGACGTGCAAGTCGACCGTTCTCGCGTCCGGTAGTCCGCGGTGGTGCAGCCGTCGCCCCGCCCGTCGCGATGCCCCCCGGAGACATAGCTCTTGGCGGGGCCCAGACCTTCTGTCCGTGCCGCGATCCGCGAGAGCCCCCTCGCGGACCCGGCGACTCAAGCACACATGGATGTCGGTCGACATCTAAGAGATTGACTTTTTATTACGACCGTCATCGTGTTGCTCGCGGCCTCTGGAAAAGCTCAGGCCATGAGTGACACGCATGCGACCGCACCGACCCAGTACATCGAGGTCGACGGCGACCGGTTCGCCTACCGGCGCTGGGGCAAGCCCTCCGGGGTCCCGATCTTCCTCGTCCAGCACTCCTGGATCTGGCCAACGCCAGCGCCGACGGCGCGATCACCAAGGCCCCGTGCGGCGGCGACCGGGCCGGTCGGTCCCCGGTCGACCGCGCGGCGGACGGAGTGGCCGGTGCTGCCGATGTGCTGCGGCTGGTAACCCTGTGCGAGCAGCCATCGGTAGGCGGTCTCGACGTCGTCGAGCCGTGCCGGGTAGGGGTGTTCGGGGGCATGGCGGAAGTCCACGACGAGCGACCGGATCCCGGCGGCCTTCGCGATGTGCCCGGCGGCCTTGCGGTCCGCATGCATGGAGGCGGTGACTGAGCCGCCGAAGTGGAAGTGCGGCAGCGCCCGGTCGAGGTCGGCGCCGGCGGGGATGACCCAGAGGGCGGGGACGCCGTCGGCGTCGACCTCGGCGTAGGTGACGCCTTCCGGTTCGGTGGACGCCAGGTGGTACGTCTCGGCGGTGTCGCGCACGATGCCCAGGTCCAGGTGAGGCGAGCCGGTCGGCAAGGGGTCGGCGAGAATTAAATTATGGTCGCACGCTCAATGGGGGCCCGGAGGCGGCGGCCAGCGGCCAGCTGGACGAGTGAAGGAGAGTGCGGGGCCCGATACGCGAGAGCGCAAGCAGGAGACGCGGCGGCGGATCATCGAGACGGCTGGGCTTCGGTTCAAGAGCGACGGGATCGACGGTTCGGGGATCGCCGCGCTGATGGCCTGATGCCGGTCGCTCTCGTGGGGGCTGGACACGATGCGCCCCGCCCCCGGCGGCTGTCAGAACATCGTGTTGTCGTTGGCGGCGGTCTCGGGCACGGCCTGTTCGGAGCTCCAGTGCTCGACGATCCTGGCATCGCGGACCCGGAAGAGGTCGATGACCGACCGGCCACGCTCGCCCGGCGTGTCGACGTAGTGGCTGTGCACGGCGACCAGGTCGCCTTCGGCGATGACGCGTTTCGGTGTGACACTCGACTGCGGGAACTTGTCGAAGTAGCTGCCCAGGTCGGCCTTGAGGCCGGCCCCGCCGTCGGAGATGTTCGGGCTGTGTTCGTGGTAGTCGGCGCCGACGTAGGCGTCGATGGCGGTCAGGTCCTTGCGGACCAGCAGCTGGTCGACGAACGCGGTGACCAGCTCCTTGTGGAAGGCGCTGAACCAGCGCTGCCCGACCACGTCGGTCCGCGGCTCGCTGAGCGTGGCGAACATGTCGTTGCCGCTGGCCGTGGTGGCGGGCACTTCCTGAATGACGTCCCAGTGCTCGGCGATCTTGCCGTCCTGGAAGCGGAACAGGTCGAACACGGCCAGACCCTCGGTGCCCGGCACCATGACGTAGCGGGAGTGCAGCAGCACCAGATCGCCGTCGGTGATGATCCGGCGGGGCTCGAAGGCGGCCTGCGGGAACTGCTGTCGCATGGCGCCGCTGAAGTACTTGAGGGCGTCGGCTCCGTCGGGCGCCAGGGGGTTGTGCTGGATGTAGGAATCGGGCCGCACGACCCGATCGACGATGGCCGTGTCGCCGAGGACGAACACGTCATGCAGCAGTTGACCGGCAACGTGTGCCTTGCTGTCTCGGACGGTCAGCACGATCTTGCCGGTGGTGCGGCCGGTCTCGCCGAGCGTGTGCGCCTTCGCGGCCTCGGCGAGCGGGAAGGTGGCCTCGACGTGGGCGCGCAGTGCGCCGGTCTCGACGAGGGCGGCGATGGCCTGCATGCCGGCCTGGTCGGCCTCGACCAGCAGCGACTCGTAGCGGATCCCCCGCTCGGCGATCGCCGCCAGTTCGCCGGCGTCGACGGGTACCGGAAGGATCGAGACGAGGGTGCCGCCCGGGCGCAGCACGGCCACGGATCGGGCGCGGGCGGCGGAGTCGCGGGAGACCGGGTCGAGGACCACGTCGATGTCGCTGAGCACCTCGGTGAAGTCGACGCTGTGGTAGTCGATGACCTCGTCGGCACCGAGGGATCGCAGGAAGTCGTGTTTGGCGGCGCTGGCGGTGCCGATCACGTACGCGCCGCGGGCCTTGGCGATCTGCACGGCGAGGTGACCGACGCCGCCGGCCGCCGCGTGGATCAGGACTCGCTGCCCGGCCCGGACGCCGGCGGTGTCGACCAGTGCCTGGTAGGCGGTCAGCGCGGCCAGCGGCAGCGCACCGGCCTGGACATGGTCGATGCCGGCGGGCTTGTGCGTGAAGACGCGGGCCGGCCCGGTCACGTACTCGGCGTGCGAGCCGACTCCGCCCGGGTAGGGCAGCATGCCGAAGACCTCGTCGCCGGGCTTGAACAGCGTGACGCCCACGCCGACGGCCTCGACGACGCCGGAGACGTCCCAGCCGAGCACCAGCGGCATCCGGGCGATGGTCGCGGACCGGGCACGGTTCCCCCAGTCGGTCGGGTTGACCCCGGCCGCGTGGACGGCGACCAGGATCTCGCTCACCCCTGGCGCCGGTTTGGGCAGCAGGGTTTCCTGCAGCACGTCGGGGGCGCCGTAGGTGTCCTGGCTGATGGCTCGCATGGTTTCGGTCTCCGTCATGGGCCCAGCCTGGCCGCCGGTCACAGGCCACTACAATGGCGTGATCGCCAATTTTCGACGGGATCCTGCCATGATCAAGGTGCACCGCGTCGTTGTCCTCGCCTCGCACGGGGTGTACCCGTTCGACCTGGGCATTCCCCACCGCGTCTTCGGCGCCGCGGACGGCCGCTATGAGGTCGTGACCTGCACCATCGACGGCCACCCGGTGCGCACCAACGCGGACTACTCCATCACCGTCGAGCACGGCCCGGAGGCGTTGCGCACCGCCGACACCGTCATCATCCCGCCGTTCCAGACCGGCAACCCCGGCCGTCAAACGCCGGTCGACCTGGCGCAAGTCCTCGCGTACGTGGCCCCCGGCACCCGGATCGTGTCCACCTGCACCGGCGCCTTCGTGCTGGCCGCGGCGGGGCTGCTCGACGGGCGCCGGGCCACCACGCACTGGCACGCCACGGGCCTCTTCCGGGAGTGGTACCCGCAGGTGGAACTCGACCCGAACGTCCTGTTCGTCGACGAAGGCGACGTGCTGACGTCGGCCGGTGCCGCTGCCGGCATCGATGTCTGCCTGCACCTTGTCCGCAAGGACCACGGCAGCGAGATCGCCAACCGTGTGGCCCGCACCTGCGTCGTCCCCCCGTGGCGCGACGGGGGCCAGGCGCAGTACATCGAACACCCGGTCCCCGACGCAACGGCGAACGACACGTCCGCCGCCCGGCAGTGGGCGCTGCAGAACCTGCACAAGCCGCTGACCCTGAGCGACCTCGCCGAGCAGTCGAACATGAGCCTGCGCACCTTCGCCCGCCGCTTCAACGAAGAAGTCGGCTTGAGCCCCGGACGCTGGCTCATCCAGCAACGCGTCGACCGGGCCCGGCAGTTGCTGGAATCCACCGACCTGCCGGTCGACGAGATCGCCGGCCAGGTCGGCTTCGCCGGCGGCACCTCGCTGCGCGAACACCTGCACGCCGCTATCGGCGTCACACCACTGGCCTACCGGCGCACCTTCCGAGGCACACCGGCAACGAGCCGTGCCGCCGCGGCGGATGCTCGGCGGGACGGGCAAGCATGTCACCCTGGACCGTAAAATTATGTACGTCATACCATCGACTGTGCTGGGGACCGGTACCGGTCGCGGGCATGACAGCAAACGCACCCGTGAGTTGCTCGACGAGATCGGCTTCGACGCCCAGATCGCCTGCAAGGGCATGCCCGCCCCGATCCAGATCGGCAAGAGGTGGGCGGTGGAGCGGACCAACTCGTGAATGAACGGCTTCGCAAAATCCGCCGCCGCACCCGACGGTAACGCCCAGGTCATCGACTTCTACGGGTGGACTCGATGGCACTCGCCAACCCCGACCCGGTCGAGCGCATACGCGCGGGCACACCCCTGAACACCCCCGACCCCGCGACCTTCTGCGGCGGTGGCGCGGCCGGCTACACCGACTACCCCACCCACACCGCCCGATCAGGACGCCCAGCGCCCGGGGGAGTCGCCTCCCTCGGGGCCCCCACGGCTCGGAATCCGGACTCGCCGCACCGGACGTGGACTCGACTCACTCCCCATGACGACTCTGCGACGAGGCCCCCCAAGATCACCCGTCGACCGTAATATTACGTACGGCAGACCATAGATTAGAATGAGAGGCAATGGCCCGGCAAAGATGAGGGAGGAACCCTGTGGCGCGCTACGCCAAGGAGCACAAGCAGGTGACGCGGCAGCGGATCATCGAGCGGGCCGGCCACCGGTTCAAGCAGGACGGCATCGACGGCTCCGGCATCTCCACGCTGATGTCGGACGCCGGACTCACCAACGGGGCCTTCTACGCCCACTTCGAGTCCAAGGACGACCTCGTCGCCCACGTCGTCGCCGAGCAGCTGCGCGCGCAGGTGGAGCAGTACGGCACGCTGCGGCCCGGCCGCGAGGGACTCGAGGATTTCCTTCGCTGGTATCTGTCGCCCGAGCACCGGGACAACCCCGGCGACGGTTGCCCGTCTGCCGCCCTGCTGGACGAGATCGGCCGCTGCGGTGACGCGACCAAGGGCGCCTACACCGACGGCGCCAAAGCCATCGTGGACGAGCTCGCCGCCCGCCTGAATCCGGAGGATCCGCAGTCCGCCCGCGGTCAGGCCATCGGGCTCTACGCCATGGCGGTGGGGACATTGCAGCTGTCCCGGGCGCTGTCCGACCGGAAGTTCTCCGACGAGGTCCTCGAGCAGGGAGTCGAGAACGTCCTCGCCTTGGCGCGGTGCCGGTCGATACCGGCTGGGTGACCACCCGGCAAGGGCAAGGATGCTGGTGCCGTGCACCCGCGTTTCCGTCGTCGGCGTGAGAGTGGGTGAGCGGGTGGGTCACCCGGGGGCAATTGCAATTTCGGCAGCGACACCGACGCGGCGCTCCTCCGCTCGTATCACCGACGGCAGCTCAGGTCCCGGACCTGGGTCCTGGCGCCCGGACAGGGCGTCGACCACACCGTTCTCCGCATCGCCGTCCGCGCGACAACCGCCTCGGCGCCGTACAGCCGGGAAATGAGCAGGCCGGTCACGTCGAACAGGTGACGAAAGCCGTGACGCCCGGCGGGCGTCACGGCTCTAAGTCAACATCCTCGGCCCGAGCACCGATCACACCGCGCCCCTACGGCCGGCCGAAGAACTCGAGAGCCGTCGGCACGAACTGCTCGTGGTACTGGAAGATGCCGCCGTGGCCGCCGTCGGGGTAGATCACCAGCTCGGAGTTGGGCAGTCGCCGGTCCAGGTCGTACGAGTTCGGCGTCGGCACCATTCTGTCGTTGTCACCGTTGGCGACGAGCACGGGCTGCTTGATGACGGACAGATCCTGCGGCCGTGCCAGCCCCCAGCGGTGGATGGCCTTGAGCTGGGAGAAGTAGGACTTGAGAGCGATCGCCTTGTCCCGGTCCTGGGTGCGCTCCTTCAGGCGGGCCAGGAACTCCTTGCCGGCCCGAATCCCGTTCGGGGTGCGGGTGAAGAAGAGGAACTGCTTCACGTCCTGAAAGGTGAGCAGGGCCCGGACGGTGTCGTAGTGCGAGATCCGGGTGACGTTCTTGATGCCCTCGCCGCCGGCCGGACCGGTGCCCGCGAGGATCAGCCTGCGAATGAGCTGCGGATCGGTCTCGGCGATCACCTGGGCGATCATGGCGCCCATCGAGAAGCTGAGGATGTCGACCTGCTCGAACCCCAGCGCCCGGATGAAGGTGACGGCGTCCTTGGCCATCTCCTCGATGGTCTTCGGCGTCACGCCGGTGGAGGCGCCCACGCCCCTGTTGTCGAACGTGATCACCCGGTGCTTGGCGGCGATGCCGTCGACGACCCGGGGGTCCCAGTTGTCCAGGACCGCGGCGAGGTGGGTGATGAAGATGACCGGCATGCCGGTCCGGGGGCCGAGGTCGCGGTAGGCGAAGGTCACTCCGTCGGCGGTGACGGTGCGGGTCTGCGCGTTCTTGTACGACGTCACCACGTCGCCTCGCGTTTCGTGTGCGTTCACGGTCGTGCCCTTCGATGTGAGGATTACCGCCACTGTGTGCCAGGTTCTGCTTCCTCGCAGGTGGGCGCAGAGCGGTTCCCGGGTCTCCCGGCTGCGGCTGCAGTCCGGAGTCGACGGTCAGAGGAGGCCCGGAAGTGGGATACCCCTTGGATCAGGTCCCTGAATAACCCGTCGACCATTGAAGTATGACCGTACTTTAATCAGGGTGCAAGTGGTGGGCCGAACGAGATGCGCAGCTGTGGAATCACGGGTTCCGCCGAGCGTCGCGGCGCACAGCACAGCGCACCCCCAGGGCAGGAGCGGCTCACGTGCGCCGACGGCCACGAGCTGCTGGTCGTGACCGACAAGTCATGGACGTCCGACCCCGGACCGGTGACAGCCGACGATCTCTACAGCAGTCATGACATCGATGCCGGCATGAGGACGACGCCTGGCTGCGCGCCGGATTCCAGGACGAGGGCCGCGTCCACACCATCGACCTACGACAGCGCCCGCCTCAACCTCGATCCCGCGCCGCCGGTACAGCGCATCGCCCACCTGTACCCGCAGTGGACCTGACGTGGCGCTTACGGCGCCCTTCTCCTCGACTTCGGACAGAACATCGTGGGCCGGCTCAAGCTCCGTGCGCGCGGAGTGGCCGGGACGGCATCACGGCGCGGCATCCGGGGTCCTTGGGGACAGCGAGCTGTGCGTACGGTCGCCGCGTTCGGCCCTGGCGACCAACCACTTCACCTTGAGCGGCTGCGAAGACGCCTTCGAACCAGCCGACCTTCCACGGGTTCCGCTGCGCCGAGCTCACGGGCCGGCCCAGAGGCTTCCCGGCCGGTGACGCGAGTGAGCGCCGTCGTCATCGACGTCCGCCCTGTCCTCGAACTGTCGTGGTGTTCACTCGTGCTCCTGCGCAACACCGTCGTGGTGCGCAGATCGGCCGGCTGATCCCCGATCCGGTCGATCCCGCCCGCCAAGGTCGGCGAGGCCGAACTGCCCGAGACGGTGGCGGTCGCGTCCCAGGCGGACTACGTCGTCGCGGTCTTCCGCGACACCGTCGGTCTGACCGGGGAAAGGCCGCTCCACGGCGACGCTGGAGCTCATGGTGGGTCAGATCGCGCTCCTGGACGCCCTCCAGAAGCTCGACCGGCCCCTCGTCGTCGTCCTGATCCAGGACAATCCCTCGACGCTGCCCACCTCGGAACACGGCGCGGACGCCATCGTCCAGGCATTCAGCCCGCGGATGCAGGGTGGTCGGGCAATCGCCGAGCTCCTGCTCGGGCGCATCGAGCCGAGCGGGCGGCTGCCGCTCGGCATTCCCCGCCATGCCGGACAGCCGCCGGTCGACTGCGGCCAGCTCCGGGGCATCACGGCCGCTTCGGCGAGGGCCTCAGCTGCACGACGGTGCACTGCTCGGAACCGACAATCCAGAATCCCGTCATGTCACCGGTACGCACCGACTGCCCAGCCTCAATGGTGATGACGGCCGGCAGTCGTGCAAGCGCCGCCTCACAGCTGTGAGGCGGCGCTTGCACGGTGGCTGACCGGCCGTCGCCCGGGGTTCGGGATCGGCGGCGCGGTCGGTGTCTTCAGGCGGCGAGGAAGTCGGTCACCTGCTTGGTGAAGGCTTTGGCGTGCTGGAAGAGGAAGGCGTGGCCGGCGTCGCCGTAGAGGAGGAGGGTGGCATCGGCCAGGTGCTGGACGGCGACGTAGGACGCGTGGGCGGGGACCATCACGTCGTGCAGGCCGTTGGCGTACAGGACGGGGTGCTTGATGGACTCCAGTTCGGCCTTGACCCCGTCGAAGGGGGCTGCCAGGAGCTGGCCGATCGCGGCCAGCATGCCCTGCGCCGTCGCCTCGGTGACCGCGGGGCCACCGGCGGCGAGCCGGGGCGCGACGTGGGCGAAGTGCTCGTGCCCCGAGGCGCGGGCCGCTTCCGTCTCCGGGTAGAACAGATACAGCATGTCCTCCTGGTCGGCGTCGGGCTTGGCCATGATGCCCAGGACCTTCTCGCTCGCCTCCGGCGCACCGGGCACCCAGCCGGTCGGGCCGCTGCCCGCCACGATGATCTTGCGCACCAGCTCCGGGCGACGCGCGGCCAGGCGCTGGGCCACGAAGCCGCCCAGTGACCAGCCGAGCACGTCGGCCTGCGTGAGGCCGAGGGCCTCGATGAACTCGGCGGCGCCGTCGGCGAATCCGTCGATGGAGTCGCGCGGCTCGCCGGTGGTGTAGCCGGTGCCGACGTTGTCGAACACGATCACGTCGTGGTCGGCGGCCAGGTAGTCCAGGAACTCCGGGTCCCACCAGTCGATGGTCGCGCGGAAACGCTGCAGCAGGACCAGCGGGACGCCGCCCTGCGGTCCCATGCGCCGGTAGGTGAAGGTCGCGGAGGGCCCCTCCACGGTGAGGTTCTCGGCCTTGTCGGCCAGATATGTGCTCATGACGTCCTTCTCTTGTTGGCGGGTGCCCGTCAGTTCTGGCGGGTCTGCTCACGCGGCACACGGGGAAACGTGTTGGGCCTGTGGGGCCGCTGCCCTTGGCCGGCGCTCGAAGAGGCGAGCCGGAGGTGTGGATCAGGCCGACGATCCGCTCGGATCGCTCGATCACCTCGGAATCCACCGCACCGAGCCGCGAGCCAGTTAAATTATGACCGTAATACTAAGCGGCGCAACCCTGGCACGCAAGGGGGGTTTCCGTGGCGGGCGCAGTTCGCGGCCAGACGGGCCGCAGGCGGTCCAGCGCGGCGGAGGCGGAGGGGGCGGCAACCGGACGCCGACTGCGAGGCTGCCGGAATCCGGGGCTATTGAATTACGTTCGCAATACAATACATTGGAGGAGCCACTGGAGGGCGAGCAGCCCTCCCGGCACGCAGAGGAGTGTGTGGTGCGATACAGGAAAGAGCACAAGCAGGCCACCCGGCAGAGGATCATCGAGACAGCGGGCCGCCGCTTCAAGGAGGACGGCATCGACGGCTCGGGCATCACGGCGCTCATGAAGGACGCCGGGCTGACCAACGGCGCCTTCTACACCCACTTCACGTCCAAGGACGACCTGGTGGCCACCACGATCGCCGACCAACTACAGGCCCAGAACGCGACCATCGTCGCGCACGCACAACCGGGCCACGCCGGCCTCGAACAGATCGTGCGCTGGTACCTGTCCCCCTGGCACCGTGACAGCCGCGACGCCGGCTGCCCCTCCGCCGCCCTGCTCGACGAGATAGGGCGCTGCACACACCCCACCAAGCAGGCATACACCGACGGCGTCCTGGTGGTCGCCGACGGCATCGCCGCCCGCCTGGCACCGGACGACCCCCTCTCGGTCCGCCCCATGGCACTCAGCTCCTACGCCATGATGGCCGGCACACTCCAGCTCTCACGGGCCCTCGCCGACCCACAGCTCGCCGACCAAGTCCTCGACCAGGGCATCCACAACGCCCTCGCCCTCCTGGGCATCGAACACGAAGGGGACACCAGGACGGCGCACTGACCGGCGTACACACGGACACCGCGGAGCGCACGCCGCGCCCTCCGCCTGCCGGTGGCGCCGCACGAATGGCCGTCAGAGCAAGGGCATGAGGACGCCGTCGACGATCGCCGCGATGTCGTCGCCGCCGACCCGCCGGTCGCCGACAAGCCCCCAGCGCAGCAGCAGAGCGACGACGGCGGAGACCGCCATCGAGTGACCTCCCGACGGATCGGCCCGGCGCGAAGGCAGATCACCGCGCTCCACCGCATGCACCACCACGCCCTCGACAGCCTGGTACAGGGAGTCGACACAGCGCCGCCTGACAAGACCGCACAGCTCCGGCTCCTGACGAGCCGAGTCATGCACGGCCGCAAGCAGGTCGACTCGAGAAGCGTCCTGGCTCCACAGGGCGCGGGTCATCGTCGCAACGAGCTCCTCGCGGAGTCGGCCCGGACCGATGATGACCGGCACGAGGCAATCGGTGAGACCGGCATGGTCCAGCGCCTCCGCGGCGAACTCCGCCCGGGACTTCCAGCGCCGGTACACGGTCGCATCGCGGACCGTGATGTGGTCCGGCCGTGCCACGCCCCCGCCCGGAGGGATTCCAGCGGTCGTTGCAACACGTGGTCAGTGTGAGGCGGTCGCGAGGAGTGTATGCAGGCGCTCGGCTGGGGTTTGCTCCATGCCGCCGAACCAGCAAACGGGACAACGAAATCGGCCCGGAAACCCTCTCGGCCTGACCCCGGCCGCGCCCTCCCGGCCCCTGTATGGCCCCTGGGTCTTGGGGACGACCCGCAGCGCAGTCGCCCGGGCCGAGAACGGCAACCTTAAACAACTACTCCGCCGCAGATCAGAGGGGTTGGATCTCCCCCGAACGCTGCCGGACCCCAAACCCACGGGCAGCGGATCCAGTCCGTTCAGGCAAAGTTGACGCTCCAACACCTAAAAATGAACGTTTCCGCAGTTCAGAGACTTGCGCAGGTGGGGCGGGTGGGGCGGGTGGGACTCGAACCCACGGCCGACGGATTATGAGATCGATCAATCGGAAATGATCAGCACAGTGCGTGACCAGCCGTGGGGCGGTTTCCGGAAAGGCGCGTAGCAGAGTGGCTACTACCTGCGGTTTCACGCCTGCCGGATCGTGTCAGGTTGTGCGCGGATCATGCCAGGCGATGACGGAGGGTACTTCCCCTGAGCGTCCTCGCGACGCCTGAATCGACCCGATTTTCTCGGGCTCTCCTCTGCGGTACGCGTCCAAGTAGTCGCTGCGGAACGTGTCCGCCCTGCTCAACGGGAAACTCGACGTCAGCAGCGCGGACCGGATTGGGTGGGCGACGGAGTCTCGTTCCCGCGTAATGGCGCCATCCACAAACGGCGCCTTCAGGAACTCTGCTACCCCTGCCGCTCCCGCCGGCCCTGGTCCTGGTCCTGGCCCACCGGGTGAGGCCATGCGCCCTCTTCGGAGGCGCTTACCAGGACCACCAATAAGCACAAAACACACTCACCACATCAACAGCATCTGTATCGTCCCCTTGTCTTTCAAAAGCACTGGGGGAACTTTGCTGAACACCCGTCTCGCCGCCGTTGCGGCTGCCGTCTTCATCGCCTTCGGCGCTGCCGGTACGGCCGACGCCGCGGCGTCTCTTCCGAGCACCAACACCGCCCACAAGTGCGTGCACCACACGACCGGCGTGTGCGGCTGGAACGTCGGGAAGAAGCCGGTGGACAAGTACGAGACTGCCAAGTGCAAGGACGGCAAGCCGTCGTACTCGCGCCACTCCAGCGGCACCTGCTCGGGCCACAAGGGCGTGCACTACTGGTTCAAGTAGGCCCACGGGCAAGGAGGCCCTCGCGCCGTTCCGGTGGGTTCTCATGGCTGCCGCCAGAACCCAGGAGTTCGGCGCGAGGGTCTCGTTGTCGGCCGCCCGGGCCTACCCCTTACTCTCGCCCTGAAGTCGGATTGACCACCTTGGTCCAGTTTGTCGACGATCCAATTCCCGCCGTTCTACCGGCTCTTCCACGACGCAGCCTCGCGTCTTCGACATCACTATCCGTCACTCAGTGGCGCCCGGGCACATCCCACTGGCCCGTGTTGTCGGCGAAGCCGCTGTCCATCGTGAACTGCACCTTGGCGACTTTGGAGCTGGCGGGGATCGCGAACGTGATGAACCCCAGTCCGGTGTCGCCGCGTGCGATGGTGACGCTTCCGGGGAAGCCAGGACCGGCGGTGGTGTCCTCGATGGTGGACGCGAACTGCTGCCCCTGCGTGTCCACGATCTTCGCTCCGTTGCTCGGAGAGTCCGAGTAGACCTCGGTACCTGTGTTCTTGAGCCGGAACTGGACGGCTACGAATCTCTTGCCTGCCCCAGGAGTGGAGTAGTCGTTCTCGGCGACGGCTGGATCGACGACCTTGACCACGGTGACGGCGAGAGTCTCGCCGTTCTTCTGCCCGGTGAGGTTCAGCGTGTCCCCGACGGCCGCGGAGGTGGCACGCGAGAGCGGCGTTGTGCTGGGCGACTCGGCGGAAAGCGGCTGATCGATCGCCGCGCTGGACGTCGGTGAGCTACTGGCCGGCGTAGTGGCGACCTTCTCGCTGCCGGAACAGCCGACAGCGGTCGCTACGAGCCCGGCAAGAACGAAAGTGACGATACGGCGCATGGGATCACCCCGGGAAAACCTGGCCCGGCAGAACACCACCCATGCTCCTCCCACCAGGCGATAAACGCATCTGGAGCCGGCTTCTCCTGATCATGGAGAAGGTGCGGGGCTCCGTGAGGAGATCCCCGCACCTCGGAGAGTTGGGGTCGTCACCTACTCGTGCTCGGCGTGGCCTCCGGTGGCTGCGGCTTCGGCTCTTCGGTGCTCTTCATCTTCGTGGTCTTCGCCTTCGTCGCCTTGGCAGTCGTCGCCCTCGGACGTCGTGGTCGGGGTGCGGGCGAACGTTTCGTCGGCTCGGTCTTCTCGTCGATGGGCTGCGCCTTCTTGGCCGTGTGGCGTGGCGTCTTCGCCTTCGTTTCCGACGACTTGGCTTTTTCCGCTGCGGCATTGGTGCTGCTGGTCGTCGTCGTGTTGGCCACCGGATTGACCTTCTCTCCTACCGGCGCGCGGCGGGAGCGTTTCCTGGGGAAGGCCCGTAGTGGTGGACGTTTGCCGTCGAAGGCCGGCAGGAGGCGAGTGCGGATGTTCCGTGCCGCGGTGGCGGCGGGCGGGTTGTTCGTGAAGCCGACGCCGACGTTGTAGCGGCTGCCCGCGGTGAGATGTTCGCGGCCGGCGTTGTACAACTCGGCGTCCGCGTCGTTGTCGAAGGTTCGGGGCGGAACGTCGAGCGCCCAGGTCTGGACGCCCGCTCCGCGCCACAGGTACCGGATGCCGATGCGACGGCCGTCGGGGTGGGTGAGGACCGCGGTCGGGCTCGGCTGGGATGTGTCGATGATGTCGTCCGCCCAGTCGTCGCCGAGGCTTGTCGCCGTCGCCGCGACGAAGTCGGCGAATTCCGCTGGGCGGATGCGCTGGTTCTGCTTCGTGTCGGGAGCCGTGGGTTTGGTGGGCACGCCGGTGCCGCCTTTCGGAACGGGAGGACGGTTCACGCGGCCGTTCCTTCGAGGAGTTGGTCGAAGGCGTGGAGCAGGCGCCTGGTCTTCTGCTCGAACACCGCCTGCTCGACTACGGCGTTGCGGTGCCTGATGACGGCGGCGCGTTCGGCGAGGGCCTTGTCCAAGCCGCTGTCGCTGGAGGCGAGGGTGTCGCCGCACCAGATCGCGACCTTGGGACCGAGGTCCCACACGATGGCGTTGACGGCCGCACACGCGGCGGCCACGGGGTCGAGGTCGTTGCCGTACCAGTAGAAGTCGTGCGGGTTCAGGCCCAGTTCACGCAGCTGCTGGGCGACCGAGCGGAACATGCCTCCGCTGCCGATGGCCGGTTCCCGGATCGACATGCCCGGCTCGCAATGGTTGCCGTCGACGAGGACGCGGGCCATCAGGTCCGTGACAGACGTGGGTGTGTGGTACTCGCCGCGCCACTTCTTGTCGCTCTTGTGCCGCAGTCCCGTGAGGAGGGGGCTGAGGACGTCCGCCTGAGAACGGTAGAAGGGGTCGTCCCGGGCGGTGAGGTCCAACAGGCCCTTGCGGACAGCCGTATGGATGGCCGCCTGGACGGCGCGGAGTTGGTACTCGTCGGGGTCCTCCTCGATCCAGCTGTGCAGCGGACGTGCCATCTCGATGAGGTCGGGGCGGACCATCCACTGGACGCCCCAGATCTCCCGTAGCAGTTGCGGGAGTTGGGTGGCGTCGAGGGCCAGAAGCCGGTCACCCACGAGCGGCTCCCGGATGAGGGTCAGAGCGGCGACCGCGCCGAGGGGGACGTCCATGCGGCTGCCGCCGTAGTGACTGAACCACGCGGCGATCACGTTGTCGGCGATGTCGGCGGCGTGCCGTTGCGGATCGGTCGGGAAGGCGCGGAACCTGCGGTGGGAGACCGCTGAAGCGGAGGCGGGCTCGGGTGACTTGGTTGCTTTCTCGGCCCGTTGCCTCGTGCGTGCTTCGAGCTTCCGTTCCACCTCGCCGAAGAGGTCGAACTGGACCACGGGATCACCGCCCCGCCGTGTCGACCAGAGTGAACGGATGTGGCGGAGCGCCTTCGGGCGGTCGTACGGGGCCCGACTGGAGGACGGCCACCGCCTGGTCGGCGCGGCGGACGTAAGCGGCACGCTCTTCGCGCAGGCATCGCATGAGTTCCTCATGTTCGGCGATGCGGACGCTGTACCAGCTCAGGGCGTGAGGGGCCCGGTGATGCTCGTGGGCTCGGCGCAGCGCCGGGGTCCACGGGGCAGCGAGCCAGTGCTTGGCCAGAGCCGAGACGATGGCCGTCGTACGGCGGGCCGCGGTTTTCGAGACCCGGACGGGAGCGCTGATGAACAGGCGGTACGGGCGTAGCCGTAGCGTGCCCGCCGTGAGGGCGGTACGGGTGAAGGACTCGGCGCCGGAGAGCGTCACCCCGTACACCACGGGCGCTTCGGCCATGTGGGGGCCGAACTGGCCGACGCCGTAGGTGACTTGAAGGCGTTCTTCGGCAGGGGGCTGGTCGGCTTCCGGGGAGTGGTCCTGGTCCCAACCGAAGGTGAAGGTTCCGATGCCGGTGACACGGTAGACGGCCTGGCCCGTGTCGAAGTCGGCGGATTCGGCGACCTGGAGGGCGGGGCCGCTGCCGACGGTGAAGGTCAGCATGGGGGTTGTGTCCTCTCGTGATCATCGCTTTTGGGCATGGAGGGGTAGGGGCCGGGCCCGGTGGTCGATGGGCGTCCCGGGCTCGGCCCCTCGTGCGGTGGTGGGAGGTGGGTGCGGTTACGTGCCGTACTCGGCACGCCAGCCGTTGACGTACGAGGCGACCTCGTCGGCCAAGGGTTCGAGGCTCATGTCTCCGGCCGGGTCGCCCTCGGGGGTCGTGGTGTCGTAGATGACTTTGGCCGTGCCATAGCTGTTGTCGATGTGCACGGCCTTCCAGCCGCCCAGTCCGCTGCGGTCGTCGTGCCAGGGCAGGGAGGTACGGCCGGTGATCGCGACGAACTGGTCGCCGTCGGTGGAGAGTTGGATGACGATGTTCAGTTCGTTGCCCGGCCAGTCGACGTCGACGTCCGTGCACTGCGCTTCGAGCGCCTCGATCACGTCGGCATAGAGGGCACGGGCCTTGGCTTCTTCGACCTGACGGAGGAGGCGGACGGCGCTCAAGTAGTGGAGGAACACCATCAGTTCGCCTCCCGGGGTGTGTTCGGGTCGGTATCCGCGGTGTTTTCGGTGTCCGATTCCGTGGTCGTCCCGGCTTCGGCCTCTGCGCTCGATTCGGTCCCGTACATGTGGTCGTCGCAGACGAGTGAGAGAGGTTCACCGTCCTTCGGAAGGTCGAGTTCGATCTCCACGTGCTTGCCGCACAGGAGGCAGGTCATGGGGATGGTCCGGAGCATGCGCAGGGAATGGACGGGAGTGCTCGCCAGGAGATGCACCGGAGCGTCACGTCCTGGGATCGTGACGGCGAGCAGGGTCAACTCGGGTGAAAGGACCGTCTTTTCGACACCGGTCACGGTGAGTGGGGTTTTCGGCGCCTGGGGGAAGGCGAACACGTCACCGGGGCGGAGTCCTCGGGCTCGTACGGTTCTGGTGAACCCGACGGTGACGACCATGTGGCCGTTCATGGTTGGAGGCTCTTTCCGTGAAGTCATCGGTGGCGGTTACTCGTCGATCAGGGACACCGGGCCGCTGAGCGGTCCCCGGTCGAGTTCCGCGGCGATGTTCGGCGGGACCCTGGGCAACTGGCTGGAGTGGAGGGTGAGTTCGCCGCCGGAGAAGCCGACCGCGACGGTGCCGTCGTCGTTGACACGTGCGACGCGTCCGTAGAGCGGGTGTTCGGGATGCTTGACCCAGTCGCCTTCGACGAGCGGCGGCAGGTGGTGCGGGCACCGACCGGGGTCGCGCAGCGCGAGGTGCGGCGCGGCCGGGTCCCAGCACGGGCGGCCGTCGGAGCGCCGGCGTTCGCAGCCGCGGGTGATCAGTCCGTAGCCGTCACAGCGGATCAGTGCAGCGCCGGGCCATGTTCCGGCGGCGCGTACGACGGCGAAGGTGACGGCGCCCTGGGGGCCCTGGTCGTGATGGGCGACGTATTCGATGGAGAGCCCGACGACCTTGGGCCAGGTCTTGAGGACGTTCGCGGCGATGGTCTGCGCGTGGACCACGGGGACGACGGGCACCTCCGAGCGCGCTTCGATCAGGTTCATGACATCCCTTGTGTGTTGTCGTTTCCGGTCTCGCCGACCGGGCTCTCAGGCACCGGCTGGGGCAGGGGCAGCAGTGCCCTGTACTCCGTCGGGCCACCGGCGCTCAGCAGATGCTGAGCCCTGAGATGCGGGAGCAACTGGATCTGCTCGATGAGCGCGGCGATCCGCCGCTCGGTCTCCTTCGGCCACGCCGGTGGCCTCCCGACAGGCGGCACCCAGGTACCGCTCGCGGAGGAGTCCTCCATGTCGTCGCCCACGTGGACCACACCGAAGACGCGGCAGGGCGACGTGCTCAAGTCGACGTCGAGCAACTCGGCTTCCGGGTAGTACCGGCGAACGAGTTCGGCGATCCGTACCGCGCGATCGGGCGGGGTGAGGTCGAGGGCCCAGTGGCCGCCCCGACGCGGTTCGGGCCGTACGGCGTTCCAAGCCGCCGCGTCGAGTTCCTCGAGCGCGTCGCTGAGGTCGTCGTCGATCTCGGCGAAGTCGAGCCGGGGTGCGAGCAGTTGGCGGTACTCCCCCACGTCGAGCAGCAATTCCTCCGTGCCGCCGTCGTGGGTGGTCCACAGGGCGTGCACCTCGACGCTGCGGTCGCGCATGTTCTGGGCGAGGGTGAGGTGGGTGGTGTCGGGGAACGTCTCCGCGATCTGCGCGGAGACGTGGTCGAGTACGGCGATCTCGTACTGGGCCTTCGCCCGGTTGCAGACGTCGACCGCGAGCAGGCGATGACGCAGGGCCGTGGCGGTCCTGTTCTCCGCGGTGGTGGTCATGAGAGATGTGTCCTTCTGAACTGGACCGGGGACCGGATTGGCCGGTCGGCCGATCACGGGTGGGAGGGGGTGTCGACGGAGCCGGTGCCCGTCGCGGCGTATGGCAGGACGAGTTGCCACATCTGCTCCTCGTGGTCGGAGCGGGTGTCGACGCACGGCATCAGATGACGGCTGCGCAGATGGGGCAGGGCGTAGAGCTGGCCGAGCAGGTGGGCCAGCTTGTGGGTCACGTCGTGCGGCCACAGGCTCCCCTCGGCGTCCGGGGTGCACCGGGGGCACGGGATGTCGACCGTCTCGCCGTTGGTGAGCGCGACCTGCTCGAAGCCGACGGCGATGCCGTAGCTGTCGTACTCGAAGCGGCAGATCAGCGATTCCGCGTCCGGAAGGTGGCCACGGACGATGCCGGCGATCGCGGCGACCCGGTCGGACGAGGTGAGGGCGATCCAGCGGCGGTGGTTGCGGTACTCGTACCGCGGGTGGGGCTGCACCACGCCCCAGCGGTGCAGGAACGTGTGGCTCAGGACGCGGTTGAGGTCACGGACGATGTCGTCCATGGCCAATGCCCCGTCGCTGTCGAGGAGTTCCTCCGTTGTGCCGTGGTCCGGGGCGTACAGGAGGCGGCAGTTGTCTCCGTCGCTCTCCGAACCGCTCCAGATGCCGTACAGCTCGAATTCGCCGAGTTCGCCGAGGCTGACCTCCAGGTACTCGGCTTCGGGGTGGACGAGGCGCACGCGGGCCGAGACGTCGTCGTGGAGGGCGAGGAAGAGCGTCTCGCCCGCCTGGATGTAGGCGGCCGCCAGGTCGTTGAGCGGGAGTTCGGTGGGGCGGGGCTGTCGTTCGGGCATGGTGATGGGCTCCAGATGGCAGATGCGGATGGTCAGCGACTGCGGTTGAGCAGGACGACGGCGGTCGTGTTGTCCGGGCCGTTGATGCCGGCGGCACCCGCGAGGAGTTCGGCCGCGTTGGTCGGGTCGTCGACCCGGAGAGCGTTGGTGATGGCTCGCTCGGTGAGGCTCCGGCTGACGCCGTCGGTGCACAGGAGGACGGCGGCGGTGCTGTGCACGGGCAGGGACGTGGTGACGAAGTCGCGAAGCGCGACCGTGTGCGTCACTCGGCGGTCGCACGGCGGCGTTGAGCCGTCCTCAGCGGCGCGCCGACCCGCGGCTTCACCGAGGACGTGGTCGTACGTGACCCGCTGGAGCCGACCGTCGGCGCTCAAGACGTACGCGCGGCACAGCCCGGCCCACGCGATCTGGATACGGCTGTCGGCGGGGTCGAACAGCGCGCTGACGATGGACGCGTCCGCGGTGCTGCCACTGGCGGCGAGGCGGGCGCGGGCCGCGGTGCATCCGGCCTGCGGATTCGCGTTGAGGGTGACGATGGCGGCTTCCTCGGCCGCCAGCAGAGCGGCGTCGGCGGCCGCGTTGGTGTCACCGATGCCGTCGGTGACGGCTACGGAGATACGGCCGGTGGCCATGTCTCCGCCGATGTCGAACGCGTCCGCCTGGACGCCGCGTCGGCCTTGTCGTTGGGCGCCGCCCACGCGCCAGGGTGCTTCGGGCATGGCGAGACTCCTTCGGGTGTGATGGGTCGAGGGGAAGTGCTGGTGCGATCAGCCCAGTTCGGGGCCGGAGCCGGGTACGCTGCACGGCTCCGGCCGCCGGGGTGGGCCTCGGACCGCGCGACTACACCGCGGCTGCCGCCGCGACCTCGCTGACGAGGCTGGTGAACTGGGCGCAGGAACCGAAGCGTTCGTGCAGGGTGTGCTCCTGCGCCCATTGACCGCAGTGGGCGCAGGGAGGCTGGGCGTGGCCGGGGGCGGGACGGGCCACGTACACACCGCGCAACTGTCCGTCGGTGAGCGCGATGATCCCGGTGTTCTCCTCAAGGCTCGCCGCTCCCGGGCCACGGACGACGACCGTGTGCAGGGTCTGACGCAGCAGCGCCCCGGACCAGTCGAAGCCGGTGCTACCGCTCGTCAGCGTCGAGTCCTCGTACATGACGCGGTATGCGGGGAACGTCGCCTCCCTCGGGTCGGTGAGGGGGCGGGCCCAGAACTGGAGTGGACGGTCGTCCTTGCGGGGTTCGAGTCCAGGGGCGACCGCGCTGACGATACGCAGGATCAGATCCCCGTTGTCGCCCAGTCCGGCGGTGCGGGCCGCGTCGGCGCAGAGCTGTTCGAAACCCGACTGGCCGTATTCGGCGAACCATCGGTCAGGGGTCAGCTCGCCGCCGAAGTTCTTCCGGTAGTCGGCGCGGTCGCGGCGCTGGACAGCGGTGATGACCTTGACCGCGCGGTCGATCACGGCGGGGTCGATCCCGTATTTGGCGGCTTCGGCGCGCAGTAATTCCTCGCGGGTGGGCTGGTCCACTGCTTCTCTCCTTGGTCCAGGACGTGTGTCATGAGCGATGAGCCGGTTGGGCTACGGGTGCTGCGGGGGCGGCGACGGCTCGGGCGGCGGCGACTGGGCGAAGCACTCGACCGCGATGCCGTGCAGGACGTTGAGGCGTGCCGAGAGGCGACGACCGAGGGTCCGGACCTGCATGTCGATGCCGTTCTCGCGCGTGACGGCCTCCAGGACCCAACGGCGGTGACCGTCGGCGAGCGTGAACTCGTACAACTCGCCGGGGTGGGAACCTCGAAGCGTCAGGACGCGCAGGGCCCTGCCGTCGGGGTCGTTGCGGTGCTCAGGCGGCCCCTGGAGTCGGGCGGCGATGACTATCGCGGTGATCTCGGGGAGGGAGACGGTGCTGGTCATTGGTTCCTCTCGGTAGCCAGGGCTGTCAATCGAGGCGACTTATGTCTGTCTCCACACATGTCAGAGACAGCGAAGCGTGCTGCGCCTTCAGATTTCCGAATACAGATCCGGACGACCGGTCACCTTCCGCAGGACTTGCACGAGCAGCCGCCCCGCACCCTCGACCCCGAGGACTTCATCGGCGAACTGCAAGGGAGTGACCTCGCGCTCCAGCACCTCGCCGTAGGCGCGAGCCAGCGCGGACCCCAACTCCCTAACCAGCTCCCCCGCCCTCTGGAAATCCCCGCCGGATACGCCCTGTTCGGCGAGACTCTTGGCAACTCGCCTCATTTCATCACCGGTCAACTTGGGAGACATTCACAAAACCCCTTCCGATGCGCGCAATTTAAATTTCCATTTCGTCAATAACATTCTATCAACAATTCCAATAGGTGATCAAGTGTCGTTTATATCGCTGTGGCGATTCGATGATCGGTGAATAGCCGCACGAGCGGCCTGCCGGGGCACCTCCAACGCGCCTTGCGCCTCCAGCTCGGCGACCCGAGCACGACGAGCCCTTTCGTTTTCGAACCACTGACGGTCGCGATCTCGTGCTCGCTGATCACGCTCGTTCTTTTCCTCAGCAGCGGCCGCGAGCCGCCGGGCACGCGGACTCGTGCCACAGGCACGGCAGTTCGCCACCGGTTCGTTCGGGTGTGCCGCGCAGCCTCCCTCGCCGTCACCCGCGCTCAAGTCGCCGCTTCCCACGGGGGGCTGGGGGGTATCACCCTGGTGGTTCTCTAACGGTTCCCCGGCCAGACTGGCCGCTTGCCCCACTGAATCTGGCCGGTGGTCAGATTGGCCAGCGGCCATTCCGGCCTCTTGCTTCGAGTCCCGGGACGCGGGTTCACCGGCTTCCACATCAAGGGGATCGGAGGCTGCCGGAAGCGCGATCCGAGCCTGCGGGGCATGGATCGTATAGCGATTGCTCGTACGACGGCCTGACGCGAACCGAGGGCGGGAGACGATATATCCAGCGCGTTCCAGCCAGTCCAGATGCCGACGGACCGTGCGCTCTCCCTGACTCGTTTTATCGGCCAATGTGGCCTGTCCGGGAAAACACGACCAAGTTTCATCGGCGAAGTCGCACAAAGCAAGGAGTACGAGTTTCGCGCCAGGGTTTGGGATCTGCTGCCGGAAGGCCCACGCCATTGCCTCGATACTCAACCGCTCAGCCTCCTTCCTTACTTACGGCGGCGACAGGAACGGACGGCTCAACCTCGGTCGCCGAAGCCGCCACCGCGCGCCGAGCCGTCCGAGCCGTCGCATGCGGCCTCGTGAGCAGCCGGACCGATCTGCGCAGCGTCGTCGGTGGCGGGCTCGACCACGCACGAGGCGCCGACCGGCTGTCCGTCGCCCTCAAGCGTCAACAGCGCGAGGCGGGATTGGCCGGCCTTCAGGAGCCGGATCCCCTCGGCGTTCGTCTGCTCCAGGGTGACCGCGAGGGAACGGGCCCGGTCGAGCTGCTGCACCGCCTCGTCCGACCGGACTCGCCAGCCGATCGCTTCCCACCGCAGTCGCCCGATCACTGGCAGCACCATCGCCATGACCGTGTCGGCCACGTCCTGGGCGTGGTCCCCGAGTGCCATGCGCGGCCAGGTCGCGATCAGTTCGGCGGCCAGACGCTGCCGTACCCGCCCTGCGGTGAGCAGGCGCCCAAGACCGGTCCCGTCAGCGGAGTTCGAGGACGGCGTGGGGCTGTCCAGGATGGACATGAGGTGGAGCATCAGGCCCACGGTGTTGTCACCCTCGAATGACACGACCGCCTGGAACGCCTCGTTGATCCGGGACCGGGTCTCGGCCGGGGACCAGGTCTCGGGGCTCGCCCGGTGCGATGCGTATCCGGCGGGCTCGTGAGGTGTGGGTTCGGACAAGTCCGTTTCCTTTCAAGGTAGTTGGGCGAAGGGGTGTGGGATGCCGGGGCAGGGCGGCGTTGAAACACCGCGGGACATGCGTGATACGAGGGGCCCAGAAAAGCGGCGAGCGGAGAGCCCGGTCAGGCCGTTTCGGGCAGACGCGTGACGCCGATGGTGCGAGAGGTACGGCCGCCCGACTTCAGCGGGATGTCGACGTCGAGCGACTGGAGAATGCGCTGCATCGCTTCGGGGTCGGGCTCAGGCGGCCTCGGGTTGCCGCCGGACCAGGAGAGTTGGAAGTTCCCGTAGGTACCGGCGTCGGCGGCGTCCAGCATCTTGCGGGCCTTCGCCTTGCGCTTCTTCGCCGCGCTCTCGATCTCGGCGGCGTCGGCGTACGCACTGAGCGCTTCCGTGACGGCCGCGGTGTCCTCGGCGAGGATCGTCTGCGGAGCGCGCCCGTCGTCGACGAGCCGGTCGAGCTGCCAACAGGCGCTCTTGAACGGGCAGTTGTCGCAGATGATCGACAGCCCGGGCCCGTCGAGATCGCGTGGCATGGCCTCGGGCTCCGGGCTGTCGAGGACGTCTTCGGCCCACGCGAGTGCCTGCCGCGTGATGTCCTCGTCGTACGCCTGCTGGTGGACGACGACCTGCCCGTACTCGCGGCCGACGTACCTGATCCGTACGACGTCGACGCCGAGCGGTTTCCCGGTCGGCAGGTGCGGGTGTTCGACGAGGCCGCCGGTACGCAACAGGTGGGCGTACAGGTGGACTTGGAACAGCTCGTGCCTGCCGGCCCCCTGGCGTACGACGACGTCCAGGGCGCGAGTGGACTTCGTCTTGACGTCCTCGACGACGCCGGGGGCCTGCCCGCTCGGCGTCCAGTAGGCGTCGGCGTGGCCGAGGATGACGCCGTTGGTCAGCTCCAACTCGGTGTGGGCGCCGAACTGTTCGGCCAGCACCCGCAGGATGCCCTCGTGCAGCCAGGTGCCGAGGATCGCGGCGTGCATGGTGTCGTCCAGGTCGGTGGGCCAGGTGCCGTGCACCTCGTAGGCTGCGCGGCGTCTGCACAGTCCGACGGAGGACGGGCCGAGGAGACGTTGTCGGGAACGGGGGCGGGAGCGGTCGTCGCGGTGGGCGCCCTTCCAGAGGTCGGGGACCGGGGTTGTGGAGATGTCAATACCCGGAGGCGGGACGGATACGGCAGCGTCGGTGGTGCGTGTGGACATGGGTTGTCACACTCCGTCGGTGAGGTGGCATGCGCGAACTGCGGTCGGGCCAGGGCTACTTGGAGACGCGTGTTGGGGAAGTGGTACCGTCGGTCGCTTTCCTCGCCGTCTTCTTCTTCGCACTCGCGGCGGCCTTCTTGGCCGGGGTGCGGGTACGGCGTGCCGACCCGTTCCTGCGACCGGCCGTGGCCGGCTCGTCGGAGGTTCCGGCGGCAGGAGTGAGGGAGTCGTTGAGTTCGGAGAGTTGCTCGGCGCTCGCGTCCTGGAACGAGGTGCCGAAGGCGTCGAAGCAACGGTCGTTGACGGTGTCGAAGCCCAGGGCGAGCCGGTCGGCCGTCTCCCGGATGCGGGCGCGAGCCTCCTCCAAGCGGGAGCGCTCCTGGTCGAGGGCAGACATGCGTTCCCGCACTCTGTCGACCTCGTCGGTCCTGCCGCTCGCGGGTGGCTCGGCGGCCTTGTCGGCGCGCTGCTCTTCCTGCGGTGCCGCTGCGTCCGTGTTGGCGGTCTGCGACTCGACGATCTCGGCGTCCACGACGTCGCTCGTCGGCTGAGCGGGCGAGCCTCCGTTCGCCTGCTGCTCGTCCGGGGAGCGCAGCCGCGCGGCGGCCTCCTTCACGCGCTCGCGGGACTCGGCGGCGTCGGCGGCGTGCATCTCCTCGTCGACATGCAGGCCGGACAGGTCCGCGGGGCAGGCCCGGCGCAGGGAGAGCGCCTCGGCGACCTTGCCGAACTGGCTCGCGGGCATCTGCGGCCACAGTCCGCCGAGTTTGTACTCCTGCGCCTCGTAGTCCCACACCTTCGGCGCGTACTCACGCCAGTGCGCGACCGCCGGGAACCGGGCCTCACCACGCCAGATGACGACCCGGCAGGCAACCGGCGGCTCGTCGCGCAGCCATACCGCGTGCTCACCACCCTCGGCGTCGTACCAGACGAAGTCCTCGTACGCGATGGACTGCCCGGCGCGGTCGGCGGCCCGGCGCGCGATGAGCCGATAGCCGTCGATGCCGGTCTGGATGGTCCAGCGGACCTCGCCACGCGACTTGCGTTTGATCATGTAGATCTGCCGGCCGAACGGGTCGAGCCCGGACGCCTTGCAGTAGTGGAAGAAGATCCCCAGCTGCGCCGGACTGGCATCGACCAGATCCGGGAACGCCGCACGCAGCGCGCGTAACTGTTGGTCCTCGAACGCCTTCTGGTCTTCGCGGATCGCGAGCCAGGTGACCGGGGTATCGACGGTCACATCCCCTCCAAGCACTCTGAATCCCCATTCGAGACTTCGACTGTCACAACACATGTCAAAGCAAATTGAAGCTAATAAAATTCTATTTCCCGAGCTTTCTACCGTCAAGTTTAAGATACGCCACGCGTTCCGTTCGCCGACCCCCTCGGCCACCTCACAGGCACGCCAGCGGATCGACGATGCATTACCTCAACACATGTCGAGCCCCACCTTAGAGCCCCCACCCCTGGATTGCACCAGTGGATGCGGTGATTGGAGAGGCCACCCTCAGCGCTTCGGGCGCACCGTCAGGGCGAACCCGGCTTCCATCAACTCGGCTGCGAACGCGGCTACATCCTCCGCCGAGTCCTTGCCGGGCCGGAACGTCCGCACCTTCGGCAACGGCTTCGGTGCCGCCTTGGGCTCGGCGGACGGCTTCCGCCCGCGGGGCTTGATCTGCTCGCGCTCACCGGCACGGATCCGGTCGATGCCGTCCTGCACGGTGGCACGCCCTCGCTCCTCGGCGTCCGCGAGAACGGTGTCGAGCAGCCAGAGCGGCGAACCGGAGACCACGGCGTCCTCCGGCGTGAGACTCCTGCGGACCCGCCACTGGTAGACGTCCATGTACTTCTTGCCGAAGACCCAGGGAATCTCCTTGAGACCGACGATGTCCGGCAGTTCGGCCGGGTCGTCGGCCTCGTACCCGCCGTCGATACCGGCCTTGTACTCCTTCAGCCGCGCGGGCAGGTACGCACGCGATCCGTCCTCGGCGAGCCGCAGCACGGTCGCCAGCAGCCAGTAGGGGTTCCCCGAGACCACGACGTCCGGGTCACCGAGCACGCCCCGGGTCTTCCAGAGCTGGGAGGTCTGGCGCTCGACGTCGTAGAGGGACGCGATCTCCGCGTGCCCCAGGAGGTAGGGGAACCGCTTCTTCGCCACGAGGTCTCTCCGGGCCGCTCGGTACGTATAACGGACTTGACGCGTCAAGCATAGTTGAGCGGTCCGGTCGCACAGCGGCAGTGCTGCCGACGTCAGTCGTCGTCTTCGTCGTCCTCCGGTACGGACTCGCGCACGAAGGCCAGGTCGAGAACGTAGCGTTCGCCGGCCGGGCATCGATCCCAAGCCTCGCCGGAGCGGGTACCACAGGCGGCCGTAGCATTCCTCGAAATGGATCATCGCCTCGACGGCCCCAGGAGGCATTGCGGCCTCACTCCCGTCGGAAGCCTCCGCGTGCGCGCGTTCGCGTATCCGCTGCGCGGGCACCGCGGGGCGAGAGGCTGGGGTCGTCGAGGATGTGCACGTCAACACGCTAAGGGCTTGCGGCATGCACACGCGTGCAAAGGCTCACCGACCGAGCGCCGACCATACGGCGATGACGAGGGCGGCAAGGCCGGTGAGCGTGCTGATCGCCGGGAGGGGCCAACGGGATCGTTCCAACGAGGTGACCCGGGCGTCGAGTTCGTCGATGTCCTTGTCGATCTGGTCGGATCGCTGGACCAGGAGCGCGAGTTGGCCGTCGATGCGCGCGAGCCCGACTTCGAGGGCGCGGCGGAGCTCGGCGAGCTCCAGGGCGATCTCTCTGTCGGGCATGACGCGTCGTACTCCGTGGGTCAGTTGATGGTCGTGGTGACGGAGGCGGGGTCGGTGGTGGCGGGCAGCCAGGAGGCTGTTCCGGCGCGGCCGAGGAGTGCGCCGATCGCTCCCTTGAGTACGGTCAGGCCCGCCGGGATCGCGGCGATGCTCGCCGATTCGAGGGTGGACAGCGTGACGATGTCGGTCGTCGCGGAGGCCAGGAGGAGGCCGAGGAAGGCTTCGGCGTAGGTGAGGACGACGCGTTCCGCGATGTCGGCGAGGAGCTTGGGTGCGCTGGTGCTGGTGAGTGCGGGCATGGGGTGGGGCTCTCCTCTTTGGATCTTTGGAACCGGTTCAGGTGGTCGGGACGCGGAGCTTGGCCCAGCTCGTCGGGCCCGGGATGCCGTCGGCGTCGTCGCCGGAGTAGCCGAGCTTGTGTTGCCAGGCGGCGTAGGAACGGCGGTCGGCGTCGGTCCAGTTGGGGCCTGGGCCCTGGCTGTACTTGCCGCAGCCCTCGGCGACGAGCCGTTTGCCCATCGCCGTGATCAGGGCCGAGCGGCGGCCGGTGCGGAAGTAGGCGGCGCCGGGGAACGAGGCGTACGCGGGCTCGTCGCCGGAGTCCGGGGCCGGTTCGGGAACCTTCGACGCAGCGTTCAGGAGCTTGGCGACCGCCGTACGGAAGTCGCCCATCGCGATGCCGGCCGGGTCCGGCTTGCCCGGCTGCCACTCCTTGTGGCCGATGACGGAACGCTGAGTCCAGCCGTGCGCCCGGCACAAGGCGGCGCTGACCTTGTGCATGGCGTCGAGCTGGGCCGCGGGCCAGGACTGGCCTCCGCCGGTGTTGATGCACTCGAAGCCGTAGAAGTGCGGGTTGCCGTCGGTGTTGGCCTCGTTGTCCGGTGGGAGTGCCGACTCGGCGATGACGGCCTTGAGGACGTCGTCGTCTCCGGAACCAGCGTGGTTGGCGCGGCCGTAGCCGACGAGGTGGACGGTGCCGGAACGGTCGATCACACCGTGGCAGAGCGGGCCGGGAAGGGCCGTGTAGCCAGTGCGGCAGAGGTCCACCATGGCGGCCTCGCTGGAGTACGGGCCGGTGTGGTGGATCATGACGCCGTGGACCGGGCCCCAGGCGCCCTTGCTGTTGCGGTTGTGGGTACGCCAGTTGTCGTGCTCGACGACACGGGCACCGGCGTTCTTCAGCGCGGCCAGGAACTGGTCCGCGGACAGTGGCTGCGCCACGTCGGGACGCCTTCTCCCCCGCGCCTCCATGAGTTCGAGCAGCGCCAGGAGCCAACTGGCGGTCCCTCAAGGGGCGAAAGAGGCCCGGACGAGCGGTGCCCGCCCGGTGCCGAGCGCGGGTGGAGGGTCACCCGGCGGGCGGAGCCTAACGCATGGACTGTTCGTCCGGTCCCGGACGACGACTTCGTCAGCAAAGGAGCGCCACAGCATCCAGTGCTGCTGATCACACGACACCAGACAGCTCAAGCAGCGCGTGCGCCCCGCCCGCAACCCGGAAGGTGCGCCATGCACCAAGTACTACTCACTCTACGCGCAAAGATGGCTGCTCGGCGCCTCTGGTTATCCGCTTAAACCCACCTCGCTATTGCGGAACGGATGCAAGTCCGTGCGCGATCCCTCTCTGTGAGACACCCAACGCAGGGAGCACCTATGGGTTCCACTCCTACACCGCGCCCACGGCGCCGCTTCCGTCTATCCCGATACCAGATCACCATCGGAGCTGTCATTACCGCTGCTGGCGTTGTCGGCGCTGCACTCATCGCCGCCAACTGGGGAAACTCGGACTCCTCGCACGGTAAATGCTTGTTCCCGGCCGTCCAGCTCAACGCACCGGACAAGGCAGGCAGCACCTTCCAGACGACGGCCAAGGTGATCTGCCCGCCGGCCAAGGGCACGAAGTACTACCTGATCGCCCAGATGGATAACGTCGGCAAGCCGGGCACCGAGCACACCGTCTACTGCCCGACGGACCCGATCACGCCGGGAGAGGAAGCGAGAACGTACACCACGACGCGCGACATCCACGACTCCCCGCTCCACTCCAAGCGCGCCCTCTACTACCTGAAGGTCACCACCGACGAAGAGCAGGAACTGCTGTCCAACCTGTATGACACCTGCGCATGGAAGCTCCCGCCAGGCGCCGAGACGGTCTCCAACTCCGTCACCGTCGAACACGGCTGGCAGTGAGGGGTCGCCGATGATCTGAAGCCAATCCGAGGACGTAACTCCTCGGACCGGCTTCACGGAAAAATCCACAGAAGCATGCGGATCCTCATCGATCGAGGCTAAGGCGTCATCTCACGTAGTGCGGCGCCTCCCCTTTCGGCTACTTCGCGACGCCCGCAATGAGCGTGTGGATCTCGGCGGCGAGGTTGCGCATGTCCTCGCCTGCTGCGTGCACTGTGATGGTCGCGAAGTGCCATTCCTCCGAGGGTGCTCGGTCCTGGATGCCCCAAGTCAGTTGGACGTGGCCACCGGGGCGGTGCTCCGCCGAGAGGGTCAGGTCGTAGCAGAGGGAGTGCCAGGCACGTACTCCTTCCCAGCCCCGGAAGTCTTCGGCAAGCGAGTCGAGGAAGGTGTCGAGGCCGTCCCCGTCCCAGGTCTGCACCGAGGTCTCGACGTTTCCCCATGGTCCGCAGGCCCTGATGAGGAAGTCGAGCGTTGGTTCGTCCTCGAACGGTCTTGTCGGCTCCGAGAGCAGTAGACGGGCAGGACCGGGGGCTCCCACGTGGACCACAGGACGGCCGGAATCGTCGTAGTCGATCACGCCAACAGATTAGAAGAGCAGGCTGAGCAGCCAACCACCGCTCCCGGACGGGCCGGCGTCGGGCGCGGCCGCCTTGAGACATGATCGTCCGCTGTGGCCATGGATCTTGAGCGTGATCACTCTGAGCGTTGCTGTTGTCTGGATCATCACGTTTCGCCCAGCCGGACCTTCCCACCAGAACCTATGCCTCCGCCTCGCCTTCCCCAGCGACCTCCGGAAGCCACCCGCCGAACGAGACACCTGGCCAGCAGACTTCACGCACCTTCACCGATCGGCCGCATTCCTTCTGAACGCGCGCATCTGAATCGGCCCCGCCCGCAACAAAACCGGACGGACCGAGCGGAACGGCTTCAGGCCGAATTCACGGGCAGCAATATTCAAAAAACGGAACCAGTTCGAGACGCATCGGTGTTCCGAATGGCACCGCCACAGCTATCTCCCCCTTGAGGCTCAGCATCCAGTCACGTACCGATTTCAGAAGGTCAGACGATGGCCTGACCGCTGTAGTCGTCCGCCGAGCCGCAGTCCTCCACCAGCAGGTAGGCCACGTTGGCGGTGCTGGCGACGACGGCCCAGGTCTGTGCCACCCCGCCCTGAATTCCCGTCCAGCACAGAGCAGTTGCGATGTCACTACCCGTGGTGTTGGTGAAGATGGTCTGGAAAGAGACCGGCGTGTTTGCGGCGGATCCCTGGAGGTTGTTGATCCGGATCTGGTCCTTGTAGACCGTTCCCGTCACCGTCCCTTTCCTGATGCGGTACAGCGCATAGCTCTCGTTCGCCGCGTTGTGCAGGGCCCAGATGGAAATCCGGTAGGCACGGCCGGTCTTGAAGGTAATGCTGCCCGTGGTGATGATGGCCGTTTCCGTGCTGGAGAACGTGACGTTCGCGGTCAAGGACTGCTGCGCGACAAACCCCCGGCCCTGGGCCCTTCCGTAGACGCTGAGGTCGCGGTCGACTGCGAGTCCGGTCGACGTGAGTCTGGCGGTGGCGGAGGCGGAGCCCGCTGACGGGGCGTCACGGACGAACAAGTCGACGGATGACCCGGCGGCGGACGTGTCTGCCCCGTATCCGTTGACGTACGCGACTCCGTTGCCGCTGACGTCGTTGGCGTAGAGGTTGAACACGGCCCCCGAATAGTCGGGGACGTGCCCCTGTAGGAACAGTCCTGTTTCCTGATCCGTATCTCCTGTTCTCGGGGCGCTCAGCGAGACACTGGGAATTTCGTAATCCACGCCTCCTTGGGAGGCATTTGCGATCGCCGTGTTGAGTTCTGCCGGTGCGGATTCGTTCGCACTGCCCGAATAGAACTCGATGGAACCTGTTTCGGGGTTGGAGCCCGGGGTGATGACAACCCGCTGTCCGCTCGCCGCCGTTTGCAGGACGCTGCCGGTGATGACTGCACCGGTGATCCTCTTGCCGTTTACGGCGTCCGCGTCCAGCTTGTCCGCCGTGATCGCTCCGGCCTTGATGTGGGTGGCCTCGATCGACCCGGCGGCGATCTGTGTCGCCGTCACCGCGTTGGCTGCGATCTTGTCGGTGGTCACGGCCAACGCGTTCAGCTTCTCCGTGGTGATGGCGAGCGCCGCGATCTTCTCGGCCGTGACCGCCAGCGCCGCGATCTTCCCGGCGGTCACCGCTCCGGCGAGCAGCTTGGGCGTGCTGACGGCGTCGTCGGCGAGAGCTGTGGAGCCGACGGCGCCCAGTGCGAGGGCGGCATCGGTGACGGCGGCGCGGGCGAGCTTGGTCTCGTCGATGATCGCGTCGACGAGGTCGTCCGGTACCGCCTTGCGGGCTTGGCCCTGTACGGCGGTTGAGGGCGTTCCGGCCGTGCCGGAGGTGTTGACCGCGATCAGCCGGACCCAGACGGCGTCGTAGGTACCGGTCGCGATGGTGACGCTGCCGCCCGCCGCGGTGGGGAACGTCGCCACGGGATGCGTCGTGTCCGGGGCGGCGTCCGCGCTCGCCGTGATGTGGATCTGGACTTCGGCCAGGTCCAGCGGCGCGCTCTGTGCGTCCGCCCAGGTGCCCGGCCACGTGACGGTCAGCCCGGACAGGGCCGCCTCGACCGTCGCCGGTGCCGGGGTGGGCGGGGGTGGCCCGTTGTGGGTGACGAAGGCGACGCTGCCGTCGTCCTGGAGGCCGAGGCTGCCGCGCAGGGTGCCGTCGCGGTCGTAGACCTTCATCGCGCCGTCCTCGATGGACGAGTACGCGAGGCGCGAGGCGCGGATCTGTTGGGTGAGGCGGCGCTCCACCGCCGCGATGCGCGCGGCGAGCTTCGCCAGGTCGTCGGCCATGGCCGGTCAGCCTCCGTACGTGAAGCGGTCGGCTCGGGCGACCGTGAGGGTGATCCGCTCGGGGTCCTCGCCCTGCGGCGGGCGCAGCGTCCAGCCGGTGATGCGGCACCAGCCGTCGAAGTCGGACCACTGGTCGTGCAGCGACACCCGTACGTCGTCGCCGATCTGCCAGCTGCCGATCGGGGCCGCCGGGTGGTTCAGGACCTGGAGTTCGGTGATCTCGCCGAGGATCTGGCGGGCGGTGCGTTCGGTGCGGGCCCGGGCGGCGAGGCGGTCGTTGGCCTTCTCGGCGGGCAGGTCGAGAACCTGTTCCAGGCGTAGCCGGCCGTTGCGGATCGCGTCGATCGCGCGGCGGCGGTTGCGCCCCTCCCCCGCGCCGAGGGCGATGACGACCTGGGCGTACTCGTCGGCGTCGTACGTCACGGGGACGGTGGCCGCGACGTTGACGGCCGTGGCGAAGGAGATGTCGGTGCGGCGTGTGCCCAGCCGGGGCCAGCCGAGACGAATGCGGCCACCTGGTCTGCCCGTTGCGGTCCAGTCCGTCGTCTCGGTCCACTCGGGACCGCCGTCGACCTCCGTCATGTCGTCGACGGCCTCGCCGAGCACCGGGGCTTCCCACCAGTCCGTGCTGTACGGCTCGGCCGGTGTGCCGACCTGCGCGGTGCTGCCGGTGGCGTCCACGGTCACGCCGAGGTTGCCGTCCGGCTGCGTCTGCGCGTACGCCCACACGTCGCGGATGACCTGGCAGGGGTCGGCGTAGGTGTAGGGGCCGCGGCCGTTGAGGTTGCCGTGCGTGTCGTGACGACGGTGGAGGTAACTGCCCCAGCCCGCCGCCTCGATGGGGTAGGCGGCGCCCTCCGGCTCGGCCCGCCACACGATGCCGCCCCACAGCAGGGTGTTGTCCCGTTCGGCGGTCAACAGCGTGTTGCCGGGGTCCAGTTGGGCGGGGAGGAGGTGGGCGAAGCGGGGTTGCAGGCGGCCGGAGAAGGTGCCGGCCGCGTTGAGGGACAGGCCGAACTCGACTTCTGAGAGCGGGAGTTCGGTCGCCAGCAGGTCTCCGGTGAGCGCGTGCCAGCTGCGGTAGCGGTACGCGGGCACGGGGTCACACCACGCCTTCGGTGAACTCGATGTCCGCGATCAGTGAGGTGGCGAGGTCGACGACCAGGTCACCGCTCTCGCTCTTCGCCATGTACGTCTGCACGTACAGGGTTTGAGAGGTGCCGCGCATCGCCGCGGGGATGGCGAAACCGTCGGCCAGGACCACGGTGTTGCGACGGTTCCCGGAGCCCTGATCGTCGTCGATGGCGGTGGACTGGCCGACGAGCGTGCCACCGAGGACGTTCTGCATCTTCGCGTAGACGTTCGCCCTGGTCAGGCCCAGCCCGGCGAAGGTGGTCGTCAGCTTGGCTCCGGTCGCCCAACTGGGCACGGGTACCGACCACTTGGCCGCCGTGGGCCAGACGTGCCACTTGTCGTCGGAGTACGGGAGGGTGCTCAGCACGGGCGGAAAGGCGGTGTACAGGCGCCGATCGCGGCGCGGGTTCGCGATCTCCCGTACGTCCGCGATCATCGCGTCCGTGACGACGGCGGTGTTCGCGGGGAGGTCGACGCGAGCGAGCGGGACCGCCGTCATGCCGGACGGGACGGTCGTCGCGGTCGCGGACACGTTGCTGACCACGTGGAAGTAGCCGATCTCGTCCGTCCCGGGATCGCGTGTGCCCTCGTACTCCGGGTCCTCGACGCGTAGACAGACCAGGTCCGAGCGGGCGCTGGCCCCCGTTGACGCGAGCGGGACGGTCGCGTCGCCGACGTTGTACTGCGTGTACGCGCCCTGCCCGGACGTCGCGCCGAGGATGACCGCAGAGCCGTCCACGACCCGTACGCCGGCGCCGGGCGTGGCCAGTTGCCGCACCTTGAGGTCGTCGCCCTCGGTCACGCCCTGCGAGCCGCGCGCGAGATCGCGGACCATCATGCGGAAGGCGCGGGCGGCGTGCGTGCCGCCGTGGGTGAGCAAGGGTGGGTTGATCAGGGTCACGTACGGCTCCTCTTCGTTTTCTCAGCTACAGGGCGGCGTAGGCCGAGCGCCAAGTCACGGCCAGGCGGGTGGTGTTGGTGTAGTCGCGGGCGGTCCACCAGATCTCGCTCCTGCCGGGCGGGAGGGTGAACGTGTCCAGGCGGGAGGCGGCGGACAGGGCGGGTGCGAGGTTGCCGGTGCCGTTCCGCAGGGCCCAGCGGGTGCCGGGGCGGGTTTCGATCTCGACGTAGTCGTTCGTGCCGAGGGTTGTGGACAGCTCGATCACACGGCCCGACTCGACATGGCGGACGCGCGGGTTGGTACACGGGCCGGTGATGCGAAGCGACGGCCAGGCCGGGAGGTCGCCGTCGTTGTAGGCCCAGTCGCGGCGTTCGTCGGGGATCGCGATGCCGGTGGTAAGAGGCGCGACCAACGGGGCTCGGAAGCCGCCAAGGCCGTCGGCGGACAAAGCGAGGGTGAGCGCGGAGGCGTCGTCGGCGTGGAAGCGCGGGTCGACGGCGGCGAACTCCAGGTCCAAGGGGATCCAGCCGTGCCGTGTGTTCGCCGTGCTGGTGGCCTCCACTCGGCGCAACCGACCGTAGAGGCGGCGGGTCGTGCGGCCCGGCCAGCGCAGGCGCAGTACGGTCTGCACACCGGGATCCGTGCGTACGGCGGGATCGTCGGCGGCGCGGTTGAGGCGGCCGAGGACATCGAGCGCCGCGGACGGGTCGCCTGCCGTGCGAATGCCCGCCTCGATGCGGATGGTTCGCGCGGAGTAGAGGTCGACGCCCGGGAACGCGCCGTCCCCCGCGGGGTTGTCCACATCCTGTGTACGGAGATCAGGGGTGCCCAGACCCTCAACTTCGCTCACCAGCACGTCAGTTCCGGCACCGATCACCACACCGGCGATCTCGATCTGCCACTCCGCGAGGTCGGCCACTACGCCCGCCCTCCCCGCTGCGCGTTGCGCAGCCGCCGCATGACCTCGGCGCCGATCTGCTGCGGAGTGGCCTGAGTCGAGGAGACGGTGACGGGCATGGTGCCGATCAGCGGCTGCTGCTCCCGTACGACGACGACCTGAACGGACGCTCCGGTGGCGGGGCGGGCATCGACCGTACGAACCGGGGTCAACTTCGGCTCTGCCGACGCGAGTTGGAGACCGAAGCGTTGCGCGACATCGGCGAGTACGGCCGTCGCCGACACGCGCTTCGCCGACGCCAGCGGGATGAACGCCTCCCCTCCCGTGCTCGCCTCCGCGAACTTGATGAGCGCGGTGGGTGAGGAGTAGACGCCGGGTTCCCAGATGCCACCGTTCGCGTACGCCAGGCCCTTGTTGGCCTTGGCCAGGTCTTCGAGGAACTTCGTCGCACGCGAGCCGAGGGACGAATCGATCCGGGCCCGGCCGAGGTTGGCGACCTCGATGACCCGGTCCTCCTCCAGGCCGGTGGTGTCGGCGACCTTGTGGATGCCCGTCGTGCTGGTTTTGATCGCGGTGATGATGTCGAGCAGGTCCGTGAGGTCTTCGGCCGCGAGGGTCTGCGCGGCCGCCTTCGCCGCGGTGTTGGCCTTCTTCGCCTTCTTCTCGTCCTTCACCGCGGCGGCGGCGAGTTCCTCGGCGTCCTCGTCGCCCTGGTCGGCGAGGAGCGCCGCCAGGTCGCCGTAGCCGAGGGCGGCGAGCCGTGCCAGGTTCTTCTCGAACGTCGCCTGGTCCTTGACCGCTTGGGTGAGCTGGGAGGTGAAGTCACCGAGGGACGCCTTCGCCGTACCGGCGAGCTTCTCCAACTGCTTGGCCATGTCGTCGACGTACTTCGTCGTGCCGGTGGCCATCTTCCGAGTCAGTTCGACGCCGTCCTCCCCCATGGCCTCCAACGCGTCGGCCACGTCCTGCCCGGCCCGGCGGGCGACGGTGGCGAGGTTCTTGCGCCAACTGGACGCCTGTGCAGCGGACTTGCGCAGGTTCTTCTCGAACAGGCCCAGGTCGAAGACCTCAACCTCCTTGCCCCGCCGCTTGACCGTGCGGGTGGAGCGTGAGCGGATCGACGACACGGCCTCCAACTCGGGCCCGGATTCCACCTCGTACGACCACCCGGAAAGTCCGCCCGTGGCGTACCACTCCACGGGACCACCGCCGAGCCGTCGTACGGTCTCCTCGGCGATGCGACGGGAGCGGGCGCGCTTGGCGGGCGCGAGCGGGATGTACGCCTCGCCGCCGGTCTCCGGTTCGCCCCAGATCCGCCAGGAGCCGGCCGGGGCGATCTGCGCGACATGGTCCTCGCGCCGTACGCCGCCTGCGGCGAAGTAGTCGACGACCGCGCCGTCGGCACGGGCCTGGATGGCGTCGGGGACACCGTTGCCGTCCCGGTCCCAGGAAGTGGTCTTGAGATAGACGCCGACACCGACGTTGGTGCCGGTGATGTTGTTGATCGCGCTCTGGATCGTGCCGAGGGCGGTCATCGGCGGCTGAACGGGGACGGTGACCTCGGCCTTGCCCTTCGGCAGGGTTCGCACCTTGAGACCGAGGTCTTCAAGGGCCTTGCGGGCAGCGGATGTTGGGGCGCTGATGACGACGGACTTGGCGTTCGGGGTCTTCGTCAGTTCGGACTTGAGGGACTTCAGGCTCGCGAGCGCGCCGATCGTCGCCACGTTCGCCTGCACCGTCTTCTCGTCCGGGGTGTCGGCGAGTTTGCCGATGAGGAGCTGGAGTTCGTCGCGGGCGGACTTCGTCGGTACCGTGATCTTGATCTGCCGGGTGCCCGCCACCGTCTCCACCCGGAAGCCGAGCTGCTTGAGATCCTTCTGCGCCTGCTCGCTGAGGGAGTCGACGCGGAGCGTGGTCTTCTTCGGGAAGCGGTCCAACTCCGCCTGCACGGCGAGGAGATCGGCCAGCGTGGAGTCCATGCCCTCGGCTTCCAGCAGCAGCGAGACCTTCGACGGCAGCAGCCCGAGACTGTCGGCCACCGCCTCCGCCTGCTTCCGCGTCAGCCCGTATCCCTGGGCGGCGTCGACGGCAGCCGCGCGCGCCTTCTCCATCTGTGTACGGGCGGCGGCGAGGGAGTCCGGCAGCGACTTGCCGTTCTGCTGGGCGAGGGCGTACGCCGACACCGACGCATCGGCGGCCGCGTCGCTCAGGGAGGTGAGCGACTGGTAGAGCTGCTGGCCGTTGTGGGTGGTGGTGTTGAGCGTGCCGCTGCTGGTGAGCAGGGCCTTGCCGAAGCCGTCGGCCTTCTCGATGCCGTTCTCCAGGGCCTCGTTGACGTCGAGAACGGCGCTGTTCACGCGGGCCTCGGCGGCCTGGAGGGAGATGCTGCCGCCGGAGAGCAGGTCCAAGGCGTCCTTGAGTGCGCGGGTGCGGGTGTCGGCGTCGGCGGTCGTGTCGGCGAGTTCGCCAACTGCCGTCTTCAGGCGGTCGTACGCACTCGTACCGCTCGTGGTGCGGCCAGTGGCGCTCGCGAGCCGCTCGGCGTTCTTGACGGACTCGGCCATCTCGCCCTTGAGGCCCGCGAGAGCCTCGGCCGCCTGCTTGGCCTGTCGGCCGGTGTCGGTGTACATCTTCCCGGAGCCGCCCTTTGTCGCGATCCAGCGGACGTTCGCCTCGGCGGTGGCGTTCAGCTTGTCCTCGAGGTCGTCGAGTGAACGCCCCTGGCCCAGGTAGGAGTCGGTGAGGTCGGCCATGGAGATCCCGGCGCGCTCCACGACGTCGACGAGCTTCTCCTTGCCGTCGCGGATACGGGTGTCCAGCAGGGTTTCGGCGGCCGCACGGCGCACGTTGTCGTCGATGACGCCGCCGGACTCGCGCAGGGCATCGGTGAGGGAGCTGATCCTCTGCTGGTGCTCGGCGGCGGCGCGGGCGGCTTTCTGTTGCTGGGCGGCGAGTAGCCCGAGGCCGAACGTGGCGACGACCATGGCCGCGCCCCACGGGCCGCCGAGGAAGCCGACCAGGCCGGACAGCGCTCCGCGTACGCCTGCGCCCGCCGCGCGGGCCACGCCGTTGAGGGTGCCGGTGAAGCCTGCCGTCGGTTGTCGCGCGTCGCGGAAGGCCGCCGTCATCCGTCCCACGACGGGGATCCGCGACTCCAGGACCGCGAACGCCGCCGCGTAGCGAGTCAGCGAGACCCCAGACCGGGCCGCGAGGTTCTGCTGCACCTGCATCTGGGTGCCGAAGCCGCGCCATGCGCTGGTCAGCCGTCCGCTCACGGTGGTGGCGAGCCCGCCCATGACTGGGGTGAGGCGTCGGGCGAGGAACATCGCGGCGACCGCGATCTGGACGGGGCCGGGCAACGCGCCGAACGCGCGGACCAGAGCCCCGGCCGCCTCTCCGGCCGGAACGAGCACACCGGACAGCCCTGCGACGGCGGACATGGCGAGGTGGACGGTCGTGACAAGAAGCTCCAAGCCGATACCGGCCCCGCTGGACTCGTCGTCCAGCAGGCCGAGGGCGGAGGCGACCGGTACGGCACCCTCGGCGGCGTTGTCGAGCACCTCGCCCAGCGAACGGGCGGCGTTGAGGAGAAGGTTCAGCCCGGCGGCGAGGCCATGCTCGCCAAGGGCCTGGAGCGGGCCGAGGAGTTGCTCGGCTTCATCGATCAACTCGCCCAGGCCACTGCGGGCGTTGGACTTCAGCTCCGGTCCGTAGAGCGTGGCGAGGTCGCGACCGTACTCGATCGCGGCGACGAGGTACGGCGTCGCGCCGGACATGCCGTGCGTCATCAGCCGGGTGACGTACTCCAGTCCTGGCGCCATCGCGTCGTACAGCGTGAGCCCGGTCTGTTGCGCCTGCTTGCGCAGGAGCGTCATCGCGCCGGTCAGGCCCTGGCCGCGGGCCGCCGTGATCTGCGCGGCTGCGCCGGTCTCGCGTACGGCCTGGTTGAGGGCGTCGAAGGACTCGGTGCCCTGGTGGGCCAGCGCGATGGCGCCGGACATGCCGGGCTTACCCATCGCCATCTTCACCGCGGCGGTGAAGTCCTGCTGGGACATCTCGTGTTGGGCGCGGCTCAGCTCTTCGATGACGTACCGCAGGCCCTTGAACCGACCCTGCGTGTCCCACGCTTCGATACCGAGCGCCTGGAGGCCGTCCTTCATCTCCGCTGTCGGCGCGGCGAGGTTGGCCATCATGCCGCGCAGCGCGGTACCGGCCGTCTGCCCGAGGATGCCGGCCTTGCCAAGCATGCCGACGGCGCTGGCCGCGTCCTCCATGCTCACGCCGAGGCCGGCGGCGACCGGCCCGGCGTACCGCATCGCGTAGTAGATGTCGATGATGCCGCCGGAGGCGTTGTTCGCGGTGGCGGCGAGGATGTCGGAGGCGCGAGCGGCCTGGTCGGCGCCGAGGCCGAACTGGTCCATGATGTCGCCCAAGTAGCGGGCGGAGTCGGCCGCGTTGACGTCGGCGGCCGCAGCGAGTTGGAGTGAGGCGCGGGTGGCGGTGATGGCCTGGTCGGTGCGGAAGCCCGCCTTCGCCAACTCGACCATGGCCTCGGCGGCGTCGGCCGCGGTGGTGGTGGGGAGGGTGAGGTCGTTGCCGAGTTGGTTGGCCGTCCAGGCGGCACGCTGCATCTGCCCGGCGGTGGCTTCGGTCACCGCCTGGAAGGTGTTCATCTGCCGCTGGTAGCGGTTGCCCTCTTCGACGAGTTGGTCGGTGCCGAGGAGGAGGGCGCCTCCGGCGAGGAGGCCGGTGAGGCTGGTGGCCTGGCGTCCGACGCTCCTGAGGGAGCGCTCCAGCGTGGTGGCGTCGTTGCCTGCCTGACGCAGGCTGCGGCTGGTTTGTCCGCCGCGGGTGTTGAGCGTGCCGAAGCGAGTGGATGTCGTACGAGCCTGCCGGCCAAGGGAAGTGAGCTGCCGGGCGACGCGTTGCGTGGAGGCGTCCAGGGAGGCGATGCGCCGGTCGAGTTCACGGGTGCGGCGGCCGAGGTCGGTGGCGGCGTCGGCGGAGGAACGGAGACCTGAGATCAAGTCCGTTGCCTGGGCCGTGAGTTGGACGGCGAGGGTGTAGAGCGTCAACGGGGTGGCTCACCGCCCGCTGAGGCTGGTTGGTGGTGCAGGACGTCGTACGCCGCCCGCGGCAGCAGGGTGACCTTGACGCCGTACCCGGCCCGCCCTTCGGGCACCAAGTCCCGCTCCTGAGCGATGAGTTCACAGCCGGGACAGCGCACGGTGTCGGTGACGTACGCGTGCCGGTGGCCTCTCCTGGCCGGGTCCCACTCGTCGAGTCGGGTCCGGCAGTCCGGGCAGACGGTGTGCTGCCATTCGCGCCAGGCGAGGGCCTTGGCACGGTCCAGGTCGCTCCAACGGCCGTCCCCGCCGAGGTACTGCGAGTGCGGAATGCCGTACTGGGCGCAGAGTTCCAGTTCGGCGCGTAGGCGGGGGTCGGCCGTCAGTCTTTTCCCACTGCCCCCAGGTCGGATGCCGTCTGGTCGGCGCGGCCCTCCTGCTGCACCTGCCAGGCCGCCTCCCAGAGCGCGTTCGCGTCCGGAGCGGACCAGGAGTCGAGCAGTTCACGGGCTTCGGTCTCGGTCATGCCGTCGGTGTTCGAGGCGGAGACGAGGGCGGCCGGGAATGTGTCGGGGTTGAACGCGGCGCCGTCGGCGGCCTGTTCGTCGGTCGGGGGGTGGGCGTGGATGAGTTCTTCGAGGAGCGGGCGGGGAAGGGCGCGGAAGGTGAGGTAGGCCGATGCTTCGTGGAGGGCGCGGGCTGCGGCTTCGCGACGGCGCTCGGCTTGTGCGGCGCGCTCGGCGAAGACACCGTCGTTCGCGCCATTTTCGGGTTCGGGCTGGGCATCGAGTTGGGCTTCGGCAAGCAGGCGAGCGCGGTCGGCGGTGCGCTTCGCTTCCTCGTACTCCGTACGTCGAGCCGGATCGTCGCAGACCCGGAGAACGCGCTCGGGCAGCGAGCGGCGACGCAGCCGCTCCATCTTCTGTTCCCAGGTCAACGACCCCTTGCCGCCCATCAGTTGCTCGCCTTCGCGAGGGACGCGGCCGGTTGCGGAACCGGTGCGTCGAGCGCGGGCGGGGAGGCGATGGAGAAGATGGCCTGGAACTTCGCTGCTTCGTTGCCGGCGTTGTACTGGGCGGTGCGGGAAGCGACCTGGACGGGGAAGGTGTCCATGGAGTTCGAGCCGGGGATGTCGCCCTTCCGGAGGAAGACGACGAACCCCTTCACGCCTTTGGGCAGCAACGTCTCGATGGTGTCGCTGAGTTGGTCCTCGTAGAAGGTGATCGAAGAGTTGTCGGCCTTGTCGTTGCCGGGGATGGAGGACGAGAAGGTCGACGCCATGTCGGGTGTCTCGATCGCCTCGTTCGTGAGCGACCAGCCGTCGACGTCGCTGACCGCTTCGGTGAGATCGGTGGCGTTCGGTGCGGAGAGTTCCGCACGGGTGGGGATCTTGGCCTCGGCGGCGACGCCCTGAAGCCAGTAGATCCTGGTGACACCGCGCCGCATGAAGCGCTGTTGGGCCACGGGGCACTCCCAGAAGGGTGCTGCGCCGGGCTCGACGGCCGGGCGTCCGCGTGGCTCCGCGGTGAGGTGATCAAACGGTGGTGGGCGTCACGGTGATCGTGAAGCGCTGCACGTAGGTAACGATACTGCCCTGTGAGCCGTCAACTGGTTCGCCGTCGGCGTCGTAGGTCAACTCCCGGTCGATGACGCGCATTTCGGGGACGGCGAGGCTCCGGAGGTCTTTATCGACTGCGGCGCGGACGCGATCACCGAGCCACTGCACCTGGTCGGCGCGCTCGCCGATGCTCGTCGCCTGGTACGTCCAGGTCGCGTCGGCCTGCCAGTCGGCGAACGAGGGGCCGGAGAACTCACCGGGGAGGCTGTCGAGGACGAGGTAGGGATACGGGGCGGGGTTCCCGTCGGCCGCCCGTGGCAGCACGCCGAGTCCGCACGGCCGCCCGGTGCCGACGGCGAGCGCGCCGAGAAGGGCCCGGGTGAGCGGCAGCCGGGGCAGGCTCATCGCGGCAACACCTGTGTGCGCAGGGCTTCCAGGAAGGCGGGCTGGGTCTGCCGAAACGCGGGCTCGACGTGCGGGTAGGGCGGCTGTCGGTAGTGCCGCCCGAGGCTGTCGACTCCGACGAACCCGTATTCCAGGCGCCGTTGCTGGGGCGCGTCGGTAAACACGACGGCGGTCACCCGGCCACCGGTGACGGTGACTCGGACGTCCCAGGACGCCCGGTACTGCCCGGTGACGACGTTCGGCCCCGGGCGCCCGGAGGCGTTCTTCTGGATACGGACGCGCAGGAGCATGGCGTGGTGGCGGGTGATGGCGCGGGTGCGGGCCCGAACTGCGGGGCCCAACTGGGTGAGCGCAGCGGCCAGTTCGATCGGGTCGCGGAGGGCTGTGGCGTCAGGGTGGGCGTTGGGGTGCGGGTTTGCCGGGGGTGTCACCGGCGGAGCCTAATGGCCGGCGACACGGGAGTTGCGCACGCACTCCGTAGCTGCGCTCGTAGGGCTGGGCCTGGGTTTGCAGAACAGTCGAGAAGAAGGACTCGTAGCTGTACGCTCATGACCGCCGGGGGTGCCATGACGATTTGGCAAGCATGTTTATGGGGGCTGCTGGGAGCCGTTCTCATAGAACTGAGAGCCCTGTGGGCCACTCTCCAGCCGTCCCGAGTGCCGAAGTGGCCTTGGCGGGACGGAAGAGGACGACCACAGATGGCGGGGTACATGATCGCCATAGTGTGCCGTTTCGGCATGGCGGTCGGCCTGGACTCCGTGTACGCCGCCGCGCATCAGATCACAGGCCCCCTGGCTGCGGTGACGATGGGCATCGCAGCCCCGCTGATAATCCAGCAGCTGGCTGTCCAAACAGAGCCCGCGCCGACGGAGTCGCCCCAGATCGCTTCCGGAGCCGCGCGCCGGCATCCCCCAGAAAAAGCGTCGGGCACGGACACACTGACGACCCAGCTCAGCCAGGGGGAAACGACGGGAGGCACGGATGTCCACTAACTGGCGAACCGCTCTCCGCGTGGCCCGGCTGTATCTGCGGGGCACCCCTCCGGCCGTACTACCCCCGCAGCAGACCCTTTGGGGCTGGATCCGTACAGCGCTGGCATTCCAGCCAGCCCTCCCGGAGCCTCCGGACGATCCTGCCCCCGGTAGCAACTCTCTGAATTATCTGGGCTCGGTCCACGCCAGGATCGCAGCTCAATCCGATGCTCCGGTGGCCCAAGAACCTGGAGACATCGGCATGCCCGCCGAGAAGTTGCGCAGCGAAGATGTCACACACAGCTTCCGGCACGCCAGTACCCTGCTAGCCACCGGCCACTACGAGGATGCCGTCACCGCCTTCTCATCTGTGCTGCAGACCGAACCAAACCGTGCACTCGCTCTGGCCAGCAGAGCTGCCGCCCACCGAATGCTCGGGCAAAACGATCTCGCAATCCGAGATGCGAGCAGGTCCGTGGAACTACAGCCCGGCCTAGCGTGGGCCTATGCCACCCGTGGCGCGATCCACCGTCTACAGAAGGATTACCGGGAAGCACTCGCGGATCTCAACAAGGCCATAGAACTACAGCCGGACTATGAATGGTGCATCGCCGGCCGCGGCGAGACCTACCGTTTGATGGGGCAGAGCAAGCAGGCGCTCGCGGACCTGAATCGGGCTCTGGAACTCAACCCTCGCAACGACTGGGCCCTAATGTGTCGTGGCGCGGTGTACCTGGACGCACAGGAGGAACAAGAGGCGCTGCGCGCCTTCCGGGAGGCCGTGAGCGTGAATCCCGACGGCGACTGGGCCCTCGGTCTGGCGGCACTGACGTACCGGCTCATGGGCAAGGACCTCACGAAGTACACCGACGACCCACACGTCACGGCACCGCCCGCACGCCCCGCCCCGAACCATCCACGGTGGGAGCTACGCATTAGTCCCATCGCTATGGGCTCCTTCCCCTTGGTGGATTCAGCCTCATCCATCTCGAAGGTCATCAATTCCTCGGAAGAAGCCCATGCAGCGGTCGATGAAATCTTGCTGGCAGCTGAAGCCAAAGGTCGCGCAAGCAATCCAGCGGACCCAGATGGAGGTCAGAGCGGCGCTCGTAGCTAATGCACAGGCACTTGAAACTGGTGGAACCACACAGGAAGAGCCGCTCGACCACCCACCTCGTCTTGCACACACCGGAGCCGCGAGCGACACCACGCTGACCGTAAGGGGCTTGATGCCACGCCTCAAGAGCAGGCGGCGCTACCCGTCGAAGCCGTAACCGCTGCTTGGATTTGCTGCGCGGACGGCCCCGCGAACCTCGTATTCTTCGTATCCAGGGAATCGCGTCCCTCAAACGGATCAACTGCCTGACGTCGCGCCGGTCACCGTGACTTCCAGCGGGGCGCCATGGCGGTCAATGATCACACAACAGGGGCAACCAACATGGTGTTCCACTGGGGCGATGGAGTTCAGGAACCTACGTCACTTCACCAATCCTGAACCAGCAGACACATCTCCCGTCACGCTCCACTTCTGCTTCGTAGCTAAAATTTTAACCCAATACCAAGCACAGAATCCAGCTCCGATAACAGCATATATACCCGCCACGACTGTGCTACCTCGTTCGCTCCGCCCCAGCACCCCTGCGAGGGACAACAGTGATAGGACAGTGAAGTAGATAGTGATGACCGACGCGGTAAACAATTCACGGCCGGCAGGGTTCGGGGCAAGAGTTCCATCGAAGGCAGTCAACATCTCCTTGAGCCGCGCCTCCTGACCATAGACCCAGGTGGTGTCCGACCCGGAGACCTCAATCTCCACACTTTCCTGATCAACTCGCAAAGATATGCCTCGGCTACCTAAGCTGTCCGCACCTTCAACCATAATGTCTGCCCACACTTCAGGATCATTCGGCCCATTTGCCTGCTGGATGGCTTGGACTAAGGCGTCCAGCGCGTTCTGGCGATACCGGGTACTCCCTCTTTGCGTTGAGAACACAACAGCATCATCTGGGATCCTCTCCACTGCGACAGCGATGAGTCGGTCCAACCGCCTGCGACCCATGCGACACCGGTAGTAGACGAGGCGCTTCTCTGTAACGCACGGTGGGACGTTCATGGTGGCATTTTGACGACGGTCGATTGACTTCGAAAGACCTCGGACCGTCTCCAGACGCGTCAACCTCAGCCTCCTCCACAGGCACTCTCTCCTCGACCCACGACCCGGTCCATGTCATAAGATCTCCGACAGGGCCGAGTACGTGACCACCAGCATCTGGTCGACCGACCTCACGTACCAAGAAGTTGCATCCCCACCACTCGCACGACTGCGAACGAACTGGAAGAGACCGCCGTCACGCGAAAGCGGCGTCCGGCCAACAGGCCATCACGCGCCGACTCCACAACCGTTAGAACGTCATCCACCAGGACTCGCGGGATGCTGAGCGGCAGAAGGCCGTGGTAGGCCGTGTCCGAATTTACCTGAGCTACGGAGCCGTCCAAGGAGGATGAAGAAGCCACCATTCCGGAGGGCACGACAGCTCCTACGCCCTCCCAAACGACTTCAACAGCGGACCCGGGCTGGAGTACACCGCTTCCCTCGTCCAGTACGTCATCGGACTCTCCACGCAAGTCACGCCACAACTGGACAGAATCCGTAAGGAAACCCTCCACCGTCCGCTGGACCCCGGAGAGGTTAAGCGCCATGTGCCCACTCCGCCAGCTGCCGCAAGACCGCCGCGGTACCTCCCCCAGGGACGTTCTCCACGTCCATACGGGCCAGAGCAGCGCGCTCGACCTCCAGCGGGTCGAGTGCTTCCAGAAAGACGGCAGCGGCAGCCCCGGGATCGGGAGGAGCGCCGACCTCGACCCGGGCCAGAAAGTCCAGTTCAGTCGGCCAACTCCCTGTCGGGCGCAAGTGCAGCACCACACGAGGAAGGTCGTGGGCCGCGGCATGTACGTCCACGGCAGCGACATGTTCGCTCACGTCGCGGCCGTCGACAACGACGGCGTATGCGCGGCCGTCGAAGCTCAGTTGAAAGCGGTTCGGTGTCGTCACCGGCGGAGCCTAAAGGTCCAGCACTGGCCGTGGGGAACCTCACCGCCCTCCGACCGTCAGTCTGTGTCAGTCGCGGCCAATACCGTCAAGGTCGTCCGGTCCGGGTCCAGAGCAGCCAGACCGATGTCCCAAGCGACCTGGAAGTACCAGGGGGTCGACGCACCGAAGCTGTACCAACTGCACGTCGCAACACGCGCTCCGAGCTCTTCGGCACCAGCGCCCTCCGCCACCCCGGCGAGCCCACCGAGGGAACGCCAGGCGGACAAGCGGCCATAGGCCCCGTACAGACCGTGGTTGTACGCCCCTCCCGTAGAGGCCGCCGCGAAGAGCACCCACCACGCCTGCCCGATGTCCACCCTGGACACGGTGAAGTCCGAACGGCGGTCGTACCCGGCGAGGCAGTCGAGGCCGAGCCCAAGCAGGGCCGCCGGAACGTCTGGCTCCTCCAGCGGACCTTCCGAAGCGAAGGAACGAGCCTCAACACGGCCGTTGGACTCCTCGGCCCAGTTCGACACGGCGGCGGACACCGATTCCCGGTCGTTCTCCGTCACTTCCCGAGCTGTGAACCGCCCGACTGCCCGTGATCGCAGGGGAAGCCGGACCGTCTTGGCAACGGGACCGAAGGGAATCGGGGCCGTACTCCCATGAACCGAGTAGCTGGGGAGTTCGGCGCCGTTCTCCCATTCGGTACACCGCAACGGCAGCCAGGCAAGCGGATGTTGACTCATCCCGGGGCTCGATGCCCAGGCCAGCACTTCCGGGAGATCGGAGAGGTCGAACCCCCGGAGCAGCAGTTCGTGAACCGTGCAGGCCCTCAGTTCGTCGGAAGCCCCGGCGCCGGGGCCCGTGCCACGAAAGAGCGGGAGGAGGCCCTGGACGTCCTGTGCGGATGCGATCAGCGAAGCCACGTAACGTGCCCGCCTTCGCGCCGACCGGTCCTCTCCATCGACAAGACGCAGGAGTTGCTCCACACCATGTGGGTTAGGCCCCAACGCCAGCAGCCGGATCGCGGTGTCCAGGACGCTCGCGTACTGCCATACCCGCGCGGAACCAGCTCCGCTCCGCTGGGCCACCGCCATCCCCAAGTCTCCGACGAAGGCGATGTCCCCATCGGCCAAACGGCGTTCCATCTCGGCCCACACGTCGGTGACGCGCTTAGCTGTGGGCAGTTGCGCCACGATCTCTTCTATGCCGTGATCCACAACACCGACCCTACGCTCAGCAACCCAGGTGAGCAGCGTTTTCCGGTTCTCCCGCCCGATGGCTCACCAGGTGCCACTCTCCATCGCGTTGGGGCGAACGACACTGCTTCGGCTTCAGAGCACCTCGTCCACGATCCCGCCAACCAACGCACGCACCGCTGTCCGAGAGAACACCAGCGACCGCAGCCCAACATCCTTCGAATCCCGAACCGCCACCCATTCCCCCAGCTCCGCAACCTCCACACAGTCGTTCGCCCCACCGCTGTACGAACTCCTGCGCCACTGCGCGCCTACAAGGTCGACGTCGTACGGCAGCGGCAGGCCGGGCATGCGGGACGTGCTCACTCTTCGGGCTCCTTGCTGATCTGTGCGATGCGGCTGCGTGTCTCCGACGGGCCGAGGGCGCAGGCCCTCAACTGGTCGAAGATCTCTGTGTAGTTGGCCACGTCCTCGGTGGACTCCAGGTACACGGAGTTCTTCGGATTCTCCAGCCACACCAGGTTCGGCGTGGGGTCGGGGAACGTCAGGATGACGAATGGACCGTACAGCCCCGGGTGTGCCCCGAGCGAGAAGGGGAGCAACTGGACGGTGACGTTGGGCTGTTCACTCACCGTCATCAGCTTCTGCATCTGCTCGCGCATCACCTCCGGTGAGCCGACGGTCCGGCGCAGTACCGCCTCGTCGAGGATCGCCCAGAGTTTCGCGGGCTGTTCGCCGCTCAGGCGGATGTTCTGGCGCTCCATGCGGACCTTGACCAGGGACTCGATCTCCGGCGGGGACAGGTCCATCCGCATCTGGGAGATCACGGCACGCGCGTAGTCCTCGGTCTGGAGGAGGCCGGGTACCAGCATCGGCTGGTAGTTGGCGAGGTACGTCGCGCCGGCCTCCAGTGCCAGGTAGCCGTCGTAGCGCGTCGCGGTCAGCACCGTCGAATACTTCCGCCACCACGGCTTCTGCTGCTCCTTGTCCGCACGGACCAGGTCGAGCACGTCGGCCCGCTGGGCTTCGTCGTCGACGCCGTACAGGTCCAGGAGCGCCCGGACGAGGATCGGTGTCGTACCGCGCTCGCCGTTCTCGATGCGGCTCAACGAGCCCTGGTTGACTTCGAGTTGCTCGGCGACCTCGGTAAGAGTGAGTCCGCTCGCGTCGCGCAGTTCCTTCATGCGGGCGGCAAGTTGTCGGCGGTACACGGACTGCGGTACCAGACTCCTCTTCAAGGCCATGCCGGAAGTCTCTCCGGACGACCACCGCCTCTACAACCCGCACGAGTCAACTTCGCCAGACATATTGCCTAGTTCATGGTTTCCTCGGCATGCTGTCTGGCAACATGGCGCGTGCTCCCCGCCTTCGGCCCACGCCGTCACGTCGACCCGCTCGTCACACCAGGAGGGTGCGCCATGCCCCGTACGACGTTGTTCCGCCAGCTGATTCAACGGCGGCACCTGACGACGTACGAAGCCTTCTCGGCGCAGTTCGAACGGGCCGCCGCCCGCCTGGCCGATCTCGACGGCGATCCTCGGCTGGCATCGGTCGAGATCTCTCCGCGCCAGTTCGACCGCTGGTGCGGCGGCCAGTTACAGACCCTCCCCCGCCCGGACTCCTGCCGAGTGCTGGAACACATGTTGGGCAGACCGGCGGCCGAGTTGTTCGCCGCGACGGACGACAGCCACGGAGTGCGGCACGACCGCGACAGCCAGGACTCCGAAGCACCGAGGGCCGCACCAAAGCTTCATCCCCAACAACCTCGCAGCACTCCCCCAACCATCCGCGCCGACGACGAGAACCCCCTGGACATCGTCTCCCGCACCCGGCTGCTCACCACCAGCAACGCCGACGAGACGACCCTCGCCTTCATCAGCTCCTCCCTGGAGGGCGTCACCGCGCGGTACGAACTCGACGGGCCGTACGTGCTCCGCCCCCAGGCCCGGCACCTCCGGCGGCTCGCCCACACTCTCCTCGACGGCCGCCAACCTCCGCGCCAACGCCGGGAGTTGTTCCGTCTCGCCGCCCGCGCGTCCGGTCTGCTCGGCTACATGGCGGTCAACATGGGCGACTTCGCGCTCGCCGAGGCGTACTGCGCCGAGGCCCGGGAACTCAGCCGTGCGATCGACGACGCGGAGACCGAGCTGTGGGCCGACGGGACACTGTCCTTCAGCCTCTACTACGCGGGCCGTTACGCCGAGGCCGATGCCTGCGCCGTCGCGGCCGTGGACCGTGCGCCGTGCAACGCCCAGTCCATCCGGCTGCTGGCGAACGGCCGTGCCCGCGCGCTCGGGAAGATGGGACGGCGGCAGGCGGCTGCTCGCGCCGTCGGACAGGCCCTGGAACTCTCGGAGTTGCACGACGTTCCGGCCGGCATCACGTCCTGCATCTCCTTCGAGCCGTACGGCCACGCGAGGACGCTGGCCAACGCCGTCACCGCCCACGTCTCCCTCGGCAATGTCGAACAGGTGCTGAGCGACGCGGAGTTGATCGACGATCTGGTCGAGCACTCGGACTCGTCGTGGAGCCGCTCGCTCGTACGGCTCGACGTCTCGGCCGCGCTCCTCCAGCGGCAGCCCTCACCGGATCTCGATCACGCGATGTCCCTGGGCGGGGAGGCGCTCGCGCTGTGCGGTGACGCGCCGATCCGATCGGTGTGGCAGCGCGCCCGGGACCTGTACGAGCAGGCCGCTCCGTGGCGGAACCGGCCGAGCGTGCGCGAATATGGCGAGGAACTCCGCACCTGGAGTTCTCAACCGGCAGCCCTGGCCATGTCGCGCTCCAGGGCGGTGTGACACCGAAGGAGCGCGCCGCGTGCCCTTGCCCAACACCGACCCCGCCGCGTTTCCGGTCGAGCCTCCGGCGGACCCGGACGACCTTGAGTGCATCGCGGCACACGACTGGGCCGCCTTCGACTCGCTGTCGGAGATGACCAATCACTGGTCCCGGCCGAGCTGGCCCGACGGGGCCAGGGCGTACTACTGGATGCTGACGTTCCCCAACGCGTCGGCGCTCACCGACCTCGCCCTGCGCTGCCAGGAGACGCTGGCCCCGCTGCGGCTCGACCCGGTCCCGGCCGAGGACGGTCTGCACATCACGCTGGCGCGCGTGGGAGGACGTACCTCTGTCACCCGCGCGCAGCTGGCCGCCCTCGCCCGAACGGCAGCGCCCCTCCTCCCCAGCGCCTTCGGCCTGCGTGCCGTGCCGCTGGCCGGTTCCCGGGGTGCCGTGCGCTTCTCCGTCGGGCCATGGGGCCCGCTCGTACGACTCCACGCCGCGCTGCTCAGCGCCAACCAGGCCGAGGGCATCGCCCCCGCGAAGCCGACGGCGTACTTCCGGCCGCACCTCAGCATCGCCTACAGCAACCGGCGCCACGACGCTCGCCCGGTGGTGGACGCCGTGGCCCCCCTACGGGCCCTGCCCGCTGTCGACGTCGACGTCGCCGAGGTGCAGCTCGTGGAGTTGCGCCGCGAGGGGACGACGTACCGGTGGGAGGTCCGGGAGACCCTTCCCCTCACTGCTCCGGAACTCGTGGGGCAGGCACAAGCCCAGGGGTAGGTCCCTCCGCTTCCCTCAGCCCGATCTCGGCGACCACCGCCTTCCCTTCCTTCGTCGGCCAGACCAGCCACCTGGTGACGAGGGCGTCGACCAGCGGAAGCCCCCGGCCGTCCTCCGCCAGGTCGAGATACGAAGTGGCGTCCGCCACCCGAGGCCGCACCGCGTCGACATCCCCGTCGCTGTCGTGGACCCACAGCACCGCGGTGTCCTCGTAGACGTCCACCCACATACCGGTCGGCCCGGTCTGCGTATGCCGTAGTGCGTTGGTGACCAGTTCGACGGCGACGACCGCGGTGTCGTCCACCCGCGAATCGGTGGCACGGCCGCCAAGGGCGTCGCGCACCTGCTCGCGGGTGAGGACGAGCGGCTCGTCGGCGTCCTGGAGGTTCACCCAGCGGTGCTGGACGCGTCCGTCCGCGAAGTCGTGTCGTGTGACCTTGCCCGTGTGTGAGGGGAGCACTCTGTGCCTCATTCCCGATGGCTGACGACGGGCTACACCAGCGTCGGGACACATGAGGCGCGGCGGTATGCCGTCACCACGCCGTTCGTCCGCCGTCCGGCGCGCGCGAAGCGGCGTACGAACGACGTACGGACGGCGGATCGACGGCGTACCGCCGCGTGACGGCCGCGGCGATCGTCTTCGTGGGCCGTTTCGCGGGGCGATATCCCCCGGCTCTGCGAAACGGCCCTCTCTACCCGTGCCGGTTGACCATGACCTGCTTCCCAGCCGGCACGGGTCCCGCCCCCCCCATCCGCGTGTGTCCGCCCCGCGGCCCAGAGGAGGTCCTCGTGACCCGCACATCCCCGCCGACGACTCGGAGAGCGGCCAGGCCGAGGCCGACGGTTCGCCAACAGAACCAGCAGAACGGGCAGAACCGGCAGGCTCCCGCATGAGTACGTGCGATGCCCTGGACCGCGAGGTCGAAGCGCTGATGACGGCCCTGGAAGCCGCGTACGGGGAGGCCGCGGTCACTCCGGGCGGAGTGAACTGGCTGCGGGTCCACCACGTTCCGGTTCGCCGCCTGGTCATGCGCCTGGCGAGGCGGCTGCTGGCGTTACCTCGGCCCGTCTCCCCCGCGGGCGGCGGGCGGCACCCCCTCGTCGTCGGCCACCGCAGCGCCGCGATCGGCTACACGTCGTACGACGTGACCGACGCCGGTGTCGCGTATCTGCTGGGCCCGCGGGGCGACGAGTCGCCCTACGAAGAGCCCGGCCACCCCTCCGACGAGGGCGTACGGCCTCCCACCGGTCTGCCCAACACCCGGGTCTGCGCGGTCTCGTGGTCGTCCCGGCATGCTGGGACCCTGCTGCCGGTGCTCGTCGAACTGGCCGAGCGGGGCATCGCCGTCACGGTCGTGGACGCCGCCACCGAACCGGCGCAGCGGTTTCCCGAGCCGCGTACCCCGGGGATCACGATCGTCGGCGTTCCGGGCCTGCTCTTCACGCCCAGCGGAGGGCCACCGCTCCAGTGTCCGGGCGCTCTTCCGGAAGGTCCCACCGTGTCCGTCGGGCGGCATGAGTTCGCGCTCGGCCGCCTGGCCCACCTCGTCTCGCGCGTACTCGTCCGCAGTACCGACTGCACCCAGCCGTCCTGGGCGTCCGCCCTCCTGGCCGAACGATGGCTCGACGACGTTCTCGCCGCGCTCCGCCCCGACGTGCTGGTGTGCTGCAACGACACCAGTCCTCTCGGCGTCCTGGCCGTCGCCGCCGCCGAACGCGCGGGCGCGAACACCGTCTACGTCCAGCACGGTGCCTGGGTCGACGGCCAGGTCGGCCGCCGGGCGCAGCACTGCCGCCACATCGCCGTCATGGGCTCGCGCGACGAACTCACCGCCCACACCTGGACGCGACGCGCCGACGCCCGTACGCACGTCGTCGGCCAGCCCCGCTTCGACACGCTCACGGGCGACGATCGCATCCAGCAACGCGCCTATCTGACGGGCCTGTTGGCGGAGCAGGCGGATGCCGGTCCTCCGCCCATGGTCGCCGTCTGGGCCTGCCAGTCCTTCAGCGAACAGCGGCTGATGGGCCAGTTCGACGTGATCGCGGAGGGGCTGCGGAACACGTCCCGCCGTTGGGGCCTCGTGCTGGCCCCGCACCCGGCCCAGGGCCCGTCCGCCGTCACCGCGCTCCTCCACTCGGACACGGCCGCGACACTCTCAAATACCGTGGCCGGGGCGGGAGTCGGCGCCCGCGACTGTCTGGCCGGAGCGGACGCCCTGATCAGCGTGTCGTCCACCTGCGGCATCGAGGCACTGCTCCTCGGCGTACCCGTCCTGGAGCTGGCGCTGCCCGCGACTCCCACGCTCCGGCTCGCCGAGCACGGAGCCGCCCAACTCTGCGCGTCCGACGCCGAGATCACGGTCGCCCTCGCCCGTATCGACCGAACCCCGCACGCCGTCCAGGTCTCCGCCGCGGTCAAGGACTCCATCTGCCGCTGGGACGGCCGCAGTTCGGCGGCCGTCGCCGACATCGTCACCAAGGCGATGACCGAGAACGCCACTCAGCCCCACTCTTCGTGAGAACGGATCGCCGATGACCATCTCCTTCGAGGGCGACAGCGCCGCCCTGCTCTTCGCGGAAGCCGTCCGGGCGACCGCCGACCACGGCCGCCCGATCAGTCCTCGCGGCCTGCCGACGCGCGAACTCCTCGGCGTACGGCTGACGTTGACCAGGCCCCGGGCCCGGCTCCTGCACCTCCCGCCGGCCCGGATCCTCAACCCCGCCTTCGCCGCCGCCGAGACGGTCTGGCACCTGACCGGCTCGGACGCGCCCTGGATCTTCGACTACAACGGCGGCCTGCGCCAGTACGCCGACGACGGCGTGCTGCGCGGCGCGTACGGGCCGCGGATGCGCCGCTGGGCCGGTCACGTCGACCAACTCGCCGAGGTGGTAAGGACCTTGCGCGAGGACCCCGACTCACGCCGCGCGGTGATCCAGCTCTACGACCCGGCCCGCGACGCGGCGGGCCACCGCGACGTGCCCTGCACGCTCGGCTTCCGCTTCCACCTGCGGCAGGGGCGGCTGCACATGGCGACCACGATGCGCAGTCAGGACGTGTGGGTCGGTTTCCCCTACGACCTGTTCTTCACGACCGTGCTGCACGAGCTGATGGCGGGCTGGGTGGGCGCCGACCTCGGCACGTACCACCACTACGTCGACTCGCTTCACCTCTACGAGCGAGACATGCCGGCCGCCGTCGGCCTCCCTCTCGTCGAGACCGGGCCGACGACCGCGGAGATGCCCGAACTCACCGCTCCCTGGGAGGACTTGGACGAGTTGCTCGGCCAGGTCCGGCGGGGCGAGACGCTGCCCGCGCACCCGGGTTGGACCCAGCTGGGCACGGCGATGCACAGCTACCGGTTGTGGAAGAGCGGCGAGTTGGAGCGCGCGGAGGCTATCGCCGGAGAGGTGACGGGGCCGCTCGGCGCCGCGCTCGTCGACTGGTACGCCCACTTGCGTGCCCGGCGGGAAGCGCGCGCCGCCTCCGCTGCCGGAGCGGCCCGATGAAGGCGGTGCTCGGGCTCTGCTCGTACACGCACGACTCGGCGGCCGCCCTGATCGTCGGCGGCCGTCTCGTCGGGTTCGTCGAGGAGGAGCGGCTCTCCGAGGAGAAACACACCAAGGAGTACCCGGAACTCGCCGTCGGCTGGCTGCTGGAGGAGGCCGGGCTCCGGCCGGAGGACATCGACGCGGTCGCGTACAACTTCTCCGCCCCGCGCTACCTGCGGGCGGTCCCGCGCGCCGCGGCCCTGCTGCTGTCGGCCGAGACCCGCGGCAGGGCACTGCAACGCGGCCTCGGCTTCACCTCGGTCGCGCTGCGCACGGCGGTCCGTCGTACGGCGCTGGCGGCGAAGTTCCCGCGCGCCAAGGTCAGTTCGCTCGTCCACCACAGAGCGCACCAGACGTACGCGTTCGCCGCGTCCGGGTTCGAGGAGGCGGCCGTGCTGGTCGTGGACAGCCTCGGCGAGACCCAGACGACGACGATCGCCCGCGGCAGACAACTGCGGCTGAACCCCGGCCGCCCCGCCGTACAGGCTCTCCACGCGATCGACGACCCGGCGTCCCTAGGCTACGTGTACGGCGCCGTCACCATGCACCTCGGCTGGCGGCGCGGCGACGAGGAGGGCACCGTGATGGCGCTGGCCGCGCTCGGCGACCCGGCCCGTTTCCGCCGGCTGTTCGCGGACGCCATACGGACGACGTACGACGGTTTCGCGGTCGCCCCCGAGTTCTTCCCGCCGAGGACGCTCCGTCCGGGTGCCGCCCGCGTCACCCCGCGGTTCATCGCGGAGACCTGCCCGCCCCGCGATCCGGACGACCCGGTCGAGCAGGTTCACCAGGACCTCGCCGCGGCGTTGCAGGAGCGCACGGAGACGGTTCTTCTCCATCTCGCGCGCCTGGCACGGCAGTTCACCGGATCGTCGCGGCTCTGTGTGGGCGGAGGCGTGGCGGCCAACTGCGTCGCGATCGGCCGGATCGTCGAGGAGGGCGTCTTCGACGAGGTGTTCGTGCCACCCGCGCCGGGCGACTCCGGCACGGCGATCGGCGCGGCCGCGGCCGTCCATCTGGCCACGGCGCCGGAGCCGCTGACGGGCATCGAGGGCGCCTGCTACCTCGGCCCGTCCTGGCCGGTCCCGGCGGTGGACTGGAACCGCTGGCCGAAGCTGCGGTCCCGCCGCCTCACCGTGAACGGCTCGGCCCGTTCGACGGCCGCGGAACGCGCGGAGTTCCTCGCCGAGCAGCTCGCCGACGGCCTGATCGTCGGTCTGTTCCAGGGCCGGGTGGAGGCGGGCCCGAGGGCACTCGGTAACCGCTCCATCCTGGCGTCGCCGTTGCGCGTGGGGGTGGTGGACCGGCTGAACGCGACGGTGAAGTTCCGCGAGCCGTTCCGGCCCTTCGCCCCGGTCGTGCCGGAGGAGTGCGCGGCGGAGTACTTCACGCTCGGCCGGGCGACGCCGTTCATGTCGGTGGCATCGGGGGTCACGCTCAAAGCGCGGGAGCAGCTCCCGACGATCGTGCATGCCAACGGAACGGCACGCGTGCAGACCGTGAGCGCGGAGCAGAACCCGCTGCTCCACGCGGTGCTGCACGCCTTCGCGCGACGCACCGGTGTCCCCGTGCTGATCAACACCTCCCTCAACATCAAGGGCAAGCCGATCTGCGGCACCCCGGAGATGGCCCTGGACTGCCTCGCGGGCTCCGGGCTCGATGCCCTGCTCATCAAGGACTGGTGGGTGACGAAGTGAGCCGACTCGGCTACAGCTTCTGGGGCTTCCTGGGCCCCGGCATCGCGAACACCCCCGACGGCGGGCGCAGCCATCGCCGCCCGTTCGTCGACGCGCTGACCGCGAGCGGCCACGAGATCGTCTTCCTCCAGGCCGACCGCGACCGCCAGGAGGCAGGAGACCCGTTCCCCTACACCTTCACCCCCGATGCTCTCCCCGAGATCGACGTGTTGTTCCTGGAGTGGCGCTGGCCGATCCCGGGCCGGAACACGACGGAGTGCGGCAGCCCCGGCCACACCTGCGACCTGCACCGCCAGGACGAACTCCTGCGCCACTACACCGCCGGCCGCCGCACCCCCACGGTCATCTGGGACAAGGACCGCCGCCTCCCGTCCGACTCCCCCTGGCGCCACCACCCCGCAGTCGCGATCTGCGAGGCGGCACTCAGCCCGTCCCCCGGCACCACGTCTCTCCTCTTCCCGGTGGCCGACGAATGGCTGGCCACCGCGACCCCCGAGTCCCTGACGCGCACGGACCGGCCGCTCTCCCTCGCCTACGTCGGCAACCAGTACGACCGGGACGACGCCTTCGACCGCTACTTCGCCCCCGCCGCGCAGCACCTCCCGCACGTCGTGGCAGGCAAGTGGACGGACTCCGCGCACGCCCGCTGGCCCCACGTCACCTTCCTCGGCCGCCTCGGCTTCAACGAGGCGATGGCGCTCCACCAGATGTCCCTGGCCACGGTCCTGCTCCTGCCCCACACCTACGCGCGAGCGGGCCAAATGACCCAACGGATCTTCGAAGCCGTACTGTCCGGCTGTCTGCCGCTCTGCCCCGCGGAGATCCGGCACGCCGAACGCCTCGTCCCGGCACCGCTCCTCGTACGCAACGGCGCGGACGTCATGCGCACCCTGCACCAACTCCGGGCGCAGGAAGACACCGAGACGCACACCCAACTGCTGTCGGACTGCGTGACCCGCCTCGAACCGTTCCGGCTCAGCAGACAGGTCAAGACGCTCAACACGCTCCTCGACACCCTCGCCGCCCGCACCGGAGCCACCCGATGAAGCCGCCCACTCCCCCTACGCTGGAGCACCATGAAGAGGGTCGCGATCGTGGGCTGCGGAGGCAGCGGCAAGTCGTACGTCGCCCGGGAGCTGGGCCGTCGTCTCGGCGCCCCGGTGACACACCTGGACGCGGTCTACTACGACGACGAATGGAACCCCCTGCCGAAGGACAGGTTCGCGGACGTACAACGCGACCTGGTCTCCGCCTCGAGCTGGGTGATCGACGGCAACCACAACTCGACGCTCCAGATCCGGCTGGACGCCTGCGACACCGTCGTGTTCATGGACCTGCCGACGCGGACCTGCCTGTGGGGCGTGGTGTCCCGGCAACTCCGGCACGGCGGCGGCCAGGACAAGGGCAACGGGATCTACAACCGCATCCACCTGGGCGTGATCCGCTACGTCCTGTCGTACCGCCGGAAGATGCGCCCCCGGGTGCTGGCGAAGATCGACGAGTACGCGCGCGGCCACGCGCAGGTCGTGATCCTGACCAGTCGCCGCCACGCCCGACGTTGGCTCGACGAAGCGACGACGGCGCGGCAGACCGGGTAGCCGCCGTACCGGAAGTCACGGCGTCCCGACCGGACACCGGCTCATGACCGGCCGGACCTTCACCAAGGCGTACACGACCGAGGCGCTGCGCGCGAAGGCGGAGCGCAACCACGCCTGGCTGGACCGCCACGCGCTCCCCATGAAACTGCCGCGGATCACCGCATCGGGGCCGCGGGAACTGACGTTCGCGTGGGCGGAGGGCCGTCACGCGATCCCCGGCGACCTCGAACGCCTCGCCGCACACCTGGGCTCGTGCCACGCGGCGGCATGGTGCAGCACCCTGCACAAGGCCAAGCTCACGGCAAGGTACGAGCCGGACGGCCAGGACGACCCCGTTCTCCCCGCCTTCATAGGCCCGCGCGCGGCAGCCCTCTGCCAGCGCTTCCGCACAGGCCACATCGCCGGAACCCAGTCCCTGGACGCCGCCCTCACCCTCCTGCACCGAACGGCGTACCGCCCAGCGGCCTTCTACAAGGACAGCAACCCCCGCAATTTCGTAGTCCCGACGAGGGGCCCACTGATCACGGTGGACACGGACGACCTGACCCTGGCCCCCTTCGGCTACGACCTGGCGAAGCTGATCGTCACCCTGTCCATGACGTACGGCCCGCTGCCGAACGAAGACGTCGAGGGAGCCCTCGCGGCCTACAACGCGGCGGCCGCCCAGCTCCACCACCCGCACCTGGGCAGCACCACGCTCACCCAGCTCATGGAGTACGCCGAACTGCACGGCATCCTCACCGCGCCCTACATCGGCCGCGGCGGCTACCGCTGGCCGTGGACACGCGTACGCCCGACACCAACACCTCGGACACCTCAGCCGCCTCGGAGCCGAACATGCCCCTGACGCACCAACCCGCTCCGTCGCATCTCCGCAGAGTGGTCGTCACGGGCGCGGCGGGTTTCATCGGCTCGCACCTGAGCCGCGCGCTCCTGGAGGCCGGAACCACGGTGATCGGCATCGACCGCCGGCATCAGCAGCACGACGCGACGGCCGCCGCGAACCTCACGGAGCTGCTCGCCTTCCCCAACTTCGTCCCGGTGACCGCGGACCTGATGGCCTGCCCCCTGGACCCGGTACTGCTCGACGCCGACGCCGTCTTCCACCTGGCCGCACTCCCCGGTGTACGCCCTTCCTGGGGCCCGGAGTTCGACGCGTACGTGGCGGCGAACATCCAGAGCACACAACGGCTGATGGCGTCCGCCTACCGCCTGGGCATCCGCCGCGTGGTCCTGGCCTCGTCCTCAAGCGTGTACGGCACGACCGACGGCTCCCCGAGCAGCGAGACCGACTGCCCGGCCCCACTCTCCCCCTACGCGGTAACGAAACTGGCCGCCGAACACCTGTGCCTAGCCCACGCGGCCCGCCCGGACACGACAACGAGCGTCGTAGCCCTCCGCTACTTCACGGTCTACGGCCCCCGCCAACGCCCCGACATGCTGATCCACCGCGTCCTCACCTCCGCCCTCCGCCAAACCCCCCTCCACCTCTTCGGCAACGGCCTCCAACAACGGGACTTCACGTACGTCGACGACGTCGTCCGCGCCACGATCGCGGCGGCGCTCACACCCACGGCCAACACGGTGCTCAACGTGGGCTCGGCGAACAGCACCGCCGTCACGGAGGTCCTCGACATAGCCCACCGCCTCACCGGCCGCCCGGCCTCCGTCGCCCAGGCCCGCTCGCGCCCGGGAGACGTGTCGGCCACATTGGCGGACATCAGCCGGGCGCACGAGGTTCTGGGGTGGAAGCCGGAGGTGACGCTGGTGGAGGGGATGGAGCGGCAGTTGCGCTGTTTGGAGGGGGCCGGCTGAGGCGGATCGTCAGCGAGTCGGGGCCCAAGAGGCGTGGGGCCGGGCAGCAAGCGTGGGGCTCAGGTGCCGGATCCGGACAACGTCGTCTGACACTCATCGCACCGCCGTACGGCCTGCCGCGCGGTGTTCCCCGCCGTCGCCATCGCCGGGTTACTGCGGCTCAGCCGATCCCAGAGCCCGGGCGACGGGGCGGGGATCCAGCCCCAGCGTGGCGCTCGCACGAGATCTTCGGTCAAGTGCGTGCACGCACCGGGGAGATGGGCGTACTGGGTGGACGAGATGAGGATGGTGTCGGCGGGGAAACGGGCCCACACCTGCCGGACACTGGGCGTGGGATGAGCTTGGGACAGAACACCGTTCGCTGGACACCCACAGCCCAGCCCGACGATGCAGTCACACCGCTCGCATCGCTCTTCTTTCACCTCATGATCCCCCGCTTCCCCTACCGGTGAGCCAGCAGCTTCAGCCCCACCTCACCTTGCCATGCCCCTGACTGACCGTACCGACACCGGCGCGGCTATCGACGCGTCCGAGCACTGAGCGGGGGACCCACGAGCCCGCCGACGTGATCCGTATGCCCGGCGGCGAACAACCCTTGCATGGGCAGGGGCGACTCCGACGGATACGTCATGGACGGCCGCAGCTTCGAATAACCCCCGCGCAGGCGGGGACGACTCGTCGTGGCCGTGCTCGTGGGGGCCGAACTCGGAACAACCCCCGCGCAGGCGGGGACGACGCGTTGTGGGGCAAGGTGCGTGTGTGGGCCGGAGAACAACCCCCGCGCAGGCGGGGACGACAACGCTGGTCGGCGTCCGATCTGGCGAACGAGCGAACAACCCCCGCGCAGGCGGGGACGACACTTGCTGAGCTGCGGCGATACTACCGATCAAGCCCGTTTTCATTCACTCGACTTCGTAGACCTCCACTCCTCACCCGCCTTCCTCGGCCTGGCGATCAGAGTCACCCCGTCGCAGTCCACCGGCGTCCACCGATCGTGCCCCGCCGTGCGTACGGTCCAGTTCTGTTCCGTGTTGGCGGGCTCGATCATTACGGCCTGGCCATCGTGGATTCGCTCGGCGAGGGTCTTCCAGAGTTGGTCCCGGATACGGCTGTTGGGTGTTCCGACGAAGACGCCAGGTGCTGTTTCGACCATCCAGCGGGTGAGGTGGCCCCGTAGTCCTTCCGGCGCCGCGATGAGGACGACGACGGTCATGAAGCTGCCTCCTCTTTGCCGGGCGCACGCGTTCCCTCCGGCTCTGGGCCGATGACCGAGAGGTATCGCTCCTCGTCGAAGACGGAGTCGTCCCAGTTGCGGCCGCCGTCCACGACTCCGAGCTTCTCGTCCCAGAGGCCGTTGAGGTCGTGGTCGATCAGCTCCTCCGTCTCCGGTGACAACAACGCCTTGATGTCCGTCACGATCCGCGGCAGAAGACGCCCCTCCGCCACCACGTCCCGCAACGCGATCCGCGCGTCCCGTTCGCTCGTCCGTCCCTTTTCCGCGAGGTCGAACGCGAGGGGGATGGTGCACTCGGCCTTGTACAGATCGGCGACGTCGAGGACGAACGAGATCGCCGATCCGGTGTGCACGAACCCGAGGGCCGGGCTGGCGCCCACGCCGGTGATGACCGCGTGGCAGATGCCGTACAAGGCGGAGTTGGCCGCGGAGAGCAACCGGTTGACATCGTCGCCGGCGGCGAAGGCATCCCCCGCCTTGTACTCGCGTTTCGTCCACGGCACGCCCGTACGACGCGAGTGCTCGGCGTACAGGCGGCGTACCCGCGCGCCTTCCCGCCCGCGCAACTGCTGCATCGTCAGCCCGCTCGTGTCCTCGCCGGGGAAACGCAGCCCGTACATGCGCCGTGCGACATCCAGGCGTTCGCGCGGTCGCGTCACCAACCACGCCTGGCGCAGCAGGAGTTGTGAGCCCCTGCTCGGGCCCAGGCCCGCGGCGTACATTCGTACGCCGCGCTCGCCGACCCAGCACACGGCGGTGCCGGAGTCGGCGAGCAGCGCGACGGCCGCGTGGGTGATCCGGGTGCCGGGGCCTACAAGCATCACCGCGAGGAACGCGGCGGGCACCCGTACCGTGCGGGCCTTGTTGACCAGGACGACGGCGTTGTCGTCGCGGTCGATGTGGCACCGCTCGACGTACAGGCTGGAGACTCGGTCCTCCAGCCGGTAGAGGTCCTGCGGCGCGGCCTTCCACCACGGGTCAGCCACGGGGCCCGCTCTCGGGCAGTGGTGCCAGAGTGAGCAGCCCTTGGCCGTACGCCTTCGACCGGCCGATGCCGTTCAGCAGCGTCGTCCGGAAGACGTCGGTGTCGGCCACGCGCAGTCGGCCCTGGAAGGTCGCCGTGGCGACGACGACTTCGCGGCCGCCCTTGTGCTTACGGAACCGGAGGACGTCCCGCGCGGTCAGGGCGACGTCGGGCGCGGGCTCGCCCGGTTCATCGAAGCCCAGGTCCGCCGAGGTGGGAGCCGCCTCTGTCCGGGGGATCGTGAAGCCCAGGCGATCGGCGCGGCTGAGCAGCCAGTGCAGTTGCTGGGCCGCCGTGCGGTGGGGCACCCGGAAACCGCGGACTCCGCGCTCCTTCCGAAGGCCCTCCACGGCGTCCTGTTTGGCGCGCAGGGCCTTCTGCTCGTCCGTCATCTTCTGCGGGTACCGCACCTCTTGCACGGGGTTGGCCGTGAGCCGGAACGCGAACTCGCGGCCGACCGCGATCCGTTGCAGCAGCGGCGTGTAGTCGCGGGTGAGGGCCTGGCCGTCGTCCGCCGCGGGCCAGCCCACTTGTTCGACGATGTGGGTCCAGTCGGGTCGGCTCTCGGTGAGGACCAGGAGTTCGGGCCGGTGGCGGTTGCCCGTCTCCAGGCGCCACAGGACACGTTCGGTCACGGGTTGGCGGGCGATGCCGGCCAGGACGGTGGCGTGGAGGGCGTGGGGGTTGCCGATGAGGGCGAGGGCTCCGTTGCGTCGAGGGTTGAGAGGGACCTTGGACAGGAATGGCATGGTCCTCACCCCAAGAGGTCGAACGGGTCGTGTTCGGCGGTCGCGAGCCATGCCGTCGTCGCTGGCGACACCTCGGCGTCGGGGCGGCCGGTCGCGACGGTGAGCCAGGTGTGCCGTACGCGGCGGGTGGCTCGACCACCGCCGGTCCGCAGGTCGAAGGAGACCGGTACGTCGTTGGCGGTGCCGTCGCCCACGGGGTCTTCGAGGGTCGCCGCGAGACGCACCTCCGAGTGGGTTTCCCTTCCCCGGATGTGATCGGCTGCCTGCCACTCCACCGCCCGCAGTGCCTGCTCCAGGTCCTGTGCTTCGTCGCAGTCTCGCATCTCGAGGAGGAGCGGACGGGAGGGCGGGCACGACCGGCGGCCCAGCGCGAGCGGGAAGGCCGGTGTCCGTACCGCTTGGGCCAGCCCTTCGATGAGCGGCGCGGGGCCCTGGAGGGCCGCGACAAAGACCGCGTCCTCCAGGTAGAACCGCTGGGTGACGTACGTGGGTTTCGCCGGGGAGGTCGTCTTCTGCTCGCCCTTCGCGTTGACCTGGCTGGAGAGCAGCGGTCGCCCCCGGTAGTCGCTGACCGTGTGGTAGTCGCGCAGCAGGCTGCCGGGCTGGTCGACACGGACGCCCATGCGCAGCCCCACGAGATCGCTGATCGGCTCGTCGCGACGGCGTCCGGTCGCGGCCGCCAGCAGGCCGATCACCCCCGACTTCGTCGGCTGCGGCTGTGTCTCGCGCCGGTTGTACTCCGAGTTGCTGCCCCAGGACTGCAACGGCCCGGCGAACCGGAGCAGCAGGACGGCGGTACTGCCGGTCATCGCACCTCTCCCGTGGCCAGCCAGCCGCTCACCGCACCACGGACCCGCTCGATCAGCTGCGGGAAGCGGATACTCGGGCCGAAGGCGGCCTCGGCCTTGTCCTGCGCGTCACCGGCCGCGCCGTAGGTGGCGAGGGTGAGGGCCGGGGCGATGCCCCAGGTCTCCGCCGTCTCGGTCAGTTCCTCGGCGAGACGGAGTACGGACGTGTCCGCGATGCCGTCACGGCTTCGGACCGGCTCCTCGAAGGCGCCGACGAGGTTCACCGGCTGGTCGGTGCGCAGGGTGACCAGGACGAGGTGCGGCACGGTGCGGTGCGCGAAGGAGTTCTGGTGGCCGCTGGGGATCGACCGGGCGAACGAGTCCAGGAATCCGGCGGCGGTGTCCGCCGTGGCCTCGGCGTCGGAGAGGTTCTCCAGCAGTTGGTGCACGCCGAGGGTCGCGTAGCGGTACAGCGTGGCGGAGTTGAACTCCACCGTGCCGATCATGCCGGCGCCGGTGTCCTCCTTGTCCCTTTTCTTGCCTTCATTCTCGTCTTTCTTGCCTTCATTCTCGTCGTCCACCGCGGTGTAGTAGTCGAACTCGTTCTGCACCTGGTGCGTCGAGATGGCGTGCGCCACCTGCACGGAGGCGTCGACGTTGAGCGACGGCAGGTCCGCCACCATTCGGCCGAACAGCGCGACCTCGGCGGGGTGGCCCTTGCGGAGCTGCTCGGCCACCGGGAGTTCGGCGACCCGCCGCTTGAGTTCGTCGGCGTCGAGTTCGGCGAATTCCTGAGCTCGGCCTTTCACCAGACCGATGATGTTGTCCAGTTGCGGCTTGCCGAAGAAGAGCAGGTAGGCGGACTGGTCGTCCTTCTTGGCAGACTTCTTGATCTCAAGGGACGCGACGAGCGCGGCGGCCAGCCGGTCGGCCGGTTCTTCGGCGAGTCCCTCGCCGTCCCGGAGCCGGGTCGCGAGCAACTCGGTGATCTTCTTGGTCCGCGTCGCCCGGTCGGCCTCCGGGACCCCATCGGCATAGTGCGTACGGGTGGCGCGCTTCCACGCCTGGCTGGATACCCGGGCGCGCCGCGCGCCCCCGAAGACCGCCTGTTTCGGGGTCCCGGAGTCGTCCCGGTTCATGTTGGACGGCGGAACGGTCTGGAGGATGGATACGTCGACGTAGAGTCGCTGGGCTGTCATGACAGACCCCCCTTGATGGCGCCCATCGGCGCTGTTGATGTCGGTGTTGGCGTTGCGTTGGTGCCACGGCCGTAGTCGTTGATCGCGGTCGTAGCTACACGGAGCGGCGTGGCTAGGCGGGTTGATCGCTCTTCTTCGACCAGTCGTAGTACTGGGCGCCCCAGCGTCTGCGGACCCGGGCCTGGCCGTCGGGGTAGTGCCACGCGAGGATGTCGTCGTGCAGCTGGGTGTAGTCCAGCGGCTGGCCTATGCCACGGAGCAGCGTGATCAAGCCGCGCAGGTGATGGGCGAGTTCCAGGACGTCGGCGGAGGTGGCCAGGGCATTGACCCGGGCGTTCAGCGCGTCGGGGGTTTCCTTGTACTGCGGGGACTGACTCAGCCGACGCAAGGCGCTCCCGAGGCCGGTCCCCTTACGGTGCATGGGCTGACGCTGGGACTGCTGATGCACGGCGAAGAGCGTGAGCGCGGTGTGCTCGGCGGTAAGTTCCGCCGACGGTGCACCGGTCTCGGCCACGGCGGATTCGAGTTCCGCCTCGTGAAAACGCCACATCTCCGGTACGGCGCCGGGCTCCTGGCCGATGCCACGGCGCAGGGCGGCAAGGGCGGCTCCTGCATGTGGGGTCTTGGTGGGCGAGAACTTCTCCCACCAGTAGGCGGGCTTTTTACGTTCCGTCATGCGCTGGTCACCTCATTCGAACGGCGCTCCGCCGCTGCCCGGTGTGCTTCGGCCGCGCGCGGCAGAGTCGCGTACAGAGTGCGGAGGAATCCACGCCGCGCGACCGCGGCGCGGTAGGTGCCCTCCTTGGTGACGCGCCCGCCGAACGTGCTCGGCGGGGCGAGGGTGAGTTGCTGCCCAGCAGCCGCGTCGGCGGCCTTCCAGGCCACGTCCTCCCAGTGCGCCATCTCTACGTCGACGCGCTCGAAGTCATCGCCTGCGGCTCGGAGTTGGCCGAGGAGGCGCCTCACATCGGGATCCAAGCGGTGCAGCAGCACCTGCGAGGGACGGCTGCCTTTGTCACGCGTCAGCGGTTCTCCGCCCGCGGCTCGGCGCAGATCCATGAGCATGCGGTCCAGCGCTCGGCCAAGACGATCCGCTTGCCCGACGGCTTCGAGCAGCGCGTTGCGGACATCGGAGTTCTCGGCGGCCAGCGCTGCCACGGGCAACGGCAGATCGTCGGTGATCGCGTTCTCCACCACCGCGCTCTGGTTGCCGTACTCCATGCCGTAGGTCTCAACTCGCAACGGATAGTCGGAGGCCAAGTAGCCCATGGCATCCAGCTCGCCGATCTGTCTCAGCAGCAGCGATGTGTATGGCCCGTCGCCTTCCGTTGGAAGCACGAGGGCGAGCAGGGCCCCCAGCCCTTGCCAGGCGGTACGTCCCGAGAAGTGACGCCGAGGTCGCTGGTGCCGCTGCCCCGCCTTCGGCTTGACCGTACGGGTCCAGGCGGTGTGCGGCTCGTACTCCGGTGTCGCCTCCAGGCGGTCGCCGGCGGCCACCACGACGCGCGTGACCCTGGTCCCCTGCAAGGTCTCAGTCGGAATGAGCCGGATCCGCCGCGACTGCCAGGTCATCAGATCGAGCAGACCGCGGGCGGGACGCACGGACCACTGGGAGGTGCGCGGGTCCAACTCACCTGACTTCGGAGGGGATTCACTCGGCGACGCATCCCACTGAGGGCGGTCCCCGGGCGGGAGCCCGTCCGCCCAGTACGGCTGGTTGAGGACGAGCGTTTCGTACAGCGTGTTGCCCACGGGCACGATCACTCCGAGCTGGCCCAACGGCCCTGTCGGATTGCCCGTGGTCTTGCCCGCCTTGACCTGGGGATCCCCGACCGCTCCGGTCTTGATCGCGGCAGTGTCCCAGCAGTGCGTGTGCAGCAGCCACAACGCGGCCTGAGCCGGGGTCAGTTCGAGAGAGTCGGCCTCGCTCAGTGTGCTGAACAAGGGCACGTTGTTGCCCGTGGCGACCGCGGGAAGGAGCAAGGAGACCGACTTCGTCTCCCCGCTGGTCGCCTCCAGTGCTGCGACTTGGGCGAAGGGACGGTCGGGCGAGAAGAGGTCGAACGCTGCTTGGTGCTTCAGAAGGTAGGTAGAGAGTTTGCCGCGTTCTTCCTGGGAGAACTCCCCTTGCTCAAAACGCTGTTGCCACTCTTCCGGCGACTGCGGGATGCCCAGTGCGTGCAGGACTACGGGCAGCAGTAGCTGTCGTAGGACCGCAGGGGTCATGGTGGGCGTCGGGAGCGCCAGGGACAGGACCCGGTCCGAGTCCAGGAGGACCGTGGACAGGGAGTGGTCCGTAAGCTGCCCCTGGTCGTCCAGTGTGGGGATCCAGGGGTCCGTAACGAGGTTGAACGGCATGATCACCTCCTTGGGTGGTGGGCTGCCGGGCACGTGGGCCCGGGGTTCGCGAGCAGTGCGCCCGGTAGCAGTGACGAGCCTTGTGGAAGTCGGCTCGTGTAGAGAGAAATTCGCTGGAACTGCCGAGCCGGACCTTGATCAGCCGGTAGCGTCTTGCTTTTGAGCCCCCGGGCAGTGAGGGGTGCTCGTTGTCCCTGCTGGTGCAGGGGTTGCTCCTCGGCACGTGTGAGATGAGCGTTGTCCCTGCCGACGCAGGGGGATGGACTCCGCTATCTGCGGCGACCGCCGCTCACGCAGAGCCCCAGCTCGTCGTCGTATCGCACGCGGAAATCACCCAGTTGGGTGTTGCCGGATTCGTCCAGGACCAGGGCGAGCGCGTGCTTCAGCCAAGGGTCGCCCGACCACCCGGGGAGCGCGGCCAAGTCGGACTTGGCAGCCGAGGTGAGATCGAGCGGGAGTCGCGTGATGCCGCCGAGGACGGACTCCACGACGTCAGCGTCCAGGGCTTCACCATGGACTCCGATGCGGGTGCCGTCCAAGGCGGCGTATCCACTGGGCAGTTGGCGGACAATCACCACTTCGACCTGGTCGTCCCCGTCGCGCACTACCGCATCCAGGTCGCCTTCCTCACCGATCCGGGCCTCTCCGTAGTGGAGCCCGGCGAGCGTAGGACTGGCCCAGTTTCGGCGCGCGGTGAGGAGGTATTCCTGGGCGGCCTCGGCGCGATCGTCCTCCTTGGAGTGCCATTCGGCCCGTGCAGCCTCTTCCGCGGTACGCCACTCGTCCGGGCAGATGTCGGCGTCGCCGTACGCCTCGGCCACGAGGTTCGGTACGTCGGCGGGAACCGACCAACTACCCACGGTTTCCGTCGGCTTGGCCTCTCCAAGGCGGCCGGCGACCGCCGTTACGAGAGCAGCGGCCCGCAGCAATCCATAAGTCCCGTAGATCAGTTCGGAAGTTCGCAGGAATCGAGGCGGCGCGCTGTCGGGCTTTTCCGGCTCGTCGAGCCCGGGAGCAATACCGGTGATCAACACGCGGGGTTCACGCAGGGACTCCGGCCGTTTCGTTCCGCTGTGCCGATGCAGCCGACCGATACGTTGCAGAAGGAGGTCGACAGGAGCCAGGTCGGTGAACAAAATATCCGCGTCTGCGTCAAACGACTGCTCCGCGAGCTGCGTTGCTACGACCACCATGCGGTGCGGACGCAGTTCTCCTGCCTTCGGCCCGAGCTTTTTGAGGCAGGCGTCGGTGCGTTCGGCACGGTGGGCAGCGCACAACCGGCCATGGAGCAGATGCACTTCCCCGTCGAACGTGTCCTTGAGGTGCCCGAAGACCCCTTGCGCCCGGTCCACCGAGTTGAGGATCACCAGCGCCACGCCGCCGTCCAACAGTGCCTCTCGTACCGCCTCGGCCACGGCGGCCCCATCGTTCGAGACATCCGGCAACCAGGACAACGTCACGTCCTGCGAGGCCCGCCAACTGTCCACCACTTCGTTCGGCGTGTGGACCACGGGCTTTCCGTCCTGCACCCAGGCGGCGGTCACGCACGGGTACCCGGCGGGCTCCGGCACGTCCTCGTGCACGTCGGCCCGCCCCAACGCTCCGGACAGGTAGGAGTCGACCAGGATCTGACGCTGGAAGGGCGGCAGCGTCGCGGAGAGAAGCACGACAGGCACCCGGGCCTGCCCCAGCCAGCGCAGCGCCTCGGTCAGGAACTGCCGCATGTACACGTCGGCCGCGTGCACCTCGTCGATGACCACGACCTTGCCCGCCAGACCGGCGAAACGGAGCATGACGTGGCGGGTGCGCGTGGCCGCGTACAGCAGGTGATCGATCGTGCCGACGACGAAGCCGGCCAACTGCCCCCTCTTAGGGCCGCGGAACCACTGCGCCGGACCGTGACGTTCGGCGGTCGCGCAGCCGGACCCCATGCCGAGTTCCTCGTCCTCCTCGACGCTGCCGTAAGGGTCATCGGCATCGTCGGACGACGCCTCCCACAGCGCCTTCCACTTCTTGTTGAAGCGGTGCTTGCCGTGCAGCAAGGCCACCTGTTCCGGCAGGCCGTCACCGAATGCCGGCACCCATTCCAGAACGTGCTCGTACATCGGGTCGCACGTCGCCTGCGTCGGCATGGCGAGGAAGACTCCGTCCATGCCGAACCGCGATGCCAAGACCTCCGCCGCGGCCAAGGCTCCCTTCGTCTTGCCCTCACCCATGGGCGCCTCGACGACCAGAAGACCCGGGGCCGACATCTCCTGGGCCAGCCGCACCAGTTGGGCCTGCGACGACCGAGCGTGATCGCCGAAGCGCAACCGGATCAGATCGACGCTGGGCGAAGGCGGGGCGATCTCCCCCCAACCGCCTCGCAGCCCCAACTCACGCCAGCCATCGGCGGCACGCCCCCGCGACGCGGAGAGCGAGATCTTGCCGAGTTCGTCCAGCCCGGGAAAGTGTTCGTGATTGCTCGCGATCCAGTCCGCCATCACGATGAGCCCGGAGAGCGCGAGTTGCTCGGCCTTCGTGAGCCTCTGCACCGGCTGGACCGCTTTCAGGTCGTCGTACCCCACGACTCGGGTGAAGACATCCAGCAGCGCCCGCTGCGCCTTCTTCCAATCAGGACCACGCCCTTGATGATCGTCAGAAGGAGGATTGGCAGGCGTGGGGAAAACACCGTGATGACCTGCCACCAGTGGCGAGACCCACCGGACGTGCTCCGACTTCCACTCATTACGAAGCACTTGGCTGAGCAGGGCCCCACCAGCGCGATCGTGGCGCCAACTCCTACCCTTCAGCCGGGCCGTCGGCCACGTGAGCCCCGCGGCTCGTACGAGGGCGCCTCCCGCAGGATCCATCGCCTGGAACGGTGGAGTGGCCTTGCCGCAATCGTGAATCCCGCAGATCCACATGAAGAACTGCCGACCATGACCACCGCTGATCTCGTCTAATCGCCAGCGCATCCAGGGGGCGAGATACGAGCCCCACATGACCTCGGCGACAGCGGCGGTGTCCAGCAGATGACCAAGGAGAAGATTCCGCGTCCCGCCTCCTTTCTCTGCCGACTTCCCCCAGAGCGCGCCGAGTTGTTCGATCACAGCGGCCGGGAGTCCCAACTCCCGCAAAACCTCGGGGAGGTCTCCGCGATTCGCACCACGCATATCTGACATCATCTGCCTCCAGCCCCGGGTTGGTTCCCGGCATCGATCCGTTGGGCCAGAACGTAGCGCGGGCCACTGACAATCGGAGGTGGATCATGCTCGGCCAACCGATACGAGCCGCTACTTACGCCTGTCCGTTCCGAGAACAACTGAATGGAAACGGCCGTAGCCGGTAGCATCGCTGCAGTTCAGCAAGTGTCGTCCCCGCCAGCGCGGGGGTTGTTCGGCGTTCCCGATCGGCCTGGACGGCGCGGTCATGTCGTCCCCGCCAGCGCGGGGGTTGTTCGGTGCCGGCGGCGAGGTCGGCCTCGGACTGGGTGTCGTCCCCGCCAGCGCGGGGGTTGTTCGCGAGGCAGGGGGCCGGCCGCCGAGGAGGAGGCGTCGTCCCCGCCAGCGCGGGGGTTGTTCGCTGGAGTTCACCACCGCTTCCGCTGGGGCCGCGTCGTCCCCGCCAGCGCGGGGGTTGTTCCGCCTCGGTGATGTTGTTCGCGACTTCGACGTAGTCGTCCCCGCCAGCGCGGGGGTTGTTCCTGCCGAAGATCGTCGAGGGCCGTCTCAACGGCGTCGTCCCCGCCAGCGCGGGGGTTGTTCGCCTCCACCGTGCGCCACAACCAGGCCCGCGGGGTCGTCCCCGCCAGCGCGGGGGTTGTTCCGTGATCGACGTGTAGCCCTGCGTGCCGAGCCAGTCGTCCCCGCCAGCGCGGGGGTTGTTCGATCCTTCGCACGGCGCGCGCCGCCAGCATCTGGCCGTCCCCGCCTACCCGGGGTTTGCTCGGTTTTCGCGCTGGACACGAACGCCGCCTTTCTGTCGTCCCCGCCTACTCGGGATTGCGCCCGGTCGGTGGCCATCGCGGTGGAACTATCGACGTTGTCCCCGCCCACGCGGGGCTATTCGGCCATGATGGACGTCTATGCTTGGTCGCAGAAGTTGTCCCCGCCTGCGCGGGGGTTGTTCGGATCTTTGCCTATGTCGCCTGCTCATCAAAGCGTCGTCCCCGCCCACGCGGGGGTTGTTCGCAGGCCGCCGGGCACATCGCCGACTGTGTCGGGTCGTCCCCGCCCACGCGGAGGTCGTCCCAAGACGACCTCCGCTGCTCAGCAGACCGTGACCATCCGCTGCAAGGTAGCGCAGAGGCTACGGCTCAAAGCTCAGCGCGCCGGTCGCCTCCGCAACGGCACCGGACCACCAAAGGCGTCGCCCTGCGGTTCATCGTCCGCCAGGCCAGCGATCTGCCGCTCCAACGCCTTGACGTTCTCCGCATTATTGACCGTTGCAACTCCTTGAACAGTCACCGCCAAGGGGTCCGCGACAAGGGCTGCCTTCCGCTCACGGAGGACTTCCATAGCGACAGCCTGGAGGGAGCCGAGCCGCTGGTAGCGGCCGTCCAGGTCGACGCGATCCGCCTCGCCAAGTTCCGAGCGCAGGTACGCGTACTCGGCGTCAGTAAGGCTCACGGCTCGACAACCTCACTCCACCCGGAAGAACATCGTCGCTCCAGCGCCTCGGCATCCATTTCGTGATCCGTTCGGCAATCGCCGAGTCACCCGCCTCCGTACCAAACTGGAACAGCAGCCTCTCGCAATGCTCTGCCACAGCCGCCAAGACCGCCGCGCGGAACGGCGCAAGCATCACAACACCGTCGCCGTAACGTGAATATCGGGCACGTACATGACCGGCATCGCGACCGCCGCCCCCTTCGTCCACACCTGGACCGGGTCGTCCTGGTAGTCGGCGGTGATGACGATGCCCGGCGCGTCCTGCCGTGTGATCGCCGGCTTCGTGCCCGCAGACAGGACCAGGGACTCCGCCGTGACGCCGTACTGCGTTTCCGCCCACGACTCGGGGTTGGGTGGCAGCAGGATCCAGCGGTCCTCCGGGATGACCCGCTCGTAGGCGTCGTCGACCGAGATCTGGATGTCGTAGATCGTGATCGGGGGGAGGTTGTAGCGGGCGCGGACGACCTCGACCTCGTTCGGGGCGAGGACCGCGGTCGGGGTGGTGGAGCCGTTCACGCTGCCGTAGTACGCCGCCCGGTACGCGTCGTTCGCCGCCAGGGTCGCGCGGGCCTTGTACGACGTCAGGACGCGGGACGGGAGCGGGGCGCCGATGGAGCGCAGGTATTCGATCCAGCTCAGTTCGTCGGTGATCGGGTCGCTGGTCGGGTCCGACCACAGCGTCGGCGCGGTGGGCATGTTGGCGGCTGGGACGCCGAAGTCGGCTTCCAGAGTGAGGCCGTTCTCGCCGTTCAGGCTGAACTTGCCGTCCACCAGCAGGTCTCCGGCCGCCAGTTCCATACGGTTGTGGATGGACTCGACGTGGCGCTCGACGTCGTCGTAGAGCAGTTCGATGAACTCCGACGCGTCGGCGCCCCGCGAGGTGTCCAGGAGGATCTGTTCCAACTCGCCGACGATCAGCTTCTGGCCGAGCGGCGGCAGCATGCCCTCGGTGATGATCTTCTCGGCCTGGCGGCGCGCCACGGCGGTCTGGGCGTCGTACGCGCGGAACTTCGCCGCGTTCACGCGCCGCTTGCTGCTCCTGATGCGGAACTTGACGGAGTTCAGGCGGCGTTCGGGCATGACGGTGCGGGTCAGTTCGAAGTCGGCAGGGGTGGTCATGGTGCGGGCGAAGGCGTTGAGGTCGGTCGCGTCGACGTCGCGCAGCAGGGTTTCGAGCATGGCGGGCGGGGCTCCTCAGCGGAACAGCGGTGGATCGGCGGCGGATTGGAGGTGGATCAGCGGTCGGATGACGCGGTCAGACGAAGTGGATCTGCGCTGTCGACGCGGTGATGGTCGAGACGTCCAGGCCGCCGGGGAGGCGGGCCGCCGCGATCACGCCGTGCCACAGCAAGGCCCCGCCTGCGCGCGTGCCGCCGGGCGCGAACGGCACGTCGGCGAGGAGGACGCCGGTGAAGGTGGCCCGGCCGTCCGCCTCGTCCGTGTCCCAGGGGCCGTAGAGGCCGGTGGCGGAGACCCGGCCGAGCGGGATGCCGGCCCGCATGACGTTGCGGGGCTGGCCCAGAGTGGGCGGTGTGAAGTGGGTGCCCTGGGTGAACAGGGTCGTGTCGAGGGTGATGGTGAGCGGGGTGTCGAGTCCGTGGGTCGACGCCAGCCAGGGGCGGTCGGCGGTGGCGGACTCGGTGTAGATGATCGGCTGGAGATCCACGCCGGGCTCCTGCGGGCAGGCCGCCGTATCGGCGGCGAGTCCGTACGGTCACCGGGCGGTGCCGTCGTCCGCGGAGGGCAGTGGTGCGGGTGGGGCGCGGTCCCCTTCGAGGCCGGGCTCAGGTGGTCTTGAGGTGGCCCCGGCGCCGGGCGATGTCCAGACCGAACTGGCCCGGTCGGGGCGGAGTTCCGCCGGAGCGTCCGGGAAGGTCGGACGGGGTGCCCGAGGGCGGTGGAGGTGTCGGGGTCGGCGGAACGGTACTGGCGCCGAAGAGTTCCGGGCGGCGCTCCTTCAGTTCCTCCGCCGCCTGGGTCAAAGTCGTGCCATCGGCATCGGGTTCGACCTGGCGGGCGAGCAGGACCGCGGCGTCTTCGAGGTCGGAACCAGTGGCCCCCAGGCCGACCAGAACCGCGCGGCGGGCGGCATCCCGTTCCCGGGACGTGGCTGCCAACTCCCGGTCCTGCGCCTGTTGTTCACGCTCGGCGGCTGCCTGCTCACGACGCTCGGCCTCGGACAGGCGCGCCTGCTCGGCCTGCTTCTCGTCCTGTTCCGCCTGGCGTCGGCCTTCTACGTACTCCGTCAGCGCTTTCGCGGACTCGAAGCCGAGCTGACCGACCAGGTCCCGCACAGCGGCACGGCGCCCCTGGTCCTTCTCGCGGGCGAAGCGCCGGGACAGCTCGTCCTGCGGGATCGTGACCATCGCAAAGCCAGTACCGGTGCCAGTACCCGTGCCGGTGTCGGTGTCGGTGCCGTCGGCTGTCGCTTCCGTCTCGGGCCGGTTGCCCTGGTCGTCGGCCGAGGCGCCGAGGATCGGCAGGATCGGGCGACCGTCGCGGCGGTAACCCAGCGGCGCGAGCGGCGACAACAGGGACGCATGCTGCGTTCGTACGGTCATGGGCAGACCCTTCTCGCCCAGACGCCCCCGCGTCGGCGCGCAGTCTAACCAGGCCGTGGCCGTGTGCGGTGGGACGTTCACATCGGCTCAGGCGGCCTCGCCGTCTTCTGCCTCACTCTCGGTGTCCTGCTCGGCCACCGCCGACGACGCCGTATCCGCCCGGATCCGTTCCACTTCCAGCGCGGCGTCCTCGATCGGGAAGCCCGCGTCCACCAGCAGCCGTACCCCCGTTTCCAGCGAGAGCACGCGTGCCTGGACCCCGCGTGCCACCAGGTCCAGGGCGGCGGACAGATCGGTGGGGAGGTACGCGCCGAAGGAGATCGTGGCCCGGGGGTTGTCGCCGGGCGGCAGCACTCCGCCGAGCTGGTACAGCCGCTGCACCATCTTCAGCAGCAGCGGGTACTTCGCCTCCCTGGCCAGACGCATCGAGCGGACCATGGCATCCAGCGGGCCGTAGCTGAGCTGCAACGCGTAGCCGGACGGCACCTCGGACGGGCTGACCGTACCCAGCACACTCCCCGGCAGCCGGGTCACCACCGACAACCGCTCCCTCAACACCTCTACGTAGGCGCGCAGTTCGGCGAGTTGCGGCGAGGTGTCGACCGTACTGAGCTGCCCGCCGTCGCCGAGCGGCCACACCATGCCCGGCTCGACCTGGACCGGCAGCGGACGCCCCGTACGGCGGTCGACGGGCAGGCCGGCTCCGGACAGACCGATGATCGGCGAACCGGTGGTCGCCGACGCGCGCTGGCTGTCGGTGTCGGCCGCGGCCAGGTCGTCGAGGAGCTGGGCGACGGACAGCAGGCTGGACTGGCCGTAGTGGTCGGCGCCGTTGACGGTGTTGGGGAGATGGACGAGTGGGATGAAGTCCATCCCGAGGTCGAGGCGTTGGAGGATCTCGCCGTCGGCGTTGGTACGGAAGCGGGCGTGGGAGAGCGACAGGGCGTCGATGTCGTCACCCTGGCCAATACGGTCCAAGTCCCATTCGGCGTCGGTGAGATAGCAGGTGAGCGCGCTCGGTCGGGACGACCACGGATACGTTCGTACGGCGGCGCCGCTCTCTCCGATGGAGCCGAGCTCGTAGGTGACCCGCCGGAGCGTTCCCCGCCGCCCGGCGGCCGCGTCATCGGGCACCTCCCAGGTCAGGTGCACGCGTTGCGGATACTCGTCGGCGTCGAGCGCGCCGTCCGGCAGGACCGGGAAGTAGAAACCCGGGTCGATCGGCTTCAGCACCGGACGCCCCTTGGACCGGGACCACGCCAGCAGGTAGACCGTGTCGCCCAGCAGGACGGCGTTGCGCTCGGCGTGCTGCATCCGCATCCACAGGTGCTCCGACCGCGCCCAGTCCCGCAGGAGCTTCTCCCGTTCCCGAGCGGCCTCATCGCTCTCCGCGCCGTCGACCACCACCTGTTGGGTCTCACCGAGGAGATGGCTCAGGGTCTGGTCGACGACCAGGCAGGCGTCTCCGTATTCGCGACGATCGTCACCATCCGCACCGAGCAGGGCCGCGGCCTGGTTGGTGTCGTAAGCGGCCAGCAAGGTGTACGCGGCGAGACGTCGACGTTCGCCCTCGGGTACCCACGAGGCACCGACCGCACCGGGCAGCCGCACCGGGCCTCCCCCGGCAGCCTCCTGAAACGCAGGTTTGTACGCCAACGCACCCCACGTGTCGATGACCAACTGCCGCCAACGTCGCATGCCGTGCTCCCGCCTCCGGACCTAATTCAAGGGCGGCGCAGCCTAATGGGACCACGGCATAAGGGGATCGCTGCGGGCTTTCGCGACCGAGGCACGCAACAACGACCTTTACCTATCCATGACGCATCCCATTCTTCCGCATTGCCATGCCTCACTAGGGTCGTGAGGTTGGCATGTGCATAGAGTGAGGCGTGAAGTCGGGGGGGCTGGGTGACGTGTCGGACCTGAAGAAGGAAGCAGCTTCGCTGCTCAAGGCGGCCTCCGGCCTGCGCGTTGTGGACCACCACACGGCGAAGCCGCTCCAGGATTTCCAGGCCGCCTCGCACGACCTGTCCGCCCTCGGCGCGCTCGGCTCCCTGCTCAGCGCGACCGACGACATCCGTGACGGCATGACCACCCTCACCAAGCTCACCCACGCCCTGGGCGAGGAGTGGCAGGCCGAGGCGAAGGTGATGGGCGAAGTCTCCGACGCCTTCGACCTGCTGGACGTCCTGCTGGCCGCCGAAGCCCGCACCGGCGGCAACAGCGGCACGGGCACCGGCGGCTCTGGCGCGAAGGGCTGAGCAGCCGGTGGTCGATCTCAACCCCCTGCACTACATCAACAAGTTCAACCACATGTTCGGCGACTCCATCGCCAGCGGCCTGGAGTTCCTCGGCCTCACCGACCCGGCCGTCGACCCCGACGGCGTCCGCGAGATCGCCAAGAAATGGCGTCACCTCGCCTCTGGCCTGGACAACGCCTCCGACGCAGCCAACCGCGCCCTCGCCGACGTCGTCTGGGAAGGCAAGACGGCCAAGGCGTTCCACAAACGTGCGAAGCAAACTCGCAAACAGGCCACCGAGATGGCCCACTCCCTGCGCGAAGGCGCCGACGCCCTCGACCAGTTCGCCGACCAGGCCCACGAACTCCTCTCCGAAATCGGCGTGATCCTCGCCGAGATAGCCGAGTTCGAGATCGCGGGCCTGGCCCTGTCCATCCTCACCGCAGGCGCCTCCGAAGTCGCCTCCACCCTCATGGCCGGCGAACGCGCCCTCAAGGTCGTCGCGCTCGTCGGCCGCATCGAGGAGGAAGGCACCGCACTGGGCACGGCCATCCGCACCGTCACCGAAGCCATCCGCGGCATCGAACGAGCGTTGAAGGCCCTCAAGGAGATCAAGTCGGTCGCGGCGGCAGGCCGGATGGCCAAGCAGGGCATGGAGTTCTCCGCCTTCGCCACCGCCCTGGAAGACCCCGCCGCCTTCAAGGACCCGGGCAAGCTCGCCGGCATCCTCACCGAAGGCGCAGTGCTGGGGGTCGGGTTCGGCGTCCTGGGCAAGGCCCTCGGCAAAGGGCTGAAGGCCCTCAAGCCCGCCCAACTCGCCGAACTCGCCAAGATGTTCAAGCTGGACTGCGCCGCCTTCGAGCGCCTGTCCCTGCGCCCGGGCTTCGACGAACTCCCCGCCTCCATCCGCAACACGATCAAGAAGTTCGTCCGGGACCCCATCGACACGGCCACCGGCGACATGGCCCTGCCCCGCACCGACACCCACCTCCCCGGCGTCCTGCCCCTGGTCCTGGAACGCACCCACATCTCCTCCTACCGCTGGGGCGGCTGGTTCGGCCCCACCTGGGCCTCCACCCTCGACCAGCGCCTCCAGGCCGACGACGAAGGCATCATCTACGCCACCGCCGACGGCGCCCGTCTCTGCTTCCCCACCCCGGACCCGGCCACCAACACCCCCGTCCGCCCCTGGACTTCAGGCTCCCGCCTCACCCTGGCCTGGGACGAATCCACCGACGGCGCCCTCCGTATCACCGACCCCGACACCGGCCTCACCCACGTCTTCCACAACCCCGTCCCCGCCGCCGACAACACCGCCGTCGACCTCCCCCTCCAGCACATCCAGGACCGCAACGGCAACCGCATCACCATCGAGTACGCCGAAGGCGACATCCCCAACACCGTGGTCCACTCAGGCGGTTACCGCATCGCCCTGGACCACAACCCGGCCCGCTCCCGCATCACCCGCCTGCGCCTGCTCGACCCCGCCACCCCCGACGCCCCCGGTACCACCCTCATCACCTTCACCTACAACGAAGCAGGCCACCTCGCCGAGGAGACCAACTCCTCGGGCCTGCCCCTGAGTTACACCTACGACACCGACGGCCGCATCACCTCCTGGACCGACCGCAACCACACCACCTACCACTACACCTACGACGACCACGGCCGCGTCGTCGCCACCACCGGCACCGGCAACACCCTCACCTCCACCCTCACTTACGACACCGCCACCCGCACCACCCACGTCACCGACTCCCTCGGCCACACCCGCACCTACGAACACAACAACGCCCTCCGCCTCACCCGCGAAACCGACCCCCTCGGCAACGTCACGCGGCAGGAGTGGGATGCGGAGCTCCGTCTCACCGCGTCCACGAACGCGCTCGGACACACGACCCGCTACTCCTACGACCAGGCCGGGAACGTCACGTCGGTCGTACTTCCCGACGGCGCCACCAGCACGGCGGAGTACAACGATCTGCACCTCCCGGTCCGGGTCACCGAACCCAACCGAGCCACCTGGGTCCACGAGTACGACGCCCAGGGCAATCCGCTGACGACGCGCGACCCGATGGGCGCCGAGACCCGCTACCGCTACAACAGGCTGGGTCACCTGGTCGAGGTCACGGACGCGCTGGGCAACTCCCGGAGGATCACCAACAACAGGGCCGGCCTCCCGCTGCGGATCACCGACGCACTCGGTCACACCACGCGGGTCGCCAGAGACGCCTTCGGCCGGATCGTCGAGGCGGTCGATCCCCTCGACCGCGCCGTGCGGCTGGCCTGGACGGTCGAGGGCCGACCCGCTCTGCGCCAGAATCCCGACGGGACCCGGGAAACCTGGTCGTGGGACGCGGACGGAAAACTCCTGTCGCACACGGACGCGAACGGCAGCTCAACCTCCTACTCCCGCGCACCGTTCGGCCTGGCCGACACACGAACCGATCCCGGCGGCGCTCCGCACACCTTCACCTACGACACCGAACTACGGCTGACCCAGGTCACCAGCCCCGCGGGACTCTCCTGGGACTACACGTACGACGCCGCCGGCCGCCTCGTCGCGGAAACGGACTTCGACGGCCGCACCCTGACGTACGGCTACGACGACGCCGACCAACTCGCCGTACGGACCAACGGCATGGGCCAGGCGATCCACTACACACGCGACCCCAGAGGCCGCGTCACCCAACAGCGCGGTGACGCAGGCGAGATCACCACCTTTGCCTACGACCCGAGTGGACATCTCGTACGGGCGGCCAACGCCGACGCCGAGGTCACCTTCGAACGCGACCGGACGGGCCGTACGACCGCCGAAGACGTCAATGGCAGGACGACCCACTACTCCTACGACCCACTCGGGCGCTGCGTGCGCCGCACCACTCCGGCCGGCCACACGTCGACCTGGTCGTACAACTCGCAGGGCCTGCCCGCCGAACTGGTCACGGGCGCGGGCAGTCTCGCCTTCGCCTACGACGCCGCGGGGCGCGAGACCTCACGGCGGCTGGGCGAGGGGACCACCCTCACCCAGGCGTGGGATGCCGCGGACCGCCTCACCGAACAGCGCGTCACCCAGATCGCGGCAGGCGCCGAACGCCTGGTGCACAGCCGTGGCTACACGCACCGCCCGGACGGCTACGTAACGGAGATCAACGATCTCGTCGCAGGGCCAAGTCGGTTCGCGCTGGACTCCGCGGGCCGTATCACGACCGTCGACGCGGACAACTGGCGCGAGACGTACGCCTACGACAGCACCGGACGCCTCACGCACTCGGCGCTGCCCGACACCCCCAACCCCCAACAGCACGACTACACCGGCAACCAACTGCGCCGTTCCGGGCGCACCACCTTCCACTACGACGCCGAGGGCCGTGTCGTCCGCAGCTCCCGGAAGCTCCTCGACGGTCGACGGCGTACCTGGACCTACGAGTGGAACACCGACAACCGGCTCAGCCGCGCCACCTCCCCGGAAGGCGTCAACTGGCGCTACCAGTACGACCCGTTGGGGCGTCGTACGGCCAAGCAGCGGCTGTCGGACGACGGGGTGATCGCCGATGAGGTGCGGTTCACCTGGGACGGGTCGCGCGTCGCCGAGCAGACCGGCCCGGACGGCACCGTCACCACCTGGGACTACGCCCCCGACTCGCACCGGCCGCTCGCCCAGACCGATCGCGCTGCGCAACAGACGACGGATTCCCCGTGCGGCGGCGCACCCCGCTTCCACGCGGTCCTCACCGACACCGTGGGCGCTCCCACGCACCTCATCGGTCCGGACGGAAACATCGCCTGGTCCAGCCGCGCCACCCTGTGGGGTATGTCCGTTGCGGCGCCGACCGCGTCGGAACGGCCCGTCGACTGTCCCCTTCGTTTCCCCGGCCAGTACCACGACACCGAGACCGGACTGCACTACAACTGCCAACGCTACTACGCTCCCGAAACCGGCCGATATCTCAGCCCGGACCCTCTGGGGCTGGAGGCGGGGCCGGACCACTACGCGTACGTGCCGAACCCGATGTCCTTCCTGGACCCCCTGGGACTTCAGTGCACGGAAGGCGGCCCCGCCGAGATCACCGTCCAGTGGCTTGAGGGCATGCCGAAACAGCAATTCAAGATGAAGGCCAATGCGTTGCAGAAGCTGAGCGACGCCGGAGTTCTGTTCAAGGCGCCCAACCCGGTTGCCCGGGACGCCTCGATCACCAACAACTACAAACGAGATCTCATACGCCGAGTCTTCGACCAGTACGGGAAGAGCAACCGGGACTTCGCGGAAGCACTGCGTAGTAGGATCGTCCAGAGAATGAACCCGGACCATGTGTGGGAGTTGCAGTTGGGAGGCCCTGATGCCGCAACCAACCTGCACATCCTGGATGCGTTCACCAATCAGCGCATAGGAAACCAGATCTGGACCCAGATAAGAAGCCTTCCCGACCACACTCCCCTACGGATAAGAATTGAGGGCCCCGAATGACCTCCCAGGAACTGGAAGAACTCTTGGCGGCCGCGCGCTCTCTTCTCGCCGAAGACTTCGAACTGGGCATGATGAACGATGTCCCTGCCGGATACTCCGGGCGCCCTCTCGCCCCTGATGTTCCTGCCGACTACGCGGACTTCCTGAGGGTGGCAAACGGGGGGATCTTCGGCCGCGTAGTCGTCTTCGACGCAAAGGTTTCCGTTGATTCACAGTTCTACGCGGATCCGATGGAAGGAACTCCGGTACAACTGAACCGGGACGACTGGTACTGCCTCGGGAAGATCAACGAGGATCCGGTTTTTCTTCACAGGACGACTGCTGAAGTCTGGGGATTCCCCGACACCGGCGTGACATGGTGGCAAAGCGACGTCTTCGAGAAGTTCAACGACGACTTCGATGATTTCCTGCTCGACAAAGCGTTCGGCAGTGGATATCGGGACATCTCCGGGGACGACCCCGACGATTCCTGGCTGACGATCCTGCGTCGATTGCATCGCATCGCGTAACCAGGGCACATGGAGAACCTCTGGCATGTTCCATGAAATCGAAGACATCGAGCAGGAGAAGATCCGGCTGCTACACCGGCCGACAGCGTCGGATGCCCCTCCCGTCCTGTGCACGTTCGATGTAACGACGGACAACCCGGTCGAGGAGTACGGCATGAGGCTCCGATCCGTGCTGAATGCCGCTCTGGACCTGGCCGTCTCCGCGTCATTCGACGACGGAGACCTTCCCATCGACACTCTTCCGGACTGGTTCGCCGCCGCCAGCGACGACGCTTCGGCCTCGATCTCCGATTTCGCTCGGCGTGGTATCGAACATTACTCGGCAGCGGTCAAGGGCGGAGCGTGGGATCTCCAGGAGTGGTTGTCCCAGTTCGATCCCGACTCCGAATTCCGCGGCTGGGCCTGGTGGGACTCAACACACACAGGCGAAGACAGGGTGCGCATCTGGGTCGACACGTGGGGCGAGTCCTTCTTCGCCTGCGACGAATTCCGTTGGGTCGCCTACGCTGCCGGGGCCAACGAGGTCACCGGCCCGATCCTGGTGGACATCGCCGATTGGGTTGCCGAAACCGCTTCTTGACAGGGTGATCGACCAAGACAAAGCAGGCTTATGCGCCGGACCCCGGTGAAGACCTTCTGGAGCCCCAGTGCCCGAATCAGCCTTGCGGAAGGCGCTCACTGCAATCGGACAAGCCCTGTCCGGGATCGACGAGGACCTGGAAAGGCACGCAGCCGGCCAGGGCAACGTGAGCAGTCCCGAACAACTATCTGAAATCCGGAACCAGTTGACACAGATGGCATCGCAGCTTTCCTCCTCTCAACTGCCGCCCAGAGAGCAACGTCTCCGAGGTGCCAGTCGCGTCATCACCGACTCATGGTCCTCCGACAACCCACTGGGCAGCAAAATCCTGGAGGCCGAACGGCTGTACCTCAAGGCGTGACCAAATAGCCGAACGAGTTCGCTCCTTCGCCGCACCGCCAAAGTGTGACAGTCATCGGCGCCCAGACAGACGCTGATCAGCCGCTTTGGCCGGAGTTCCAGGAGCCGACGCGTCGAGAAACAAATCAGTGAGCGCCCAGACACAGGAGTCGAGCAGGTCCGGCGACTGTTCCTCGGCCTCCGAGGCGCCGACGTACGTCGTCATCTGCTCCTCCAGTACCGCGAAGGTACGGGGCGAGCCGACGTGGCTGACGCGGGACTGCTCGTACAGCATCGCGGCCGGAGCGGCACGGGCACGCTTCCCGCGGGTGGCGTGGACAAGGCGGCACGGAACCGTGGGGTCGACCTCGGCGAGCAGAGCCGGGAGGTAGTCGCCGCCGTTGTTGGCCTCGATGACCACGCAGTCGGCCTGGTGTTGGTGGTACAGGGCCGCCGCCCGGCGCATCGCAGCCGTCGGCGTGTGGCGGTCCTGCTCGGCGTGGAGGACGTAGCCGCGGGGACGGCGGTCGCCGTACATCTGCTCCAGCGGGAAGGAACGCCCGGCCACCGTGAAGGCCGTCAGGTCCGCGGTCTCCGTGGCTGTGACCGCAGGGTCGACGGCAACGACCAAGCGGTCCAGCGGCGGGAGTGCACCCCGCGCGATGCGGAAACCCTCGACCTCGAACATCCACTGCTTCCACAGGGCACCCTCGACGTCTTCGAGCAGCACACCGTCCAGCTCCTGGCGGCCCAGACGCGTACCGCCGTACTCGGCGTCGAGTTCGGCCAGGGCGGCGTCGGAGAGGTTGGCCCGGTTGTCCTCCGTGCGGCCGGTGGTGAGGACGACCGTGGAACCCGGGCGGCGGCCGCGCTCGACGAGGCGCTTCACGTGCGGCAACGGCTTCGGCGTGGTGGAGATGACGACCTGTGGGCTCGGCGCCTCCCGCAGGCAGAACCACAACATGTCGTACACCGACTGGGCGGTGTGGCGGTTCCATGCGGCGTACTCGTCCAGCCAGCCCTTGTCGAAGGCGAAGCCCCGCAGGTTGTCCGGGGTCTCCGCGCCGAAGCCGTAGATCGCGGAGCCGTTGGTCAGGCGGAGGGTGGTCAGGCCGTTGCCGGGGCTGTAGCGGCGGACGTCGTCGTGCGGGAGGACGGCCAGGAGGCCGGACTTGGGGGATTCGAAGCAGATCTCCTTGACCAGGGTGGCGTTCTTCGCGACGACCGCGATCATCGTGCCCGGCGTGGCCGCCCATTCCCGTACGGCCTCGGCGGCCGACTTCGTCTTGCCCCAGCCTCGGCCCGTCAGCATCATCCATGCCGCCCAGTCCCCCGCGGGGAGTCGCTGGGAGGCGCGGGCGTGGTGATGCAGCCAGCCTTCGTGCGGCAGACCGTCGCAGCCGGGGCGAGCACAGCTCCAGCGGCGCGCCGATGCCGTGTCGGACTCGATCAACGCACTGATCTCTGCGCGCAGTTCGGCGTCGGACATCCCCGCCGGGTCCGGCAGCGCAGCCGACGAGTCCAGGATCACGGGCGGTCCTGGCCCAACGTGCCGATACGGGCTTCGAGTTCACGGCGAAGCTGTTCCATCCGGGCGCGGCGCTCCTCGTCCGTCAGGCCGGAGACGTCCGCCGTCTCCGGCCCCGTGGAGCCGACGGTGGCCGCGGCTTCGGTCAGATCCATGCCGTACGCCTGGCGCTCGATGCGGATGGTGACCTCCAGCCAGCGGATCACGTCCGACGGGCTGAGCCGGGACGGGTCGAGCTGCTGGAGCTGGGCGACGATCTTCGACTGGGCGGCCGAGGCGAGACGAGCATGCCGGCGGGCGACGTCCCGGGCGGCCTGGTACCGCTCGGCACGCCAGACCCGGTCCTGCTCGCGGTCCCACGCCTCCACACGCAGCACCCAGCGGTGGGCCGTCGACCAACGCTCGATCAGGGTGCGGGACTTGACGAGCCGTTCCGCGGCCTTGCCGATGCTGCGGGACAGACCGAGGTCTCGGTAGCAGGCGAACGCCTCCCACGCGGCAGCCGATTCACCCGGCTGCCGCTCCCATGCGTCGGCGCTGTCCACCATGTTCCCGTCGTTCCCCTACCCGATGTTCTGTGTCCTTTCGTGTTGAGCAAGTTCCAGCGCGTTGCCGGTGAAGGCCGGGCCGCACCCTGGCGGCAGCCGTGCAACCACCATGGCCATCGCTTCGTCAGCGGTATCGACCTCGCCCACATGCTGGCTGCGTCCAGGACCGTCGACCCGATAGCCACCGCCCTGCCGAGGAGAGGCGTACGGGATGTCCCAGGTGTGGCGCCACTGTGTACACCGGCTGAAGTGCAGTTCCCACATGCCCGTCCAGGGGTACAACTGCCGTAGCCGCGGCTCCGCGTACGCCGCTCTCACCAGTCGGGGGAAACCCTCCACCAGCCAGTCGGGGCCGTCCGCTGTAGCCAGGAGCTTTCGCCACTGGGCTTCCACCACGATGTCGTTCATCGCGCCATTCTGCGCAATGCCGGGTCGTGCAGTCCGAGGGATTCCAGCAGATCGACGCAGTCCCGCGGCCCAGTCGAACGTGCCGCGACGACCAGGGCCGCCTGTCGGCGTACAGAGTCGGGCAACGGCGTGACGGAGACGGTGCGTTCCCACGAAGAGGAGTCCTTGGCCAGGTTCACCGCGCACCCGCCAGGTAGTCCGCGGCCCACAACTCCAGCGCCTGCCACCGCTGTCCGGCCCCGATGTCCCCTTCCCGCTCCATCCGGTCGATCGCCTGCTGGACGACCGCCGCGGCATCGGTCGGCATGGTGCGCGTGGCGAGCACTGTCTCAATGGGAGCCGTTCCCTTGCGGGTTGCGGTCTGCTCGTCGAAGTCGTACCAACCCGCGGCGAGTTCGCCGAGATGCCGTTCGACGACCGCGAGGATGATCGCGAAGGCGGCGGCCACGTTGCCGATGTTGTGCGCGCCCTTCGTCGTGTCGAGGGCATCCAGCACGCTCTCGTACTGCTCGATGCGAGCGAGCCAACGGGCATCCACCGAAGCCGACTTCCGAGCCGCCTCCAACGCCTGCTCCGCGGCCTCCTTCTCGTCGGGGAGGAAGACGATCTGTACGGTCGCGAAGTCCAGATTGGCCTCCGCGAGACTCGGGACGTTCACCTCCTCCAGGAGTTCGAGGGTCTTGTCGTCGAGGCCGGAGTACAGGCGCAGCGACACGTCCTCCAACTCCTCGTACAGCGCCTTGAGGGTGGCCGGGTCGTCCTCGCCGCTGATCGCGTTGTGGGCGAGTTGCAGCGCGATCTGCCGTTGCCGCGGCAGGGGTTCGGCGACCTCCAGCCACCAGATCCGCTCCAGGCCCGCCTCGATCGCGGCCTTGGTGCGGTGGTTGCCGGACAGGACGATGCGTCGGCCCGACTCCGCGTCGTGCCACACGAGCGGAGTCGAGGTGAGCGCCCCGTCGTCCCGGATGTTCGTCACCAGGCGCTGGAACTGTTCGTGCCGCATGAAGCGAGCGTTGACGTCCAACAGCGTCAGGTCGCGTGGATCGCCCTCCCTCATGCGGGGTTTGAGCGGCTGAGCCGTCACCTGCTTGTTTCCTCCTTGTCCAGCCCCTCGGTGATGTGCCCGTGCTTGCGCCTCCACTCCGCGAACCCGTCCGCCAGGGACCAGCGGCCCAACTCGCTGCCGTAGTCGAGCTGGTAGCGGTGGGCGGGATCGGCGGAGTCCTTGCGGGAGTTCAGCCGCAGCAGCCCGCGGTACTTCATCGATGCGGGGCGCTGCGTGAACGCCGTCGTGTTCAGCCGGGTCAGCCGGGTGTTCATGGTCCGCTGGGCGAGGAACTGTGCCTCCGTCGACAACGCCGCGTACAGCACGAGCTTCGCCAGCCGTCCGTACGACGTCGGCGCGACCGGGAAGTCCGAGAGCAGGTACACGTTGTGCGGGTCGAACTTCGGCGTCGAGAACGCGAAAGCGCCCACCACGGTCCCGTCGACCAGGACCGCGAGCGCCATCGTCGGTGTGCCCGGGCGGATGTTGTGGTTCATGTACTGCGAGCGCAGCGTCGCGAACTGCCCCATCGACAGCGGAGCGAGCGTGAGCGTCTCGCCGAGGCGTCGCCCCGGCGCCAGCCGTGGAGCGCGTACCGGCTCAAGCCGCTGGCTGGGCCGCACGATCCGCGAACGCGGCACCGACGAGTACACGTTGATCGGCAGACCGCGATTGGCCGTCTGCACCTGGCCGCGCAGGTGGTCACGGAGTTCTTCGACATCGAAGTGCAGTCCGAGCACCCAGTGCGGCCGGTCGGTGACGCGGTCGGTGAGCATCTGCTTCGCCGCGTCGTCCAGCATCGGGTACTCGGGGGCCGGCCACTCCAGGTGCTTGTCGAGTGCCGCGAACTGGCCCTCGTAGTCCCCCGCGTAGAACGGCGGGAAGGCAACCACGGGTGCGTCGGCCGGGACCTGTTCGGCGAGCCACTGGTTCACGTCCATCGCCGCGTACGTGGCCAGCCGCAACGGCAACGTCTCGATCTTCGCGACCGTCTTCGCGTGCAGCACGGGGAACTGTTTCCGATAGGCCGTCAGCATCCGCCCGTAGTACGGATGGTCGTCACGCCCCAGCCACTGGAAGAAGCGGGAGCCGAGCAGCACCACCGCGAGCGTCCCGGCTCGGTCGTCCAAATACGGTGCCAGCCAGGCAAGTTGATCCGCCGACTCGGGGCGGATCGTAAGGGGTACCTGCTCTCCGGCCAAATACCAGCCGATGGCCGACGAGTACAGCTGTACGTCGCAGCCGTGGAGCCGGAAGCCGGAGTCGTGCAGGGCCCGTTCGATGGTGAAGTTCCCGGAACAGCCGACGTAGACGTCTTCGCTCCGGCCGCGCCAGGTGGCGGCGTGCTCATGGATGATCGCGCGGAGGTCCGCGGGGATCGAGCCGTGGAACAACGCTGCCTCCCCTGCGCGGAGTTGGTGAGAGGAGGACGCGGGCCCGGAGGCGCAGGGGGCTGATTCCTGCCGTGCCGGACCGCCGGGGAACCAGGAGGCGCGGGGGACGCCTGGAGGGGATGGTTCCTTGGCTGATCGACTCCGCACCACGTACCCGTGCGGACGCATCCCGAGCGCCGGGTCCGACTCGAACGGACTCCTCCCCACCGGAGGCGGGGCGTGCTACCAGGTGCACTACCGGCGCGCGGCGAAGGCGATCGGGAAGATCACCTCCACCAACTCCTGAACCGTATCAGACTCTCAACTGTCACCACACATGTCACCCATGAACCAACGCGTCGCATCCGACCGACACCCCGCCAAGCCGATCCACTCCGACCTTCACTCTTCGTCCGGGCCGACCAAGTCCAGCAGGCTCAGCGTCCCGACCGGACAGTCCGCACCCACCCGCGGCTTCGCCCTGCCCCGTCCCGGCCCCGGCTCGAACAACTCCAGTTGCCCCGGAGACGCCGGCTTCGACTGGGGCGGGGCCTCGAAGTCCTCGCGCTTCATGTCGACCCAGTTGAGCTTGCGCTTCTCCACACCCTCCACCTTCCCGGTCACAGCAGCGTCCCCTGCTCGTACACGGGCCCGAGCGGCCCCAGCTCTCTCACCCTCGCACCGGTCTCCTCCTGCCACCACTCGGCGAACATCCGCCGATGGCACCACTGCCCCGGCTCCGACAGGTCCTCGAAGCACAGCAGCACCAGGCGCAGATCCCTCCCGGCCGCCGCGATCTCCCGGAAGCGCGAGGCGAAGAACTCGACCCCGCACCGGTCCAGTTGAGCCAGATACGCCGCCTCGTACGTCGGCCGCGCGACCCCGAAGTACTCCCGGCTCGGCGCGGCCTCCCGCACCTGGTGCTCCAACACATACGGCAGCACCCAACGCGGAGCACCGAGGGTGATGCGCACGGGCACACCCATGGATGGCTCGAAGCCCTGATACCTGTACGTGAACAGTTCGAACATGTTCCTCCATCACATCGACCCCCACCAGCCCCGCCCCGGACCACTCAAAATCGACGAATTGTCAATAAAATTATATCAATATTTCACCTCTTCCCCATGTCGCTTTATGCCTACAACCCGCGCACCCCGCCCCACTTGCGCCCCACAATCACCCCACAGCGCGCACTCGATCCACCCCCGAAATACATGACGGCCGGGGCCCACTCCGGGCCCCGGCCGTCACACACTCCGCCTACGAACAAGTCATGCCGCGACTTCCAGCCCCTCGGCCGCGTCCTCGAGGTCACCCTCCACCGGCTCCGGTTCGGTCTCGCCGTCGCCGGACTCCACCGCCTCCGGTTCGACCTCCAGCTCCGGCCGCACCGTCAGCCGCTTCGCCTCCGACATCGCCTTCGCCTTGCGCAGCTTCTTCACCGACTCGGCCGCCGCCCTCCGCACCCGCTCCACCGCGTCCAGCTGCTTGCCGACCTCGCCCTCGAAGAGTTCGGCCAGCTCCGTCGGCGTCAGCTGCGCCAGCTCCTCCAGTAAGGCACCGGCCCGCTCGACCTGGTCGACCTTGCCTCTGACCTGCTTGCGCTCCTTGGCCTTGTCCTCCTTCTCCTTCTCCGACAGTTCCTTCTCGGAGAAGAAGCCCTCCTGGTTCTCCTTCATCCGCAGGGCCTGCGCGAAGTGCGAGGCGTCGGTCTCCGTCCTGAAGTCGCCCTTCATGTACCGAGTGACCGCCGCCTTCTGGTTCGCCGGGGAGAGCCGGGACAGGTACCAGGCGAAGTCCGCCTTGATCTTTCCGGCGGTGACCAGCTCCGCGATGTCCGTGGTGAGGTTCAGCAGGTCCATCCGCCACTTCACATAGTCGGGCGTCTTGCCGAACATGTCCGCGATGCCCTCCGCCTTGTACCCGAACCCGATCAGGTCCGCGTACGCCTGGGCCTCCTCCATGAGGGTCATGTCCGCCCGGCCGATGTTCTCGGAGATGCCCATCACGAACGCCTTTTCGTCGTCCACGCTGGTGACGATCTTGGCCTCGATGGTGGTGGCGCCCTCCACCAGGTGCATCGCCCGCCAGCGACGCTCCCCCATCACGATCTGGAACTTGTCGCCAGCCGGCCGAACCACGATGGGCTGCAACTGCCCGACCGAGCGGAACTGGGCCGCCAGCTCCTCCAGCTTGACCTCGTCGAAGAACTTACGGGGCTGATCCGGGTTGGGTTCGATCTCCGCGAGCGGGACCGCGATGACGTCGATGCTCGCCTCTTCGGTACTCACGTTATGAACTCCTTGCGCTCTCTCGATCTCTCAGGAGGGGTTCCTTTGAGGTGATAGCTAAATACTATTCCAAATCGATCTTGAGCGTCAAGTTATTTTTATCCCGGGAAGTCAATCAATCGGGATATTCTCCATCTCCCTCGACACATGTCGACCCGAGGAACTCCGCCTCCAGTTCCACATCCGCCCCCATGAGCACCTTCAGAATCTCCGCGCCCCACAGATCCTCCCCACTCGCAGGCTCAACTTCCGGCGCCCCGGCGTGGTCCGTAGCGGCCTCCTCCGCATCCGACACTTCGCCGCCGCCTCGACCATCCACATTGACCCTCTGTGTTCCAGTGCACTGTGATCCGACACTCCCAACCCCGTCGCCACCTACCGGCAATATCGGGGGACCGGCACGCTCACCCACCCCGCGCGCGGCATCCACACCACAGGGCGGTCCGGGTAACCAAGCAGGCGACCGGTCGGCAACTCGCATCACAGGGCCCCTTTGTGGCGCATCGTCAGGGGTGGCGCGGTCCACCCACCACCGCCGGAGCACCCGGACCCTGGCCGTGCAGACCTGGGGTACTTGACAGAAGCAAGGCAACTCGCTTGCACTACGAATCCAACACATCTCCTTCACGTCATGTCAAGAATCTTTGGGAGCCCAGAAGTTGGCGACCAAATATCTGTGCCAGTCGGCTATCGTGTGCCGCGTACGACTGTCTCGACTGGGGGGATGCACGTGACAGGGTCCGACGGCACAGCCGTAGACGCGTGGTCGTTCAGCGCCCGGATGCTGAACCTGCTGTTCGAAGCGGCGGCCGCAACGCGCAACGGGGTGGAGTACACCAACCCCGAGGTCGCCGCCGCGATCAACGCACGTGCGGGCAAGCGCGTGATCTCCGACGAAACGATCCGCAAGCTGCGTACGCCGGGAGGCCCTCAGCCGTCGTTCGACAAGGTCGCGCACATCGCGGCCTTCTTCCAGGTGCCGTTGGACGCCTTCAAAGAAGGCAGCGAGACCCACGACGCCGTGGCCGCCGAGGCGGGCAAGGTCCTCGACGCGCACTGGAAGCACACGGAGGAAGTGACTCGCCAAGTGGCAGAGGAGACCGAGGAGATACAGATGCTGGCGCGCAGTGCCCGTCGGCTCGACTCCCGCGGGCTCAAGCTCGCCATGGAGTTCATCACGGGTCTCCAGAAGATGCAGAAGCCCTAGATCCGAGCAAAGCCGCTGAACCGAATCGACACCGCCGACACCTCCGGACATCTTCAGTGACCTACTGCCACTCACATCTTCCCAAGGGCGGTGCACTCCGCTCGTGTTAAGACCCTCCGCCCGTCGACGCTGCGCCGAAGCGCTCGACGGGTTTCCCATCCCGTATCCGCTGACGTTGGAGTCGCTCCACCGAGCCGCCGTCGACCACCACGACCGTCCCTTGGTGTTGCATCGTGACCCGTTCCCGCCCGGCCTCCAGCGGCCGTGCGGCCTGTGGTGGCCGATGGAGGATGCCGACCACATCTGGGTGGCTCCCGAAACGACCGGCGCTCAAGCGGTCCATACCTACGCCCATGAGCTGGGCCACCAACTCCTCGGCCACCCCCCGCTCCCCGTGCTCCCCACCGCGGGCGGGACTCCGCCTCCGCGTCTGGAGCCTCCCGAGGAGGAGGTGACGTTCACCTGGCTGTCCCCGGCCTTCCTCGGCGGTGACCTCCTGGGCGTTCGCACCCGGTCTCCGCATCACCAGCGCGACCCGCTGTACACCGAACGCGAGGACGAGGCCGAGTCCTTCGCCGTGCTGCTCCGCCGTCGTGCCCAGGCACGCGACTCCGGCCGACAAACCGATCCTCTGCTCGACCGGCTCCACCGCAGTCTCTGAAGCTTCCGACGACAGATACAGGGATCCCCGCGTGATCGACGACGACGTCATAGCCTTATGCACCATCGTGCCGCTCTGGGCCTGGTGCCTCTCCCGGATCGGCTACCTCCGCGGCACTCGTGGCCAACGCGAACTGTGGGTCGTGCTCGCCCTGCTCACCTGCGCCGCAACCCTCCGACTGGGCTACGTCGAACGCGACGTCGCCCGGTGGACCGGCGTCGACGACCTCGCCGTACTGGTCAAACACCTTGCCGTGATACTCAGTTCGGTCCTGCTGTGGCGCTGGGTCGACTCCGTGGCAGCTGACGCAGGTCCCCGTCGATGGTGGCAGAGGCTGACGGCCGCGCGGCCACGCACCCTCACCGCAGTGCTCGCCGTCGCCACCGTCATCGCCCTGTTCCCCTTCACCGCTCCGTCCCTCGTCGAACCCGACGGGGACAAGGACTTCATCGGGGCACAGTCGGGCCACCTGCCCGGGTCCGCGTATCTGACCGCCTACCTCGGCACAATGGCGTTGGCCCTGGCGTTCTCCGGAGCCTTGAGCGCACTGGCCGCCCGGGCCGCACGACGCTCCGGACAGCGGATGTTCAGCGCGTGCATGTACCTGATGTCGGCGGGCTGTTGGACGGGAGTCGGGTACTGCTTCTTCCGGGGCAGCTATCTGTTCTACGGCCTGGTGGACGCCCGATACCCGCTGTCGGCCGAGGCCGCCGACCAGGACTCCAGTTTCATCGAGGTCGCGTCCATCGGCCTGATTCTCGCCGGGGTATCGGTCCGGGGCTGGGAGGCGGCGGCCCGATTGGTCCAGCGTCGGCGCCTGCTGATTGCTCTACGCCCTCTGTGGCAGGAGTTGGTCTCGGTCCTGCCCGCCGAGGCCATCGTCCGGGTCCTGTCGGAGGCCCCCTCCCGTACCCGCGACCACTACGACCTCCGCGGCCTGTGGAACCGACTCGACCAACGCGTCCTCGACATCAGTGACTCCGCGCTCGAGGTTCTGCCGTGGGTGACTGCCGACCTGCCGCGACAGGCCCGGGAAGCAGCCCATGCACACGGACTTCGGGGCGACGACGCCGAGGTCGCAGCTCAAGCGCTGTGTCTGCGCACCGGCCGCCGCGGCTGCGCCGACGACACGCCCCGCGTCGGCCTGCCCCTGGCTCTCCCCCTGCTGACCCTGAGCACCGACCTGGATGCGGCCGCGGCCTGGCTCAGCCGCGTCGCCCGCCGCTACCACTCCCCGCTCATGGACGTCCTCGAAGCCCAGACCACCACTCCCACCAGGAAGCCGGCATGACCACGATCTCCGTCACCGAGAACCGCACCGCCCGCGCCGTCACCGATGGCCTGGAGCCGAAGAACGTCATACTCGCCGTGTGCCTCATACTCGGCGCGGCCCAGGACAGCATCCTGACCGGGCTGGCCTGGGCCGTGCACGCCATCGTGTTCGCCGCTGTGCTCCCGGTGGCGTACATCAAGTACGGGATCCGGGTGGGGCATTGGAAGGACCGCCACGTCGGGCAGCGTGAACGCCGTCTGCACCTCATACCCGTGATCATGGCGTCCGTCGGCATAGCGATCACCTCGATGGTCCTGCTGGACGCCCCCAGCCAGATGACCGCCCTGGTGGTGGGGATGCTGGCCACCCTCGCGGCAATCCTGCCGATCACGGCGTTCTGGAAGATCAGCGTGCACACGTCGGTCGCGGCCGGAGCCATCACCGTCCTGACGATCGGCATCAGCCCCTGGTGCGCGGCCGCCTCGCCACTGGTCGTGCTGATCGCCTGGTCGCGGGTCGCCCTGCGCGACCACACCCTCGGCCAGGTGATCGCCGGTACGGCGCTGGGAGCCCTGGTCGCGGGCGCGGTCTTCGCCTGGCTGGCCTGAGCGTTCTGCACATTCTCTGACGGCTGACCTGTGCGGGAACAGTCGAGAGCTGGGTGGGCGCCTGAGCGCGCTTGCCCAGTTCCCGACCGCGGAAAAGGGCCCAGGCCCCTACCGCCAGAAGATCTCGAACCGAGCCTCGTCGAACTTCCGTGAGCCCCGCACCGTAGCCGGTCCGACCCGCACCTCCCGCACGGTGAGCTGGACGAGATTACGACGCTGCTCGCGCCCTGCGGTCTCGTTCCACCAGGTCTCGACTCCTTGAGGGGTCAACTCCGGTAGTTCTTCGAGCGCCTTGCCCCGCCGTACAGCCGCCATCGCCTCGCCGCGCCGCTTCTCCAGCGCCGTCTTCGCCGCCCTGAACTCGCTCAGGTTCAGCTCCTTCGCACCGTACGCCCGCGCCAACTCCTCCTTGTGGCCCCGGAGTTCTTCCTGGAACCGCTCCGCTTCCCGGGCTTCCGCCAGGAACCGGTCACGAATCGCGGCGAGGCGCTTGAGCTGTGCCGGACTCGCCAGCCGGGCGACGACGCGCTCACCGACGTACTCGTCGAGCGGCTCGGCGGAGATCCGCACCTTGCCGCAGCCCTCGCTCTCGCAGACATACCCGCGTCCGCCGTTCGCCGTGGACCGGGACACCAACGGCTGTTTGCACACCGCGCAGGTTCCCGAGCCACCGGACAGGTAGTGCACGTGCTTGGGCTTGGTGCCCTGGTGGTTCCGGTTCTCCTCGAACAGTTCCTTCAGCTCGTAGAACACCTCTACGTCGATCAACGGCTCCGCCGGGCCCGGGACCAGCTCGCCGTCGGCGTTCTCCCGCAAGCCGGCGATCGCCGGGTTCTGGAGTCGCCGACGCAGTGTCGTCGCCGACCACGGCCGTCCCGAGACCGTCGGACCCGCATGCGCCGTCATCCACTTCACGGCTTCCGTGAGCGTCTTCCTGTCCTTCTTGTCGACGAGTTGCCCACCAGCCGCTGCCAGATAGGCGGCCTCCTCTGGAATAGCGGTGATGCCATCCGTTTCGTGGCCGTACGCCCTCATGTTGTCTCCAGCCCAATCCCCCTGCTTCCCATCGCCAGGGTATGCCAAAGCGCAGCATTGTCACCCCAACATGTGGGACGCCCGCAGGCAGGTGCCGGAGCCCCCGAGAGGCGCCTTCACCCACCCGGCGGGCCCCAGTGACCGGAACCGGAGATTCAGCGGTGTGCAGCGTCAGGCCGGCCGCGCTGTCGCCTCACCCGGCGTCAGACGGAACCCCCAGCACCCGACGCAACTCCGCCGAACTCACCCGGTACTTGTTCCCCACCCGCAGCACCGGCACCGGGAACTCCCCGTCCCGCACCATCCGGTAGGCCACCGTCCGGCCCACCCCGAACGCGCGCCCCGCCGTCTCGACATCCACCGTCACGGGCAGTGACAGAAGTTCGTCCCGTGTCATGGGGCAACCGCCCTCACACGTCCAACTCCCGTGTCCTGAACGCACATAGAGGTGCTCCTCGTCTCCCCCGCACGCTCCGGCCGGAGCCTAAAGTCCCTGGCACCGCGCGGACAAGGCCGTTAGGCTCCGGCACTTTTTGGCATGCGAAGGGGGTTGGACGCACCCATGAGCGTCAGCACGTACAAGCGATGCAACTGCCGCGGACCACGCGTCGACCGAAAAGGCGAGCCCGTCCTGGACGCGGACGGCAGCCCGGTCATCGGTGACCTCGGTACCCGTTGCCCGAGGCTCAAGCAGTCCACACACGGCAGCTGGTACTTCTACTTCTCCATCCCGTGCCCGGGAAAGGACGCCGAGACCGTACGCCGTGGCGGATTCACCACCAAGACCGAGGCGAAGAACACGGGCGAGCGTCTGTTCAACGAGGCGACCCGCGAGGGAATCGACGTCAACTCGAAAGAGACCGTCGAGGAGTACCTGAACCGCTGGCTGGAAGCCCAGGCCGGGCTGAAGCGCTCCACGCTCAACAGCTACCGCGGGCACATCGAGAACCATCTCGTCCCCCACCTCGGCGGTATCAAGCTCACCGAACTCCGGGCTCACCACATCGACGTGATGTTCCGTACGATCCGCGAGGCCAACGAGAAGCGCCAGGCCGACCGCCTACGCGTCCTCCAGCTTCAGACACTGCGCGACGAGGCCCACACCCGGTGGAAGGCGGCCCCCAAGCCGCACGGGGGCTACCAGAAGCGCGCCGAGATCCGCACCTTCCGCGCCCGCCTCAAGGCCGAATGGCACTACGCCACCGCCCGGCTCCGCAAGGCCCGCCAAGGGACCTCGTACCGCAAGGACACCAACGTCCCCACCCAGCACCGCATCCGCGCCACGCTGTCCAGCGCGCTCACCAACGCCGTACGCCAGCGGCTGATCACCACCAACTGGGCACAGCTCGTCTCCCTGCCCTCTCCCAAGCGGCCCAAGGCCCTGATGTGGACCGACGCCCGCGTCGCCGAATGGGAGCGCACCGGCGTCGTCCCCTCCCCCGTGATGGTCTGGACGCCGGAGCAGGTCGGTCGCTTCCTCGACCACGTCGCCGACGACCGGCTGTTCCCTCTCTGGCACCTCATCACCTTCCGCGGACTGCGCCGCGGCGAAGCCACCGCCGTCCCCTGGACCGAAGTCGACCTGGACCAAGGCTTCGTCAACATCACCGAACAGATCGTCGCCGTCTCGTACGAGCCCTACACCGACACCCCGAAGGCCGACAGCGAACGCACCATCGTCCTCGACGAGAGCACCCGGCTCCTGCTGGTGGAGTGGAGGAGGACGCAGGACCAGGAGCGGCAGGTCCTCACCGCCAAGGGCAAGTGGACCGAGACCGGCCGTGTCTTCACCACCGAGGAGGACGGCTCCACCTACCACCCCGAGTGGATCAGCCGGCGCTTCCGCCGCCTTGCCAAGGAGGCCGGGCTGCCGCCCATCCGTCTCCACGATCTCCGCCACGAAGCCGCCACCCTCGCCCTGACCGCGGGAACCGACCTCAAGGTCGTCCAGGAGATGCTCGGCCACTCCACCATCACGCTCACCGCCGACACCTACACCAGCGTCGTCCCGGCCCTCTCCCGGGCCGCCGCCGAGGCCGCCGTCGCGATCGTCCCGCGCAACGGGCAGAAGCCCCGTCTCCGCGTCGTCGAGACCGACACCTCAGAGGGACAAGCCGCGTGAGCGTGCTCGTTCACACCTCGGGTCACACATTCCCGACGCCGCGTTCTCGGTGAGTTCTCGGAGGATCCGACATCTGTGACCAGAACGGACAAGGGCCCGTCGGACAGTCGTCCGGCGGGCCTTTCCTCTGATCATCGCTACTGGCAAAACACCAGCTCACATCGTTTCTGCCCGCGTAGCTAGAGGTGGGGCGGGTGGGACTCGAACCCACGGCCGACGGATTATGAGTCCGCTGCTCTAACCGGCTGAGCTACCGCCCCAGTACGGCGCGTCGCGTACACGTGTGCGCGCCGTCTGCCGCAGCATAGCCGCTCATACGATCTCCTGCTTCGGATGGTCGGCTTCGTGCGCGCTTCACGACCTTGAGGACTTCGTCGCAGGTCCGACGGTTCCTCCGGACATGAAAAAGGACCCCAACGGGGTCCTCGTTCAGCGCTCTCCCGACTGGACTCGAACCAGTAACCTGCCGGTTAACAGCCGGCTGCTCTGCCAATTGAGCTACGGAAGATCGAAGCTCCCCCGACTGGACTCGAACCAGTAACCTGCCGGTTAACAGCCGGCTGCTCTGCCAATTGAGCTACGGAGGAATGCCTCGTTGCATCGAACGTTCCCGCCTGGGTATTCGCCAGGAAGCGCTCGCTCGCTGCGACACATACATTAGCGCAAGCAGGGGGGTGCTCCGCCAATCCGTACTTCCCGGGCCCCGGGACCGGGCGGGTCCGCGGGACCGGGCGGGTCCGCGGGACCGGGCGGGTCCCCCCAGTACCCACCGCCCCGCAGTACCCACCGTCCCGCAGGGACCACCGCACCACCGGGACCACCGCACCATCAGGACCCCCCACACGCAGCACGCAGCACGCACCACGCAACAACACAGAAGGGTCGCCTCATGCGCTATCGGCTCACGTTCGTCGCCGGACTCGCCCTGGGTTACGTCCTGGGCACACGGGCCGGGCGCGAGCGCTACGAGCAGTTGAAGAAATCCGCCCGGCAGATCGCCCAGAACCCCGCGGTGCGCAACACCGCCGAGTCGGCCGCGCTTCAGGGGCGCCAGTTCGCCGGGAAGGCGTACCAGGCCGTCAGCGACAAGGTCGGTGACCGGCTGCCCGACTCCTTCCCCGGCTCCGTCGCCGAGCGCGTGCGGTCCCTGCGCCGGCGGGACGCGGACGGCACCACCGCCGAGGCCGAGGACGACTGGGGCACCAGTAACACCTGAACAGCGGCCCCTCAGCCGTCGCCCACGACGCCTGGCCGCGCCCGCCCGGCCGGGCCCCCCCCGCCCCACCACTCCCCACACCGGTACGAGCCCCTCCGCCCGTACGGCACAATTTCCGCCATGGGGATAGTCGCCGGGTTGGACAGTTCACCCGAATTCACTCGCATCGTCGTGTGTGACACGGACACGGGGGCCGTGCTCAGGCAGGGTTACGCGCCGCACCCGATGGACTCGTCCGAGGGCGGCGGCCGTCCTTCCGATGTCGATCCGCAGGCGTGGCTGCTGTCCCTGGGCGAGGCCGCGAGCGGTGGGCTCCTCGAAGGTGTGCAGGCCATCGGGGTGTCCGCGCAGCAGAACGCGCTGATCGCCCTCGACGCGCAGGGCAACACCGTACGGCCCGCCCTCGTCGGCAGTGACAAGCGTGCCCAGGTGGCCGCCGCCGATCTCGTCGACGCCCTCGGCGGGCGGCAGGCGTGGGCCGAAGCGGTCGGTACGGTTCCGCAGGCTCCCCTGCCCGTCACCAAGCTCCGCTGGCTCGCCAAGAACGAACCCGACAACGCCCTGCGCGCCGCCGTCCTCATGCAGGCCCACGACTGGCTCGTCTGGCAGCTCCTCGGGCGGCCCGTGCGGCGGACCACCGACCGCGGGGGCGCCTCCGGGACCGGGTACTGGTCCGCCGTCACCGGGTCCTACCGTTCCGATCTCGTCGAACTCGCGCTCGGGCACCAGGTGATGCTGCCGGAGGTCATCGGGCCCTCCGAGGCCGCCGGGACCACCCCCGAGGGGCTGCTCATCTCCGCCGGGACCGGGGAGACCATGGCCGCCGCGCTGGGGCTGGGCATGGGGCTCGGCGACGCCGTCGTCTCGCTCGGGGCCTCCGGGTCCGTCATGGCCATCCACCCCGAGCCGCTCGTCGACCCCTCCGGGATGATCACCTCCCTCGCCGACGCCACCGGCATGCACCTGCCCGTCGTCACCACCCTCAACGCCGTACGCACCCTGCGCGGTGCCGCCGAACTGCTCGGGCTCGCCGATCTCGAAGCCCTCTCCGAGCTGGCCATGAAGTCGACCCCCGGGTCGCACGGGCTCGTACTGCTGCCCTATCTGGAGGGCGAGCGGACGCCGAGTCTGCCGCACACCGCGGGCACCCTCGCCGGGCTGCGGCGCGAGTCCATGAAGCCCGAGCACCTCGCGCGTGCCGCCTTCGAGGGCATGCTGTGCGGGCTCGCCGACGCGCTCGACGTGCTGCGCGGGCGTGGCGTCGACGTCCGGCGGATCTTCCTCCTCGGCGCCGCCGCCGAACTGCCCGCCGTGCAGGCCGCGGCGCCCGCGCTCTTCGGCGTGCAGGTCGTCGTGCCGCAGCCCGCCGACTACGCCGCGATCGGCGCCGCCCGGCAGGCCGCCTGGGCGCTCGGCGTCTCCCAGGGCACCCTCGACCCGCGCACCCCGCCCGCCTGGCAGGGCGCCGTCGCCCAGGTGCTCGACCCGGGCGAGGACCTCGCGGTCGGCCAGGCCGTACGCCAGCAGTACGTGTCCGTACGGGAGCAGACCCACCCGGGCGCCTTCCGCACCTGATCACACCCGGCAGGAATCGGCAGCATCTGATCGGCATCCTGCCTGCCTGGGCTGCGGCTTCCGGATCCGGTCGGCCGAAGCCTCCCTGCGCCTTCCGTGTCCGGTCGGCCGAAGCCCCCGCCCCCTCCCGCACCACCGGACCCGCACCCGCCGCGCCCCTGCGCGCCCTGCCGTGCCACCATCGGCCTAGACCCCAGGGTGGATCCCGCCCCCGACTTTTGCCCGCTCTCGGCTAAATCCGCTGGGGTAACAGGGGCCGAGTGTCCGACGATAGGGAGTGGTGCACCGTCACCCCTGCCCGCGCCCCGTCCACACCCTGCCCGTGACCTGCCCGTGACCGGTCCACGACCGGCTGCCCACGCCCCGTACACGCCCCGCCCTGTTGACCGCCCCTCCGCCGACGACCCCGAGAGACTGGCGTGCTCATACGACTTCTGCGGGCCCATATGCGGCCCTACAAGAAACCCATCGGACTCCTGGTGCTGCTGCAGTTCCTGCAGACGTGCGCCGCGCTCTATCTGCCCACCCTCAACGCGCACATCATCGACAACGGCGTCGTCAAAGGCGACACCCAGTACATCCTGCTCTTCGGCGCCCTGATGGTCGGCGTCTCGCTGGCGCAGGTCGTGTGCAACATGGGGGCCGTCTACTACGGCGCCCGCACCGCCTCCGCGCTCGGCCGGGACATGCGGGCCGGGGTGTTCGACCGGGTGCAGTCGTTCTCCGCGCGCGAGGTCGGCCACTTCGGGGCGCCGTCGCTGATCACCCGGACGACCAACGACGTCCAGCAGGTGCAGATGCTCGCCCTGATGACGTTCACCCTGATGGCGTCGGCGCCGATCATGTGCGTGGGTGGCATCGTGATGGCGCTCAGCCTGGACGTGCCGCTGTCGGGGGTGCTCGTCGCCGTCGTCCCGACCCTCGGCATCGGTGTGACGCTGCTCGTACGGCATCTGCGGCCGCTGTTCCGTTCGATGCAGACGCGGCTGGACACGGTCAACCGGGTGCTGCGCGAGCAGATCACCGGCAACCGCGTGATCCGCGCCTTCGTCCGGGACGAGTACGAGAAGGACCGCTTCCGGAAGTCGAACGAGGACCTCACCGAGATGTCGCTGGCCACCGGCCGCACGCTCGCGCTGATGTTCCCGCTGGTCATGACGGTGGTGAACCTGTCGTCGATCGCGGTGGTGTGGTTCGGCGCGCACCGGATCAACAGTGGCGGGATGGCGATCGGTGACCTCACCGCCTTCCTGGCCTATCTGATGCAGATCGTGATGTCCGTGATGATGGCCACCTTCATGTTCATGATGGTGCCGCGCGCGGAGGTGTGCGCCGAGCGCATCCAGGAGGTTCTCGACACCTCCAGCAGTGTGGTTCCTCCGGCCGCCGATGCCTCCGTCTCACAGCTGCGGACGCACGGGCATCTGGAGATCCGGAGTGCCGGGTTCCGGTACCCGGGTGCCGAGGAGCCGGTGCTCAAGGCCGTCGACCTGGTCGCCCGGCCGGGGCTGACCACCGCCGTCATCGGGTCCACCGGCAGCGGCAAGTCGACGCTGCTCGGCCTGGTCCCGCGGCTGTTCGACGTCACCGAGGGCGAAGTGCTCGTGGGGGGCGTCGACGTGCGGGAGATCGGGCCCGAACTGCTCGCGAAGACCGTGGGGTTGGTGCCGCAGAAGCCGTACCTCTTCAACGGGACCGTCGCCACCAACCTGCGCTACGGCAATCCGGACGCGACCGACGAGGAGCTGTGGCACGCGCTGGAGGTGGCGCAGGCCAAGGCGTTCGTGGCGGGGCTGGAGAACGGTCTTGACTCCCCCATCGCGCAGGGCGGCACCAACGTGTCCGGCGGGCAGCGGCAGCGGCTCGCGATTGCGCGCACCCTGGTACAGCGGCCGGAGATCTACCTCTTCGACGACTCCTTCTCCGCCCTCGACTACGCCACCGACGCGGCCCTGCGCGCCGCCCTGGCCCGGGAGACGGCGAGCGCGACCGTCGTGATCGTCGCGCAGCGCGTGGCGACCATCCGGGACGCCGACCGGATCGTCGTCCTGGACGAGGGCCGGGTCGTGGGCACCGGACGCCATCACGAGCTGATGGCGGGCAACGAGACCTACCGCGAGATCGTGCTCTCCCAGCTCACGGAAGCGGAGGCTGCCTGATGGCCGGCCCACCCATGGCACGGATGATGGCCGGCGGCGGACCCGGCCAGCAGACCACCGACTTCAAGTCGTCGGCCAAGCGGCTGGTCGCCCTGTTCCGGCCCGAGCGGGCCGTGATGCTGCTGATGCTGCTGTGCGGGGCGCTGAGCGTGGGGCTCTCGGTCGTCGGGCCGAAGATCCTCGGCGAGGCCACCGACCACATCTTCGCCGGGATCATCGGCAAGGACCTGCCCGCCGGTTCGACCAAAGCCGAGGTCCTCTCGCGGATGCGGGCCAACGGCCAGGGCAGCGCCGCCGACATGCTCTCCGGCACCGACTTCACGCCCGGCAAGGGCATCGACTTCACCGCCGTCGGGCACATCCTGCTGATCGCCCTGGGCGCGTTCCTGCTCTCCGGGCTGCTGATGGCGGCGGCCACCCGGCTGTCCAACATCGCCATCAACCGGACGGTCTACCGGATGCGCGAGAGCATCCAGTCGAAGCTGTCGCGGCTGCCGCTGTCGTACTACGACAAGGCGCGCCGCGGCGAGATCCTCAGCCGGGCGACGAACGACATCGACAACATCCAGCAGACCCTCCAGCAGTCGATGGGCCAGCTGGTCAACTCGACGCTGACCATCATCGGCGTGCTGGTGATGATGTTCTACGTGTCGTGGCTGCTCGCGCTGGTGGCGCTGGTGACGGTGCCGCTGTCGTTCTACGTGTCCAAGCGGATCGGCAAGCGCTCGCAGCCGCACTTCGTGCAGCAGTGGCGTACGACCGGCAAACTCAACGCGCACATCGAGGAGATGTACACCGGGCACACCCTGGTGAAGGTCTTCGGGCGGCAGGAGCAGTCGGCGCAGCAGTTCGCCGAGGAGAACGAGCGGTTGTACCAGGCCGGGTTCAAGGCCCAGTTCAACTCCGGTGTCATGCAGCCGCTGATGATGTTCGTGTCGAACCTCAACTACGTGCTGGTCGCGGTCGTCGGCGGGCTGCGGGTCGCCTCGGGCGCGCTGTCCATCGGTGACGTGCAGGCGTTCATCCAGTACTCGCGGCAGTTCTCGATGCCGCTCACGCAGGTCGCGTCGATGGCGAACATGGTGCAGTCCGGGGTCGCCTCCGCCGAGCGGATCTTCGAACTCCTCGACGCGGACGAGCAGGAGAGCGACCCGGTCCCGGGTGTGAAGCCGGACGAGCTGCGCGGGCGGGTCGCGCTGGAGAACGTGTCCTTCCGCTACGACCCCGACAAGCCGCTGATCGAGGACCTCTCCCTGAAGGTGGAACCGGGGCAGACCGTCGCGATCGTCGGCCCGACGGGCGCCGGGAAGACCACCCTGGTCAACCTCCTCATGCGGTTCTACGAGGTCACGGGCGGCCGGATCACCCTGGACGGCGTCGACATCGCGACCATGACCCGCGACGAACTCCGGGCCGGCATCGGCATGGTGCTCCAGGACACCTGGCTGTTCGGCGGCACCATCGCGGAGAACATCGCGTACGGCGCCGCCCGCAAGGTCACCCGCGGGGACATCGAGGAGGCGGCCCGGGCCGCGCTCGCGGACCGGTTCATCCGCACCCTGCCCGAGGGGTACGACACGGTGATCGACGACGAGGGCACGGGGGTGAGCGCCGGTGAGAAGCAACTCATCACCATCGCGCGGGCGTTCCTGTCCGACCCGGTGATCCTCGTGCTCGACGAGGCGACGAGTTCGGTCGACACCCGTACGGAGGTGCTGATCCAGAAGGCGATGGCCAAACTCGCGCACGGGCGCACGTCGTTCGTGATCGCGCACCGGCTCTCCACCATCCGGGACGCGGACACGATCCTGGTCATGGAGAACGGCTCGATCGTCGAACAGGGCACCCACCAGGACCTGTTGACGTCGGACGGCGCGTACGCACGGCTGTACAAGGCCCAGTTCGCGCAGGCGGTGGCGGAAGTCGACTGAGGCGTACGGGACTTGAAACCGGGTCTGGGGCCGTTCGCCGAACGTGGTGGGCGGCCCCGGCTCAGTCCAGGTAGCCCCGCAGCTGGTCCGCGAACGCGTGGTCCCGCAGCTTGTTGAGGGTCTTGGACTCGATCTGGCGTATGCGTTCCCGCGTGACGCCGAAGATGCGGCCGATCTCCTCCAGGGTGCGGGGGCGGCCGTCGGCGAGGCCGTAGCGGAGCTGGACGACCTTGCGTTCGCGCTCGCCGAGGGTGGACAGGACCGCCTCCAGGTGCTCGCGCAGCAGCAGGAAGGCGGCCGATTCGACGGGGCTGGCGGCGTCGCCGTCCTCGATGAGGTCGCCGAGGGCCACGTCGTCCTCCTCGCCGACCGGTGCGTGCAGCGAGACCGGTTCCTGCGCCAGGCGCAGCACTTCGCTGACGCGTTCGGGGAGCAGGTCGAGGTGGGCGGCGACCTCTTCGGGGCTGGGCTCGTAGCCGCGTTCCTGGAGCATCCGGCGCTGGACGCGCACGACCCGGTTGATCAACTCGACGACGTGGACCGGGACTCGGATGGTGCGGGCCTGGTCGGCGAGGGCTCGGGACATGGCCTGGCGGATCCACCAGGTGGCGTACGTCGAGAACTTGTAGCCGCGGGCGTAGTCGAACTTCTCAACTGCCCTGATCAGCCCGAGGTTTCCCTCCTGGACGAGGTCGAGCATGGTCAGCCCGCGCCCCACGTACCGCTTGGCGACGGAGACGACCAGCCGCAGGTTGGCCTCGATCAGCCGCCGCTTGGCCATCCGCCCCATGACCACCAACTTGTCGAGGTCGGAGGCGAGTTGGGAGCCCAGGTCGGGGGTGGAGCTGAGCTTCTCCTCGGCGAAGAGACCGGCTTCGACCCGGCGGGCGAGTTCGACCTCCTCGGCCGCGGTGAGCAGCGGGATGCGGCCGATCTCGCGCAGGTACTGCCGGAACAGGTCGGAGGAGGGGCTCGCGCTCTCGGTACGGGTGCGGGTGCGGGGGGTGCGGAGGGGTTCGACGGGTTCGGCCGCGTCCATGGGGTCGGTGAGGCGGGTGACGACGACGGCCTCGACGGGCTCGGGCTCCTCGTCGGCCTCGGGCGGGCCCTCCGCTGTTTCCGGGGCCTCCGGGGCCTCCGGGTGGTGCGCGAGGCGGCTCTGGGGCGGGACCTGGCCGATGAGGTCGGTCCCGGGCGCCGCGGGGGTCACGGCGGCGGCGGTGACGGCACCGGTGGCCTCCATGTCCGCGGTGTCGTCGGCGTCTTCGGCGGCGTCCGCGGGGGTCGCGGGGGCGGCCTGACGGGGAGCGTCGGTACGGGGCATCCCGTTCTGGGTGAGGGTCTGGGTCTGCACGGGGGCGACCTCCAGGAATGTCGCTGCTGAGGCGTGCGGCAGCGGTACGTCGGGGATGTCGCCGACGGCTGCTCCGTCGGCCATCCCGTAGTCATTGAGCGGAACGGCGGGGGTGAGGGACCCGCGAGAAGCAGGCCGGCCGCGCTCCGGGGACTCAGGCACCGCACCCCAGTGTGGGGTAAGACACATCGCCGCCACGAGGGGCGTGCGGTGACTTTTTGAATCCGGCTCGTGACTGGGTGGTTATGCCTGGCGGGTGTGCGGCGGGGCCCCTACGGGCGGCCGGTCACAGCGCCGCCGCGCCCCGCTCGCGCAACGCCTGGTCGTACTGCTGGAGCACCCACAGCTCGTTCTGGACGGCCGCCAGGGCCGGCAGGTCGCCCTCGGCGGCGAGGCGGGTGAAGGTCGACTGGACGTCGCGGATACGGCGTTCCACCGCGCGGCGGCGGACCGTGACCAGCTGGAGGCCCGCGTACATCTCGTCGACCGTGCGGCGCATGATCGGTTCGACGGCCAGTTCGGTGACCATCGCGCGGACCGCGTCGTCCGGGGCCGCCTCGCGCGCCTGGACCAGGTAGTCCTGCGGGTCCATGGCGCCGTACTCGGCGCCGCCCGCGTCGACGATGACCTGGCGGACGGCGGCGTACTGCGACGTCGTGAACTCGTCGACCTCGAACGCGTCGAAGGCCGGGGCGACCAGGTCCGGGCGCTGGAGGGCGAGTTTGAGCAGTTCGCGTTCGGTCTTCGCCGCCGGGTTGCGCAGGGTCAGGGGCGGGCCCGCGAAGGGGCGCCCGCCGCCCTGGGGCTCCAGCTCACGGGTGGAGCGGGCCCCCTGGCCCGAGCCGCCGCCCGGTCCGCCCTGACCGGCATTGCGCCGGTGCAGGAAACCGACCCGGTCCACCACGAACTCCTGGTCCAGGATGCCCACCAGGCCCGCCAGTTCCACGGCCATCTCGCGGCGCGCGGTGCGTTCCTTGATCCGGGCGGCGACCGGGGCCGCCTCGTCCAGGGCCGCCGCCCGGCCGCCGGGGGTGTCCAGGTCGTAGCGGCGGACGATCTGCTGGAGGGCGAACTTGAACAGCGGGGTGCGCGGCTGGACGAGGTCGGCGACCGCCTCGTCGCCCTTGGCCAGGCGCAGTTCGCAGGGGTCCATGCCGTCGGGCGCAATCGCGATGTACGTCTCGGCGGCGAACTTCTGGTCGTCCTCGAAGGCGCGCAGGGCCGCGTTCTGGCCGGCCGCGTCGCCGTCGAAGGTGAAGATCACGCGCGCGCTGCCGTTGTCCATGAGCAGGCGGCGCAGGATCTTGATGTGGTCGGTGCCGAACGACGTGCCGCAGGTGGCGATCGCGGTCGTCACGCCCGCGAGATGGCAGGCCATGACGTCGGTGTAGCCCTCGACGACGACCGCGCGGCTGGACTTCGCGATGTCCTTCTTGGCGAGGTCGATGCCGTACAGGACCTGGGACTTCTTGTAGATCGGCGTCTCGGGCGTGTTCAGGTACTTGGGGCCGTTGTCGGACTCGTACAGCTTGCGGGCGCCGAAGCCGACGACCTCGCCGCCGATGTCCCGGATCGGCCACATCAGCCGGCCGCGGAAGCGGTCGATGGGGCCGCGGCGGCCCTCCTGTGAGATGCCGGACTGGACCAACTCCCGGTCGGTGAAGCCCTTGCCGCGCAGGAAGCGGGTGAGGTGGTCCCAGCCCTGGGGGCTGTAGCCGACGCCGAAGTGGACGGCGGCGGCCTGGTCGAAGCCGCGTTCGGCGAGGAAGATCCGCCCGGTGTCCGCCTCCGGGCTGACGGCGAGCTGCTCGGCGTACCACTCGGCGGCGATCTTGTGCGCCTCGACCAGGCGGATGCGTTCGCCGCGCTGGTGGGAGGGGTTGTAGCCGCCCTCCTCGTACCGCAGCGTGATGCCGGCCTGGCCGGCGAGCCGCTCGACCGCCTCGGAGAAGGAGAGGTGGTCGACCTTCATCACGAACGTGATGGTGTCGCCGCCCTCCTGACAGCCGAAGCAGTGGAAGAGCCCCTTGCTCGGGCTGACCTGGAAGGACGGCGACTTCTCGTCGTGGAACGGGCAGAGCCCCTTGAGGTTCCCACCGCCCGCGTTGCGCAACTGGAGGTACTCGGACACCACGGCGTCGATCGGGACCGCGTCCCGAACCGCCTTCACGTCCTCGTCGTTGATCCGTCCAGCCACAGGGGGATTCTACGGGGCCGGACCGACAGCCGGAGTCCGGCGGCAGCCGCTGTGCGGGCGCCTAGGCGATCAGTTCCTCCAGCGGCACATGCGGATCGGCCAACGCCTCCGTGTCCACGACCACCCGCTCCTTGATCAACCGCTGGATCGGTTCCGTCACGTCCCACACGTTCACGTTCATCCCGGCCAGCACCTGCCCCTCCTTCACCCAGAAGGCGACGAACTCCCGCTTCCCGGCGTCCCCACGGACCACTACGTGGTCATACGCACCCGGCGGCGCCCAACCGCTGTACTCCATCCCGAGGTCGTACTGGTCGGAGAAGAAGTACGGCACCCGGTCGTACGTCACGTCCTGCCCGAGCATCGCCCGCGCGGCGACCGGCCCGCCGTTGAGGGCGTTGGCCCAGTGTTCGACGCGGAGGCGGCCGAAGAGCGGGTGCCGCAGGCGCGCGACGTCGCCGGCCGCGTAGATGTCGGGGTCGGACGTCCGCAGTTGCTCGTCGACCATGATGCCGCCGCCCCGGGAGCGGTGGGCCAGCTCCAGCCCCGCCGCCTCCGCGAGAGCCACGCGCGGTGCCGCGCCGATCGCGGCGAGGACGTCGTGCGCGAGGTGCTCCTCGCCGTCGTCGGTGCGGGCGGCCAGGACCATGCCGTCCTGGCCGGTGATCTCGGTGAGGCGGGCGCCGAAGTGGAAGCGGACGCCGTGCTCGCGGTGCAGGTCGGCGAAGAGGCCGCCGAGTTCGGGGCCGAGCACGCCGTGCAGCGGGGTCGGTTCGGGTTCGACGACGGTGACCTCGGCGCCGTACTCGCGGGCCGCCGCCGCGACCTCCAGGCCGATCCAACCGCCGCCCGCGATCACGAGGTGGCCGTTGTCCCGGCCGAGCGAGGCGAGGACGCCCTTGAGGCGTTCGGCGTGGGCGAGGCGGCGCAGGTGGTGCACGCCGAGCAGGTCGGTGCCGGGGACGTCCAGGCGGCGGGGTTCGGCACCGGTGGCGATGAGCAGCTTGTCGTAGCGGACGACCGTGCCGTCGTCGCCGTAGCGGACGGTCTTCGCGGTGCGGTCGATCGCGACGACCGTCTGGCCGAGGTGCAGTTCGACGTCGTTGCGCGCGTACCAGGCGGGTTCGTGCACGAAGACGCTGTCGCGCTCCTCCTTACCGAGGAGGTAGCCCTTCGACAGCGGCGGGCGTTCGTAGGGATGGTCCCGCTCGTCGCAGATCAGTATCACCCGGCCGCTGAAACCCTCCGACCGGAGCGTCTCGGCCGCCTTCGCGCCGGCGAGACCTCCTCCGACGATGACGAACGTCTGGTCCGCGTCGACCACTTGATGCCTCCTGGAGAGGATGGATGTCGCCCCATGCGAGCGTCCTACACGGAGCGTGATGCGGGAAGGGGTCGTGGCCCGATCAGGCCACACAGGGTCACAGAGGGGTGTCGGTCAGACGGGGCGTATGCCCGGTGGGCCGCCGGTCAGTCGCCTGTCGTCAGCCGCTCGTGCAGCGAGCGCGCCGAGGCGTCGGTCAGGGACGCTATCTGGTCGACGATCACGCGCTTGCGGGCCCGGTCGTCCGCGGCCGTGTCGAACAGGGCGCGGAACTGCGGGTCCAGGTGCTCGGGCGCACGCGCGGTGAGCGCCTTGGCCAGTTCGGCGACGATCACCCGCTGGTCGGCGCGGAGTTGCTCCTGTTCGGCGCGCTGCATGACGTAACGGTCGGCGACCGCCTTGAGGACCGCGCACTCGTGACGGGCCGCGCGCGGGACGACGAGTTCGGCGCCGTAACGGGTCAGACGGCCGCTGCCGTACGCCACCCTCGTCGCGCCCTCGGCGGCCAGGCAGAAGCGGCCGATGAGCTGGCTGGTGGTGTCCTTGAGGCGGGCCTGGGCGGGCGCGGAGCCGTCGTAGCCGCTCGGCCACCACTCCTGGGCCAGGAGGCGGTCCAGGGCCTCGGCGAGTTCGGCGGGGTCGGTGTCGGCGGGGACGTACCGGCCCAGGGCCACGGCGAAGACCTCGCGGCGTTCGGGTTCGGCGTGCAGGCAGCCGGGGTCGATGTGGCCCGCGTGCAGGCCGTCCTCGAAGTCGTGCACCGAGTACGCCACGTCGTCGGACCAGTCCATGACCTGGGCCTCGAAGCAGGTGCGGTGGTCCGGGGACTCCTTGCGGACCCAGTCGAAGACGGGGCGGTCGTCGTCGTAGACCCCGAACTTGCGCGACCCCGGGTCGGTGGGGTGGGCGGCGCGCGGCCAGGGGTACTTGGTGGCGGCGTCCAGGGCCGCGCGCGTGAGGTTCAGGCCGACGCTGACCAGGCCGCCCGCCGTCTCCGGGGGGCCGTCCACGCGCGCGGGGCCGTTCGCGCCCGGCTCCCGGACGAACCGCTTCGGCTCGATACGGGTCAGCAGGCGCAGGGACTGGGCGTTGCCCTCGAAGCCGCCGCAGTCCTCGGCGAACTCGTTGAGCGCCTGTTCGCCGTTGTGGCCGAACGGGGGGTGCCCCAGGTCGTGGGAGAGGCAGGCGGCCTCGACCAGGTCGGGGTCGCAGCCGAGGGCGGCGCCCAGTTCCCGGCCGACCTGGGCGCACTCCAGGGAGTGGGTGAGCCGGGTGCGGGGGCTGGCGTCCCACTCCGGGGTGCGGGTGCCCGGGGTGACCACCTGGGTCTTGCCCGCGAGGCGGCGCAGGGCGGAGGAGTGCAGTACGCGTGCGCGGTCGCGTTGGAAGGCGGTGCGGCCGGGGCGTTTGTCCGGTTCGGGGGCGAAACGGGCGACTGACGTCGGGTCGTAGCCGGGGGGGTGGTTTGTGCCTGCCATGTTTCGACAGTACGGGGAGGGTCTGACAATTGGGGTGTGCGTTGTGCGCCTGCGCGTCTGCCTTCGTCTCTTTGTGCGCGGGTGCGGGCCGTGTGTGGCTGGTCGCGCAGTTCCCCGCGCCCCTTTCAGGGCGCTGTCGTCCCACTTACGTTTCAAGCTGACGTCAGTTGCAGTACCTGTGTGCTTGCCCTCGTTCCCTGCGCCTCGTCGTAGCGGTGCAGGACCAGGCGTGCCATCGCGTCGTGGGCGCCCAAGGGGGCCGCTGCTATGCCGGGGGCTGCCTGGGTGCTCTCGGTGTGGAAGCGGCCGGGGGCCGTGAAGCAGGCGGACAGGGCTATGTCGGGGCGGCCCTGGGACGTGAGGGAGCGGATCGCTTCGGGGACCGTGGGGGTGGCGGCCGAGGCGTAGGCCGGGAGGACGGGGACGCCCAGGCGGGCCGCGAGGAGGCGGGCCGTGTGGTGGGTGTCGACGGCGGAGTCGGGGTCGCTGGAGCCCGCGGCGGCCAGGATGACGGCAGTGGTTCGGCGTTCGGACTCGGTCGACGGGTCGCGCCAGCCCGCCTCCACGAGCCTGGTGTGCAGGGCCTCCACGAGGAGGGGGTGCGGGCCCAGCGGAGCGGCCACGCGCGCGTGGGGGCCCGCGGCGGCAGCGGCCTCGGGGATGTCCTTCTTGACGTGGTAGCCGCGGCTGAACAGCAGCGGGACCAGTACCGAGGGGGTGTTCCCGAGGGCCGCGAGGGTGTCGGGGAGCAGCGGCTCGTTGAGTTCGATGTGGCCCAGGTGGACCGACAGGTGCGGGCGCAGCGCGCGGATCCGGTTGAGCAGCGTCCGTACGGTGGCCAGGGCGCGCGGGTCGCGGCTGCCGTGCGCGACGAGGACCAGGGCGGGCCGGCGCTGGTCGCTGGGGATCCGGTTCATGTGTGCGCCCGTACTGTCGAGGTGGCGCCCCTCAGCCGGTGGCTGCCAGGGCCGGACGAGGACTCCGCGGACCGTAAGGGCTCCGTGGGCTCGGTGCGAGGCGGATACGACGCCGTCATGGTGCGATCCTGACCGCCCGAGGTTGCCTTGCCGTTGCGTGACCCGTCACGGGTCTTTTCGGGGGGTTCACGGTGGCGGGGTGGGGGGTGTGAGGGAAGGCCCCGGGGGCGTGCGGGCGAACGGTGGTGCCCCTCGTGCGCGCCGGCGCGAACCGGACGTGCGTCCACCGCGTCCCCACTGGCGACACCGGCATCTTTGCCGATGGTCACACCAGTTCGCACACCGGCTCTCGCACCACTTTTCACTCCACTGTACGACGCACCCCGGGGGACCCCGCCCATGCGCCTGCCGCGCCCGTCCATCGCTCGTCTCCGGCGTCCCCGGCGTCCCGGGTGGCTCCGGCTGCCCCGTACCCGTAGGGGGCGGCGGCGGGCCGTGCAGGTGGTGATGGCGGGGTGCGCGCTGGCGCTGCTGCCCGCCGCGTGGATGTTCACGGCGGCGGACGGGCGGCTGCGGACCGCCGCGGACGTGCCGCGCGCCGACGTCGCCATCGTCTTCGGGGCCGGGCTGTGGAACGGAGAGCCCTCGCCGTACCTCGCCCACCGGCTCGACACGGCGGCGGGGCTGTACCGGGCCGGGAAGGTGAAGGTGCTCCTGGTGACCGGGGACAACAGCCGCAAGGACTACGACGAGCCCGACGCGATGCGGGCGTATCTGACCGCCCACGGGGTGCCGGCCGGGCGGATCGTGAGCGACTACGCCGGTTTCGACACCTGGGACTCGTGCGCGCGGGCCCGGCGGATCTTCGGGGTGGACCGGGCGGTGCTGGTCAGCCAGGGGTTCCACATCCGGCGGGCGGTGGCCCTGTGCGACGCGGCGGGGGTGCGTTCGTACGGCGTGAGCGCGCGGGGCGACTCGCACAACGTGACCTGGTACTACGGGAGTTCGCGCGAGGTGCTGGCGGCGGGGAAGGCGTGGCTGGACTCGGTGTTCACGCCGGACCCGCAGTTCCTGGGGAAGAGGGAAGCGGGGGTGGGGCGGGCGTTGGCCGCCGCGGCGGCGCGGTAGCGGCGGTGGGGGTTGATGTCGCCCCGCTGACCGCGAGGTGGGCCCAAGTGCCGCCCAAAGCCTCAGCGTTGGGTGGACCAGTCGGCGTTCTCGACCGTCCGTCCGTGGGCGCGGAGGCGGGCCGCCACGGCGGGGGCGGCCACGTAGACCCAGGCGCGGACCGCGGTGCCGTCGGGGCGGGTGACGTCGCGGGCGACCCGTTCGTAGAGGCTGCTCGGGTCGCCGGGGGTGTACTCCTCCAACTCATCGAGCACGCCCAGTAGTTCGGGGTATGCCTCGGGCAGCGCGGTGACCAGTTCGCCGCGCACCGGGCCGCCGCCGGGCTGCTCGACGGCGTAGGGGTAGCCGGGGCCGTCGTAGAGGACGGCGTCCGGGAGCAGCGCGGGTTCCTCGTGGCGGGTGCGGCCACGTAGAAAACGGTTGTGATTGTGCTCGCCGGGGCGGAGGGTGCCGTAGACGAAGAAGGGGAGGCGCACGCGGGTGAGGATCTCACGGCGGTGGACGCCGCCCACGACGGGCCGCCTTCGCCCTCGGCCAACCCCTTCACCCGTTCACCCCCTCCACCGTCCCCCCTTCGGGCACTCCCCCGCCCACCACCCCCACACCACCCCTGACCTGCTGCAACGCACCCCTCTCCCATCACCCCGCGCCCCCGCCACCACCCGTTCACCACATTCCTGACGCCCCCTCGGGAAGCGCTTCCCGGCGCCTGCCCCAACCCTCGGAAGAGCAGGGGTACGGCCGACGCAGCGGCGCGCGAGGGGTGTCGCGGGTCGTGCCCTCTCGGAGGAGCACACCGTCATGCGACGCACCGCCGTCCTACGTCTCGCCCGGCCGCTGACCGGTGCCGCGCTCGCCGTCGTCGTCGCGGGGCTGGCCGCCGCGCCCGCGTACGGCGGGGACGGCGGCAGCCTGGACGTGTTCCCCTCGACCGCCGTCCCGGGCGGTGACGTCAGCGTCAACACGGCGGCCTGCGGCGCGGACGGTACGGCGAACGGCGACGCCAGCGCGGTCGGCGCCGGACGGTTCACGCTCGCGCCGAGTGCGCACGAGGGGCAGGCCATCGGCCAGTTCCGGGTGCCGCCGAGCGCGCAGCCGGGGACGTACGAGATCGTCGCGCAGTGCACCGAGGGCGGGCGGCGGGTCAGCGGTGACCTGGTGGTCACGCTGGCCGCGTCCCGGCAGCAGGTGCATCCGCGCGGCAGTGTGAAGACGGGGGTCGGCGGCGCGCTCGGTCCCGACCCCGTACAGACCGCGGCCGGCGTGGCGGCTCTCGCCGTCGCCGCCGCGGGCGGTACCTGGCTCCTGCATCGCCGGGCGAGAGGCGACGGGATCTGACGGACGCCCTCCGCCGTCCGTCCGCCACCGGTACCGCCGACCCCCGGTCCCTTCGGGTCCGACGCCCCTCGCGTCCCGGAGGGACCGGGGTTTACCAGGGCTTACCGGGGTTTTCCGAAACCGGTTTCCGAAACAGTTTTCCGCACGAGACCGAGACCGAGACCAGACCTGGACCGATGCCGAGGCCAAGGAGGTTTCTTCCCATGCGACCCCGCCGCACCATCGGCACCGCCGCCGCGAACTCCGTCATAGCCGCCGTCACGGCCGTCGCCCTCGCCGTCGGCGCCTGGCTGCTGCACAACGGCGCCGAGGCCCACCCCCCGCCGCAGCCGTCCGCCGCGCAGGCGGCCGTCACCGGTACGGGCCCGCGCGCGGACGCCGGTACCGCCCGCGCCCTGCCGCCCTCCCCGCCCGACCGCATCCGCATCCCCGCCATCCGCGTGAACGCACCGCTGATGGGCCTCGCCCTCACCCCCTCCGGCAGCCTGGACGTCCCACCTGCCGGGAAGAAGAATCTCGCGGGCTGGTACGAGGCCGGGACCACGCCGGGTGAGACGGGCACCGCGATCGTCGCCGGGCACGTCGACAACGCCGAGGGCCCCGCCGTCTTCTACGACCTCGGCGCGCTCCACAAGGGCGCCGAGGTCCGGGTCGAGCGCCGGGACGGCTCCACCGCCGTCTTCACCGTCGACGCCGTCGAGGTCTACGACGCCCGGCACTTCCCCGACGAGAAGGTCTACGGCGCCGCCCGCCGCCCCGAGTTGCGCGTGATCACCTGCGGCGGGGGCTACTCGAAGGCCACCGGGTACCAGGGCAACGTCGTCGTCTTCGCACACCTCACCGGCAGCGCGTGAACCCGAGCCCGCGCCACCCGAGCCCGCGCCACGCAAGCCCGGACCACGCAAGCCCGGACCACCTGCGCCACCCCACTACGCCAGCCACTGCTGGTACGCCATGTTCGCCACCAGTGCGAACACCACCGTGAGCAGCACCACCCGCACGAACCCGCTGCCCTTCTTCAGCGCGGTGCGCGCCCCGACCGTGCCGCCGACGAGGTTGAACACGGCCATCACCAGGGCGAGTTGCCAGTACACCGTGCCCTTCCAGCCGAACGTGGCGAGCGCGCCCGCGTTCGTACAGCAGTTCACGATCTTCGCGGTGGCGGAGGCGGTGACCAGGTCGAGGTGGAGGACCGCGGTCAGCGCGAGCACCAGGAACGTGCCCGTGCCGGGGCCGATCAGACCGTCGTAGAAACCGATTCCGAGGCCCGCGATGCCGATCGCCGCGAGGATCCGGCGCGGGGAGACGGGTGCGGTGGACGGTGCCGTGCCGAAGGCGGGCCGCAGGATCACGAACGTGCCGACCCCGACCAGCACCACCATCACAACCGGTTTCAGCACGGCCGTGCTCAGCCCGGCCGCCACGAAGGCCCCGGCCGTGGACCCGGCCAGCGCCGCGAGCCCGATCCGGACGGCGTTGCGCACGTCGACGGGTGTCCGGCGCGCGTACGTCACCGCCGCCCCCGAGGTCCCGACGATCGCGACCGCCTTGTTCGTGCCGAGCGCGTACGACGCCGGGGTACCGCCGGGCAGCCCGAGCAGCAGCACGGGCAGCAGGAGGAGTCCCCCGCCGCCGACGACGGCGTCGATCCAGCCGGCCGCGAGCGCGGCGAGGCAGAGGACGACCATCATGGTCAGGGATATGTCGGGCATGATCGCGACAATAACCAACGTCTCTTTCGCCACCTCCGCCAGGGAGCCCGGCCCGCTCGTGCCGTACCTCACAACCCGACCCCGGCGCGCGCACCGAACCCTCACACCCCGGGTGCGCCCCCGCTGAGGGCAGCGTTCCCCGTGGGAAACAGGGGTGATGCGACCGGGTAACACCGACGCCGCACGCTCGGTCGTATGACCTCGAAGACGCGTGTGGTGGTGATCGGCACCGGCCGCACGGATGTACGGCCCGGCCGGCGCCCGCACCGCGCCGACGGCTCGGTGATCGCATACGACGCATACGACGTGTGGAGCACCTGGAGCACGTCGAACACGTGGGGTCCGGCGGCCGGGAGCGCCGGTGTGCCGGTCCGCGTCCCCGAGGAACATGCCCGGGAGGAAGCACGGCCCCGGCAGGAAGCGGAGCCGCTGCCCTCCGCCGGTGGCCCGCCGCTGCGCCCGCTCACCAACGATGGAGGCTCCTGAATGACCGCCGCCCCGGGGGCCACCCCCACGATCGTGCTCATCGGCCACGGCATGGTCGGCCAGCGCTTCCTCGAAGCGCTCGCCGAGCGCGGCCTGACCGCCACGCACCGCGTGGTCGTGCTGTGCGAGGAGCCGCGTCCCGCCTACGACCGCGTCCAGTTGACCTCGTACTTCTCGGGGAAGACACCCGAGGACCTGTCGATGACCGACATGGCGTTCATCGAGCGGCACGGCATCGAACTGCACGTCGGTGACCCGGCGTTGACGATCGACCGCGCGTCGCGGACGGTAACGGCCCGCTCCGGGCTGGCAGTTGACTACGACGTCCTCGTCCTGGCCACCGGCTCCTACCCGTTCGTGCCGCCGGTGCCCGGCAAGGACTCGGCGGGCTGCTTCGTGTACCGCACGATCGAGGACCTGCTGGCGATCGAGGAGTACGCGAGGTCGCGGGCGACCACGGGTGCGGTGGTCGGCGGCGGGCTGCTCGGTCTGGAGGCGGCCGGTGCGCTCAAGGGGCTCGGACTCGCCACGCACATCGTGGAGTTCGCGCCCCGGCTGATGCCCGTCCAGGTCGACGCGGGCGGCGGCGCCGCGCTGCTGCGCACCATCGAGGAGATGGGCCTGACCGTGCACACGGGCACGGGTACGCAGGAGATCGTGGCGGACGACTCCGGCGCCGTCACCGGCATGAAACTCTCCGACGGTTCCGAAGTCGCCACCGACATGGTGGTGTTCAGCGCCGGGGTCCGCCCGCGCGACCAACTCGCCCGCGACTGCGGCCTTTCGGTCGGCGAGCGCGGCGGCATCACCGTCGACGAGCAGTGCCGTACGGTCGCCGACCCGCACGTGTTCGCGATCGGCGAGTGCGCGCAGGCCGCCGACGGCCGGGTCTACGGCCTGGTCGCCCCCGGCTACGAGCAGGCCGAGACGGTGGCCGCCACGATCGCCGCCGAGGAGTCCAGCTTCACCGGCGCCGACCTCTCGACGAAGCTGAAACTGCTGGGAGTCGACGTCGCCTCCTTCGGTGACGCGCACGGCGCCGCCGCGGACTGCCTCGACGTCGTCTACTCCGACTCCCGTTCGGGCCTGTACAAGAAGCTGGTCATCGGCCGGGACGGCACCCTGCTCGGCGGCATCCTGGTCGGCGACGCGGACGCGTACGGCACGCTGCGCGCGTTCACGGGCACGGTCCCGCCGGTCTCGCCCGAGTCGCTGGTGCTGCCCGCCGGTGCCGAGGGCGGCGCCCAGCTCGGCCCGTCCGCGCTGCCGGACGAGGCGGTCATCTGCTCCTGCCACAACGTCACCAAGGGCACGATCCGCGGCGCGGTCACCGAGCACTCCTGCACCACCGTCCCCGAGGTCAAGAAGTGCACCAAGGCCGGTACGGGCTGCGGGAGTTGCGTCAAGGTCCTCGGCCAGCTGGTCACCGCCGAGCTGGAGGCGAGCGGCGTCGAGGTCGACAAGGGCCTGTGCGGCTGCTTCGCCCAGACCCGCGAGGAGCTGTACGAGATCGTCCTCGCGCTGCGCATCAACTCCTACCAGGCGCTGCTGGACCGCTACGGCCGCGAGGGCGCCCGGGGCGGCGACGGCTGCGAGGTCTGCAAGCCCGCGGTCGCCTCGATCATCGCCTCGCTCGCCTCGACGATCGGCGCGAGCGGCTATGTCCTGGAGGGCGAACAGGCGTCGATCCAGGACAGCAACGACCACTTCCTCGCCAACCTGCAGAAGAACGGCTCCTATTCGGTCGTCCCGCGCATCCCCGGCGGTGAGATCACCCCGGAGAAGCTGATCGTGATCGGGGAGATCGCCCGCGACTTCGGCCTCTACACGAAGATCACCGGGGGGCAGCGGATCGACATGTTCGGCGCCCGCGTCGAGCAACTCCCGCTGATCTGGACCCGGTTGGTGGACGCGGGCTTCGAGTCCGGGCACGCGTACGGCAAGGCGCTGCGCACGGTGAAGTCCTGCGTGGGGCAGACCTGGTGCCGTTACGGCGTGCAGGACTCGGTGCGGATGGCGATCGATCTGGAGCTGCGCTACCGGGGGTTGAGGTCGCCGCACAAGCTCAAGTCGGCGGTGTCGGGCTGCGCCCGCGAGTGCGCGGAGGCCCAGTCGAAGGACTTCGGCGTCATCGCCACGGCCAACGGCTGGAACCTGTACGTCGGCGGCAACGGCGGCGCCACCCCGCGCCACGCGGACCTGCTGGCACAGGACTTGACGGACGCCGAGCTGATCCGTCTGATCGACCGGTTCCTGATGTTCTACATCCGCACGGCGGACCGGCTGGAGCGCACGAGCGTGTGGCTGGACCGGATTCCGGGCGGCCTCGACCACATCCGTGACGTGGTCGTGCACGACTCCCTCGGCATCTGCGAGGAGTTGGACGCGCTGATGGCGGCGCACGTGGACAACTACCGCGACGAGTGGGCGACCACCATCAACGACCCGGAGAAACTGGCCCGGTTCGTGTCCTTCGTCAACGCGCCCGACACCCCCGACCCGGTCGTCGGCTTCGTCCCCGAACGCGACCAGATCAAGCCCGACCTGCCCCTGCTGTCCATCGGCATGCGGCCGGAAGCCCTGGAAGGAAGCGCCCAGCGATGACCCTGGCACCCGAGTCGACGACCACCGCCCTGAAGGTCCAACTCCGTGTGGCGGACGGCTGGTTGGAGGTCTGCGACCTGGCCGTGCTGCTGCCGGGCCGCGGCGTCGCCGCCCTGCTGCCGGACGGCCGCCAGGCGGCGCTGTTCCGCGACCGCGACGGCGCGCTGTACGCGATCGACAACCGCGACCCGTTCGGCGGCGCGGCCGTCCTCTCCCGCGGCCTGACCGGCACCCACCAGGGCCGCCCGTTCGTCGCCTCCCCCCTGCTGAAGCAGCGCTTCGACCTGGAGACCGGGCAGTGCCTGGACGACGAGGCGGTACGGGTGACGACGTACGAGGTGCGGACGGCGGCGAGTTGACCGCCACCTGACGGTTCGTCAACAACCTTCCAGGAAGCAGCAATTCCCGTACGTCGCTTGCTGCCCGCCGTTCGCCCCTGCGATTCTGGAGAACCGGCGAGCGACGGGCCGACGCCGGAATTCTCGGGGGAATCGTGGACTGGCCGACAGCGATTTTGTGCGGGGCGATCGGTGGTTGTGTCATCGAGGCGATCGTCTTCTACGGCCGCGTGTCGATGTGGCAGGCGGCACGGCGCCGGGCGGCGGAAAAACGTAGGAAACGGTTGCCCCCGTTGCGCGACTACATCGACGTACCGGCGGACTCGCTGGTCGCCCTGACCAGGCTGGTGCTCGGCGCGACGGCGGGGTGGCTGTTCCACACGCAGATCATCGGGGTGTACGCGGCGGTCGCGGTGGGTGCCTCGGCGCCCGCGCTGCTCCGGCAGTTGGGCACGGTCCGGCAGGTGCAGGACGTCGTGCACGGGCCGCTCGCGGTGGACGCCGGACCGGCCACGGGCATGGCCGTGGCCGGTCCGGCAACCGCAGAGGCGCAGCCCGAGTGACCGGCGAACCGCTGCGCCGCCGGTACTGGGCCGCGCTCGTCGGCCGGAGCGGCCGGAGCGCCGGGCACCCGTCCGCGCGGCCGGACGAGGAGCCGCCCCGCCACGGCCCGGCCCCGCTCTGGCGCCGCTACCTCGCCTCCCTGTTCGACATCCCCCTCGTCCCGCGCGAACCCCGCCCGGCACGCGCCGGTGCGGTACGGCTGTCCCGATTACCGCTGGTGCTGGCGCTGGCGGCGTCGTTCGCGGGAATCGCGATGGGGGCCGCCGTGATCCAGGCAAGCATCAGCTCCGATCACAACAACGACTGGAGCGGCGGGAGTTCGTCGGGGGGCGGGACGGGAGGGTCGTCGGGCGGCAGCAGTACGACGGGGGGCAGCAGCTCGACCGGCGGGGCCGGTGGGAACACCTCCGGCGACACGGGCTTGCCGTCGGCCGTGGACGGGGGTGTCGGCGCGCCCTCGACCTCACCCCCCGCACCGCCGCTGTCCCCGCCCGGGTCCAGCACCCCCACGCCGCCCAGCCACCCCACGTCTGCGCCCCCCCCGGCATCCCACTCCCCGGGCCTCCCGGGCACCCCGAGTTCCCCCGGCGCCCCGGACGAGGAGTTGCCGTCAACCGGCGCCCCCGGCATCCCGGTTGTCCCGCTGACCGCCGTGGGCGCGAGCCTGCTGGCCGCGGGGGCGGCGGGGGCGTACGTGGTCAAGGGGTGGCGGCGCAAGGGGAGTTGAGCGGCGGGGCGGCGCAGCACGCG
>LJCV01000100.1 GCA_001298575.1 Actinobacteria bacterium OK074
GGGCCCCTCGCGCGGGTGGCGTGTCCGCGCTCCCGCCGCGCGCCCGGGCGCCGCGCGCCCGCCCCCCCCCCCCCCCCCCGCCTCCCCCGCCACCGTCGTCCCGCTGCTGCGCCCCGGAATCCCGGAGCGGCTCTCCCTGCTCACCGGACTCGCCGAACTCCATGTCGCGGGCGCCGGCACCGACTGGTCCGGCCTGTTCGGCGAGGGTCGGCGGGAGCGCGTGGACCTGCCCACCTACGCCTTCCGGCGGCGGCCCTTCCGGTTCGCGGCCTCGGCCCGCACCGAGGACGCCACGGCGAGCGACCCGGGCACGGCGACGGCCCTTCCCCGTACGACGGTGGCTCCGCAGGAGTCCGTGGCTCCGCAGACGTCCGTCGCGGCAGCCCAGAAGCCCACCGGCCAGGCCGCCGCCCCTGCCGCACCCACCACCGACACCGATCCCCTCCCCCTCCCCCTCGTCCTCGCCACCGCCGCGGATGTCCTGGGCGTCGCGCCGGGCCAGGACCTCGACCCGGAACGGACGTTCAAGGCACTGGGACTGGACTCGCTGGGCGCGGTGGAGTTCGCGGACCGGCTGTCCCGGGCGAGCGGGCTGTGGCTGTCCCCCACCCTGACCTACGACCATCCCACCCCCCTCGCCCTCGCCCGGCACCTGGCGACGCAGGCCGCCGACAGCGCCGTAGAAGCACCTAAGCACACCGGGGACGCCGGGCGGACCGGGGATGCCAGGGACCTGGACGACGACCCCATCGCCATCGTCTCCACGGCCGGCCGCTGGCCGGGCGGCGCCGACACCCCCGAGCAGCTCTGGGACCTGCTCGTGGCGGGGACGGACGCGACGAGCGGTTTCCCGGTCAACCGGGGCTGGGACGAGGACCTCCACGACCCCGATCCGGACCGGCCCGGCGCCTCGTACGTGCGCCGGGGCGGATTCCTGCACGACGCCGACCGGTTCGACCCGGACTTCTTCGGGCTCTCGGCACGCGAGGCCGAGGCGATGGACCCACAGCAGCGGCTGCTCCTCGAAACGTCCTGGGAACTGCAGGAGCGGGCCGACGTCGACCCCGCAACGCTGCGCGGCAGCGGCACCGGCGTCTTCGTGGGCGCCACCCAGCAGGAGTACGGTCCCCGGCTGCACGAGGCCACCGGGCAGGCGGCCGGCTACCGGCTGACCGGCGCGACCGTCAGCGTGGCCTCGGGCCGGATCGCCTACGCCTTCGGCTTCGAGGGGCCGGCCCTGACCGTGGACACCGCCTGCTCCTCCTCGCTGGTGGCGCTCCATCTGGCGGTACGGGCGCTGCGCTCCGGCGAGTGCGACCTCGCGCTGGCAGGCGGGGTGACCGTGATGGCCACACCGGGGATGTTCACCGAGTTCAGCAGGCAGCGCGGCCTGGCCCCCGACGGGCTGTGCAAGCCGTTCGCCGCCGCGGCCGACGGCACCGGCTGGTCGGAGGGAGTTGGCTTGGTGCTCCTCGAACGGCTGTCGGACGCCCGCCGGGCGGGCCGCCGGGTGCTCGCCCTGATCCGGGGCAGCGCGGTCAACTCGGACGGTGCGAGCAACGGACTGACCGCCCCGAACGGCCCGTCGCAGGAGCGGGTCATCCGCCAGGCCCTGGCGGACGCCCGGCTGGCCCCCGGTGACGTCGACGCCGTGGAGGCCCACGGCACGGGCACCACGCTCGGCGACCCCATCGAGGCACGGGCACTGATCAACACCTACGGGCAAACCCGTCCCGCGGGGCAGCCGCTCCGCCTCGGTTCGCTGAAGTCGAACCTCGGGCACACCCAGGCCGCGGCGGGCGTCGCCTCGGTCATCAAGATGACCCAGGCGCTGCGCCACGGACTGCTGCCCGCGACACTCCACGTCGACCGTCCCACCCCGCACGTCGACTGGAGCGCGGGCACCGTGGAACTCCTCACCCGCAACACGCCCTGGCCGGACACCGGCCGCCCCCGTCGCGCGGCGGTCTCCGCGTTCGGCATCAGCGGCACCAACGCGCACCTCGTCCTCGAAGAGGCGCCGCCCGCTCCGGTGGAGCCCGAGCGCCCCAGCTCCGAACGCCTCGGCTCCGAACCCCCCGGCTCCGAACTCCCTGGCTCCGAACTCCCTGGCTCCGAACTCCCTGGCTCCGACCGGGACTTCCCCGACCGCGACCTCCCCGTCCCGTGGGTCCTGTCGGCGCGGACTCCGCAGGCGCTCCAGGACCAGGCCGCACGACTGGCCGCACGACTGGCCGCGCTGCTCGACCGGCCGGAGCCGACCGGCCCCGGACCCGCCGCGGCCGACCCCGCCGACCCCGCCGAGGTGGGGCACGCGCTCGCCCGCAGGCCAGTGTTCGACCACCGTGCCGTCGTAGTGGCCCGGCGCCCGGCCGACTTCCGCACCGCCGTCCGAGCGCTGTCCCGCGCCGAACCCGCCGAAGCCGTCGAGGGGGTCGTCCGCGGGCGGGCCGCCACCCCCGGCAAGGTGGCCTTCCTCTTCACCGGACAGGGCAGCCAACGGCCCGGCATGGGCCGGGAGTTGTACGCGGCCCACCCCGTCTTCGCCGCGGCCTTCGACGAGGCGTGCGCCGCCCTCGACGCCCACCTGGCCGGGTACGCGCCCGCTCCGCTGCGGGAGATCGTCTTCGCGCCCGAGGCCGACAGGCCCGAGCCCGACGGGACGGACCCGGGCGCGCGGCCACCGGGCGCCCCGGCCCGCGAACTGGACCGCACTGTCTACACCCAACCGGCCCTGTTCGCCGTGGAAGTGGCGCTGTTCCGGCTGCTGGAGTCCTGGGGTGTGCGCCCCGACGTCGTGGCCGGTCACTCGATCGGCGAACTCGCGGCGGCGCACGTCGCGGGCGCCCTCACCCTCGCCGACGCCGCCGAGTTGGTCGTCGCCCGGGGCCGTCTGATGCAGGACCTGCCGGAGGGCGGCGCCATGGTCGCCGTGGAGGCGTCCGAGGAGGAGGTGCGGGCCGAACTCGCCGCCCGGGCAACGGTGGTGGACATCGCGGCCGTCAACGGCCCGTCCTCGACGGTGATTTCGGGGGAGGAAGCGGCCGTGGTCGCGACGGCGGACCGGTTCCGGGCCCGCGGCCGACGGACCAACAGGCTGCGCACCAGCCACGCCTTCCACTCCCCGCTCATGGACCCGATGACCGCGGAACTGGACCGGGTCGCCGGACGGCTCACCCAACTCCCCCCGGACATCCCCCTGTTGAGCGCACTCGACGGGAGTCTGTTCACCCACGACCGGCCCGTCCCGCCCGGGTACTGGGCGGCGCACGCCCGCGGTGCGGTCCGTTTCCTCGACGTCGTACGACGGTTGGAGGCCGACGGCGTCACCACGTATCTGGAACTCGGCCCCGACGCGGTCCTGACCGCCCTCGCCCAGGAGGGCCTGCTCGGCGTTCTCGGCGACGACACTCCCCCGCCCGCCCTCGCCGCGCTGCTGCGCCGGGGCCGCCCCGAACCGGAAACCCTGCTGACCGCGCTCGGCGCGGCTCATGCACGAGGGGCCGACGTCAACTGGAGCGCGGTCATCGGCCTCACGGGGCCGAGCCGGGTGGACCTGCCCACCTATGCCTTCCAGCGCCGACGTCACTGGTTCGAGGCGCCCGGGAACCAGCCGGTCCCCGGCGCCACCCCGGCCCACGACAGCGGCTTCTGGGAGCTGGTGGAACGCGGGGAACTCGACGCCCTCGCCACCACGCTCGGCATCTCCGACACCGGGCACCGCGCGGCACTCGACGCCGTACTGCCGCTGCTGGCGTCGTGGCGCGACGAGCGGAACCGGGCGGCAGAGACCGACAGTTGGCGGCACCGGGTGCGCTGGCAGCCGGTGCTGGACCCGGCGCCCCGCGCCGTGCGAGGGCGCTGGCTGATCCTGCTGCCCGAACGGGCCGACGGCGCGACACGGCCGTACGACGCCTGGGGGCCGCTCCTGGAAGGCACCCTCACCGACGCCGGAGCACGCGTCGACCGCGTCGCCGTCCCCTTCGCCGACACCCGCCCGGACCGGGTGTCGCTGGCCGCGCAGCTCACCGAAGCCGTCGGCCCCTCGTCGCGGGAGCCCGTGACCGGTGTGCTGTCCCTGCTCTCGCTGGAGCACGACCCGGACCCCGAACTCCCGGCCGTTCCCGGCGGGTTCGCCGCCACCGTGGCGCTCCTCCAGGCGCTGGACGACGTCGGCGTCGAAGCACCGCTGTGGTGCGCCACGCGCGGCGCGGTCACCACCGGCACCGGCGACCCGGTGACCGACCCCACCGGAGCGCTGGTCTGGGGGCTCGCCGTCGTGGCCGCCACCGAGGCCCCCGGCTGGGGCGGGGTCGTCGACCTGCCCGAGCGGGCCGACCCCGGCGCCGCCGCCCACGTACTCGCCGCTCTCACCGGCCGCCACCGGGAGGCCGAACTGGCCGTACGGCCCGAGGCGTTGTTCGCCCGGCGCCTGGTACCGGCCCCCGCTCCCCCGACCCCCGCGCCTCCGGCCCCCGCGTCCCCGGACCGGGCCGGCACGGACGCGCCCGGCTGGACACCCCGGGGCACGGTCCTCGTCACCGGAGGCACCGGAGCGCTGGCCCGGCACACCGCCCGCCGGCTGGCCCGCAAGGGCGCCGACCACCTGCTGCTGCTCGGCAGGCGCGGCGCCGAGGCACCCGGCGCGGACGCGCTGCGCGCCGAACTGACCGCGCTGGGCGCCCGGGTGACCTTCGCCGCCGGTGACGTCTCCGACCGCGAGGCACTCGCCCGGGTACTCGCCTCCGTGCCCGCGGAGCACCCCCTGACGGCGGTCGTCCACACCGCGGCCGTCCTGGACGACGCGCCGCTGGCGGCGCTCACCCCCGAGCAACTCGACCGCGTCCTGCGGGTCAAGGCGGTCGGCGCGCGCAACCTGGACGAGCTCACCCGGGACCTCGACCTGTCCGCGTTCGTCCTCTTCTCCTCCGCCACCGGCATCACCGGCACCCCCGGCCAGGCCAACTACGCGCCGGGCAACGCCTATCTGGACGCCCTGGCCTTCCGGCGGCGCGCCGCCGGACTGCCGGCCACCTCCGTCTCGTGGGGCCTGTGGGCGGGCGAGGGCATCGCCGACGACGGGGCCGCGCGCCGCACCGAACGGTACGGACTGCTGCCGATGGCGCCCGAACTCGCGGTCGCCGCGCTGGAACAGGCCCTGGACCAGGACGAGACCCACCTGGTGGTCTGCCGCGGCGACTGGACGGCCCTGGCGGCGCTGCGCTCCCATCCGCTGCTCGAAGCACTTACCGGCCCCGGCACCGCCACCGACGACGACGGCCCGGAGCCGGGCGACGAACCTGCGGCCCTGCTCCAGGAGTTGGCGGCGACCGAGGGCGAGCAGGACCGGCGCAGGCTGCTGCTCCGCTTCGTGCGGACCCAGGTCGCCGAGGTCCAGGGCGGCAGACCGGCCGACTCCGTGGACGTCCACCGGGGCTTCAAGGAACAGGGCTTCGACTCCCTCACCACCGTCGAGCTGCGCAACCGCCTGAACCTGCGCACCGGCCTGAACCTGCCCACCACCGTGGTGTTCGACCACCCCACGCCGCACGCGGTCGCCGAACTGCTCTACGCACGCCTCGTCCCCGAGGAGGATCCGGCAGCCGGCACGGCGCAGGAGCCGCCCGGGCCCGACCGTCTCGACACGCTGCTCTCGGCCGCCACCGACGACGAGTTGATCGACTTCATCGGCAGGGAACTCGGCATCTCCTGACCCTGTCACCCCCTCGACCGAGCCCGCCCCGCCCCGACCGGGTGGCGCGCACGAAGGACGGATTCATGAACGACAGCCGCATGCGGCACCTCCTGGAACGGGTCACCGCCGAACTGCACGACACACGCCGGAAGTTGCGCGAGGCCGAGGACGGCGAGCGGGAGCCCGTCGCCATCGTGGGGATGGGCTGCCACTTCCCCGGCGGGATCGACTCCCCGGAGGACCTGTGGCGGCTGCTGGCCGAGGGCGGCGACGTCGTGGGCGACTTCCCCGATGACCGGGGCTGGGACACCGCCACGCTGTTCGACCCGGACCCGGACCGGCCCGGCACGTCGTCCACCCGGCGCGGCGCGTTCCTCGCCGAACCGGGCGCCTTCGACCCCGACTTCTTCGGCATCTCGCCGCGCGAGGCGCTGGCCATGGACCCCCAGCACCGGCTGCTCCTGGAAACCGCCTGGGAGACGTTCGAGCGGGCGGGCATCCGCCCCGACGCCCTCCGCGGCAGCGGCACCGGGGTCTTCGTCGGCTCCAACGGCAACGACTACGCGCCGCGCACCGGAGCCGTCCCCCAGGACCTGGAGGGCTACGTCCTCGCGGGCAACGCCGCGAGCGTCGCGTCCGGACGGATCTCGTACACCTTCGGGTTCGAAGGCCCCGCCGTCACCGTCGACACGGCCTGCTCGGCGTCGTCGGTGGCCGTGCACCTGGCGGTGCGGTCGCTGCGCTCGGGCGAGTGCGATCTCGCGCTGGCGGGCGGGGTGACCGTCATGACCACCCCGTCGACCTTCGTGGAGTTCTCCCGGCAGCACGGCCTGTCCACGGACGGCCGCTGCAAGGCGTTCGCCGCCGCGGCCGACGGGACCGGCTGGTCCGAGGGGGTGGGGCTGCTGCTGGTCGAGCGGCTCTCCGACGCGCGGCGCCTGGGCCACCGGGTGCTGGCCGTCATCAGGGGAACCGCGGCCAACCAGGACGGCGCCTCGCACGGGCTGACCGCCCCGAACGGAACCGCCCAGCAGCGGGTGATCCGCCAGGCGCTGTCCGACGCCCGGCTGACGGCCGCCGAGGTCGACGCGGTCGAGGCGCACGGCACCGGCACCACCCTGGGCGACCCGATCGAGGCACAGGCGCTGCTCGCCGCCTACGGTCAGGAGCGCGCGCACGGACGGCCGCTGTGGCTCGGCTCCGTGAAGTCGAACCTCGCGCACACCCAGGCCGCCGCCGGGGTGGCCGGGGTCATCAAGATGGTGCAGGCCATGCGGTACGGCGTGCTGCCCAAGACCCTGCACGTGGACGAACCGTCCCCGCACGTGGACTGGGCGTCCGGCGCCGTGTCCCTCCTGGCGGAGCACCGGCCGTGGCCCGAGACGGGGCAGCCGCGCCGGGCCGGGGTGTCGGCCTTCGGCATGAGCGGCACCAACACCCACATCGTCCTGGAGCAGGCGCCGGAGCCCGTCACCGCGGCGGACGAGGCGGGCTCCGATGCCTCGGGACCCGCGACCGCGCCGCCGCCCGGTGCCACCGTCCTGCCGCTGGTCCTCTCCGCCCGCACCCCGGCGGCGCTCGCCGGCCAGGCCGCCGCGCTGGCCGCGCACCTCCGCTCCGGCACCGGCTCTGACACCGGCCCCGGCCTGGCGGCCACGGCGTTCGAACTCGTCGCGGGCCGGGCCGCGTTCGAGGAGCGGGCCGTGGTCGTCGGCGCCGACGAGGACACCCTCCTCGCCGGACTCGACGCGCTCGCCGCGGGTGAACCCGCGCCCGGCCTCGTGCGCGGAACCGCCGGCACCGACCCCCGTACCGTGTTCGTCTTCCCCGGCCAGGGCTCGCAGTGGACCGGCATGGCCCGCGAACTGCTCGACACCTCACCGGTGTTCGCGGACAGCGTCGCCGTGTGCGCCCGCGCCCTCGAACCGCACACCGACTGGTCCCTGACCGCCGTCCTGCGCGGCGCCGAGGACGCCCCCGGCTACGACCGGGTGGACGTCGTACAGCCCACGCTGTGGGCGGTGATGGTCTCCCTCGCCCGGCTGTGGCAGTCCTACGGGGTGCGGCCGGACGCCGTGGTCGGGCACAGCCAGGGCGAGATCGCCGCCGCCCACATCGCGGGCGCCCTGTCGCTCGACGACGCGGCCCGGGTGGTGGCGCTGCGCAGCCGGGCTCTCGGCGCGCTCTCGGGCGACGGCGGCATGGTGTCCCTGGCCCTGCCCGTCGAGCAGGCCACGGACCGGATCGCCCCGTGGGCGGGCCGGATCGCGCTCGCCACGGTCAACGGACCCGCCGCCGTCGTGGTGGCGGGCGAGCCCGCCGCCCTGGACGAACTCGTCGCCGCCTGCGAGCGGGAGGGGACCCGCGCCCGCAGGATCTCCGTCGACTACGCCTCGCACTCACCCCAGGTCGAGCGCATCCGCGAGGAACTCCTGGACGTCCTCGCGCCCATCACCCCACGGGCCGCGCGGATCCCCCTGCTGTCGACGGTCACCGGTGACTGGCTCGACACCACGCGGATGGACGCCGGCTACTGGTACACCAACCTCCGGCAGACCGTCCTGTTCGAACCGGCGATCCGCAAGCTGGTCGCCGAGGGCCACGACGTCTTCGTCGAGGCCGGCCCGCACCCGGTGCTGACCGCCGCCGTGCAGGAGACGGCCGAGGCGGCGGAGCCCGCGCGGCCGGTCACGGTCACCGGGTCGCTGCGCCGGGACGAGGGCGGATTGGTCCGCTTCCTCACCTCGGTGGCCGAGACCCAGGTCCACGGGGTCGAGGTCGACTGGAGCCCGGTGCTCACCGGACCGCGCCCGCCCGTGGCGGACCTGCCCACCTACCCGTTCCAGCGGCGGCGCTTCTGGCTAGAACCCGCCACCGGGCGGGCGGCGGACGCGTCCGGACTCGGGCTGCGGCCCGCCGGACACCCCCTGCTCGGCGCGACCCTGCGGCCCGCCGAGGGCGACGGCCTGCTGCTGACCGGCCGGCTCTCCGTCCAGGCCCAGCCGTGGCTCGCCGACCACACGGTGCTCGACCGGATCCTCGTCCCGGGCACCGCCCTGGTGGAGCTGACGGTACGGGCCGCCGACGAGGCCGGGTGGGACACGGTGGACGAGCTGGTGATCGAGACCCCGCTCGTCCTGTCCGCCACCGAAGCCGTCCAGGTCCAGGTCTCCGTGGCCGCGCCGGACGAGCAGAACCGGCGCGCGGTGACCCTCCACTCCCGCCCCGCCGACGCCCCGGACGACTCCCCCTGGACCCGCCACACCACCGGCTTCCTGACTCGTCCGGCCGCACCGGACCGCACCGCCCCGCTGCCGGACAGCTGGCCGCCGCCGCAGGCCAGCGCCCTGTCCCTGGACGGCCTCTACGACCGGCTCGCCGCGTCCGGTGTGGTCTACGGGCCCCGGTTCCAGGGGCTGCGCGCCGCCTGGCGGCACGGCACGGAGATCTACGCGGACGTCGCCCTCGACGGTGAAGAGCGGGCGGCGGCCGGGGAGTTCGGGGTGCACCCGGCGCTCCTGGACGCCGCCTTCCACGCGGCCGGACTCGACAACACGCTCCGGGCGGAGCCGGGCGAGGCCCTGTTGCCGTTCGCCTGGCGCGGGATACGGCTGCACGCCTCGGGCGCGACGGCCCTGCGGATCCGGCTCGCGCCCACCGCCGACGGCGGACTGTCCCTGGACGCCTTCGACACGGCGGGCGCCCCGGTCCTGTCCGTCGCCTCGCTCGTGTACCGGCCGGTCTCCGCCGCGCGGCTCGCCGCGGGCTCCGGGGCCGTCGTACCGCTGTACGGGCTGGGCTGGCGGGCGCTGCCGCTGCCGACGGGCACGCCGAGCGCCGCGACCGCGGTCCTGCGCCCGGGCACCGACCCCGGATCCGCGCCGCTGGAGGGCGCGGTCTTCGACAGTCCCGCCGCGGTGGCCGAGGCCGTCCGCGCGGGCGTCGGCGTATTGGATCTCGTCCGGTACGAGGTAAGCGGCCAGGAGGTGAACGGCCCCGAGGCGAACGGCACGCCCGCGCAAGCGCCCGACGAGCCGGTGCCGGTGCTCGCGCGGGCGACGCTGGAGCGGGTGCTCGCCCTGGTCCAGGACTGGCTCGCCCGGCCCGAACTGGACGCCGTACGGCTGGCCGTGGTGACCACCGGCGCGGTGTCCGTGGCCGGCGAGTCGCCCGATCTGACGACCGCCGGGGTCTGGGGCCTGCTGCGCTCGGCCCAGTCCGAACACCCCGGCCGCCTGCTGCTGGTGGACGTGGACGGCACCGGCCGGGCCGACTCGCTCGCTGCGGCCGCCGCCGTGGGAGAGTCCCAACTCGCCCTCCGGGACGGCACCGCCTTCGTCCCGCGGCTCCTGCCCGCCCCCGCCGCCCCGTCCCGTACCTGGCGGTTCGCGCCCGCCGAGGGGACGGTCCTGGTGACCGGCGGCCTGGGGCTGCTGGGCAGGCTGGTGGCCCGCCGTCTCGTCACCGACCTCGGCGTACGGCACCTGCTGCTGACCGGCCGCCGGGGCGCGCGCACGCCCGGCGCGGCGGAGTTCCTCGCCGAACTCGCCGACCTGGGCGCACACGTCACCGTCGAGGCGGTCGACGCGGCCGACCGGGACGCCCTGCGGGTCCTCCTCGACTCCGTCCCGGCGGAGCATCCGCTGACCGGCGTGATCCACGCGGCCGGAGTCCTGGACGACGGTGTCCTGGCCGCGCTGACCCCCGACCGGCTGGACACCGTGCTGCGGCCCAAGGCCGACGCGGCCTGGAACCTGCACGAGCTGACCCGGGACGCGCAGCTCTCCGAGTTCGTCCTCTTCTCCTCGGCCGCGGGTGTCCTGGGTGTCCCCGGGCAGGCCAACTACGCCGCCGCCAACACCTTCCTGGACGCGCTGGTGGCGCACCGCCGTTCGCGGGGACTGGCCGCGACCTCCCTCGCCTGGGGGCTGTGGGAGGAGCGCGGCGAGCTGACCGGCCACCTGGACGGCGCGGACCACCGCAGGAACGCCCGCCACGGCACCCGCCCGCTCACCACCCCCGAGGGCCTCGCCCTCTTCGACGCGGCCGGAGCGACGGACCACGCCCTGCTCGTACCGCTCGCCCTGCGGCACGGAGCCGACCCCGCGCAACTCCCCCCGGTCCTGCGGGACCTCGTCCGCACCCGCAGGCCCACCGCGCGGACGGCCGATGTACCGACGGGTGCCACGCTCGCCGGGCGGCTGCTCTCCCTCGACGCGGCGGCGCGCGAGGAACTCCTGATCGGGCTGGTCCGGGCGGAGGCGTCGACCGTCCTGGGCCGCGACGACCGCGAGGGCATCGCCACCGACCGGGCGTTCAAGGACCTCGGCCTCGACTCGCTCACGGCCGTGGAACTGCGCAACCGGCTGGGCGCGGCGAGCGGCCTGCGGCTGTCGCCCACGCTCGTCTTCGACCACCCCACGCCCCGGTCCCTGGCGCGCTTCCTGCTCGCCGAACTGGTCGGCGGGCAACCGGAGACGCAGGCTCCCGTGTTCCCCGCCGCGACCACGGACGACCCGGTCGTCATCGTCGGCATGGGCTGCCGGCTGCCGGGCGGCGTGGCTTCGCCCGAGGACCTGTGGGACCTGGTCTCGTCCGGCGTCGACGCGATCACGCCGTGGCCCACCGACCGGGGCTGGGACACCGACGGCCTCTACGACCCCGACCCCGACCAACCCGGCCGGACCTACACCCAGCACGGCGGATTCCTGCACGACGCGGCCGACTTCGACGCGGGCTTCTTCGGGATCTCGCCGCGGGAGGCGCTGGCGACGGATCCGCAGCAGCGGTTGCTCCTGGAGACGTCCTGGGAGGCGTTCGAACGGGCCGGTATCGCCCCCGGCACACTGCGCGGCAGCAGGACCGGGGTGTTCGTCGGGGTGATGTACAACGACTACGCCGCCCGCCTGCACGACCTGCCGCCCGAGTTGGAGGGCTACCTCACCAACGGCAGCGCGGCCAGCGTGGCGTCGGGGCGCATCTCGTACACGTACGGGTTCGAGGGCCCGGCGGTGACCGTGGACACCGCGTGCTCGTCGTCGCTGGTGGCGCTGCACCTGGCGGTGGCCGCGCTGCGGGCGGGCGAGTGCGACCTGGCCCTCGCGGGCGGTGTGGCGATCATGTCCTCGCCGTCGGGCATGGTCGCCATGGCCCGGCACCGCGCCTTCTCCCCGGACGGCAGGGCCAAGGCATACGCCGCGTCGGCGGACGGGACGGGCTGGGCGGAAGGGGTCGGGCTCCTGCTGGTGGAGCGGCTCTCGGACGCACGACGGCACGGCCACCCGGTCCTGGCCGTCGTCCGCGGCTCGGCAGTGAACCAGGACGGCGCCTCCAACGGCCTCACCGCACCC
>LJCV01000101.1 GCA_001298575.1 Actinobacteria bacterium OK074
CCCCCCCTCAATCACCCAACCCCCCCCCCCCCCACCAGGCCCAGCCGCGCCACCGCCCCTACGACCCCACCCCCACCCCCCGCCCCCGCCGCACCATCCCGCCCGGAACAGCCCGCTGCCGAGCCGGCGTCCCCGTCCAGCAAGTCCCCCGCCGCGACAGCAACCGCCGCAACCACAACTCCAACGACACCAGATCCGCCAGCCCGTCCATCGGCACCGCCTCCCCCGCCCCCCCCCCCCGCACCGCCCGCCGCACCACCCGAGCCTCCACCAGCCCCGCCTCCGCCAGCAGCGGCGTGTCGAACAGGTCCACGACCGCGTCCGCCGCCACCCGCAGCCCCGTCCGCGCCGCAGCCGCCGCGGACGCGTGGGACGGCGCCCCCCACCCGGGCGGCAACCCCCCCACGCCCGCCCCCTCCAGCACCGTACGGAGGATGTCCGCCCGCGCCCCCGGCCGCACCCGCAGCGCCTCCGGAAGGGCACGGCAGGCCCGTACGACCTGGTTGTCGAGGAACGGCGTGTGCAGCCGCTGGGAGCGGATCTCGGCGGCCTGCTCAAGCACGCGTATGTCCCCGGCGTACCGCGCCAGCGCCGCACGCGCGCGGTAGTCCCCCGGCCGCTGCCCGGGACCACCCCCCGCCCACACCCCGGACCCGGACCCCGACCCGCCGAACCCCGACCCCACCCCCGACCGACCCGTCACACCCCCTTGCAGGCGAACCGATACTTCAGCCAGCGCCTCCCCCGTCAGCCAGCGCGCCGCGGGCCCCGGTCTCGCCCAGGTGAGGGCGGCCAGGGAGGCGCCGACGGTGCCGCCGGGCTCGTCGAAGCGCTGGTGCAGGAGGCGGTCGGCGAGGGCGTCCACGCCGGCCCCGTACGGGGTACGGGCGAGGCGCCGGGCCGCGCTGTACACGCGCGCGGGGACCATCACCGAGCCGCCGTCCGCGGCCTTCGTGAGGGCCGCGACCGGGCGGACCAGGTGACGGCGCTTGCGGTCCATCAGGAGGTCGGCGAGGCGCGCGGGGTGGGCGTCCAGGACCTGGCGGGCGCCGTAGCCGGTGAAGTGGTCCGCGCTGCCCGCTGAGAGCCGCGCGCGGTGCCGGGCGGCCAGGACCAGGGAGGGGCCCGGTTCGTCCGTCAGCGGGCCGTCCAGGTCCGCGTACGGGAGTGTCTCCTCGCCACCGGCCACCACCACGTGGTGCAGCCGCGGATTGGCGGCCAGGGTGCCGGCCCGCTCCACCTCGGCCTCCCGGCCGCGTACGGCGAGGTCGTTGAAGGTGACCGCCAACAGCCGTTCCCCGGCGCCCGTGCCGTGCCCGAGGACGGTTCCCGGCATCCCGGGCAGGCCGGCCGCGAGCAGCGCCAGGGTGCCGGAGGCGGGGCCGCCGGAGAGGTCCGCGCCGATGCCCGGGACCGGCATCCCGCGCGCGGCCCGCCGTTCCGCCGGGCCCATGCCGGGCACCGGACCGGGATCGACGTCCATCCCGGGTACGTGCCTGGGCGCCGCCATACGCGCGCGTACCGCGTCGACGAGCGCGTCCCGTACGGCGTCGACGGCGCGCTCCGGGTCGGCGCTGGGCGCGGCCACCGCGAGCGAGGCGACGGGCTCGTACCCGGCGATCTCGCGCGCCCCCGTGCGCAGGACGAGCGCGTGCCCCGGCGGAATGCGCCGTACCCCTTCGTAGGGGGTGGAGTCGTGGACGGCGGCGGGGACGTCCGGGGCGGCGAGGAGGGCCGCCAGGTGCCCGAAGTCGAGGTTGGCCTCGATGAGGTCGGCCAGGGGCAGCGCGGCCGTCGCGTAGGCCGTGCCGCTCGCCCAGGGGGTGTAGAAGACGGGCCGGGCGCCCGCGAGGTCGCCGCAGACCATGACGCGGCGGCCGACCTTCACGACGGCCGTGTAGCTGCCGGGCCAGGCCGTCAGATGGCGAAGTGCCCCGCCGCGCGCGGCGAACAGGGCCACGCGCAGTTGTTCGTCGCTGGCGCCGCAGGTGCCCAGGACGGCGATTCTCGTCTCGGCGTCGGCCTTGACCACACGGACCTCGTCGGGCCGCCAGTCGCCCACCGCCCACAGTGGATCCGGGTCGCCCCACAGGAGTTGGGACCCCACCGGGTGCACCGTCTCGCCGTCGAATCCGGTGGCTCCCGCGGAGCCGGCCGCACCGCCCGCGAACGCACCGGCGGCGGTACTGCTCCACCCCACCAACCACCGCATGGACGCCTCCACAGGCTGTGGACAACCAGTGCACCGTACGAACCGGTCACCATGCTGCCACGAAGAACGCCTGTGGGCAGGGCTGAACCCGGGCTTGCACCCCTGGGGATGCGCCCCCGCAAACACCGCGCCGCGACCTGTCCCGTACGCCCCCGAGGAGGTCAACGCACCCGTCGGGCACGGGAGTCACAGCCGAACACCGATGCGAATGCGCCCCCGTTTCGCTCCCCGAAAACGCCCTTCGCGCCCTCAACTGTCATGGTCGGAGGGGCAATGCAGTCCCGGGGCCACCGTCGAAAATCAGCCAAATCGACTTTGCCAGGCCAGGTTTGAGCACGCTCCGTACACGCTCCGTAAAGGCTCTGCGCACCACCCCGAACGTCATCTCGAACGCACAGTCCGGGAGGCGGAGTTCGCCTCCCGGACCGGTCCGCCGCCCGCGGGGATGGAGGCGGCGGTGTCCCCCAGCCCACTGGATCCAGTACAGCGGGCCGACCCACGCAATCGTCATCGAACCGCTTCACCCCGCGCCGCAGAAGAGCGCACGGACGGGCGCACGGCCACACACCGGGAGCACGCGACGACACTCCGTACTCTCCGTACAGAGGTGCGGACCACAATCCCGCCATCCGGATTTATGGCCCTTAACGCTTGGGATGCGGCGAACTACGCTGGGTTTACGAATGCCGCACGGTTATGCCACCGCCGCGGCAGCCGTCTGTGTCGAGGGGTGGGGCTCATGTCCAGGGAGCAACGCGGGCCGAACGAGAAACTCGGCGCCGTTCTCGCCCTCGCGGGAATCAGCAACGCGGGACTGGCGCGGCGCGTCAACGACCTGGGCGCCCAACGCGGGTTGACCCTTCGCTACGACAAGACCTCGGTGGCACGCTGGGTGTCGAAGGGCATGGTGCCGCAGGGCGCCGCCCCGCACCTCATCGCCGCCGCGATCGGGCAGAAGCTCGGCCGCCCGGTGCCACTGCACGAGATCGGCCTCGCGGACGCCGATCCGGCCCCCGAGGTCGGCCTGGCGTTCCCCCGGGACGTCGGCCAGGCCGTCCGCGCGGCCACCGAGCTGTACCGGCTCGACCTCGCGGGCCGCCGCGCCGGCAGCGGCGGCATCTGGCAGTCCCTGGCGGGCTCGTTCGCCGTCAGCGCGTACGCGACCCCGGCCTCCCGCTGGCTCATAACCCCCGCCGACAGCTCGGTCGCGCGCGACGCGAACGGCACGGACGACTCCGGGGCGCCCCTCAAGGTCGGCCACAGCGACGTCCAGAAGCTGCGCGAGGCCGCCGAGGACGCCCGCCGCTGGGACTCCAAGTACGGCGGCGGAGACTGGCGTTCGTCGATGGTCCCGGAATGCCTGCGCGTCGAGGCGGCGCCGCTGCTGCTGGGCTCGTACTCGGACGAGGTCGGCCGCGCCCTCTTCGGCGCCTCCGCCGAACTCACGCGCCTGGCCGGGTGGATGGCCTTCGACACCGGTCAACAGGAGGCCGCGCAGCGGTACTACATCCAGGCACTGCGGCTCGCGCGCGCGGCGGCGGACGTCCCCCTGGGCGGCTACGTGCTGGCCTCCATGTCGCTCCAGGCCACCTACCGCGGCTTCGGCGACGAGGGAGTCGACCTCGCCCAGGCCGCGTTGGAACGCAACCGGGGCCTGGCGACCGCCCGCACCATGAGCTTCTTCCGGCTCGTCGAGGCACGGGCACACGCGCGTGCGGGCGACCACCAGGCGACGGCCGCCGCGCTGGCCGCCGCGGAGGGGTGGCTGGAGCGGGCCCGCGACGGCGACAACGACCCGTCCTGGCTGGGGTTCTACTCCTACGACCGGCTCGCCGCCGACGCGGCCGAGTGCTACCGCGACCTGAAGGCACCCCGCCAGGTACGGCGGTTCACGGAACTGGCCCTGTCCAAGCCGACGGAGGAGTTCGTACGGTCGCACGGCCTGCGGCTGGTGGTGTCCGCCGTCGCGGAGCTGGAGTCCGGAAACCTGGACGCCGCCTGCGAGCAGGGGGTCCGGGCGGTGGAGGTGGCCGGGCGGATCTCTTCGGCGCGCACGACGGAGTACGTGAAGGATCTGCTGCACCGGCTGGAGCCTTATGGGGATGAGCCGCGTGTTGTTGAACTACGGGAACGGGCTCGGCCTTTGCTGATGGCACCGGCGTAGCTTCCGCGCGCGTTGGCGGGCGCCGGCCGGTCGTGGCCGCCCGGCCGTCGCGGCGCGCCCCCGAAAGCCTGAAGCGAGCACGTCTCCCCACGTTTCAAGGCACTGTCAGTGGTGCAGTGCACTATCGAGGCGGGAGGTGATGTCGGTGGTGCGGCAGCGGATCGATGACGACCGTTACGACTGTGACGTGCTCGTCGTCGGGGGCGGGATCGTCGGGCTGGCGACCGCCTATGCCGTCACGCGGGCCGCGCCCGGTACGCGGGTGACCGTGCTGGAGAAGGAGGCCGGGCCCGCGCGGCACCAGACGGGGCGCAACAGCGGGGTCATCCACAGCGGGATCTACTACCGCCCCGGGTCGCTGAAGGCGCGGTACGCGGTGCGGGGCGCCGCCGAGATGGTCAAGTTCTGCGCCGAGTACGGCATCGAGCACGCCGTCACGGGCAAGCTGATCGTCGCGACCGAGCGCGCCGAACTGCCCCGGCTGCACGCGCTCGTCCAGCGCGGGCGCGAGAACGGCATCCCCGTACGGGAGTTGGGCCCCGCCCAGATCGCCGCGTACGAGCCCGAGGTGCGCGGGCTCGCCGCGATCCGCGTCGAGACGACCGGGATCTGCGACTACGGGGCCGTCGCCCGGCAGCTCGCCTCCGCCTCGGGGGCCGAGATCCGCTACGGCGCCGAGGTCGTCCAGGTCGACCGGCGGGCCGCGCTCGGGGTCGCCGTCCGCGCCGCCGACGGAACCGTCGTCCGCGCGCGCGTGCTGGTGAACTGCGCCGGGCTGCACTGCGACGAACTGGCCCGGCTCACCGGGGACGAACCCGGCATGCGGATCGTGCCGTTCCGCGGCGAGTACTACACGCTGACGCGGCCCGAGCTGGTGCGGGGGCTGGTGTACCCCGTACCGGATCCGGCGTTCCCGTTCCTCGGGGTGCACCTGACACGGGGCATCGACGGAGGCGTGCACGTCGGCCCCAACGCGGTCCCCGCACTCGCGCGTGAGGGGTACGGGTGGGGGGTCGTACGGGCCCGGGACGTCGCCGGGAGCATGGCATGGCCCGGGGTGTGGCGGATGGGGGCCAGGCACTGGCGGTACGGGTTGGGTGAGATACGGCGGTCGGTATCACGACGGGCGTTCGTGACGGCGGTACGGAGGCTGCTGCCCGCGGTCTCGGAGACGGACCTGGTACGGGCACCCGCGGGCGTACGTGCACAGGCGGTACTGCGCGACGGAACGCTGGTGGACGACTTCCTGATACGGGAGGGGGTACGGGCGGTGCACGTACTGAACGCGCCTTCGCCCGCGGCTACGGCTTCGCTGCCGGTGGGGAGGGAGGTGGCGCGGCGGGTGTTGGGGGTGTTGGGCAGGGTGTGACGCCCGACCGTCCCGCCGTCCTCCTGTCTCCCTGTCTCCCTGTCTCCCGGCCCCGGAACAGGGTCTGTTCCTCACCGATAGGGGTTGTACGCGGGATACGGCACGGACGCGGCCCCGTACACGGGCTGTCCGTGTGAGGGCTGCCCGTACGACGACTGCGGCGCGTACCCCTGGGGGTACGCGTACCCGTGCCCGTACCCGTACCCATATCCGTACGCGTGCCCCCAGGGCTGCACCGGCCGAGGCCCGGCAGAGGCGAGCGCCACGCGGGCGATCTCCCGCCGCCCCCACAACCGCTCCAGCAACTCCCGCTCCCGTACGACGAAGTCGGCGCCCGCGCGGCCCTGGCGACCGCGGTGGCGCAGGAAGGCGAGGGCGGTCGCGTGCGCCTCGTAGGCCGCGACCTCGCGGGCGGCGGCCTTGCCGAAGTGGTGGGTGGCGTAGTCGCGGGCCTGGCGGCGGGCCTTCATAGAGCCGAGGACGTACGGTTCCGGTGCCGTCAGCCAGCCGGCGGCCACGTAGGCCGGCAACTCGGTGCGTACGGTGCGCAGTTCGCGTTGGCGGGTCCAGACGACCAGCCAGGTCAGCAGGCCGAACGCGGGTGCCATGAAGGTCGCGTAGACGGCGATGAAGCCGTACTGGCCCAGCGACGAGGAGCCGTTCCAGGTGGCGTGCATGCACATCGCGAGCAGCAGGCCGGCGAGGGGCGCGAGCACCCGGCGCGTGCGCTGCCGGTCGGCGGAGAGCGCGGCGATGCCGAAGCCGATGCCCGTGCAGACGGTGAAGAGCGGGTGCGCGAAGGGGGACATCACGACGCGCACGAAGAAGGTCGCGGCGGTGACGGAGGCGATGCCGTGCCCGCCGGTGATCTGGTCGGTGCCGAACGCCGTGCCGAGGTAGAGGATGTTCTCGGTGAACGCGAACCCGGTCGCGGTGATCCCGGCGACGACCACCCCGTCGACGATCCCGGTGAAGTTCCGCCGCCGGAACAGGAAGAGCAGCAGGACGGCCGCGCCCTTCGCGGACTCCTCCACGATGGGCGCTATCACCGTCGCGCCGAGGGTGTCCGCGCCGTTCGGGTCGGCGGTGGCGACGGCTATCCAGTGCGTGGCGAAACTGTTCGCGACGATCGCGATCAGCGCCGCCGCGCAGGCCCCCCAGGCGAACGCGAAGACGAGGTCGCGCCAGGGCCCCGGATCGACCCGGTCCAGCCACCGGAAGGCGCTGACCAGCACCGGAACCGGCAGCACGGCGAGCCCGAGCCCGACGAGGAACCCCTCGTTGCCGGTCTGCTGCCAGACGAGACCGAGGATGACGAGCCCGGAGAGCGCGAGCAGGCCGATCAGCCCGCCGTAACGCACCCATCTCCGCTGCCACCAGCGCGGTCCCGCCACCGGGACGGCGGAGTCGCTCAAGGGCCCGTCGGGGTACATCGGGTACGAGGGGTAGGTGGCCACGTCATTGACCCTAACGAGGGAGGGGCGCGGTGTGTCGCTGGACTACCGCTCGGGCTGCTGTACGCGCCGGAACAGCAGATCGTTCACGACATGACCCTTCTCCAGACCCTGCCCCTCGAAACGGGTCAGCGGCCGGAAGTCGGGCCGCGGCGCGAACCCGCCGTCGGCCCGGGTGTTCTCGAAGGCGGGGTGCGCGCTGAGCACTTCCAGCATCTGCTCGGCGTACGGCTCCCAGTCGGTCGCGCAGTGCACGAGCGCGCCGGGCCGCAGCCGCGTGGCGGCGAGATCGAGGAACTCGGCCTGGATGATCCGCCGCTTGTGGTGCCGCTTCTTGGGCCAGGGATCGGGAAAGTACACGCGCAGCCCGCTGAGGGAGTCGGGCGGCAGCATCTCGCGCAGCAGGATGATCGCGTCCCCGTTGCCCACACGGACGTTGTCCAGCCCTTCGCGCTCGGCGAGCGAGAGCAGATGCCCCTGCCCCGGGGTATGCACGTCCACGGCGAGGATGTTGGTAGCGGGATCCCCGGCGGCCATCCGCGCGGTCGCCTCCCCCATCCCGAACCCGATCTCCAGCACGACGGGCCGCTCGTTCCCGAACAACGCGGCCGGATCGACGTCCCGCCCGTCGACGTCCAGCCCCCACTCCCCCCACAACCGCTGCAACGCATCGGCCTGCCCGGCGGTCACCCGACTCCGCCGCGGCTGAAAACTCCGGATCCGCCGCTCGAAGTGGGACCCGGCGGGGTCGGGCTGGGGGCCGTCGGGGAAGCGGGGGGTGCCTTTGGGGCGCTTGGGGAGGTTGAGTGAGTCAGACACAGTGGGACTGATTTTACGGTGGTGGAGAGGGGGCGACGTCTTCGGAGCCGTCGTTGAGCAGGACTCCCGGGCCGAGACCGGGCTGAGGGGCACCCGACTCCCGCCGAATGCCCCTCCCCCACCCGCAATACCCCCTACGCCGACGCCTCCGTCAACCGCCCCAACTCCTCCCCCGTAAGCTCCACTTCCCCCACCGCCAGCAGCGCCGGCAGCTGGGCCAGGTTGCGGGCCGAGGCGATCGGAGCCGTGACCGTCGGCTGGGCGGCGAGCCAGGCCAGGGCGACCGTGCCGGGCTCCACGCCATGCGAGGCGGCGATGTCGTCGAGGACGTCCAGGACCCGTACGGCCCGCTCGTCCTTCAGGTAGTCCGCGACCCGGACCGCGCGCGGGGAGTCGACCTGGGTGCCGGGGCGGTACTTGCCCGTCAGGAAGCCCGCTGCCAGGCCGAAGTAGGGGAGGGCGCCGAGGCCCTCCTTCGCGGCGATGGTCTGGAGGGCGCCCTCGTAGGTGTCGCGGGAGACCAGGTTGTAGTGGGGCTGGAGGGCCGTGTAGCGGGCCAGGCCCTCCTTCGTGGAGAAGTCCAGGGATGCCTGGAGGCGCTCCGGCGTGATGTTCGACGCCGCGATCTCCCGGACCTTGCCCTCGCGCACCAGCTCGTCCAGCGCGGTGATGATCTCCTCGACCGGCACCGAGGTGTCGTCGAAGTGGGTGTAGTAGAGGTCGATGTGGTCCGTGCCCAGGCGGCGCAGCGAACCCTCCGCCGCCGCCTTGATGTTCGCCGGGGCCAGGCCCTTGAACTCCGGGTGGTTGCCGACCTTCGTGGCCACCACGATCCGGTCGCGGTTGCCGCGCGCGGCGAGCCACTCGCCGATGATCGTCTCCGACTCGCCGCCCCGGTTGCCGGGCACGTGGGCCGTGTACGAGTCCGCGGTGTCGATGAAGTTGCCGCCGACGGCCGCGTACGCGTCGAGGACCGCGAAGGACGTCTCCTTGTCCGCGGTCCAGCCGAACACGTTGCCGCCCAGGTTCAGCGGGTAGACCTCGAGATCCGACGAGCCGAGTTTCCGTAGAGCAGTCATGCCTTACCTCAACCGGCCCGGCGGACGCCCGTATTCCGGCTGACGCCCCTAATCCGGCTCAGGACGACAAGACAAGAGGGCTACGGGTGCAGGCCCTTGCTCGTCAGCCACGCGTACGGGTCGATCGCGTCGCCCCCGCCCGGGTGGACCTCCAGGTGCAGGTGCGGGCCCGTGACGTTGCCGGTGGCGCCGACGCGGCCGATGACGTCACCCGTGGAGACCTTCTGGCCGACGCTGACGCTGATCGAGGACTGGTGGCAGAACCACAGCTCGGTGCCGTCGTCCAGCGTCAGGATCGTGCGGTAGCCGTAGGAGCCAGCCCAGCCCGCCTCGGTGATCGTGCCGCTGTGGATGGCCTTGATGAGCGTGCCCGTGGGGGCCGCGAAGTCGAGACCGGTGTGGTAGCCGGAGGACCACAGCGAACCGGAGTCGCCGAAGCGGGACGTGAGGGTGTACGACGACGTCGGCAGCGTGTACTGCTTCGCCAGCGCGGCCAGTTTCGCGGCCGCCGCCTCCCGCTTGGCCGCGTCCTCCGCCTTCTGCTTCGCCGCGGCCGCCTTCGCCGCCGCGTCCTTCTCCGCCTTGTCCTGGGCCGCGGCCGCCGCCTTGGCCGCGGACGCCTGGGCCGCCACCTCCGCCGTACCGTCGGCCGAGTCCTGCTGCGCCTCGGCCTGCTGGATGATGCGGGCCCGCAGCGCCTCACCGGCGTTCGTGGCGCCCGCGGCGGTCTCCGCCGTGGTCAGGCCCGCGCTGGTGAGGGGGGTCGAGGAGCCCTTGGGGGACCCGGAGTCCTCGCCGACGAGCGCCTTGGCCGAGTGCGCGACCGTGTCCGTGACCGACGCTATGTCGGGGACGGATATGGACACCGGGGGCTTGCCGCTCTGCGCGCTGGCCATGCCGCCCGCGCCGACGGCCGCGATCACGCCGACGCCCAGGACGGTGGAGCTGCGCGCGAGTCCGCCGCCGCGCTGCTTGGCCACGCGGTGCTTGCCGCGGACCGGGCGGAGGGACTCCTCGGTCGGGTTCCACGGCTGCCAGGGGCCGTCGGAACCGGCGTACACCTGCTGGGCACCCGGGGCGCCGTCGACGCCGTAGGGCCGCTGGGTCGCCTGGTTCGCGTACGGCTGTTCGGCCACCGCCGTGCCCGTACCCGCCGTGCCCGGGTCGGCGGGCGCGTACGCCGGCTCCCCCTCAGTCCGGTTGAACGCCACGTGGGCGCACTCCTTCCTTCCTTCTCGCCTACCGGGTTAGCTGACGGGTTCGGAGCAGGAAGGTCTCCTACGCGCGTATACCGGTCGTGCTGCCACGACGGCTTACGCGAGATTCACCCCAAGGTTGGTGGTTCCCCGGCTCCCTTGCGGGATTAGGCACATGCGCACGGAGCCGTCTCGGGTGACGGCTGGGACGACCGCGCTGCGTTATCGAACGTTAATAGACTCGGGGGTCACATTCCAAGCGGTTCCGAACGATCCGTTCATGCTTTTGACAGGGACTTTTCGCCCCATCGACGGGCCAAACCGGGCGAGTTGACCGCACCCCACCTGTCACACCCCTTGCAGCTGTGCGTCGGTTGTGATGCGGACGGACACCGTTCCTTCACCATCGGTGACATTGATCAAGGGGCCGGCCCTTACGGGGCCCTACGGGGTCCTACGGGGCCCTACGGGGCCCTGCGGGGCCCTACGGGGCCGTCGAGGGCAGTGGTGCGTGGGCACCCCGCGGATGGCGTATGCTGGTGTCCAACGGCGCGGGGTGGAGCAGCTCGGTAGCTCGCTGGGCTCATAACCCAGAGGTCGCAGGTTCAAATCCTGTCCCCGCTACTAAGAAGAAGGCCAAGGGCCGGAATCCTGAAAAGGTTCCGGCCCTTAGTCGTATGCCCGTACGCCCCCAACTGCCCCCACTTGGTTGTCAGTTCGCGGGGTTTCTCGCGTGGGTCAGGGTCTCCCAGGAGACGAACAGGTCGTCCGAGCCCGCCGGGCGGGTCCGCTCGGCCAGTTGGTGCGCCGCGGGGACGTGGACGTCGAGGCGGTCCTCCAGGTGGTTGAGGGCCACCTCCAGGTCGGGGCCCATGTTGCGGTCCACCTTCCCGCCGCACAGCCAGGCCGGCGGCGCCTCGCCCATCTGGTAGCGGGCGTGCAGGTCGAGCGCCGCCTTCAGGCGGTCCTTGACCTCGCCGTAGAGGTCGACGCCCTGGTGCCAGGCGGTCTCGGCGATGTGCGCGGTGGCGGCGAGCGAGTACCCGACGTGCTTGAAGTTGCGGCAGGTCTCCTGGGCGACCCCGTCGGCGTACCGCTTCTGCCCGAACCAGTACGTCGTCAGCTTCTGCGGGGTGTCCACCGTCGAGCCGGGGGCCGTGAGCGGCAGGGCGCCGTCCTTGGCCAGGTAGAAGTACGCGGGCACCCGGCCGCGGAAACGGGCCAGGGCCGCGTCGAACGCCTTGTGGTCGTCCAGGACCACGGCGATGCCGATGGCCGCGTCGGTCATCGCCAGGTCCCAGTTGCCGTTGTAGTCCGGGACCTTCCTGGTGACTTCGGGCTGGTACGCGGTGCGCAGCATCGTCTGGAAGCGGCGGAAGTCCGGCTCGGACCAGCCCGCGCCCGTGCTGTGCACGATCTCCGCGGACCGCGCCCACGTCGAGCCCGCCCACGCGGTCTGGAGGCCCGCGTTGCCCTCCGTGTGCCGTTTGATCTTCGCCGACCAGGCGTCCATGATCTCGATCGACTTCGCCGCGTGCTGTCGCTGACCCGTCACGGTCCACAGCAGCGCCTGCGTGTACGCGGCGATCGCGTCCTCGCGCTCCTCCACACAGCCGTGACCGGGGCGGGTGTCCGGTGGGCACTCGACGGTGGCGTACGGCTGGGGAGCGTACTTGTACGAGCCGTACTTACTGTCGCGCATACCGAGGAACGCGTTCAGCCAGGGCTGGTCCGCTGCTTTTACGTGCGCTCTTACGGTGTCGAGCTGGGCCTTGCTGACGAGGACGCCCGGGTGGGTGAAGGGGGCGTTCTCGGGCTTCGCCCGGGCGGTTGCGTGGTGGGGGGTGTCTGCTCCGCAGGAGGAGGTCAGGGTCAGCATCGTTGCTGCCACGAGCAGGGCTGTCGCTCGTCGTCTGGTCGGTCTCATTGCCTGCACTCCTCCGGTCGCCTCACTCGCAGCGTGGGCGTCAGGGGGCGGTTGTGCAGGATCTGTTGGGCCGATTGGCGGTCGTCGGTCGGGGGCGGGTTCGGTGGGGGTTGCTCGCGCCCACGCGGCGGCAGCCGCAAATTGAACACAGCCCCGCGCCCCTCCCTGACACAGAAGAGACGCCCGCCTTGCACACACATGGGCCTATTTGAAAGGTAGTTCGCCATGGCGAATCGACCGTCACGCGGATACCTTCAGTGTCTCGACCACGCATTCGACTCACGGGGGTCCACGTTGAAACGCCGCGCTCTGCCTGTCGCCGCCGCGTCCCTGACCGCGACGGCGGCACTGCTGCTGACGGCTTGTGGGGGTGGAGGGGACGACTCCGCGGGCGACGGGAAGATCGCGGGGGCCGCTACGGGCGATGCCACGGCGTCCGCGTCCACCTCGCCGAGTGCGTCGGCGGGGGCTTCGGGCATCGACCGGCCGAAGATGACGTTCCCCTCGGACTTCAAGATGGTCTTCGATCTTACGGAGCCGTCCGACCCGAAGGAGGCGGCGGCGCTCAACGATGCCGAGAACTTCGTACGAGCCATCAACTACGGCATCGCACAGCAGGACGCCGAGGGCGCTGCCTACAAGTTCTACTCGGTGCCCTTGAGCCAGGCTCAGGCGTACGCCAAGAAGCACATTCAGGTGAGTATCGACGGCGGCTGGACCGTCACCGGTACCCAGCTCTACACGCAGGGCAAGGTCGTCATGGCGAGCAGCGGCGACCGGGCCTCCGTCTCCTTCTGTGACGACGACTCGAAGTTCTACGGCAAAGAGATCAAGACCGGGAAGGTCCTGACGACCGCGCCCAGCGCCAAGGACTACTACTTCTACGAGATCGTCATGACGGCGTCGAAAGAGACCAAGGGGCTGTGGACTGCTGAGGGCCTCGATGTGCAGGGGGAGGCGACACAGTGCAAGGCATGAAGCGGCGGAGTCTCGCCGTCATATGCATAGCGGCTGCTCTGGTCGTCGGCCCTGTCCAGAGCGCTCTCGCCGCCGGCCCGGACAACAAGGCAGTGACGGAGACCGACACGGACAGTGGCCTCAAGGACGACACTCTGTACGCCCAGGCGGCAGCGATCTCGTACGACACCTCACGCAACGGTTCAGGTTCCTCCGCCGGTCCGCTCACCGTCAGCGACAACACCTGGACCCCACCGGCCTGCTGGTTCGCGCCCAAGTGGACAGCGAAACAGTTCGCGAAGAACACCGAGGAGGGCTACAAGGAGATCTCGGCCGACCCGAACCAGACGTCTCCTACCCGCCAGGCCGCATACCAGGACATGCAGAACTACAAGGACGGCGAGTACAAGAACTACAACATCGACAAGCAGGACGACGGAATGTGGTGGGGTGCCGTCGAGAACCCGAACGCGCCCATCCTCGACCGGCTCGCGTGCAACACACGGCGGCCCTTCTGGGTGGAGAACGGCGAAACCCCCGACATCCCCAACGCCATCTCCCCGGAAATCCTCGCCGGCCTCGCCTACCAGCAGATCAAGGTCCCCGGCACCAAGGTGACCCTCGCCCCCGCGGCCGTCACCAAGGTCAACCTCGCCACCTGGGCCTGGCTCGACAAGGGCGACTTCAAACCCGTCTCCGTCACCGCGTCCCTCACCTCCCCCGGACTGAACATCCGCGCCACGACCACCGCCACCCCCGTCTCCCTGACCTTGCAGCCCGGCACCACCGACGCCGAGACCTACCCCGCCTCCGGCTCGTGCGCGATCAACGCCGACGGATCGATCGGCGAGCCGTGGGCCAAGGGCAAGTCCGGCGAGGACCCGCCCTGCGGCATCAAGTACCTGCGCGCATCCGGCAGCAGCACGTACCCGCTCAAGGCCACCCTCACCTGGGAGATCACCTGGAAGGGCAGCACCGGAGACGGCACGTTCCCCGACGGGACCTTCGGCGCCACGCAGGACATCACCGTCCAGGAAATCCAGTCCGTCAACTGACCAGAACCGGAACACGACATGAGTGATCTACGACTCGAAGAGCTCACGGACGGTTCGGCCGAAGGGCAGTTGACGTGAGCCGCCCGTCCTTCCCCCACATAGGCTGGGACCCCACCCCCGGCGACGTCGAAGAAACCCGGGAACTGGCCAGGAAACTCGC
>LJCV01000102.1 GCA_001298575.1 Actinobacteria bacterium OK074
CCCGCCGCCCTTTCCCGTCCCGTCCTCATGGGGCTGCGCCCCTTGCCCCCGCTGTCGGCCTGGACGGCCTCGGCCTCAAACGCCGGCCGGGCTGGGTGGTGTGGGCGGTGGTTTGGGTGGAGCACCCTCCGGGTGGGTGGGGGTTGGGATGGCGGGGGTTTCAAACGCCGGCCGGGCTGAGTCGTGTGGGCCTTCGCTTCGAGGGGCCCTTCGAGGGCTAAGAAGCGCCCGGCGCCGTCACGAAGTCGATCAGCTCCTCGACCCTGCCCAGGAGTTCCGGTTCCAAGTCCCGATACGACCCCACCCGCCCCAGAATCGCCTGCCACGTCGCCCCGGTGTTCTCCGGCCAGCCCAGGGCCCGGCACACGCCCGTTTTCCAGTCCTGGCCCTTCGGCACCCGTGGCCAGGCCGTGATGCCCACCGCGGACGGCTTCACCGCCTCCCAGATGTCGATGTACGGGTGGCCGACCACCAGGGCGTGTTCGCTGGTCACCGACTGGGCGATGCGCCATTCCTTGGTGCCGGGGATCAGGTGGTCGACCAGGATGCCCAGGCGGGCGTCGTCCGCCGGGGCGAAGTCGGCGACGATCGACGGGAGGTCGTCGACGCCCTCCAGGTACTCCACCACCACGCCCTCGATGCGCAGGTCGTCGCCCCACACCTTCTCGACCAGTTCCGCGTCGTGGCGGCCCTCCACGTAGATGCGGCCGGCGCGGGCCACGCGCGCGCGTGCGCCGGGGACCGCCACCGAGCCCGAGGCCGTGCGGGTCGGGCGGAGCGGGGAGGAGGCCGACGGGCGTACCAGCGTCACCACCTTGCCCTCCAGCAGGAAACCCCTCGGCTCCAGTGGAAACACCCGATGTTTACCGAAACGGTCCTCAAGAGTCACCGTTCCCGCCTCGCAGCGGATCACCGCTCCGCAGAAGCCCGTGTTCGGCTCCTCCACGACCAGCCCGGGGTCCGCCGGGACCTCCGGTACCGGCTTGGGCTTCTTCCACGGCGGGGTCAGATCCGGTGAGTACTGGCGCATTCGAGTGACGATACGAGAAGCGTTGTCGCCGTTGCCGTACGGGGCGTTGCGACACGCCGTCATCGGTGTCATGCCTTGCGGCTCATGCGGCTCATGCGGCTCATGCTTCGAATCCGGCGAATCTGGCCGCCAGTTCCTCCCGCTGGCGTCGTACGAACGCCGCGTCCACCACCGCGCCGTGGCCGGGGACGTACGCCGCCTCCGGGCCGCCCAGCTCCAGCAGGCGGTCCAGGGCCGTCGGCCAGTGGGCGGGGTGGGCGTCCGGGCCCGCCTGGGGCTCGCCCGACTCCTCCACCAGGTCGCCGCAGAAGACCGCCCCCGGGGCGCCGGGGACCAGGACCGCCAGGTCGTGGGCGGTGTGGCCGGGGCCGACGTTCGCCAGGAGGACCCGTACGCCGCCGCCCAGGTCCAGGGGGTGCTCGCCCGTCACCAGGCGGTGCGGTCGTACGAGCGCGTCGGCCGCCTCCGCCGCCGTGCGGGCGTCCAGGCCGTTGGCGACGGCGTCGGCGCGCAACTCCTCGGGGGAGCGGGAGGGGCGCCCGGCTGGGTCCGTCGCCGCGAAGACCTCCGCGTCCGCGAAGGCCGGCGCTCCGAAGACGTGGTCGAAGTGCGGGTGCGTCAGCGCGAGATGGGTCACACGGGCGCCGCCCAGGAGTCGTCCGACGTCCGCCCGCAACCTCGCGCCCTCCGCCAGGCTCGAACCGGCGTCCACCAGCAGCGCCCCGGCGCCGCCCACCACCAGGCCGGCCGTGCAGTCCCAGCCCGGCAGCCGGACCCGGCCCACGTGCCCGGACACCCGTTCCCACCCGACCTCTTCCCAAGCCACCGTCATACGGCGAAGCTAAGTGCATCTCTTCGACGCCGACGACACCTCCACGCGCGTGTGCCCCGACAAGGCGGGACACGTCCTATAAGCCGCCATCGAGCCGCCCAACCGTCGCCGCCCGGATTCGTACCCGTCGGCGTGACATCGCGGGGTCGCCCTTGCCGGGGCCGTACCCCACCGCCGTACACTGAGGCGGGGGTGCTGGCACTCGTATGTGCTGAGTGCCAGAGGGAACGCCGAGGGGACGACCGCTGGAGGTGTGCGCGATGCTCAGTGAACGCAGGCTCGAAGTGCTGCGCGCCATCGTCCAGGACTATGTCGGGACCGAGGAGCCGGTGGGTTCCAAGGCGCTGACCGAGCGGCACAACCTCGGGGTCTCGCCCGCCACCGTGCGCAACGACATGGCGGCACTGGAGGACGAGGGGTTCATCGCGCAGCCTCATACGAGTGCGGGGCGCATCCCCACGGACAAGGGTTACCGGCTCTTCGTCGACAAGCTCGCCGGGGTCAAGCCGATGACCGGGCCCGAGCGGCGTGCCATCCAGAACTTCCTCGAAGGCGCCGTCGACCTGGACGACGTCGTCGGCCGCACCGTACGGCTGCTCGCGCAGCTCACCCGGCAGGTCGCCGTCGTGCAGTACCCCTCGCTGACGCGTTCGACCGTGCGGCACGTGGAGTTGCTGTCGCTCGCCCCCGCGCGCGTGATGCTCGTGCTGATCACGGACACCGGGCGGGTCGAGCAGCGGGTGATCGACTGCCCGATGCCCTTCGGGGAGATGGCGCTGGCGGACCTGCGCGCGCGGCTCAACAGCCGCGTGGCGGGCCGCCGCTTCGCGGACGTGCCGCTGCTGGTGCAGGACCTTCCGGAGGCGTTCGAGGAACCCGAGGACCGGGCCACGGTGGCCACGGTGCTCTCCACCCTCCTGGAGACGCTGGTCGAGGAGACCGAGGAGCGGCTGATGATCGGTGGCACCGCCAATCTGACCCGCTTCGGACATGACTTCCCTCTCACCATCCGCCCTGTCCTGGAGGCCCTTGAGGAGCAGGTCGTGCTCCTCAAACTCCTTGGTGAGGCGAAGGATTCGGGCATGACCGTGCGCATCGGTCACGAGAACGCCCATGAGGGACTCAACTCCACGTCCGTCGTCTCCGTCGGCTACGGTTCGGGCGGCGAAGCAGTAGCGAAACTCGGCGTGGTCGGCCCGACCCGCATGGATTACCCGGGAACGATGGGAGCGGTACGAGCGGTGGCACGGTACGTCGGACAGATCCTGGCGGAGTCGTAAGTGGCCACGGACTACTACGCCGTACTCGGCGTGCGCCGCGACGCGTCCCAGGACGAGATCAAGAAGGCGTTCCGGAGGCTCGCGCGCGAGCTGCATCCGGACGTCAACCCCGATCCGAAGACGCAGGAGCGCTTCAAGGAGATCAACGCCGCCTACGAGGTGCTGTCGGACCCGCAGAAGAAGCAGGTCTACGACCTCGGCGGCGACCCCCTGTCGCAGAGCGGCGGCGCGGGCGGCTTCGGAGCGGGCGGCTTCGGCAACTTCTCCGACATCATGGACGCGTTCTTCGGCACGGCGTCGCAGCGCGGCCCGCGCTCGCGCACCCGGCGCGGCCAGGACGCGATGATCCGCGTCGAGGTCGAGCTGGACGAGGCGGCCTTCGGCACGACCAAGGACATCCAGGTCGAGACGGCCGTCGTGTGCACCACGTGCAGCGGCGAGGGCGCGGCCCCGGGTACGTCGGCGCAGACCTGTGACATGTGCCGCGGCCGCGGTGAGGTCTCGCAGGTCACGCGGTCCTTCCTGGGCCAGGTCATGACGTCCCGGCCGTGCCCGCAGTGCCAGGGCTTCGGCACCGTCGTCCCCACGCCGTGCCCCGAGTGCGCGGGCGACGGGCGGATCCGCGCCCGGCGCACGCTGACGGTGAAGATCCCGGCCGGTGTCGACAACGGCACCCGGATCCAGCTCGCCGGCGAGGGCGAGGTCGGGCCCGGCGGCGGTCCCGCCGGTGACCTCTACGTCGAGATCCACGAGACGCCGCACTCCACCTTCCAGCGCCGCGGCGACGACCTGCACTGCACGGTGACGATCCCGATGACGGCCGCGGCCCTCGGCACGAAGGTGCCGCTGGAGACCCTGGACGGCATGGAGGAGGTCGACATCCGGCCCGGGACCGACTCCGGGCAGTCGATTCCGCTGCACCAGCGGGGCATCACGCACCTGCGGGGCGGCGGGCGCGGCGACCTCATCGTCCACGTCGAGGTCGAGACGCCGACCAAGCTGGACCCGGAGCAGGAGGACCTGCTGCGGCGGCTGGCCCGGCTGCGCGGCGAGGAGCGCCCGACGGGGACGTTCAAGCCCGGGCAGCAGGGGCTGTTCTCACGGCTCAAGGACGCGTTCAACGGGCGGTAGCGGTATCTGCCCGCAATAGAGCAGTACTTACTGCGATGCGGCACGAGTCGGAGTCCGGCCGGAAGCGTACGGCGCCCACGGCCGGATTCGGACTTGTCAGAGGGACGTGACAACATGCCGTCATGTCCTCCGCACTGACCGATCTCTTCCCGTACCCGATCGTGCAGGCCCCCATGGCGGGCGGTGTATCCGTACCGCAGTTGGCCGCCGCCGTCTGCGAGGCAGGCGGGCTCGGGTTCCTGGCCGCCGGCTACAAGACCGCCGACGGCATGTACCAAGAGATCAAACAGTTGCGCGGACTGACGGCCCGCCCCTTCGGCGTGAACCTCTTCATGCCGCAGCCCGACTCCTCCGACGCCGCCGCCGTCGAGGTCTACGCCGAGCAACTCGCGGGCGAGGCCGCCTGGTACGAGACGGAGCTGGGCGACCCGGACAGCGGCCGAGACGACGGCTACGAGGCCAAGCTCGCCGTCCTCCTCGACAACCCCGTGGCCGTGGCCTCCTTCCACTTCGGCTGCCCCACCCCGGAGGTCCTGACCTCGCTGCGGCGCGCGGGCACCGTCACCGCGGTCACCGTGACCACCGCCGACGAGGCGCTCGCGGTGGAGCGCGCGGGCGCCGCCGTGGTCGTCGTGCAGGGCGTCGAGGCGGGCGGCCACCAGGGCACCCACCGCGACAACGCCGAACTCGACGGCTCCGGCATCGGGTTGCTGCCGCTGATCGCCCAGGTCCGCGACGCCGTGTCGCTGCCCATAGTCGCCGCCGGCGGCATCATGCGCGGCGCCCAGATCGCCGCCGTCCTCGCGGCGGGCGCCGGCGCGGCCCAGCTGGGCACCGCGTTCCTGGCCACGCCCGAGTCCGGCGCCCCCGCGGTGCACAAAGAGGCGCTCACCAACCCCCTGTTCGTCCGTACGGAGCTGACGCGCGCGTTCTCCGGGCGCCCGGCCCGCGGCCTGGTCAACCGCTTCCTGCGCGAGCACGGCCCGTACGCGCCCGCCGCCTACCCGGAGGTCCACCACCTCACCTCGCCGGTGCGCAAGGCGGCGGCCAAGGCGGGCGACCCGCAGGGCATGGCCCTGTGGGCAGGACAGGGCCACCGCCTCGCGCGCGAACTGCCCGCCGGGGACCTGGTGGCGACGCTGGCGGCGGAACTGGACGCCGCGCGCGGGGCGTTGGCGGCGGGGGCGGCTGCCGGGGGTTCGGCGGGATGACGGCGCCGGTGTTCGTGGTCGAGGACTTCCGCGCGGGCGGCGCCGTACCGTACGTGCTCGACGGCCCCGAAGGGCGGCACGCGGTCTCCGTGAAGCGGCTCCAGCCGGGGGAGGAGGTCGTCCTCACCGATGGCGCCGGGCACTACGCGGTGTGCGACGTCGTCGGCACCGAGGGCAAGGACCGGCTGATCGTCCATCTGACCTCGGTGTCCGAGGAGCCGGCGGAACAGCCCCGTATCACCGTCGTCCAGGCCCTCCCCAAGGGCGACCGCGGCGAGGTGGCCGTCGAGACCATGACCGAGGTCGGCGTCGACGCGATCGTGCCGTGGGCGGCGGCGCGCTGCATCACGCAGTGGCGGGGCGACCGCGGTCTCAAGGCGCTCGCCAAGTGGCGGTCCACCGCGCGCGAGGCGGGCAAGCAGTCCCGCCGGGTGCGCTTCCCGGAGATCGCGGAGGCGGCAACGACCAAGCAGGTGGCGGCACTTCTGGCCAAGGCCGACTTCGCCGCCGTCCTGCACTCCGACTTCGAACGCGGCAGCGAACCACTGGCCACCGCCGAACTCCCCGACAAGGGCGAGATCGTGCTCGTGGTCGGACCCGAAGGGGGCATCTCCCGCGAGGAGTTGGAGCTGTTCGCGGCGGCGGGCGCGCGGGCGTACGTTCTCGGCCGTTCGGTACTGCGCACCTCCACCGCGGGCACGGCCGCCGCCGCACTGCTGCTCGGCCGTACCGGACGCTGGTCCTGACACCGACTTCACCGGAGGGCACGTACACCATGGAACTCGCCCAAGTGCGGCTGCTGGTCACCGACTTCGCGGCCTGTTACCGCTTCTACGCCGATGTCCTCGGCCTGAAGCCCCAGTCGGGCGCGGCGGCCGGGCCGTACGAGAAGTTCAGCCCGGCGGGCGGGTCGGCGGGGATCGCGTTGCAGGACCGGGCGATGATGGCCCAAGTCCTCGGCGAGCTGGGCGAGTCGGTCGGCGGACACCGTTCGCTCGTGGTGCTGCGCGTCGACGACCTGGACGCGTACTGCGCGCTGATCACCGGCCGGGGGGCCGTCCTCCGCCACGGTCCCGCGCCCATGGGCGACCGCATGCGTGTCGCCCATCTCAGTGATCCCGAGGGCAACTTGGTGGAACTCCAGGAGTGGCTGCTGTCGCGCGGCTGAGCCCCGGCGGGCTGCGGGAACGCCGTACGGCACCCCGAAACGCCGTCAGGAAGCCCTGAAACGCCATCAAAAGGGGGCGCGTTCGTGACCGTACGCGCCCTTCCCCGGTGGGCCGCGCGGTGGCAGGCTGCCGTACATGGGGGCTCTGAGGCTGAACCGTGTTCTGGCGGGAGCGGGGCTCGCGGTGGTCGCCGTGGGCGGGGTCGCCGCGTGCGATCCCGGTGGTCTGAACGCGGCGGCGGCCGCCTACACCACCGACGAGACGGCCACCGCCGAGCTGAACCGGCAGAACGTGAGCGTCTCCTGGCTCAGTTGCACCGGCGACTACGGCAACGGCAGCGCCGTCGCGCCCTCGCCGAGCGCGACCGTCGTCGCCGTCGACTGCAAGGGCCAGACCAAGGACGGCAAGGACATCAAGGTCACCGGGCGGATCACGCGCGCGGTCGACGGCAAGTGCGTCCGCGGGGAGCTCACGGCCACGGTGGGCGGCAAACGGGTGTTCCAGGTGTCCGGGCTCGGCAACTGCGACCAGAGCGCCACGCCGTCGTCCGGTGTCTCCACCCCGCCGGTCACCTACCGGCCGAGCACCCCGGGGCAGGCCACGCCCACTGTCACCGTGACGGTCACCGTCACCCAGACCGTGTGGTGCAAGGGCGACCCGACGTGCTGGCCGGTCGTCCCGGGCAAGTGAAGTCCCCGGGTTCCGGGCGCGGGACGGACGCGGGACGGGCGCGGGACGGGCGCGATGTCCGGGACCGCTCGGGGTGACCCCGGACACGTGCTCGGGGGCGGGCCCGGACACCGACTCGGGGAAGTCCCGCAGTTGTCCCGGGGAAGTGATCGAAACCCCTGCCCAGGAGGGTGATCGCTGCTTACTGTGAGCGGGTGACAGAGTCCGCATCGTCTCCATCGCCCGCCTATCTCCGGTTCCCGCACCTGCATGGCGACACGGTCGCCTTCACCGCCGAGGACGACGTCTGGGTCGCCCCCCTCGACGGCGGTCGCGCCTGGCGCGTCAGCGCCGACAACATGCCGGTGTCCCATCCGCGCATCTCCCCGGACGGCACCACCGTCGCGTGGACCTCCACGCGCGACGGCGCCCCCGAGGTGCTCGTGGCGCCCGTGGACGGCGGGACCTCCCGGCGCCTCACCTACTGGGGCGCGCGGACGGGCGTGCGCGGCTGGACCCCGGACGGCCGGGTCCTCGCCGTCAGCACCACCGGACAGGTGTCGCTGCGCCGCAGCTGGGCCCGCGCGATCCCGCTCGACGGCGGACCCGCCACCACCCTGCCCTACGGCCCCGTCGGCGATGTCGCGTACGGCCCGGCCACCGTGCTGCTGTCGGCGCCGATGGGCCGCGAGGCCGCCTGGTGGAAGCGGTACCGGGGCGGCACGGCGGGCAAGCTGTGGATCGACCGCGAGGGCGCCGGCGACTTCGTACGGCTGCACGAGGGGCTCGACGGCAACATCGAGTGCCCGGTGTGGGTGGGCGACCGCATCGCCTTCCTCTCCGACCACGAGGGCACGGGCGCGCTGTACTCCTCCCTCGCGGACGGCTCGGACCTGCGGCGGCACACCCCCATCGACGGCTTCTACGCGCGCCACGCGGCCTCCGACGGCAGCCGGGTGGTGTACGCCTGCGCCGGTGAACTGTGGCTGCTGGACGACCTGGAGGGCGCCGAACCGCGGCGGCTGGAGGTACGGCTGGGCGGACAGCGCGTCGACCTCCAGCCGCGGCCGGTGAGCGCGGCCCGCTGGTTCGGCGCCTCCTCGCCCGACCACACCGGCCGCGGCAGCGCCGTCACCGTGCGCGGCGCCGTCCACTGGGTCACCCACCGCTCCGGCCCCACGCGCGCGCTGGCCGCCGAACCCGGCGTCCGCGCGCGACTGCCGCGCACCTTCCGCGTGGACGGCGAGGAGTGGGTGGTGTGGGTCACGGACGCGGAGGGCGACGACGCCCTGGAGTTCGCCCCCGCGACCGGCCTCACCACCGGCGCCACCCCGCGCCGCCTCGCCGCCGGACAACTCGGGCGGGTCCTCGGGCTCACCGCGGCACCCGACGGCAGCCGGGTCGCCGTCGCCTCGCACGACGGACGGGTGCTGTTCGTCGAGCGCGAGAGCGGCGAGGTGCGCGAGATCGACAACAGCGGCGACGGCGAGGCCACCGGGCTGGTCTTCTCGCCCGACTCGGCCTGGCTGGCCTGGTCGCACCCGGGGCCGCGCCCGCTGCGCCAGCTCAAACTCGCCAACACCGCCGACCTGTCGGTCACCGAGGCCACCCCGCTGCGCTTCCGCGACTACGCGCCCGCCTTCACCCTCGACGGCAAACACCTCGCCTTCCTGTCGGCCCGCTCCTTCGACCCGGTCTACGACGAGCACGTCTTCGACCTGGCCTTCGTCGGCGGCTCGCGACCGCACCTGATCACCCTCGCGGCCACCACCCCGTCCCCCTTCGGCCCGCAGCGGCACGGCAAGCCCTTTGACGCGCCCGACAAGGATGAGACCCCCGACAGCGAGGGCTCGCCCGCCACCCGCATAGACCTCGACGGGCTCGCCGACCGCATCGTGCCCTTCCCCGTCGAGGCCGCCCGCTACTCGGGCCTCAAGGCCGCCAAGGACGGCGTGCTCTGGCTGCACCACCCTGTCCAGGGCGTCCTCGGCGCCTCCCGGGCCACCCCCGACGACCCGGACCCGAAGACCGACCTGGAGCGCTACGACCTCGTCCAGCAGCGCATCGAGCATCTCGCCGCCGACGCCGAGCACTTCGCGGTCACCGGCGACGGCAAGAGAGTGCTGTTGTGGACCGACGGCAAGCTCAAGGTCGTCCCCAGCGACCGGCGCGCCTCCAACGACGAGGAGAGCGACACGAACATCACCGTCGACCTCTCCCGGATCCGCCAGACCCTCGACCCGGCCGCCGAGTGGCGGCAGATGTACGACGAGGCCGGCCGCCTCATGCGCGACAACTTCTGGCGGCCCGACCTCGGCGGCGTCGACTGGGACGGCGTGCTGGACCGCTACCGTCCGGTGCTCGGCCGGATCGCCACCAAGGACGACCTCGTCGACCTGCTCTGGGAGGTCCAGGGCGAACTCGGCACCTCGCACGCGTACGTCACCCCGCCCGGCTACGGCGTCGGCGGCGACCGGCGCCAGGGGCTGCTCGGGGCGGACATCTCCCGCCACGAGGACGGCAGTTGGCGCATCGACCGGGTGCTGCCCTCGGAGACCTCCGACCCGGACGCGCGGGCGCCACTGGCCGCACCCGGCGTCGCGGTGCGGGCCGGGGACGCGATCGTGGCCGTCGGCGGGCGCGCGGTCGACCCGGTGGCCGGGCCCGCGCCGCTGCTGGTCGGCACCGCGGGCAAGCCGGTCGAGCTGACCGTGTCGCCCGCGGGCGGCGGCGATCCGCGCCATGTGGTGGTCGTGCCGGTCGCGGACGAGGAACCACTGCGCTACCACGCGTGGGTCGCGGACCGGCGGGCGTACGTGCACGAGCAGTCCGGCGGCCGGCTCGGCTATCTGCACGTGCCGGACATGCAGGCGCCCGGCTGGGCCCAGATCCACCGAGACCTGCGGGTCGAGGTGACCCGCGAGGGCCTGGTCGTGGACGTCCGCGAGAACCGGGGCGGCCACACCTCCCAGCTGGTCGTCGAGAAGCTGGCCCGCCGGATCGTCGGCTGGGACGTGCCGCGCGGACAGCGCCCCTCCAGCTACCCCGAGGACGCGCCGCGCGGCCCGGTCGTGGCGGTGGCGAACGAGTTCTCCGGCTCCGACGGCGACATCGTCAACGCGGCGATCAAGGCGCTCGGGATCGGCCCCGTCGTAGGCACGCGCACATGGGGCGGGGTCGTCGGTATCGACAGCAAGTACCACCTGGTGGACGGCACGCTGGTGACCCAGCCGAAGTACGCGTTCTGGCTGGAGGGGCCGGGGTGGGGCATCGAGAACCACGGCGTCGACCCGGACGTCGAGGTCGTGACCACGCCGCAGGACTACGCGGCGGGGAGGGACGTCCAACTGGACGAGGCGGTACGGATCGCTTTGGCAGCGCTGGAGGAGAGGCCGGCGAAGGTGGCGCCGGGGTTGCCGGAGCTGCCGGAGCTGCCGGAAGGGTGAGGGGTTGCCGGGGGCAGGGGCAGAGGCAGGGGCGGGAACCGGACGCCGGCCGGGGCCGGTGGCCGGGGTGCTGCGGCGGGGGCGGTTTTGCGCCTCATGGGGTGGGGCGAGCGGGCGTTGGCGGGTGGCGGGGGGTGTGCGGCTGGGCGCGCCGTTCCCCGCGCCCCTCTCTCGCCCTCGGCTCGCCCGTGGTGTGTGACTCCGGGGGTTGTGGGGCGTGGGTGCTCGATACGATGGCGCTCTGGTGGTGATCACCCACCCCACGATCAGCCGGTTTTGAGGAGATGCCCGCATGGCTGGAGAACCGCAGGACGACTGCCTGTTCTGCAAGATCGTCGCGGGGCAGATCCCGGCGACCGTCGTCCGGGAGACGGCCACCACGGTCGCGTTCCGGGACATCAACCCGCAGGCACCCACACACGTCCTGGTCATCCCCAAGGTGCACCACCCCGACATCGCCGCCCTCGCCACCGCCGAACCGGCCGTCACCGCCGACGTGTTGCGCGAGGCCGGCGAGGTCGCCGCGGAGGAGAAGCTGGACAGCTACCGGGTGATCTTCAACACCGGCAGTGGTGCGGGGCAGACCGTTTTCCACGCACACGCGCATGTTCTGGGCGGGCGGGGACTTCAGTGGCCGCCCGGTTGATTCGGCCCCGGTCGGTCCGGCCGCGCCGGTCGTCGTCCGCCTGTCGGCCGCCCGCCGTCGGCCACCCGAGAACCCGGTAACTCCCCGTGTCCGTACGTGAATTGGTGGTCCTCGGTACCGCCAGCCAGGTCCCCACCCGGCACCGCAACCACAACGGCTATCTGCTCCGCTGGGACGGCGAGGGCATCCTCTTCGACCCCGGCGACGGCACCCAGCGGCAGATGCTGCGTGCCAAGGTCGCCGCGCACGACCTCAACCGGATCTGCGTCACGCACTTCCACGGCGACCACTCGCTGGGACTCGCGGGCGTGATCCAGCGCATCAACCTCGACCGGGTCCCGCACCCCGTCACCGCGCACTATCCGGGCTCCGGCCAGCGGTTCTTCGACCGGCTGCGGTACGCGACCGCGTACCGGGAGACGGTCGGCATCGGCGAGGCGCCGGTCACGGCGGACGGGCCGATCGCCGTCACCCCCGGCTACACCCTCGAAGCCCGCAAGCTCTCCCACCCCGTCGAGTCCTACGGCTACCGGATCGTCGAACCCGACGGCCGCCGCATGCTGCCCGAACGGCTCGCCGCGCACGGCATCAAGGGGCCCGACGTCGGCCGTATCCAGCGCGAAGGCGCCCTGGACGGTGTGGAGTTGGACGAGGTGAGCGAGGTGCGGCGCGGGCAGCGGTTCGGGTTCGTCATGGACACCCGGTTGTGCGAAGGGGTGTTCGGGCTCGCGGAGGGGTGCGACATGCTCGTCATCGAGTCGACGTTCCTCGACGAGGACGAGCAACTCGCCGTCGAGTACGGGCACTTGACGGCGGGTCAGGCGGCCCGGGTGGCTCGTGAGGCGGGGGTGCGGCATCTCGTCCTCACCCACTTCAGTCAGCGGTACGAGGATCCGGACGACTTCGAGCGGCAGGCCCGGGCGGCCGGGTTCGAGGGGGAGCTGACGGTGGCGTACGACCTGCTTCGGGTGCCGGTGCCGAAGCGGCGGTGAGTCGTGCCACGAGGTCGTGTTTCGAAGGGGTGGGGGAATCGCCGTACGATACTTCGATGCCCATCCCCAAAGCCGAACTGCACCTGCACATCGAAGGGACCCTGGAGCCGGAGCTGGCTTTCGAGCTGGCCGCGCGCAACGGGGTGGCCCTGCCGTACGCCGACACGGACGAGCTCCGCAAGGCGTACGCCTTCGACGATCTCCAGTCGTTTCTGAACCTGTACTACGAGCTGATGGCCGTCCTGCGTACCGAGCGGGACTTCGAGGACCTCGCGAACGCCTACCTCGCCCGTGCCGCCGCGCAGGGGGTGCGGCATGCGGAGATCTTCTTCGACCCGCAGGCGCACATGGCGCGCGGGGTCTCCATGGGGACGGTCGTGGAGGGACTGTGGCGGGCGCTGGGGGTCAGCGAGGCCGTGCACGGGGTCTCCACGCGGCTGATCCTCTGCTTCCTGCGGGACGAGTCCGCGGCGTCCGCGCTGGCGACGCTCGACGCGGCGCGGCCGTATCTCGACCGGATCGTCGGGGTCGGGCTCGACTCCGCGGAGGTCGGGCATCCGCCGGCCAAGTTCCGTGAGGTGTACGAGGTGGCCGGCTCGCTTGGGCTGCGGCGGGTCGCGCATGCGGGGGAGGAGGGGCCGCCGGAGTACATCACCGAGGCGCTGGACGTGCTCGGGGTCGAGCGGATCGATCACGGGTTGCGGTGTGTGGAGGACTCGGCGGTGGTGGCGCGGCTGGTGCGGGAGCGGGTTCCGTTGACGCTGTGCCCGTTGTCGAACGTTCGGCTGCGTACGGTGGAGGTGCTTGCCGATCATCCGTTGTCCGCGATGTTGGACGCGGGGCTGATGTGCACGGTGAACTCGGATGATCCGGCGTACTTCGGGGGGTATGCGGGGGACAACTTCGATGCGGTGGCGGGGGCGTTGGGGTTGGGGGAGGAGCGGTTGCGGGAGTTGGCTCGGAACTCGTTCCTGGCGTCGTTCCTGGAGGATGACGAGGGGTTGCGGGGGCGGTATTTGGCTGAG
>LJCV01000103.1 GCA_001298575.1 Actinobacteria bacterium OK074
CCGGCCCGCGGGGACCCCCTCGGCTACGGGGCGGGGTAACCAGCCCCCGGGGCACCCCCCCGGCCCCCCCCGTCGGGGCGGTGCCGCCGACGTCGCCCGCCGCGCCCTCCGGTGCGCCCGCCGCGCAGGACTCGGGCAGCGGACGCCGTCGACGGGCCCTGGCGGGAGCGCCCGCCCCCGCCCCGGCCGACCAGGGCGCCCGCGCCGTGTTCGCCCTGCCGCCCGCCGAGGCGGACCGGGGGCCCGACTACGCCCAGGCCCAGCAGCAAGCGCAAGCCCAGGCGCAGGCCCAGGCGTTGGCGCAAGCTCAAGCACAGGCGTTGGCCCAGCAGCAGGTTCCGGCGCAGGGCGCTGTGCCGCCCGGGCAGGCCGACGACGGGCAGCACGACCAGATGCTGCACGATCCCGCCGAGGACCACACCCCGCCGCAGCCGCACCCCGTCTCGGAACCGACCGGCCGCCGCCGGGGCCGTACCGTCGGGCCCGCCCCGGCCGTCGCACCGGGCCAGACCGGCCAGTTCGTCATGCCGCCGGGGCTGACCGGACCGGCTGGGACGATGGGAACGACTGGAACGGTCGGAACGGCTGGAACGGTCGGAACGGCTGGAACGGTCGGAACGGTGGCCCCCGGCCAGGCGGCGCAGACCGGACAGTTCCCCGTTCAGGTGCCTGGTCAGTTGCCCGGCCAGTTGCCCGGCCAGGTTCCGGGCGCGCCCGTCCCGGGGACGCCCGGAGTCCCCCAGCAGGTGCCTCAGCAGGTGCCCCAGCAAGTACCGCAGCAGCAGGTGCCGTCGCAGGGCGGCATCCCCGCGCAGGCGGCTGCCCCGGGACAGCCCGTCCCCGTACCGTCGCCGCCCGGCGCCCAGGCCGTCGCCGTCCCGCAGGGCCAGCCCGCACCGGCCCCGGTCCCGGTCCCGCAGCCGCAGGCCCAAGCCCTCCCGCAGCCCGGCCAACTGCCCGCCGGGGCCGCCGTACCCGCAGGTCAGCCGGTGCCCGCGCAGGGTATGCCGGGCGGTGCCCCCGGGCGCCCCATCCCCGCGCAGACCGCCCCGCCGCAGCCGGGCCCCGCGCCCGCACAGGCCGTTCAGCCGCAGCCGCCCGCCCCCCGCGCCCCCCAGCCCTGGCTGGGCGGCGACCCCGACGACAGCGTCGGCGCCGGAACCCCGCTGCCCCCGGAGCAAGCCCCCCAGGCTCCCCAACTACCGCAACAGGTACCGCCGCAGGCACAGGCGCAGCCCCGCGCCGCGCAGCCCCTGCCCGCCGAGGCGGGCGGAACCCCGGCCGCGGCCACCGCCCTGTCCCTCGACCCCAACTCCACCCAGGGCCGCGCGATCAGCGTCCGCACCCTGGGCCAGGGCGTACCGTTCGCCCGCCAGGCACCGGCACCGGCACCGCAGGCCGCCGCCCAGCCGCAGACGCAGACCCCGCCCCCGCAGCAGCCCGGCGGGTCCGGACGGCGCCGCAAGCTCGGCACCCCGCCCGACCCGACCGCCGCCGAGCGCCCCGAGACCGGGGCCCGGCCGCACCCCACCGGCGGTCAGCAGCCGGGGCAGTCCCGGCTCGGCGGCACCGGCACCACCGACGGCGCCGGACGGTCGTACGCCATAGGGGCACCGGACGTGAACGCCGACGAGGGCCCCGAGCCGCTCGACGGCCCCGGCGGCGCCGTCGAGATCCCCGACGACCACGCCCACCCGCAGCCGCTCGACGACGAGTTGCCCCCGGAGCCGCTGGACAACCCGCGCCGCCTCCTGGTGTGGCCCGCGCCGGACGTCATCACCCAGCAGGCGCTCAGCGACCGCGGCTACCGGCCCGTCATCGTCAACTCCCGCGAGGAGGTCGACGCGCAGATCGCCGCTTTCCCGGCCGCGCTCTTCGTCGACCCGCTCACCGGCCCGATCACCCGCACCGCGCTCCAGTCGCTGCGCCAGGCGGCCGTGGCCGCGGAGGTCCCCGTCCTGGTGACCGCCGGACTCGGCCAGGCTTCGCGCGACGCGGCCTACGGCGCCGACCCCGCCGTCCTGCTGAAGGCGCTCGCGCCGCGGGACTCCGAGCAGCATCCGCCGCGGGTGCTGCTCGTGGAGGAGCACGCGGAGATCGCGCTCGCGCTGACGGCGACGCTGGAGCGGCGCGGCATGCAGGTCGGACGGGCCGCGTCCGACGCCGACGCGGTGGCCCTGGCCCAGCAGATGCACCCCAACCTGGTGGTGATGGACCTGCTGCAAGTACGGCGCCGCCAGGCCGGAGTGGTCGACTGGCTGCGCACGAACGGCCTGCTCAACCACACCCCGCTCGTCGTCTACACCGCCGCCGTCGGCCAGGCCGACCTGCCCCGGCTGGTGTCGGGCGAGACAGTCCTGTTCCTCGCCGAGCGCTCCACCAGCGCCGAGGTGCAGGAACGGATCGTGGACCTGCTCGCACGGATCGGCACGAACTGACCGGACGCAGAAGTCACTTGGGGCGATGTTTCACGTGAAACAACGCGAATCGTCGTGTTTCACGTGAAACATCGCCCCAAGTGTTCCAAGTGCCCTGTCTACCGGGGCCCTCAGATCTGCTCCACGTCCAACTCCCCCTCCGCATACCGCCGCCGCAGCACCTTCTTGTCGAACTTGCCGACGCTCGTCTTCGGCACCTCCGCGACGATCGACCACCGCTCCGGCAGTTGCCACTTGGCGACCTTGCCCTCGTCCGCGAGGAAGGCACGCAGCGAGGTGAAGTCGGCGGTGGAGCCCTCCTTCAACACGACGGTGGCGAGCGGCCGTTCGCCCCATTTCTCGTCAGGTACGGCGACGACGGCGGCCTCGGTGACGTCCGGGTGGCCCATCAGCGCGTTCTCCAGGTCGACCGAGGAGATCCACTCGCCGCCGGACTTGATGACGTCCTTGGCGCGGTCGGTGAGGACGAGATAGCCGTCGGGACTGATGGTGCCGACGTCGCCGGTCTTGAGCCAGCCGTCCTCGCTGAACTTGTCGGCGGGGCGCAGGGGTTCGCCGTCGGGGCCGTTGTAGTACGAGCCCGCGATCCAGGGGCCGCGTACTTCGAGTTCGCCCGCGGAGGTGCCGTCCCAGGGCAGCCGTTCGCCGCCGGGGCCGGTCAGCCGGGCCTCGACACCGGCCGGGAAGCGGCCCTGGGTGACCCGGTAGGCGAACTCCTCGTCCGTGCCCAGCACATGGGCCGGCGGGGCGGAGGTCGTGCCCAGCGGGGAGGTCTCGGTCATGCCCCAGGCGGCGCAGAGGCGCACGCCGAGCCGGTCGAAGGCTTGCATGAGGGCGGGCGGACAGGCGGCGCCGCCGATGGTGACCTGCTTGAGGGAGGTGATGTCCCGCGGTTTGGCGGTGAGTTCGGCGAACAGCCCCTGCCAGATGGTGGGCACGGCTGCGGCGTACGTCGGCCGTTCGCTCTCGATCATCTCGGCGAGCGGGCCGGGCTGGAGAAACCGGTCCGGCATCAGCATGTTGACGCCGGTCATGAAGGCGGCGTGCGGCAATCCCCAAGCGTTTACGTGAAATTGAGGCACTACGGCAAGGGCCTTGTCCCGGTCGGTCACGCCCATCGACTCGGCCATGTTGACCTGCATCGAGTGCAGGTAGATCGAACGGTGGCTGTAGACCACGCCCTTGGGGTCGCCGGTGGTGCCGGAGGTGTAGCACATGGCGGCGGCCTGGCGTTCGTCGATCTCGGGCCAGTCGAAGGTGGTGGGCTTGCCCGCGATGAGGTCCTCGTACTCGTGCACCTGCGCGGCGGCCCCCGCCAGGAGGGAACGGTCGCCGGGACCGGAGACGACGACGTGCTCGACGGTCTTCAGGTGCGGGAGGAGCGGCGCGAGCAGCGGCAGCAGCGAGCCGTTGGCGATGACGACCTTGTCGGCGGCGTGGTTGACGATCCACACGAGCTGCTCGGCGGGCAGGCGGAGGTTGAGGGTGTGCAGGACCGCGCCCATGGACGGGATCGCGAAGTATGCCTCGACATGTTCCGAGTTGTTCCACATAAGAGTGGCCACGCGTTCGTCTCCGCGGACACCGAGGTCGTCGCGGAGGGCGTTGGCCAGCTGTACCGCGCGGCTGCCCGCCTCGGCGAAGCTGCGGCGATGGGGCTCGCCCTCGCCGGTCCACGTGGTGATCTCGGACCGTCCGTGCACCAGCGCACCGTGTACGAGGATGCGGGTGACGGTCAGCGGTACGTCCTGCATGGTGCTCAGCACGGCGTCCTCCCGGGTCGGCGACATTGCCTGCGCGGTCTGCCGGCGCGAGGAGCCACGTGACGGCAGGGGGCTGGGCCGATTGTGCTCACATACCGAGCGGTATGTCACTAGGGAGGAGTGATCAATCGGTCGGCGCGCCGGGGAAGGCCCACCGGCACGTCCGGATCAGTCGGCCGGTACGCCGGAGAAGATCCACCGGCACATCGGGATCAACCGGTCAGCGCACCGGGTCCAGCTCGGGGTCCTCGCGGAGTTTGCCCAGCGCGCGCGACACCGCCGACTTGACCGTGCCGATCGACACCCCGAGCACCTCGGCCGTCTGGGCCTCGCTCAGGTCCTCGTAGTAGCGCAGCACGACCATGGCGCGCTGGCGGGCGGGCAGCTTCTGGATCGCGCGCCACATCGCGTCGTGCAGCGCCTGCTGCTCGGCGGCGTCGATGCTCGCGACGGTCTCCGGCTCGGGCAGCTCGTCGGTGGCGAACTCGTCGACCTTCCGCTTGCGCCACTGGGAGGTCCGGGTGTTCACCAGGGCGCGGCGGACGTAGCCGTCGAGGGCCCGGTGGTCCTCGATGCGGTCCCAGGCGACGTAGGTCTTGGTGAGGGCGGTCTGGAGCAGGTCCTCCGCGTCGCTCGGGTTCGCGGTCAGCGAGCGGGCGGTGCGCAGGAGCACGGGCTGGCGGGCGGTGACGTACGACGAGAACGACGGGTAGGGCAGGGTCCGCTTCGCGACGTCCGCAGGGCTGGTGAGGACTGGCGTTGTCATGTCTCAACGCTATGAGCGAGGACCACCGCGGCTCATCGGCCAGAGGGACCGAAGGCGGCTCCGACTCAGGTTGTAGGAGTGGAGCGGGCTACACCTCCTGAAGGTGGACGAACCGTCGCGATCCCCTGGGGGTCCACCCCTGACACGACTACCAGCGCCGTAGCGCAACTGTTCGATATTCCATCCAGCGGAGACCGGGCCACATGATCATTTCATACGGCCAGGTCAGCGCCGTCGGCGGCACCTGTACCCCAGGAGGAGCCCCGGCCCACACGGACCCCGGATCCGACCCCTGCTCCGGCCTCCGGCCCGGCCTCGGTCCTGCCTCGGTCCTGCCTCGATCCGGCCCCTGACGTCGGCCCGGACTCAGCCCTGATTCAGCCCTGATTCAGCCCTGAATCCAACCCCGAGAAGCCCCGGATCCCCTCCCCGCCCCCCGAAGAACGCTCAGCGCAGCTTCGCCACCGGAGCGTCCAGCAGGTTGCGGTCGATGGTCAGCGTACGCCCGCCGTGGCGCTCGCGGACATTGCCGGCGTACTGGTGGATCCGCCGCGCGGGCCACGCGCTCCGGTGCAGCACCCGCTCCCCGTACAGCCTCGGCGACACCCGCCAGCGCGCGAACCACATCGCGCCCGGCAGGTCCTTCACGCCCGCCCGCCGCGCGTCCTCGATGTGCCGTACGCCCGTCTCGGCGCTGCTGTAGAACCCGGGCAGATAACCGGACTTCCGCAGGGTGCGGTCCCAGGCCCGTACGAAGGACAGCGTGGTGCGCGCGCAGCTTTTCTGCTTGTACGCGTACGCCTCCATGTCCAGGTACAGCGCGCTGCCCCGCAGCATGCCGAGCGCCTTCGCCCGGCGGACCGCGTCCCGGCCCTCGGCAACGCCCTGACGTGCGGGATTACGGCCGATGCGGACCGAACGCTTGGACTGGCCGTAGACGCAGGGCGACTGGGAGCCGACGTAGATCGGCAGCACGCTCCAGCCCAGCCGGTGGGTCGTGCGCATCCACGCGCGCGTGAGCAGCGGCTGGCTGCGGCAGGCCCGGCCGCGACCGCCGAAGTAGACGCCGACCGCACGGTAGCGGGACGCCCGCCAGCGGCTGAGGGTGGTGGTGGAGGGGGCGTGGCATGTGTCGAAGGCCCAGCCTCGGTAGGTGGTGGGTTTGGGGGCGGGGGTGGTGGGAACGTTGGGTGCGTCCTGTTCGCCGGGGATGCCGGGGGCTTCGGGGGCCTCGGGGGCTTCGGGGGCCTCGGGCGCGGTCGGGTCGAAAGCGTCGGCCGCGAGGTCGGTGCCCGTCGCCGGGTCGATGCCGTCCGGGCCGGTGGTCAGGCCGGTGGCCGTGCCGGCGCCCATCCCCGTGACCGTGCCGGTGGCGTCCAAGCCGGTCGCTTCCGTGGCCTCCGCCACCCCCAGGGCCCTCGTCCTCGGCCCCGGCCCCATCCCTGAACCCGCCCCTGTCCCCGCCCTCGGCCCCGACCCCGTCCCGGTCCCCGGCGAAGCCATCCCGCTCGGCTGTGGCACCCCCATGCCCAGCAGCGTCAGCCAGGCCAGCCCGACGCCGGCCAGTACGATCGTCACCCTGCGCCGATGCCTGCGCCGGTGTCTGCGCCCGTGCTCGCGCCCGCCTCGGCTGCGTCCGTCCACGTCCATGCGGTCCATGCGCCGAGTGAACGGTCCCGCCCCCGCCGCCAGCGGTCCGCCACACGATGATGGTCGTACTTTTCACCCGTCTGCCGTCAGGATCAGCCCCGAGGTGGGCACCCCGGTCCCCGCCGTCACCAGCGCCCGCGCCGCGCCCCGCACTTGGTTCACCGCGGTGCCGCGCAGCTGTCGTACGGCCTCCGCGATGCCGTTCATGCCGTGCAGGTACGCCTCGCCCAGCTGGCCGCCGTGTGTGTTCAGCGGCAGGCGGCCGGAGGCCACGAAGTCGGCCGCGCCGCCGCGTTCGCAGAACCCGAACTCCTCCAGCTGCATCAGCACGAACGGCGTGAAGTGGTCGTACAGGATGCCTACGTCGATGTCGGCCGGGTGGGCGCCGGAGGTGCGCCAGAGCTGGCGGGCGACCACGCCCATCTCGGGGAGTCCGCCCAGGTCGGGGCCGTAGTAGCCGGTCATCTGCTCCTGTGCGCGGCCCGCGCCCTGGGCCGCCGCCGTGATCACCGCGGGCGGGTGGCGCAGGTCGCGCGCGCGTTCGACGGAGGTGACGACGAGGGCCTGGCCGCCGTCGGTCTCCTGGCAGCAGTCGAGCAGCCGCAGGGGCTCGGCGATCCAGCGGGAGGCGGCGTGGTCGGCGAGCGTGATGGGGCGGCCGTGGAAGTACGCGGCCGGGTTCGTCGCGGCGTGGGCCCGGTCCACGACGGCGACCTGGCCGAACGCCTCCGGAGTCAGCCCGTGCACGTGCAGGTACCGCTGCGCCGCCATCGCGACCCAACTCGCGGGCGTCAGCAGTCCGTACGGCATCACCCAGCCGAGTGAAACGCCCTCCGCCGTGGGCTCCCGGTGGCGCACTCCGGAACCGAAGCGACGGCCCGACCGTTCATTGAATGCGCGGTAGCAGACGACGATTTCCGCCACCCCGGCCGCGACCGCCAGCGCGGCCTGCTGGACCGTCGCGCACGCCGCGCCACCGCCGTAGTGGACCCGCGAGAAGAAGGAGAGTTCGCCTATGCCACATGCCTGAGCCACGGTGATCTCGGGGCTGGTGTCCATCGTGAAGGTCACCATGCCGTCGACGTCGGCCGCGCTCAGCCCGGCGTCGTCGAGCGCGGCCCGCACCGCCTCGGCCGCCAGCCGCAGTTCGCTGCGGCCCGAGTCCTTGCTGAACTCCGTGGCCCCGATACCGACGACGGCAGCACGCCCGCCGAGGCAGTCCCGCCGCCGCACGCTCACCGGACCTCCCCGTCCACAGCTGCGTCCGTATCCCCATCCGCAGTTCCGCCCGTACCCCCGTCCCTATCCCAGTCCGCGTCCCCGTCCGCGTCCGACGAGGCGCCCGTCGGCTCCGCCGCCACCGTGACGGTCACCGTGCCGGTCACATGCCGCCCCCGGCCGTTCGTCCCGGTCACGCGTACGGTCGCGGTGGTCCCGTCCGCCCCGTCCGTCTCCTCGACCCGGCCCGTCAACACCATCGTGTCGCCCGGGTAGTTGGGCACGCCGAGGCGGATCGCGACGCGGCGCAGGACGGCCGTCGGGCCGAAGTGGTCGGTGATGTAGCGGCCGACGAGGCCGTTGGTCGTGAGGATGTTCATGAAGACGTCGGGGGAGCCCTTCACACGTGCCGCCTCCGGGTCGTGGTGGACGTCCTGGTAGTCGCGCGAGGCGATGGCTCCCGCGACGATCAGCGTGCGCGTGATTCCGACCTCCAGTGACGGCAGCAGGTCCGTGCCCGGCGCCAGCGGCACCCCCGCCGCCTGCGCAGCCGCCCCCTCCGCTCTTTCCGCCCCCGCCCCTTCCGCCCCGGCCCGCCACACCGGCAGCAACAACTCCTCGTCGTACCGCGCGAATTCGAGCCGTACGGCCATGCCGATCCGGACCTTGTCGTACGGCACCCCGGTCACGTTCGCCACCATCCGTACCCCTTCGGCGAGTTGGACGAGGGCGACGGCGTAGGGCGGGGCGAAGGCCGGGAACGGGGGGTGGTGCATGACGACGTACGAGTACACGGTGCCCTCGCCGCCGGCCGCGACCGTCTCCCAGTCGGGTGAGCCGCAGGCCCGGCACCCCGGCAGCCAGGGGAAACGCAACGCGCCGCAGCCGGTGCAGCGTTGGAGGAGGAGTTCGTGGCGGGCCACGCCCTCCCAGAAGCCGGCGTTGTCGCGATTGACCACCGGGCGGGGCCGCAGCTCGGGCTCTCTGTTCGAACGCCGTTGCCCCGGCGCGTACTTGAAGATCCGGAAGCGGTGGGTACCCGCGAGTTCGCCCGCGCCCCCCGCCACGCCCCTCGCCGCACCCCCCGCCACGCCCACCACCCTCACGTCCGTCCGAGTCGTGACGAAGTACCCCGTGCCGAGTTTCGTCGTCTTCCGGTCCGAGACCGACTCGATGACCATGTCGAAGGTGATCTCGTCGCCGGGCCGCAGCGGGCGGACGTACTCCTGTTCGCAGTCGGTGGCCACCACCGCCGTACAGCCCAACTCGTCGAGCAGGGCGAGGAGTTCGGTGTAGGCCGGGGAGCGGGGCGGGGGGCCGGGGAGGCCGCCCATCGTCCAGACCTGGAGCATGGTGGGCGGGGCGGTCGCGTCCGGGCCGGTGTAGGCGGGGTGGGTGTCGCCGAGGGCCTCGCACCAGTGGCGGATCATCGGGGCGTTGACCGGGTCCCGGCCGGTGCCGCCGACGACGGCGGGCAGGCCCTCGTACGACGTCAGCCGGGTCCGCACCTCTTCGACCGCGAGGTCTTCGGTCACCAGGTCCTCGGCCACCGGCGCGCCCTCCCCGCAGCGGAAGATTTCTGACTCACCGTCAGATCCGTTGTGCGGCAAGGGTGCCAAAGCCACGCGCCGCCGCACAACCCCCGGGCACTCGACTCCCGCACCTCGCCGCGTCGCACCCCGTACACACGACTGCGCGGCGATGCTCTCGCACCGCCGCGCAGTCGGTTACCACCCCACAGAGCCCCCAAGAAGCGCACCCCACAGGTGAGTTCGGGGCCGACGGGAGCGCATCGGCCCCGGACTCACCGGGTCACCACAGGTGGCTGAAGTTGACGGCGACGTTCTCGTTGCCCTGCTGGATGGCCGTCCACGCGGAGCCGTTCACCTGAGCGGTGTTGCTCTGGTTGGAGGCGCCGGAGCCGACCGCCTGCTGCTGCGTGGTGGACGAGTTGCCGTTGTTGTCGTGCCCGACTCCGCTACCGGTGACGGTGGCCACGCCGGCGTTCGATCCGTCGTCCGCGAAGGCGCCGTTGTCCGCCGAGGCGACGCCCGTGAAGAGGGCAGCCGCGAGCGGCAGGGACGCGAAGGCGGCGAGGACGCGGGCGGTACGGATGCTTGCCATGTTCATTTCCTCCAGAAGCTGCACGGACCGGCGAGCTGACCGGACCGCACGTGAAATACGGCTGTTCGTACGTGAACTACTGCTGTTTCGTACGTGAACTACTGCTGTTTCCAAGGCAGTTGGCCGACCGCCCCGGGCTGTGCTGTGCACGACGTCGCGAGATCAGAGTTGCCCACCCGCACCCCCCTGAACAGCCCGGAAGGTCCGATTCCCCCTGAAGCGTGAGGACAAGTCGATAAACACCCTTCGCGACCTTCGTCCCGCCGCCCACCGGCCCCGATGGCTCGAAATCGCACCTCCGGGCCACCGGACGCACGCGGAACGCGGGCGCGCCAAGGGAGGAAGCGTTCCGGCACGTTTTCGGCCAATCTCGGCCTGATCGTCATCACATCGCCCAATACGGCGTGTCGCCGGACCCTCCGCTCCGAACTGCCGTTGCCTTTTTCGAACATTCGTACGAACATGGAGGCATGGCCACCACCATCGACCGGCAGGCCACGACGCTGGCCCTGGCCCACGCCCTGTCCGCCGCCGAGCGCGGCCTGGCGGTGATCCCGCTCTCCCGTTCGAAACTCCCGGCCCTGCGGTCCCCGCACCGCACCGACCCCGCGGGCCTGCCCGTCTGCCACGGCGAGTGCGGCCGCTTCGGGCACGGCGTGTACGACGCGTCGAGCGACCCCGTCCGCATCCGCGCGCTCTTCGCCGCCGCGCCCTGGGCCACCGGCTACGGCATCGCGTGCGGGCTGCCGCCGTACCACCTGATCGGCGTCGACCTGGACACCAAGTCGGACACGGACTCCTCGGCCGCCCTGCGCGAACTGGCGCTGCGGCACCTGTTCACCATCCCGCCCACCGTCGTCGTCACCACCCCGAGCGGCGGGCGCCACCTGTGGCTGAGCGGCCCGTCGGACGTGGTGGTGCCCAACTCGGCGAGCCGCCTCGCCCCGGGCATCGACATCCGCGGCGCCGGGGGCTACCTCGTCGGCCCCGGTTCCCGTACCGACCACGGTGTCTACTCGACCGTCCCGGGCACCGCCCACCTGGCGCCCGCGCCCTGCCCGCCGGCGTTGCTGCGGCTGCTGCTGCCACCGCCGCGGCACGCGAAACCGCAGTCGGCGTCGGGCTCGTTGGACGCGCAGGGCCACGGCCTGATCCAGTTCGTGCTCTCGGCCCACGAGGGCCAGCGCAACACCCGCCTGTTCTGGGCGGCCTGCCGCGCCTACGAGAACGGCATCGGCGCGGATCTGGCGCCCGCGCTGATCGACGCGGCCGTGCACGCGGGGCTCACCCTGCGGGAGGCGCGGTCGACGGTGGCGTCGGCGGGACGGATGGCTCGGCCTGCGGGGTGACCTGTCGGCGGTGCGGCGGTTCAGGACGGCGGCGCGGCGTTCAGGACGGCGGCGCGACGTTCAGGACGGCGGCGCGACGTTCAGGACGGCGGCGCGACGGTTTCAGAGCGGCGGCGCGGCGGTTCAGGACGGCCGCGGCCCGTGGGGTCGCCGCGCCCCGACGTGTCGTCGCGGCCCGTGAGGTCGGCTCAGCCCAGCCACAGCCCCAGGAACACCATGGCCGGCAGTGTGACGATCAAGCGGACGCTCAGCATCGTGGGCGCGTGCAGTTCGCCCCGCCTGCTGCCGTTCGCCTCCCACTCCAGGATGCGTTTCGCCAGCTCACGCCGTTGCCCGACGAGGGACAGCGGAATCCCCAACAGGCCCCCCACGACCATGCCCAACCCCTCCGAGAGGGGCATGCCCTTGGCCAGGCACACGAGGAGGAAGAAGGCACCGAGCACGGGCGCCATCGAAATCTGCGTCCGCGTCGCGGGGGTGGGCATCCAGCGCACGACCACGGTCAGGTAGAACGCGACGGTGACCGCGGCGATGGCCCACCAGACACCGGCCGACAGAGACAGGGGATTCATCCGCATTCCTCGCGCGTTCTTCGGTTTCCTGGTGCCTGGCGCACTGTTTCACGTGAAACAGTGCGCCAGGCGATCGAGGGCGGCAAGGCCCGCCCCCGCGAGGGACAGGACCCGGTCCCCGGAGGTCAGTTCCAGAAGGACCAGTCGGTCGTGGTGAGGGTGCCGACGATCGGCGAGACCACCGAGTTCCCCAGCTTCGACAGGGTGCCGGCGGCGCTCTCGACGAACGGGTTGATCTCGTTGTAGACGTCGTCGAGCCAGCCGCCCATGCCGCCCCTGCCGAGGCCGCCGGTGAAGAGGCCCACGGCCACCCCGCCCGCGGCGATCAGGAAGTTCTTGCTGGTGAGGCCGTCGGCGAAGCCGTAGATCGTCGCGCTGATCACGCCCGCGAGGAGGGAGGCGCCGCCCAGGACGGGCGCCGCGACCTCGCCGCCGCCGGGCACGACCAGTGAGGCCGCCGCGGCCCAGCCGAGCCCGGTGCTGAGGACCCCGAACTCGTTGGCCCACTGGTCGGCGGTCGACGTGTGCTTGTCGCTGCCGGTCCCCTTGACCGTGTCGTTGTCGGAGTTGTCCGAGGGGTCGGTACCGTCCTGGGCGTTCTGCCGGGCCTTGGCGGCGGCTTCCTTCGCCGCCTCCGCCTGTTCCGCCGCACGCTTCTGCGCCGCGATGGTGTTCGCCTGGCTCGCCGCCTTGGCCGCCTCCGTGGCGTCCTGTCCCGCCTGGATGGCGGAGCTGCGGGCACTGGCCGCGGACGCCTGGGCGCTGACCGAGGAGGCGTACGCCGACTGGGCGGAGGCCACGGCCTGGTTGGCGGAGTAGTTCGCCCGCCGGGCGGCGCCGCGCGCGGTGGCCGCCGCGGCGTTCGCACTGGCCGCGGACGCTGCCGCGTCGGCCGCGGACTTGTCGGCGGCGTCGGCGTTGTCCAGCGCGTCCTGCGCGTATCCGCTGGCCTGGTCGGCCGACGCCTGGGCCTTCTTCGCCCAGTCGGCGGCCTCGGCCGCGGCGGAACGTGCCTCGGCCGCGGCCTTGGAGGCGATCGCCGCGTCCTGCTGCGCGACGGCGGCCACCCGCGCGGCGTTCGCGATGGAGGCGAGGATGGTGGCCTCGTGGGTCGCGGTGTCCTGGTCGAGCTGGGCCATCTTGTACTGGGCGATCGACACGAACTGGCGCCGCATCCACGAGGATCCGTCCATGGCCACCTGGCCACCGGCCTTCACGTTGGCGCCGCCGGTGTTGATGAGGGAGAGCGTCGCGACGCGGTCGTCCTCAAGCTGCGCGGTACGGAAACCGGTGAGGATGTAGGCGGTCAGTGCCTCGGTGCTGCCGTCGTCCAGCGCGGCCTGGGCGGCCTTGGTGACGGCCGATCCGGCGCCGACCATGGTCTTCAGCACCGAGACACGGTAGTCCTCGGCCTGGCAGTCGTAGACGCCCTTGGTCAGGAACTGCCGTACGACATCGGGGTCGTCCTGCTCCAGGACCGCCTGGGCGGCCTCGGCGACGGCCGGGGTACCGATCGTGGCCGTGTACAGCACGGTCTCGCGGTCGTCCTGGTCCTGGGCCAGCTGCCGGTCGGCGTCCAGCCAGGACAGTACGTCGCTGTCGCCGCCGGACAGCGCGAACTCGGCCGCCGACCGGCTCCAGTTGCCGTTGCTGGACAGCAGCAGGACCGCCGCCGCCCGGCCGGCGTCGACCGCCGTGGCGTCGTCACCGGCGTCCAGGGCGGTCTTCGCCCGGGCGAGCAGGTCCTGGGTCTCCTGACTGGTCCGCTGTTCCTCGGTGACGGACTCGGTCTGCTGGTCGACCAGGGACTGTTCGTCGTCCGCGATGAGCTTGGCCTGCGCGACGCCCTGGTCGGTGGCGGACGCGAGCTGCGCCGCCTCGGCGTCCTCGGCGGCCTGGGCGACGGCCTGGGCGCTGGTCACCGCCGTGCTGGCGACGTTGCCGGCGGCGATCGCCGCGTTCGCGTGCTCGGTGGACTTGTTGGCGTAGTCGAGCGCCTTGCCCGCGTTCGCGTACGCCTCGTCGGCCGCGTCGGCGGCGGCGTCCGCGTGGTCGGCGGCGTCATTGGCCGCGTCCCGGGCCTGCTGGGCGGCCGTGGCCGCCGCGGCGGAGAGGCTCTGTGCCTTGCTCGCGGCGGCGGTCGCGGTCGCCGCGGCGGCGTTGGCCTGGGCGGCGGCGGCCCGGGCGCTCGCGGCCTGCGCGGAGGACACACCGG
>LJCV01000104.1 GCA_001298575.1 Actinobacteria bacterium OK074
CCCCGCACCCGGAGCTCCCCGCCGCCCCTTCCCGTCCCCCCCCCACCCCCCCAGCCCCCCAGCCCCCCCCCCCCCACCCGCCCCGCCCCAGCCCCTACCGCCGCCCCCACTGCCCCCGATGGATCACGTCCGCCGGATCCCGCCGCCGTTCCGCGACGCCCGACCCCTGCCGCGGAGCGTCGTCCGCGCGGTAGCCGACGCAGATCCCGCCGATCGGCGCGTACTCCTCCGGCACCCCGAACTCCTCCGCGAACGGCCGCAGTTGCTCCGGCATGATGCCGAAGAAGCAGGCACCGAGCCCCTCGTCGACCGCCGTCAGCAGCATCATCAGCGCGGCCATCCCGGTGTCGACGTACCAGTACGGAGCGGGCCAGCGGGCCTCGGCGCGGTCCTCCCAGCCCTTGTCGGGCTCCGCGTACCGCTCCAGATAGGCCGCCTTGTGCGCCAACGGCACCACGACCAGCGGGGCGTCCTGCATGGTCGGGGTGTTCTCGACCCGGGTGGGCACGAACGGCCAGAAGCGGGCGCGGTCGGCGGCGTCGGTCAGCGCGAGGAACGCCCAGCCCTGCGAGAAACCGGCGGAGGGGGCGCGCAGCGCGGCAGCGAGGACGCGCTCGATCACGTCCGGGGCGAGCGGCTTGTCGGAGTAGTGCCGGATCATCCGGCGGCGACGGACCACTTCGGAGAATTCCATGCCGCCAGATCCTGCCACGCGACCGCACACCACGACACGGCCGGTCACCGCGAAGCAACCTTGGTCGGCAACTCCCGGAAGGCGCCGCGCAATTGGTCAGGGAAGCAGCGCCGACTGAAACGCCGCGAACCCCTCACTCGTAGGATTCAGCGCCTCGCCCACGACCCGCCGCAGCTGCTCCGCGAGCACCGTGTCCGGCAGGGCGTCCAGCGCGTCCATCGGCAGATCCGCGATGTCCACCAGCCCCGAGACGAACTCGGGACCGCTCGTGTCCGTCAGCACGTACTGTGCCCTTCTCTGCCTTGCGTACCGCGTCGTTGCCGTTGCGTACCGCGCACGCGTGAACTGCCGGAAACCCCCGGCGCCGCCCGGTCCGGCAGCGGCCAGAGCCTATAGCATCCCCCGCCCCCGACGACGCCCCGAACCCCCCGAACGGCACCCTCGTACCGAACGGGACGACACCCTCGTACCGAACGCGGCGGCAGCGTCGTACCGAACGCGTCGACACCCTCGTACCAATCATGACGGCGTCCCGAACCGATCAGGATGTCTGACAGGATGTCTGAGCGGTGAACCACCGGGGTATGAAGCTGCCGCATACGTATTCCAGGCACGGGGACGCCCCGGCGCGGCGAAACGTCGGAGGCGGCCGGATACGGGGGTGATGGGGGTGCCCTTGGAGCGGGAGTTCTATTTCTTCCTGAGCCATGCGCGGCGCGAGGATCCCGAGGCCGAGTACGCGGAGCGTTTCCACGATCTCGAGGCCGAGTACGTGGAGCGCTTCCACGCGGACCTGCTGGCCGCGCTGCTGGCCCTGGAGGCGGACTGCGCGGCCCAGATGTCCTTCGGCGAGGTCGAGCGCCTCTACGACGGCGGCCAGTGGCAGCAGGAGATCGGCCGGGCGGTCGGGCGCTGCCGTGCCTTCGTCGCGCTGTGCTCGCCGGCGTACGTCAACAGCCGTTACTGCGGCCGGGAATGGAAGGTCTTCGAGGACCGCCTCGACCTGTACCGGACGGAGACGGACATCGACGCGCGCGCCCTCGTCGCCGTCCTGTGGCAGCCGATGCCGAGCGCCCCGCCGCCCGCGATGGGCCGGCACCTGCTCGTCCCGGACCTGCCCCGGCCGGACCGCGAGGAGTACGAGGAACAGGGCCTGTACGGGCTCATGCGCACCGACCCGGCCGGACCGGCCTACCGCGCGGTGGTCGCGGCCGTCGCCCGCGCGGTGCGCAAGGCGGCCGAGAACTACCGGCTGCGCGCGGCCGACCGCGACCTCGAAACCGTCCGCGGCGCCTTCCGCGGCCACCGGATGGCCGAACCCGGCGAGCGGATCACCGGCCGCGTCCGCGTGTTCGTCGCCGCGGGCACCGACACCGCGCCGCCCACCGGCCGCCGCAGCCGCCAGTACTACGGCCGCTCCCCGTACGACTGGACGCCGTACCACCCGCCCGCGCACCCCAACGCCGTCTACCGCGCGCAGCAGGTGATCCAGAACGAGGAGTGCGTCGCCTACATGGACATGGTCGACGGCGACCTCGTCGACAAGCTCGACGAGGCGCTGCGCAACCGGGAGACCAGCGTGGTGCTGGTCGACGCGTGGGCCGCGCGCGGGGAGCCGTACCGCGGCGCGCTGGTCGCCTTCGACCAGCGCAACCACCCGGTCACCGGCGTCCTCGTCCCCTGCCACGCGAGCGACGAGGAGTCGCACGCCGACGAGTTGTGGCAGGAACTCAGCGAGATCTTCCCCTACAACTGGATGCGGCGGAACGACAACTTCGACCCGCTCTTCCAAGTCCGCGTCGACAGGCGGCACTTCGCCGACCGGCTGGCTAGGATGGTGCGCGCGTCCCAGAACCGGCTGAGCGAGAACGTCCCTCCCCGGCTGCTGCCCAAGGGTCCTTCCGCGGGCCCGTTGCCGGGGCTCAGCGTCCTGCCGCAGCTCCCACCGGAACCACCCGAGACACCCGAGCACGGTGCCGGTCCGGCCGTCGGCCCGCCGCCCGGCCCGCCGCCCGACGCGGAAGGAACGGACGACGATGTCTACTGAGGACGGGACCGGGCGCGACGGCAGGATCGTCACGTTCTACTCGTACAAGGGTGGGACGGGGCGGACGATGGCCCTGGTCAACGTCGGCTGGATCCTGGCCAGCAACGGCTACCGCGTGCTGCTGGTCGACTGGGACCTCGAAGCCCCGGGCATGCACCGCTACTTGCGGCCGCTGCTCGTCGTCGATCCCGAACTGCGGTCCACGGACGGCCTGATCAACATGGCGCAGGCGTACGTCAGCCGCGTCATCGGCACCACGGACCCAGCCGGTACGGCGACGGCGGCCGGCACGGCCACCGGGAACCGCGCCCGCCCCGCCGTCATGTCCGAGGAGGAGCTGCGGAGTTGCGCCGACCCACGCCCGTACACCACCGGCCTCAACCTGAGCCTGCCGGGCGAGGGGCGGCTCGACTTCCTGCCCGCGGGGCGCCAGTCCGCGTCCTACTCGGCCGCCGTCACCACCTTCAACTGGCACCGTTTCTATGAGGAGTTGGGCGGCGGATCCTTTCTCCAGGCGCTGCGCGGGCAACTGCGGGAGGCGTACGACTTCGTCCTCATCGACAGCCGGACCGGCGTCAGCGACACCTCCGGGATCTGCACCATCCTGCTGCCCGACATCCTCGTCGACGGCTTCGTCCTCAACCGGCAGAGCATCGAGGGCGGCATCGCCGTCGCGTCCTCGGTGGCCGCCTCCGCGCCCCGCCCGATCCGCATCCTCCCGGTGCCGATGCGCGTCGAGGACGGCGAACAGGGCCTGCTGGACGCGGGCCGCGACTCCGCCCGCGCCGGGTTCGCGCCGTTCCTGACCTGGCTGGAGGACCCGCGCTACGACCGCGACGAGGACCGGGGGGACCGGGAGGACCGCGAGGCCCCGGACGGCGAGGAGGGGTTCGCGGCCCGCTACGAGCGCTACTGGGGCGAGGTCGAGATCCCGTACAAGGCGTACTACGCCTACGCGGAGATCCCCGCCACCGTGAAGGACCGGCTCGTCCAGGAGGGCTCCCTCCTCTCCGCCTTCGAACGGCTGACCGAATGGCTGACGGAGGGCGAGGTCCGCGCGCTGCGCCCCCAGCCCGCCGACGAACGCGGCCAGCTCGTCACCGAGTACCTGCACGACCCGCGCGCCGTCCCGCCCCGCCTGTACGTCAGCTACGCGCCCGCCGACCGCATGTGGGCCGAATGGGTCGCCGCCCACCTCACCGTGGCCGGGCACCAGGTGTCGCTGCACGGCACCGCCGAGGACCCCGTCGGCGTCGCCCCGGAGGTCACCGGCGTCCTGGAGCGGCACGGGCGGCTGCTCGCCCTGCTGTCCCCGGAGTACCTGATGCAGCCCAGGGCCGTGCAGATCCTCGACCGGCTCGGCGCCGTCGAGTCGCCCGGCGGATCCGCCCTGCTCGTCCTGCGCGTCCAGGACCCGGAGGCCACGGCGGACGGCCGTCCCGCGGGGCCGCCGGTCGCCGCCCCCCCCCCCCGCCGCACCCCGGAGGAGGCCCGCCGCCTGCTGCTCGCGGCCGTCGGCCCGCCCGCCGGACGGCGCACCGCGAACCGCCCGGAACCCGCCCCCGCCACCCCCGTACTGCCCTTCCCCGGCGCCGAACCCGCCGTCCAGCACGTGCCGTCCCGCAACCTCACCTTCACCGGCCGCGGCGCGCTCCTGGACCGGCTGCGCGACGGACTCACCGCCGGCACCGGCGCCTCCACCCCGCAGGTCCTCTACGGCCTCGGCGGCATGGGCAAGACCCTGCTCGCCCAGGAGTACGCGCACCGCTTCAAGTCCGCCTACGACGCCGTGCTCTGGGTCCCGGCGCACCAGCCGGGACTGATCCCCTCCGTGCTCGCCGACTTCGCCCCCGACCTGGGCATCGCCGAGGGCACGGACGTCACCGGCACCGCCGAGGCGGTCCTGCGCGCGCTGCGCCGCGGCGAACCGTACGACCGCTGGCTGCTGATCTACGACAACGCCGGGCGCCCCGAGGCGTACACCGACCTGATCCCCGACGGACCGCCCGGCGGCCACGTCCTGATCACCTCCCGGGACCGGACCTGGGTCACCAAGGCCGGGCTGATCGAGGTCGAGGTGTTCAAACGGCACGAGAGCGTTCAACTGCTGCACCGCCTCAACCCCGGCCTGACCAACGGGGATTCGGAGTCCGTCGCCGAGGAACTGGGCGATCTGCCGCTCGCCCTCGGGCAGGCCGCCGCCTGGCTGAGCGAGAGCAGCATGCCGGTCGGCAACTACCTCGCCCTGCTCCGCGACCGCCTCACCGAGGTACTGCGCGACACCCGGCTGCCCGCCCGCGACTACCCGCACTCCGCTGTCGCGGCCTGGACCCTCGCCCTGGACGACCTGCGCCACACCAACCGGGCCGCCGCCGAAATGCTGGAGATCTGCTCCTTCTTCGGCCCCGACCCCATCCCCTTCCGGCTCCTCTACAGCAGGCCCGTCACCAGCGCCCTCACCCTCCAGGAGGGCGAGTTGCGCGACCAGATGGCCGTCGCCCAAGTCGTCCGCGCCATCCACCGGTTCGGCCTGGCCAAGAGCGACCAGGCCACCGAGACCCTCACCGTGCACCGCCTCGTCCAGGCCGTCATCCGCGACCAGGTGCCCGACGAACGCTGGCCCGAACTGCGCGGCGTGGTGCACGCGGCCCTCGTCGACGGCAAGCCCGACGACCCGGACGTCACCTCCGGCTGGGACCGCTACGACGAACTGCTGCCGCACCTGCGGCCCTCCCGTGCCGCCGAGGACCCCGACCCCCAGGTCCGCGAGTGGATCACCGACTCGGTCCGCTACCAGTGGAAACGCAGCCTGCACAAGGCCGCCCGCGAACTGGCCGAACACACCCTGGGCAGATGGGCCGCGGTCGGCATCGGCGGCCCCGACGACACCCAGACCCTGATCCTGCGCATCCAGCTCGGCAACGTGCTGCGCTCCCAGGGGCAGTTGGTGGACGCCTACGAGACGGACCTCGACGTCTACGAACGGCTGCGCCGCACCAAGGGCGACGAGTACGCGCACACCCTCGCCGCCGCCGGGAACGTGGCCGCCGACCTGCGTCTCGTCGGCCGCTACGAGGAGGCCCGTGAACTCGACCGGCAGACCCTCCAGGCCGCCCGCCGCCACCTCGGCGACGACCACAAACGCACCCTCATGTACCTCAACAACCTGGCGATGTCCGAGTACTTGGCGGGCGACCGCGCCACCGCCCTCGAACTGCACTACCGCGCCTGGCGCCAGCAGCGCGAGATCCACGGGCCCAACAGCCTCAACGCGCTCTCCTCCGCCAGCAATTACGCCCGCGACCTGCGCGAGTGCGGCCGGCTGCCGGAGGCCCTCGAACTCCTCGAAACCACCGTCGAGCGCTACCGGACGACCCTCGGCGACACCCACACCGACACCCTGCGCGCCCGCAAGAACCTCGCGGTCGCGCTGCGCCGCAACGGCGAGTACGAACGCGCCCGCAAGATCGACGAGGACATCCGCAGCCGGTACGTCGCCGCCCACGGCCCCGAACACCAGGACACCCTGGCCGCCGCCTGCAACCTCGCCAGTGACCTCGCCGCCCTCGGCGAGACCGAAGAGGCCCTGGAACTGGCCGAACGCGCGCTGAGCCGCTACCGCGAGTACCTCGGCGAGACCCACCCCGTCACCCTGGCCTGCGGCAACAACCTCTCCATCTACCTGCGCCTGACCGGCCGGAGGACCGAGGCGCGCGCCCTGTCGCACCGGGTGATGGAGGGCCTCACGGAGGCCCTCGGCGAGGGGCACCTCTACACCCAGGCCGGCAAGATCAACCACGCCAACGACCTCGCCCTCGCGGGTCTTGTGGAGGACGCGATCGTCCTGGAACGCCAGGTCCGCGACCGCCTGACGGAGATCCTCGGCGAGCTGCACTACGACACCATCGGCGTCACCTCGAACCTGTCCCTGAGCCTGCGCGCGGCGGACCGCACGGAGGAGGCGGACCAACTCGGCGCCCTGGCCCGGGAGTACGCGATCGAGACGCTGGGGGAGGACCATCCCACGACGAAGGCCGTCCGGGCGGGGCTGCGGCTGGACTCGGACATCGAGCCGCCTACGACGTGACGGGTGGGAGAGGGGAGACGGCCGAGGTGAGCTGCGGTGGGCTCATCCGCCTTTGTGACTGCGGGTGTTGACGGTGCGCCGGGCTATAGGATTCCGGCCATCACCCGTCACCCGCCACCTATCACTCGTCACCCATCACCGTCGCACAGAGCGATCGAGGTCATGCAGCTCCCGGAAAGGCGTCCCGAAGAGCACCCGCCGCCCTCCGCCGTGCCCTTCCGCCAGTTCCTGCTCAAGATCCACAGCCGCTGCGACCTCGCCTGCACCTACTGCTACATGTACGAGGCCGCCGACCAGAGTTGGCGCGAACGGCCCCGTCGCATGGTCCTGGACACCGTCCGCCGCACCGCCCGGCTGATCGCCGACCACGCCCGTGCCCACCGGCTGCCGACCGTGCACGTCGTGCTGCACGGCGGTGAACCGCTGCTCGTCGGCGCGGACCACCTGGCCGCGACGCTGGACATCCTCGCCGAAACCCTGGACGGCGTCGCCGAGTTGAGGCTCACCCTCCAGACCAACGGCATCCGCCTGGCCGAGGACCCGGCCCTGCTACCCCTCCTCGACCGGCACGGCGTACGCATCGGCGTCAGCCTGGACGGCACCGCCGCCGCCCACGACCGCCACCGGCGCCGCCCGAGTGGCCGCGGCAGCCACGCGGACGTCGCCCGGGCGCTCGACCTGCTCACCCAGGGCCCCCAACGGCGGCTGTTCGCGGGCCTGTTGTGTGTCGTGGACCTGGCCAACGACCCCGTCGAGACCTACGAGGCGCTGCTGGCGTACGCCCCGCCCGCGGTCGACTTCCTGCTCCCGCACGGCACTTGGGGCACCCCGCCGCCGGGCCTCGCCGACCGCACGGCACCCCCGACGGTGCCACCCGGCGTCGGCGCGCCCAAGGGGCCCACGCCGTACGGCGACTGGCTGACCGCCGTCTTCGACCGCTGGTACGGGGCGCCCCGGCGCGAGACGGGCGTCCGGCTCTTCGACGAGATCACCGCGCTGCTGCTCGGCGGCGCCTCGCGCAGCGAGTCGGTCGGGCTGAGCCCCGTCGACCTGGTCGTCGTCGAGACCGACGGGCAACTCGAACAGGCCGACTCGCTCAAGGTGTCCTACCCCGGCGCCCCGGCGACCGGACTCGACGTCCGCCACCACACCTTCGCCGACGCCGCCGGCCACCCCGCCTTCCGCGCCCGGCAGCGCGGCTTCGCGGGCCTGGGCCCGGTCTGCCGCGCCTGCCCCCGCGCCCGCGTCTGCGGCGGCGGCCTCTACGCCCACCGCCACGACCCGGCCGCGGGGCCCGTCTTCACCGCGCCGTCGGTGTACTGCGCGGACCTGGCGGTGCTCGTCGACCACGTGGGGGAGCGGGTGCGGCGCGATGTCGCGGAACTGGTGTCGGACCTGACGGCGGGCCAACTCGGGGGAGGCGCACGGTGAATGACGACCTGGCGGGGGTCGGCGCGGTCGGCGGGGACGACTCGGCGGGGTCGGCCATAGGGCGGCACGTCGTCGACGCCACGACCTTCGCCGCGCTCGCCCGCGCCCGGGGCGGTACGGCGGCGGTGGCCCGGCTGCGCGCCGGACAGCTCAGCAAGCGGATGCTGCTGGTGCGCGCGCTGCACCGAACGGCGGTGCGGAACAGAGCCGTTGGTGGCGCCGGAACCGTGGCCGCCGGGATCGACGCGCTCTACCGGCGGCTGCTCGACCTCAGCCGCCGGGACCCGGAGGCATGGCGGGCGGTGCTGCTGCACCCGTACCTGGACGAGGGGTTCACCCGGGCCGTCGTGGCGCTGGAGCGCGGCGAGCGGCTCGACCCGGAGTGGGTACGGTGGTGGGACCGGCTGGTCGCCGACCCCTACGGCCACGACGGACCCTGGCCGCGGGTGCGGGCCGAATGCGACGGCCGGGTACTGGAGTTGAGGATCGCGGACAGCGGCCCGTTCCGCGACGCGCACGGCTACCCGTTGGCCGAACCGCTCGACGGCCCCGCCCTGCGCCACTGGGAGAAGGCGCTGAGCGCCGCCTGGGAGGTGCTCGTCCGCCGCCACCCGTGGCACGCCGCCGCGCTCGCGGACTGCCTGACGGTCCTCGTCCCGCTGCGGCCCGAGTCCGGTGGCACGGCGGTCAGTTCGGCCGCACGACGGGCCTACGGTGCCGTCGCCGCCTCCTTCCAGGACGACCCCGTACTGCTGGCGCTGACCCTCGTGCACGAGTTCCTGCACGTCCAACTCGGCGCGCTGCTCGACCTGTTGCCACTGCACGGCCCGTCGACCGGGGCCCGCCACCACGCGCCCTGGCGCCCCGACCCCCGGCCCGCCGGCGCGCTGCTCCAGGGCACCTACGCGCACCTCGGCGTCACCGACTTCTGGCGCGCCGAACTGGCCGCGGGCACGGACGGGGAGCGGGCCCGTACCGAGTACGACACCTGGCGCCACCACACCGACACGGCCGCGGGCACGCTCCTGGACAGCGGTGAACTCCTGCCCGCCGGGGTGCGGTTCGTGACGGAGCTGCGAACCGCCGTACGCCGCCCGGAGGTTCGGGGCCCGCTGCGCGGCCGGGAGGCGCTCGCGGGTGACCTGCGGGCGCTCGGACTGCGGCCGGGGGACACGGTGTTGGTGCACTCCTCACTGCGGGCGGTCGGCCCGGTCGTGGGCGGCGCCGACACCGTCGTGGACGCGCTGCGGGACGTGCTGGGCCCGTCCGGCACGCTCGTGGTCTACACCCAGACCCCGGACAACTCCGACCCCTCCCGCTGGCACCTCACCCGCGGGTACGCCGTGCCGGAGGAGCGGTGGCCCGAACTGCGGGACTCCCAGCCGCCGTTCGACCTGCGCACCACGCCCAGCCACGGCGTCGGCGTACTGCCGGAGACCGTACGGGCCCGGCCGGACGCCCGGCGCAGCGCGCACCCGCAGAGTTCGTTCACCGCGCTCGGCGCCCGGGCGGCCGAGGTGACCGGGGGCCACGCACCCGACTGCCACCTCGGCGAACGCTCACCCCTGGCCCGGCTCGAACAACTCGGCGCCCGCGTCCTGCTGTTGGGGGTCGGCCACGAGGTGTGCACCGCGTTCCACCTGGCCGAGTACCGGGTACCGGGGCGGCCCTGGCGCACGTACGACTGCGTGGTCGGCGACGGCCGGGGCGGGCGGGAGTGGTACCACTACCGGGACGTCACCCTGGACGCCTCGCCCTTCGGGGAGTTGGGGCGGGAGTACGAGCGTGTGACCGCGGTCGCCCGGGGCCGGGTCGGCGCGGCGGACAGCCGGTTGCTGGAGCTGGCACCGGCGGTGGCGTACGCGACGCGGTGGCTCACGACAGCGGAGACTGCCAAGTGACCGTGGTGCCGGGGGTGTCGCCACCCTCTTGAGGTACCTCTTGGGGTGCCGCCCCGCCGTCGTCGTACACCGTGAGGCGGACGCCCCCGCGGCCGTCGCGGAGCCGGATCGTCGCGTCGACCGTGACCTCGACGCGGGCGACGCCGGGGCGGCCGGACGCGGTGGTGAGGGCGCGGCGCAGGGCGGTGAGGAGGTGGCCGGCGACGGGGTCGGTGAGGCGGGTGTCGACCGGTCCGGTGAAGTGCGTGGACGGCTGGAAGCCGAGGACCGCCGCGGCGCCCGCGGTCTCGCGAAGTACCCGGCCGCGGAAGGTGGTTGGCGCGTCGGCGGGCGGCTGCTGGAGCGCGAAGATCGCCGTGCGCACCTCCTGGACGGTGGCCTGGAGTTCGTCGACGGCGTGGCCGAGGGACTCGCGGACGTCGTCCTCGGGCGCCCGGCGTTCGGTGGACTCCAGCATCATGCCCGTCGCGAACAGCCGTTGGATGACGAGGTCGTGGAGGTCGCGGGCGATGCGGTCGCGGTCCTCGTACACGGCGAGACGCTCGCGCCCGGTCTGCGCGTCGGCGAGCACGAGCGCGAGCGCGGCCTGCGAGGCGAACTGGACGGCCAGCAGCCGTTCGACGTCCGTGTAGGGCGGGGCGCCGCGGTGCCGGGGCAGGGCGAGCGTGCCGACGAGCCGCCCGCCGGCCTCCAGTGGCAGCATCATGCTCGGCCCGAACCGGTGCCGCACATGGGTCGTCATGCGCGGGTCGGTCGCCGAGTCGTCGATGAACACCGGTTCCCCGCCCAGGAGTTGGTCCAGGACGGCGGTGCCGGGCGCGATGCCCGCGCCGACGATGTCGTCCTCTGCTCCCCGGGCCCCGGTGGCGGCCGTGACGATCGTCATGCCGCCCTCGGGGGTGGGCTGGAGGATGACGCCCGCGGCGGCCTCGGCCAGGATCCGGGCCCGCTCGGCGACCGTGGCGAGGGCGTCGGCCGCGGGGTCGGCGGAGAGCAGCGCGGTGGTGACGGCCGCGGCGCCCTCGATCCACCGCTCGCGCCGCCGGGCGGCCCGGTACAGCCGCGCGTTGCCGATGGCGATCCCGGCCTGCGCGGCGAGGACGAGCAGCACCTGCTCGTCCTCGCCGGTGAACGCGGCGCCGTCGGGGGGCGTCGTGACGCGCAGGACGCCGAAGGGCTCCTCGTGCACGAGGACGGTGACGCCCAGGTGGCCCGGGCGGGCGGCGTCGTCCTCGGGGGTCCCGGTGCCGAACCCCTTCGTGAACCCGTCCCGCCCGGGATCGTGCAGGTCGAGCGTGGCGGCCCCGGCGCCCGTCAGCTCCGCCGCGCTGTTCACGATGTGCTGAAGGGTGGGTTCCAGTTCGAGGTCGGTGCCGATGCCGAGGACGGCGCGCAGCACCGGCAACGGCACGGACGTACCCATGGCGGATTTCGAGGGGCGCTCTCACGCCGCCAGCGGGTCGAGGGACAGCGGCTCGATGCGGCCCTCCAGCATTTCCCCGAGGCCCTGAACAGCGCAGATGTCCGGGCGGTCGGCGATGTGCACCGGCATCCCGGTCGCGTGCCGCAGCATCTGGTCGAGGCCGGGCAGCAGCGCGCTGCCGCCGACCATCATGATGCCCCGGTCGGCGAGGTCGGCCACGAGGTCCGGCGGGCAGTCCCGCAGCACCTTGCCGATCCCGTCGAGTACGGCCGTCAGCGGCGTCTGGATCGCGTCGCGCACGGCGGCGGTGTCCACCTGCACGGACCGCGCGAGCCCGGTGGCCACGTCACGGCCGTGGATCTCGGTCGAGGACGGGCCGTGCGGGGTGAGACCGTTGCCGGACAGGGCCAGCTGCAACGGCCGTACCGACTGACTCGGGAGCATCAACTCGTGCTGGTGGCGCAGGTGTTGGACGATCGCGTGGTCCACCGCCTCGCCGCCGACGGGGATCCGCTGGGCGGTCACGATCGAGCCGAGCGAGAGCACCGCGATCTGGGTGGCCGCGGCCCCGCACACCATGATCATGGACGCCTCGGGCCGCTCGACCGGCAGCCCGCACCCCACCGCCGCCGCGACCAGCGTGTCCACCAGCTCCACCCGCCGGGCCCCGAGCCCGACGAGCGTCTCGACGGCGGCGCGCTGGGCCAGCGGATCGGCGTCGTGCGGCGTGCAGGCCGCCGCGCGCAGCCGCGGCTTGCGGCGCAGCGCCCGGCGCAGCTTCTCGCCGAGCAGCTGACGCAGCATGCGCTGAGCCATCTCGATGTCGACGACGGTGCCGCCGGACACGGGCCGCACCACGCGGATGTACGCGGGCGTGCGCCCCGTCATCTTCTCGGCGAACTCACCGACCGCGATCAGCGCACCGGTCCGCGTGTTCACGGCGGCGGCGCTCGGCTGATCCACGACCAGGCCCGCGCCCTTCACGTACACCCGGGTCCGGGCGGCCCCGAGGTCGACGGCGAAATGGCAACGGCGCAACTGGTCCAGACTGACGGTCATGGCGGATCCTCCCGAGAGCACAGACCGGAGGCCGCCGGGTGGCGGCTCTTCACTTGGCATGGTGCGGGTGGGTGGAG
>LJCV01000105.1 GCA_001298575.1 Actinobacteria bacterium OK074
CCGCGCGGACCGCGACGCCGCCCTCTCCCGACGCACGGCAGGTTCCCCCTCCATGGCCCAGTCGAAGCCCGTCCCCTCCCCGCCCCGCCCGTCCTCCGGTCTGTCCCCCCGGGCCCGGCGGCTGTTCTTCACCTTCTTCTACACGCTGTCCTCCTTCGCGGAGGGCGGGCAGGCCGTCGTCCTGCTGTCGGTCGCCTACGCGCTGACCCACAACGCCTTCCTGATCGGCCTCATGGTGTCGCTGGGCTATCTGCCCGCCGCCGTACTCGGCCTGCTGTTCAAGCGGTTCGCCGACCGGGGGCACGCGGACCGGGTGGTGCGCACCACCAACACGGCGCTGTCCGCGGTGTCGCTGCTGCTCGCGCTCCAGCAGCTGACCTCGGGCGACCGGGTCGCGTGGTCGATCACCGTGATCGCGCTGAGCCAGGTCGCCCTGTCCATCGCGAAGATGTTCAACAGGGCCGCGCTCAACCGCGTGATCCGCGACCGTTTCACCGGCGACACCTCGCGGAGCTTCCTGGCCTCCTCCCAGTCCGCCGCGCTGATCGGCCAGATCACGGGCGCGGGCCTGGCCGGTGTGGCCCTCGCGGGCGGCTGGTACACCGCCAGCCTGTTCGGCACGGCGCTGGCGTACGCGGCGAGCGCGGGCGCGCTCTCCCTGGGTGTACGGGGGCAGCCGGCCGTGCCGCGGCGGGAGGAACCGGTCCCGGCGGGGGAGCGCGCCCGGGGCCGCCGGGATCCCGCGCTGACCGCCGTGCTGGTCTTCTCCGTGCCCAGCAGCGGCGCCCGCGAGTACCTGAACGCCCTGCTGGTCCCGCTGGCCGCCGCGGTCGCCCCGGGGCAGCCGTCGTACTACGCGCTGCTGAGCATCGTGACGACCTGCGGCGGCTTCCTCGCGGGCATCCTGCTGTCGACGAACGCCGTGTCCGTGCCCGCGGTGCTGGGCCGGGCCCTGCCGGCGACGACCGTGCTCGCGGCGGGCCTGGCCGTGTCCGGCTCCCGGCCCGTGGTGGCCGTGGTGGGGTTCGGGCTGTCCCTGGCCATCACCGTCCACATGATCTCCATGCAGGTGCTGACCAACCAGGTCCCCGCCCGGCACGAGGTCGGCGAGTTCGCCGTCGTCCGCAATGTGGTGGCGTCGCTGGCCAAGGCGGGGTTCTCGTTCGCCGCCGGCACGCTGGCCGGGCTGTGGGGGGTCAGGACGGCGGCGCTGGTGCTGGCGGCGTCCGGCGCGGTCTTCTCGCTCGCCTGGCTGGTGCTGCGGCCGCTGCCGGAGCCGGCGGGGCAAGGGCTCTGGCCACGGGGGAAGGCGCGGACCTGAGCGGGTCCGCGCCTTCCCGGGGGCATCGCGTCAGGTGAGCGTCATCGCCGCCCGGACCAGTTCCGCCTTGTTGCCGAGGCCCAGCTTGCCGCGCGCCCGCTTCACGTAGGTGTCCACGGTGTGCGGGCTGATGCCGAGCCGGCGTGCGGCCTGGGCGTGCGTGAGGCCGTCGGCGAGCAGCCGCAGCACCTGGAGTTCCCGCTCCGAGAGCGGGTCGTTCTCCCGTGCCGCCGATGCCTCGGCAGGTTCACAGCGCGGCAGTTCGCTCGCCGCGGCCCGTACGGCGGCGGCGACGGCCGCGGCGGTCGTGCGTTCCGGAAGACATCGGCCGGTACCGGGAAGGGGGGCCCGCAGCGCCGAGGCCGACAGCAGGACGACGGAGCGGGCGCGGGCGACGGCGGCGCCGGCCAACAGGGTTCCCTGGAGTGTCGAGTCCATGACAAGAACGTCGAAGTGGTCGGGAAGTCCCTCGGCGGGGGGCTGCGCGGCGGGCGCGGGGCGGAGGGTGCGGACCTCCATGTCCGGCGAGTCGGACAGGGCGCGGTCCACGGCCCACTCGATGAGTGGATGACCGTGAAGTAAGCCAATATGGTACAAGTCGACCTCGCTTCGTGCTTCGTGGTGCGGTTCCCTCCAGGACCGCCCGTGGCGGCGGAGGGAGATGCCCCGCCGGCCCGTGCGGGCCTCGGCGGATCCGGTGGCGAGGCCCGGCGGGCCGGCCTCGTGGTTTCCCCGGGCTCCCGGTGCGGGGCGGCGGTCGTTCACGGGCGACGGCGCCCGGACGGAGGCGCGGCGGAGTGTTCCCTTCCGGCTACCACCAGCCGTTCTCGTCCGAGCCGGTGGTGTCACCGGTCGGCGCGGCGGTGGCACCGAAGCGGCCGGACGCCGGGCTCGCGGAGGTGACCGGAGCGCGGCGGGCGGTGGGGCGGCGGGTGTGCGGAAGAGTGGACATGGGTATCCCCTCGGAGCGTGTCGGACGGAGGAAAGAGCAGGTCCGGGTGGTTGGGGGAGGTCCCGGGCCGGTCTCTCCCTATCCATGCTGCGGATCCGGACTCTCCCGTTCAAGGCGATCGGACGGCGCCGACCCGTCATGGCGGGCGGACGCCACCGGCACAGTGACGGCCGTGCGAACCGAGACCACCGCGATCGTGGTGACCGCCGTGCGCTCCGGGGCCACCGTGACCGCCGTGCGCACCGCGGGCCGGGGCCGGCCGTCACCGTCCGGCCTCCTCCCGCCCACCCGGACCGACCGGCCAGGTGGGGTACACGTGCAGGACCGCCCGGTGCCGCTCCATCGGCTCGCTCAGCAGCCCCAACTCCCCGACGCGGAGCGCCGCCTGGAACCGGGTCCGGGCGCCCAGCTTCTCCAACAGGGCGGAGACCAGCCGGCTCAGGGTGCGCGAGGACACGCCCAGCCGCCGGGCGATGGCGTCGTCCTTCACCCCGGCGGCCAGCATCCTGACGACGAGCAGTTCCTGGCTGTCCAGGGCCGGGGCGCCCAGACCGCTCTGCTCGACCTCCCAGCCGAGCGGCGCGGAGCTGTACCAGAAGGCGTTGTACACCGCGTGCAGCGATTTGACGAGCGTCTCCCCGTGGATGGCGACGGCGCCGCGCCCGCTGTCCTGGGGATCCGTGGGCAGTACGGCGAGGTTGTCGTCGAAGAGGATCATGCGCAGCGGCAGCGACTCGGAGGTGCGGATCTCCCGGCCCGGCCGCGCCGCGTCGGCCAGATACGTGGCCATGTACGAACTCTCGGCCGTACGGCGCTGGTACAGGCCGTCGACCTTGATGCCCCGCGCCGCCAGTTCGTTGTCGCGCAGCAGCATGTCGTAGACGAGGCTCTCGGGGGGCGGGCCGCCGGGGTGCATCGCGCGCATCCGGGTGCGGACCGTGCTGCCCGCGTCCTTCAGGAAGGCGTTCACCATCGACGTCGTCGTGAGGGTCTCTATCTCCACCTGTTCGCGGCGGTCGCTGCGCAGGTCCGGGAAGTCCTGCACCAGGGAGGAGATGGCCTCGCGGATGCCCGACATCTGCTGGAGATGCACCGTCAGTTGTTGTTCCTCGTGCGTGAGGAGCCGGGCCAGGGCGGCATCGGGGTCGACCGTGGCATAGCCGCACGGTACGTTGGCCGAGGGGGTGAGCAGTCCCATTCTGCTCAGCCGGAGGCACGACTCCTCTACCTCGGCGACGGAATAACCGGCTAAAGACGCTATGTCGCACAGTTCCCAGGTGGGATTTCGGTAGAGGTGCCGGTAGAGGTTCCGGTCTCTGCTGCTCCTGCCATCACTCTCGCTCATCGTCGTACCTGTCTCGTGGGAGGGCTCGGTGGCGGCCGCGGCCGATCCGTTCGTGGAGCGCACGAGCGGGACCTCGGGGGCCGGGTGGGGAAGGAAGCCGCGCCGACGGAAAGGCTTTGGGGGAGCCTGCGTGGGACGGTGGCCGACGCCTTACCGCTGTCGCACCGGTTGGGCGGCAGCCTGGCTCGGCGAAGGAATAAGAGAACGCGGTCCGCGGGCGAACGCGCCGTCGGGGCACCGGAGGGCCGCCCCGGAGGGGCAGTCGCCGGGGTCGGCCGGTTCGGCGCGACCGCGGGCGGACCTGCGACGGAGCCGGCCGGGAGGCGGGCGCGCGACCGCGGTGCCCGCGCTCGCCGGGAGGCGGTACGGGAGGCGGGGGCGACGTGGGGGGCCGCCTTCCCGGTGTCGTGCGCAAAGGCGAACCACGGGGGCCGGGCGGTGGCCGGCCCGGCGGACCGGTAAGCCGGAAGAGAACATCAAGCCCCTTCCTGCCAGGTCCGGCGACCCCGGTGGCCGACGCCTTGAGAACGCTCTCAGGACTTGCGCGCGGCGTCTGGTGTAACGGTCGCTGAAGTGAACGGGTTCATACTTTCACGCCCCCAAAAGGGCAACAAGAGGGAAGTTGGGCGCGCGGGAACCAAGATCTCCGTCACTGGCGGATTCCTGCGAGTACGCAAATGCCGCCTCTCTATGCCGCCGGAACCGGCCGGGCCGCGGAGGCGCGCATTGTCGCCGAACCGGGCGGAGATATAACCTGCCCGGATGATCATCGCCGCATTTTCCAGCGGTACCCGGGCGAAAGCCCGCGCGGCAGGTACCACTTCCCCGAAGGCGGCTGTGCGATGACCGAATACGACACCCTCGCCGCGGCCCTGGGCGCCGGCGGCTGGGCCCATGTCGACCTCGACCTGACCGGGGTCACGAGCAAACCCGGCTTCATGGACCGCTGCGCCCGCGCACTCGACCTCCCGGACCACTTCGGCCGCAACTGGGACGCCCTCGCCGACTGCCTCGCCGACCTGTCCTGGGCGCCGCCCGCGCGCGGCCGGCTGATCGTGCTCCGCGGCTGGCGGGACTACGCGCAGGCCGCGCCGCACGACTGGAGCATCGCCCAGGAGGTCTTCACGGAGGCCGTCGAGCGGGGGCGGGGCACGGACAGCCCGTTGCGGGCCGTGCTCGCCCTGGGCTGAGGGCGCTGGGGACCGGGGCCGCGGCGGGCGTGCGGTGCCCTACCGCCGGGTCGGGTAACGTCTTGTCGTAAGGCAGGTCCCCGTCTCGCGCGACACAGCCCCCGTTCCTCCGCTGTTCCTCCTTGGAGAATCACACGAACACGGGGGCGTTTTGCTGTGTCTTCGCGGGAGTGACCTGCGCGGTTTCGCGTGAAAATGTGAGACATATGCGTTTTCTTGAGCCCGGCACCGGCCGGCATGTGGATGCGGCCCCGGTTCCCTACGACCTGACGTACGACGACGTCTTCATGGTCCCAAGCCGCAGTTCCGTCGGCTCCCGGCAGGCCGGCGACCTGGCCGCCCCGGACGGCACGGGCACCACCATCCCCCTCGTCGTCGCGAACATGACCGCGATCGCCGGCCGCCGCATGGCCGAGACCGTGGCCCGCCGCGGCGGACTCGTGGTCATTCCGCAGGACATCCCGATGGAGGTGGTCACCGACGTCATCGCGTGGGTCAAGAGCCGCCACCTCGTCCTGGACACCCCGATCCGGCTCACCCCGCACCAGACCGTCGCCGACGCCCTCGCCCTGCTGCCCAAGCGCGCCCACAACGCGGGCGTGGTCGTGGACGCGGAACAGCGCCCGATCGGTGTCGTCACCGACGCGGACCTCACCGGCGTGGACCGCTTCACCCAGCTCGGCGTGGTCATGTCGAAGGACCTGCTCCTGCTCGACGCGGACATCGACCCCCGCGAGGCGTTCAACCGCCTCGACGGCGCCAACCGCCGCTACGCGCCCGCCGTGGACGCCGAGGGCCGCCTGGCCGGCATCCTCACCCGCAAGGGCGCGCTGCGCGCCACGCTCTACACCCCGGCCACCGACACGGCCGGGCGGCTGCGCGTGGCCGCTGCCGTCGGCATCAACGGCGACGTGGCCGGCAAGGCCCGCCAGCTCCTCGACGCGGGCGTGGACACGCTGGTCATCGACACCGCCCACGGCCACCAGGAGTCGATGCTCAACGCCGTCAAGCTGGTGCGCGACCTCGACCCGGGGGTGCCGATCGTCGCGGGCAACATCGTCGCCGCCGAGGGCGTACGGGACCTGATCGAGGCGGGCGCCGACATCATCAAGGTCGGCGTCGGACCCGGCGCGATGTGCACCACCCGCATGATGACCGGCGTCGGCCGCCCGCAGTTCTCCGCCGTCCTGGAGTGCGCCGCCGAGGCGAAGCGGCACGGCAAGCACGTGTGGGCCGACGGCGGCGTCCGCCACCCGCGCGACGTGGCGATGGCGCTCGCGGCCGGGGCGTCCAACGTGATGATCGGCTCCTGGTTCGCGGGCACGTACGAGTCCCCGGGCGACCTCCAGCAGGACGCGGGCGGGCGGCTGTACAAGGAGTCGTTCGGCATGGCCTCCGCGCGCGCGGTCCGCAACCGCACGTCCGAGGAGTCCGCGTACGACCGCGCCCGCAAGGCCCTGTTCGAGGAGGGCATCTCCACCTCCCGCATGTTCCTCGACCCGACCCGGCCCGGCGTCGAGGACCTGATCGACTCGGTCATCGCGGGCGTCCGCTCCTCCTGCACCTACGCGGGAGCGGGCTCGCTGGAGGAGTTCGCCGAGCGCGCGGTCGTCGGCATCCAGAGCGCGGCGGGCTACGCCGAGGGGAAGCCGCTGCACGCGAGTTGGAGCTGAACGACGGGGCGCGGCCCTGTGACCGACCGAAAGAAGCGAACCGGCCCAGAGAGACGACCGGCCCAGAGAAATGACCGGCCCAGAGAAATGAACCGCCCGCCTTGCTGAACGATCTCGACGAACGCATCGTGCACGCCCTCGCCGAGGACGCCCGCCGCTCCTACGCGGACATCGGCCAACTCGTCGGCCTGTCCGCGCCCGCGGTCAAACGCCGTGTGGACCGGCTGCGCGCCACCGGGGCGATCACCGGCTTCACCGTACGGGTGGACCCGGCGGCGCTCGGCTGGGCGACCGAGGGGTTCGTCGAGATCTACTGCCGGCGGCACACCACGCCGGAGACCATCCAGCGGGGTCTGGAGCGCTACCAGGAGGTGGTGGCCGCGTCGACCGTCACCGGGGACGCGGACGCGGTCGTCCAGGTCTTCGCCGCCGACATGCGCCACTTCGAACGGGTCCTGGAACGGATCGCGGGGGAGCCGTTCGTGGAACGCACCAAGTCGGTGCTGGTGCTGTCACCGCTGCTGAGGCGGTTCTCTTCGGGGGCGCCGGGCTGAGTGGGGGGTTCCAGGCGGGGCAGGCCGGCGGTCGGTCCGTGGCCTGCGCAACGATTCGCCGTCGAGGCCGGTCGGGGCGCAACGAATCGCCCGCCGGTGCGCAACACGGACGCCTTGTCCGGCCCGACGGCCGGAACATACCGTCTACCTGGCACCACAACCCCCTTCGGCCCCGGCGAGGAACACCCATGCGCACCGCCCTGCTCCAGAGCTCCGGCCGCCCCGGTTCGACCGTCGAGAACCTCAAGCTCCTCGACGAGGCCGCGGGCCGGGCCGCCGCCGCGGGCGCCGGGCTGCTGGTCACGCCGGAGATGTTCCTGACCGGGTACGCGATCGGCGACGGCATCGCCCGCCTCGCCGAACCCGCGGACGGGGACGGCGCCGACGCGGTCGCCGACATCGCCGGACGGCACGGCCTCGCAATCGCCTACGGCTACCCCGAACGCGCCGCGGACGCCGTCTTCAACTCCGCCCAGCTGATCTCCGCCGACGGCACCCGCCTCGCCAACTACCGCAAGACCCACCTCTTCGGCCCCTTCGAGCGCGACCACTTCACCCCCGGTGAACAGCCGGTCGTCCAGGCCGAGTTGGCCGGTCTGAGGGTCGGCATCATGATCTGCTACGACGTCGAGTTCCCGGAGAACGTCCGCGCCCACGCCCTCGCGGGCACCGACCTGCTGCTGGTGCCCACGGCCCAGATGCATCCCTTCCAGTTCGTCGCCGAAGCCGTCGTCCCGGTGCGCGCCTTCGAGAACCAGCTGTACGTCGCGTACGTCAACCGGGTCGGCAGGGAAGGCGAGTTCGACTTCGTCGGGCTGTCCACGCTGGCCGGTCCCGACGGCATCGCCCGGGTGCGCGCGGGCCTCGGCGAGGAGCTGCTCCTCGCGGACGTCGACGCCGGCCTGCTCGCCGCCTCCCGCGCGGCCAACCCGTATCTGACCGACCGCCGCCCGGGCCTGTACGGCTCGCTGAGCTGACGAGTCGTCAACTTCCTTCCACCTCTTACGTTTCTTACGTTTTGTCCCGCAAGGAGTCCGTACCCCATGACGTCCACGGTGCCCAACGCCGTCCAGCACCCGGCCGGACAGCAGCCCCCGATCACCATGTTCGGGCCGGACTTCCCCTACGCCTACGACGACTTCCTCGCCCATCCGGCCGGGCTCGGCCAGCTGCCCGCGACCGAGCACGGCACCGAAGTCGCCGTCATCGGGGGCGGGTTGTCCGGCATCGTGGCCGCGTACGAGCTGATGAAGATGGGCCTCAAGCCGGTCGTGTACGAGGCCGACCGGATCGGCGGGCGGCTGCGCACGGTGGGCTTCGACGGCTGCGACCCCTCGCTCAACGCCGAGTTGGGCGCCATGCGCTTCCCGCCCTCCTCCACCGCCCTCCAGCACTACATCGACCTGGTGGGCCTGGAGACCCGGCCGTTCCCCAACCCCCTCGCGGAGTCGACCCCTTCGACCGTCGTCGACCTCAAGGGCGAGACCCACTACGCCGAGACCCCCGCCGACCTGCCGCAGGTCTACCGTGACGTCGCGGCAGCCTGGAGCCGCTGCCTGGAGGAGGGCGCCGACTTCACCGCCATGAACCGGGCCCTGCGCGAACGCGACGTGCCGCGCATCCGGGAGATCTGGGCGGGACTCGTCGAACGCCTCGACAACCAGACCTTCTACGGCTTCCTCTGCGACTCCCCGGCCTTCGCGTCCTTCCGGCACCGCGAGATCTTCGGCCAGGTCGGCTTCGGCACCGGCGGCTGGGACACCGACTTCCCCAACTCGATCCTCGAAATCCTGCGCGTCGTCTACACCGAGGCCGACGACCACCACCGCGGCATCGTGGGCGGCTCCCAGCAACTCCCGCTGCGGCTGTGGGAACGCGAGCCGCACAAGACCGTGCACTGGCCGTACGGCACCTCGCTCGCGAGCCTGCACCAGGGCGGCGCGCCCCGCCCGGCCGCCCGCCGGGCGCACCGTACCGCGGGCAACCGGATCACCGTGACCGACGCGAACGGCGACATCCGCACCTACCCGGCGGCCGTGTTCACCGCCCAGTCCTGGATGCTGCTCTCGAAGATCGACTGCGACGACTCGCTCTTCCCGATCGACCACTGGACGGCCATCGAGCGCACGCACTACATGGAGAGCTCCAAGCTCTTCGTGCCGGTCGACCGGCCGTTCTGGCTCGACAAGGCCGCCGACGACAGGGGAAACCCGACCGGCCGCGACGTCATGTCGATGACCCTCACCGACCGTATGACACGCGGGACCTACCTCCTCGACGACGGTCCGGACAGGCCCGCCGTCATCTGCCTCTCCTACACGTGGTGCGACGACAGCCTCAAGTGGCTGCCGCTGTCCGCGAACGAGCGGATGGAGGTGATGCTGAAGTCGCTCGGCGAGATCTACCCGAAGGTCGACATCAGGAAGCACGTCATCGGCAGCCCGGTGACCGTCTCCTGGGAGAACGAGCCTTATTTCATGGGCGCGTTCAAGGCCAACCTGCCCGGCCACTACCGCTACCAGCGGCGCCTGTTCACCCACTTCATGCAGGACCGGCTGCCCACCGACCAGCGTGGCGTCTTCCTCGCGGGGGACGACATCTCCTGGACGGCGGGCTGGGCCGAGGGCGCCGTCCAGACCGCGCTGAACGCGGTCTGGGGCGTCATGCACCACTTCGGCGGCGCGACCGACCCGGCCAACCCCGGTCCCGGCGACCGCTACGACGACCTCGCGCCCGTCGAACTCCCGGAGGACTGACGGGAGTTGAGCGATGTGAAGGCCGTCAGACCCCGGCCGCCCGTGCCGCCTCGTACAACTCGGCCGCCACGTCCTTGAATTCCTGCGCGTCGGCGACCGAGGACTGCATCTCGATGAGGATCTCCTCCAGGCCCACCTCGGCGTGCGCGACCAGGTCCTCGATGATCTGCGCGACGCTGCCCTGGAACGGCTGGCGGCCCGGGCCCTCGAACGCCTTCGGCGTGTACTGCGTGTTGACGCGCAGCACGGTCTGGAGCGGTTCGGTGCGCCCGCGTTCGGCGGCCAGGTCCTGCAACTGCCGCCACTGCGCGGCGAGTTGCTCGGCGCCCATGCCCACCGGCAGCCAGCCGTCCGCGTGGTCGACCAGCCGCCGCATCGCCTTCGGGGCCATCGCCGCGAGCAGGATGGGGATCGGCCGCGCGGGCTTGGGCGCGACGACGGCGGAGGTGATCGTGGTGGTGTCGCCCGCATAGGTGACCGGATCCGGACCCCACACCGCGCGGCAGACCCCGATCAGCTCGTCCAGGGCCTTGCCGCGCTCCGCGAACGGCCGTACGGCGCTGGCCGCGTACTCGTCCAGGGACCAGCCGGTGCCGACACCCGCGACGACCCGGCCGCCGCTCGCCGCCGCCAGCGTCGCCAACTGCTTGGCCAGCTGGAACGGCACGTGCAGGGGTGCCACCAGGACGCTGGTGCCGAGCCGGGCGCGCTCGGTGGCGGCGGCCGCGAGCGCCAGCGTGATCAGCGGCTCGGCCACCCCGCGGTACGCCTCCGGCCAGGGCACGCCGTCCATGCCGTACAGGCCCTGGGTGGCGGGCTCGGGGAACAGGGCGCGCTCGTACACCCACAGGCTCTCGTAACCGATCTGCTCGGCGGCGCGTGCCACGTCGGGCACATCCCGTCCGATGGCGAACTGCTTGTTCTGGGGGAGGCTGAGTCCGAGCCGGGTTGCCATGCTGTCGCTCCTTCGCGATGGGCGTGCCTCCGCGTCAACGTACAGCGGTAGGGGCGGGGATACCGGAAAGCGCGGGCGAGGATGGCCGGATCCCGCCGCCCGTGTCGTCCGGCGGCGTCGTCCCGGTGGCGGCTCAGTCCGGCAGCGGGGTGAGCAGGAGCCGGCCCGCGAAGCCCACCGCGGCGTCCAGCCGTTCGGTGAACTCCTCGGCCACGTCCGGGAGTTCGCGCAGGGCCCAGAGGGCGCGGGCCGCCGCCCAGGTGGCCTCGCGGGCCCGTTCCAGGCTCCAGGAGCCGAGCAGGTGGGTGAGCGGATCGGCGACCTGGAGCAGGTCCGGGCCCGGCATCAGGTCCTCGCGGATGCGCTCCTCCAGCGACACGAGGATTTCACCCACGCGGTCGAACTCGTCCTCCAGGTCGACGGGATCGCAGTCGAGCGTACGACAGGTGTCCACGACGGCCAGCGCCAGATCGTGCCCGATGTGCGCGTTGATACCCGACAGCGCGAACTGCAGCGGACGTACGCCCGGATGGCCGCGCAGCCGGAACAACGGCCGCCAGCACGCGGGCAGACGGCCGTCCTCGGCCACCGCCAGATAGCGCTCCGCGAACCGCACGTCGAGCGCGACCACCGCCGACGGATCCGCGAACCGGCCCCCGTCGAGCCGTCGGCCGATCTCCCGGGTGACGGCGAGGTAGACCCGGTTGAAGACCGCCACCCCGTCGCGCTCGGGCCAGCGCGCGTCGAGCGCGCGCATCCGGGCGACGACCGGGTCGAGCCCGGCCCCTGTCCCCGCCCGGTTCCGGGGACCCGCCTGGGAGCCGACCCGGGTCGCCGCGTCGGGCACACCCGACCCGGCCCCGGGGTCGATTTCGGCCGCATCGGGGGCGAACTGTTCCAACCGCACCATGGGGGCAGGGTCCCAGCCCTACGCTGATCCGAGTGCCGCCGGGCCGTGCGCTTCCCCAGAACGGGGGACACGGCCGGCGTCCGGGGAGGGGGAAGCGCCCGTGCCAGGCTTACGCTCCCAACGGCTGGCCGCGCGCCGGGCCCGGCACCGGCGCGCCGCGCGCCGCGGTGTCCTGGTCGCGGCGGCCTCGGCCGTGGTCGCGGTCGGCAGCGCCGCGGGCATGATGTCGGCCCTCGCGGACGGCCACGCCGACGACACGGCCCACCCCGCGGTGACCACGAGCGCGGCGAGCCCACACCACACGCCCGCCCTCCCGTCCCCCTCGCCCGACCC
>LJCV01000106.1 GCA_001298575.1 Actinobacteria bacterium OK074
AGCCCCGCGCCCCTAAAAGCCGGGGCTGCGCCCCGCTTTTCCGGCGCCGCGGATCCCTGGCGAACTTGGCACCGCGGATCCCCGGCGAGCCTTGCGCCGCGAAACCCTGTGCCCCTTGGCCGCGAACCCTTGCGCACCTTTGAGCCGCGGGCACCTGCGCGCTTTTAAGGGGCGCGGGGAACTGCGCGAGCAACCACGACGAACGCCGCAGTCGCCCACACACCCCCACCCCCGCGGCGATCCGGACAGGGGCGCGGGGCTGTATCGATGTGCGGCTCCGCCGCGTGGGCGATACCAGCCCCCACCGGGCCGCAGTCGCCGAACGCACCCCCACCCCCACGGCGCCAAGGCGCATACGCCAACGGGCCCCGAGGGCACATCGCACCTCGGGACCCGTCAAGCGGAGCTGTTTACTTCTCTTCGGCCACCGGCTCGGCCTCGACCTCGGCATCGCCCTCGGTCGCAGCCTCGGTCACAGCCTCAGCGGCAGCGTCCTCGTCCTCGTCGTTCAGATCGATCGTCTCGCCGTTGGTGTCCTTCACCGTCGCGGACTCGACCACGACCGCGAGCGCCTTCCCGCGGGCGACCTCGCCGACGAGGAGCGGGACCTGGCCGCCCTCGACGACCGCCTGGGCGAACTGGTCGGGGGACATGCCGGAGGAGGCCGCACGGCGCATGAGGTGCTCGGTGAGCTCCTCCTGGTTGACGTTCAGCTTCTCCTTGTTGACCAGCTCGTCGAGGACGAACTGGGTCTTGATGCCCTTGACCGCGGCTTCCTTGGTCTCGGTGTCGAACTCCTCGGCCGTCTTGCCCTGGATCTCGAGGTACTTCTCGAAGTCGAGGCCCATCTGGCCGAGCTGGTGGTGCTCCAGGTTGTGCTTGCGGGTGTTGATCTCGTCTTCGAGGAGCTTCTCGGGGACGGGCACCTCGACCAGTTCGAGCAGCTTGTCCAGGACGCGCTCCTGGGCCTGCGTGGCCTGGTCGTACTGCTTCATGTTCTCCAGGCGCTTGCGGCTGTCCGCGCGCAGCTCCTCCAGCGTGTCGAACTCCGACGCCAGCTGGGCGAACTCGTCGTCCAGGGCCGGGAGTTCGCGCGCGGCGACCTGGGTGACCTTGACGGTGACCTCGGCCTCACGGCCGGCCGCGGAGCCGCCCTTCAGCTCGGAGGTGAAGGTGGCCTCGCCGTCGGCGGACAGGCCCTTGACGGCGTCGTCGATGCCTTCGAGCAGCTCGCCGGAGCCGATCGTGTAGGAGACGCCGGCCGCGACGCCGTCCTCCAGGACCTCGCCGTCGACCTTGGCCTCCAGGTCGAGGGTGACGACGTCGCCGTCTTCGGCGGCGCGCTCGACCGGGCTCGTCGACGCGAAGCGCTCGCGCAGCTGCTCGACCGACTGGTCGATGTCCTCTTCGCTGACCTCGATCGCGTCGACCTCGACCTCGATGCCGGAGTAGTCCGGGATCTCGATGGTCGGGCGGACGTCCACCTCGGCGGTGAAGGACAGCAGCTCGTTGTCCTTCAGCTCCTTGATGTCGACCTCGGGCTGGCCCAGCGGGTTCAGCTCGGCCTCGTTGACCGCCTCGGTGTAGAACTTGGGAAGCGCGTCGTTGACGGCCTCTTCCAGGACCGCACCGCGGCCGAACCGCTGGTCGATGACTCGGGCCGGGATCTTGCCCTTGCGGAAGCCCTTCACCGTGACCTGCTGGTTGATCTTCTTGTACGCCGCGTCGAGGCTGTCCTTGAGCTCCTCGAAGGGCACCTCAACAGTGAGCCGAACCCGGGTCGGGTTCAGGGTCTCCACGGCGCTCTTCACGGTTCGGTCTCCTTGTGGCTGACTTCTTGGGGTTCTGCTGTGCGCGCCTGCCGGACCGGACCGGGCAGAGCCTCAGCTGAGTGCGCTGGCGACGTCTGTCATATCCAGCGGGCATCCGGGAACGCCCTGGCAGACGTACCCGACGTATCGACGTAACTGTGCAGACACACGGGCGCGCAGCTTGCATAGTAGCCGCAGCCCGGACACGCCCCAAAAGGTGATCTTGCCGGTGGCCGCGACGGCGGTCCGGCAGGTGGTCGGGGTGGCGGGATTTGAACCCACGGCCTTCCGCTCCCAAAGCGGACGCGCTACCAAGCTGCGCCACACCCCGTCTGGTGCGACACGTAGGGTACATGTCCGCGAGGGGTACGTCGGCCGCTTTGTTCACCGAGTTGTTCACGGTGACCTACGCGTTGGCCTACGGGGCGGGCCACCCGCTACGATGTTTCCTGTGCCGCGGTCACTGACCTGCGGCGCGTGCTTGTTGCGGGCGTAGCTCAATGGTAGAGCCCTAGTCTTCCAAACTAGCTACGCGGGTTCGATTCCCGTCGCCCGCTCCACTCGGCGCGAAAGACCAGCGCCTCGGGCCCGGTCGGGGACTCTTCGTCCCTTGCCGGGTCCTCGCGTTTTCCGGACTTTTTTCATCACTTTTCTCACCGTGCGTGCGGGTACGGCCTCGCGGGTACGGCGGCGTGCGCCCGGTCGCCTCGTTCACCGAGCGCGTACGCGCACGCCGGGCGACCAGCCGCGGCCAGTCGAAGCGGCCGGGCCGGAACCGGACCGGAACCGGATCAGAAGTTGATCAGAAGTTGATCGAGCTGATCATGTCCGATATCGACGTGAGGAACCGGTTGATCGACGGGGCCATGCCGCTCGACGCGAGGAAGAAGCCGAAGAGGACCGCTACGACGGCGGGACCCCCCTTGATCGACCCGCCCCGAATCATCACCACCAGAACGATCGCCAACAACAGCACTGCTGACAGTGAAATGGCCACAATTGATCACACCCTCGGTCGGTTCCGCTCTCCCGGCCCGGGGACGCCACCGCGCACCCCCGCCAGAAACCATCGTGCCACCAACAAGCCCCCGGTATGCGGCTCGTGAGGCATCACCCTTGGCCACGGGTCCCCTTCCGCCCCCACGGTCGACGCACAGGTTGGCGCCCGGTCCCGCCCCGGCCCGGTCCCCGTACGGCCGCGCAGCCGCCCGCCACGTAAACCGCACAGCAATTCGAGGACGTTGACCGCCGGGCGCCGAAAGCGAATTCGGGCCGATCGTTTCCGTGTCCACACATCGCGTCCGCAGGTAATTCGAATTGTCCTCACGGCTGCCCCCGTGCCCGTTCCCGCGCCGCCGAAGGGCCGCCGGAGCACCGCCGGAGTCGGACATTTCACCGGAGTCGCCCGCGAAGGTTATGCACCGTTTAGTCATAACGAAGGGGTACAGAACGGTCATTGATCAGTCGCCGGTGACGTATCCGCGACCGTACGCCGTCTCGTATGCCGTCCTGTATGTCGTCTCATATGGCGCCCCGTGCGGTGTGCTCAAGGACACGTGAAGTCCGTTGCACACAGCGCGGATTCCCGGGTAGGCGGCGGAGGACCGTCAGCATTTATCCGCGGGGTTTTACGTAATCCCACAGACAACGCTAGGGTTCCTCAGATGTTCACCGCTTCCCCTCCCCCCACATGTACCGTGCCGCCGACGCACCGGTGGGAGCCACTGTGACCAACTCAGTACGGTCGCAGGGCCACGAGCAGCGCACCGCCCCCCTTCCCCCCACCCAACAGCCCGCCGCCGACGGCGTACCGAGTCCGCGGTCGCGGGAGACGAGCGGCTCCGGAGCGCGGGCGTCCGCCCCGACCGCCGGTAACGTTGAGCCGAAACCGGCCAAGCCGCGCGACGCGTTCTTCGACAACGCCAAGTACCTCGCGATCGTGTTCGTCGCGATGGGTCACGCCTGGGAGCCGCTGACCGACCACAGCCGTCTGGTCGAGGCGCTCTACATGGTCGTCTTCACCTTCCACATGCCGGCGTTCATCCTCATCTCCGGCTATTTCTCCCGCAGTTTCGACCTGCGTCCCGACCGGCTGCGACGGCTGGTCACCGGGGTCGCCGTGCCGTACGTGATCTTCGAGGTCGTGTACTCGCTCTTCAAGAAGTACGCCGGGCACGATCCCTCGCAGCCGATCAGCCTGCTCGACCCCTGGTACCTCACCTGGTTCCTGGTCGCGCTGTTCATCTGGCGGCTGACCACCCCGCTGTGGAAGATCGTGCGGTGGCCGCTGGCGCTCGCCCTGGCCATCGCGTGTCTGGCCGCCGTGTCGCCCGACATCGGCAACGACCTCGATCTCCAACGGGTGTTGCAGTTCCTGCCGTTCTTCGTCGCGGGGCTGCTGCTCAAGCCCGCGCACTTCCAGTTGGTGCGGCGGCGCGAGGTGCGGATCCTGTCCGTGCCGGTGTTCGCGCTCGCGCTGGCCGCGGCGTACCGGCTGGCTCCGGGCATGAACTCCGCCTGGTTCTACCACCGGGACAGCGCCCAGGAGTTGGACGCGCCCTGGTGGGCCGGCATCGTCATGACGTTCGCGCTGTTCGGCTGCTCGATGGTGCTCACCGCGTGCTTCTTCTCCTGGGTGCCGCGGCGCAGGATGTGGTTCACCGTGCTGGGCGCGGGCACGCTGTACGGCTACCTGCTGCACGGCTTCGTCATCCAGGGCTCGCGCTTCTGGAACTGGTACGACCACCCGTGGGTGACCACACCGCTCGGCGAGGTCGTCGTGACCGTCCTCGCGGGCGCCCTCGTGACCGTCCTGTGCACGCCGTTGGTGCAGCGGGTGTTCCGCTTCGCGATGGAGCCCGAGATGAGGTGGGCGTTCCGGGCGGACGCGGTGGATGTGGCCCGGCAGCGGAATGTCGGGGCGACCACGACCGCCACCCCCCGTTCGACGACCGCCGCCCCGCGTTCGTAGAAACTGGTCAGTCCCCGGCGGCCAGGCCCAAGTACCCGCGCATGGCGGCGTACTTGAGCGTGAGCCGCCGGGCCGTGGCCTCGTCGAGGTCGGCGAGGCGGTGCGGATCGGCGTTGTGGGCGAGGTCGGCGGCCTTGACCAGCCGGGCGCCGGGGGTGGCCAGGATCCGTCGCGCGTACGCCTCCGGGGCCTCTCCCGGGCGCTTGGTGACGGCCCTGACGACGTCCTTCGTGCGCTGCGGGAGCGCGGCGGCGTCGAGCCACTCCTCGCCGAGCACGCCGTCCTCGACGGAGTCGTGCAGCCAGGCGGCGGCGACGAGTTCGTCTCCCCCGCCCCGGGCCCGCACGCCCTCGGCGACCGCCTGGAGGTGCTCGGCGTAGGGCCGCCCGGCCTTGTCGGTCTGGGCGGCGTGCGCGGTACGGGCGAGGGCTTCCACCTCGGCGAGGGTCAGAGGGGTCAGAGGGGCCAGAGGGGCCAGAGGGGTCACAGACGCCGTCGTCGGCCCCCAGGCCCGCAGCGCGGCCCCCACGGCGTCCAACAGGCCGCTGCGCACGGCCTCTTCGAGGGTGCCCTCGCTGATCCGTTCGGCGGGGAGCAGGAAGGTGGCCGCGCGCACGGCGTCGGCGGGGTGCATCCGTCCGCCGGGCGGTGCCACGGGCAACGGGTGCTCCGCCCAACGGTGTTCGGGCGTGACGGCGCCAACTCCCGTCAGCGAGTGGACGGCACGCCACAGCGCCTCGGTGTACACGGGGTAGGGCACGGTGTGGACGCCGTCCGGCCGTTGCTCGCCGCCGCCCCACCGCACCTCGCGGTCCGCGTCCGTGAGCGCGTCGAAGGCTTCGGCCAACTCCCGCCAGGCGTCCGGCCGTTCCCGGTGCAGCTGGGCGAGGAGGCGGTCGTCGTCGGCCGGCGTGACCGTACGGGCGAGTTCCTCGACGGCCGCGAGGTCGGGGGCGCCTGTGACGGGGCCGACGGCGGGGTCGCCCGCGCTGAGTACGGCGAGTGCGGCGACGGGGGTGAGGCCGCGGGTGTGGGCGGCCCGGACCCGGCCCGGCCAGTCGGCGCCCGCCTCGTCGGCGGCGCGGCTGCGGGCGGCCCGGCGGGTCCAGCCGCCGGCGCCCGCGCCGCCGTCGCCCCAGGCGTAGCCGATCACTTCGCCGTCGGGGGCGGTGACGGCGGCGTAGTGCACGGGGTGGGTCATGCGGGCGGGGCCGGAGGGACCGGCCAGCGCCGCCACGACGGTGAGGTCGGGGGCGTGGTCCGGGGCGCCCGGGAGGGCCCTGCGGGCGTACTTGCGGCTGGTCCAGCGGACCGGCTCCGGGGCTGCCCCGTACGTGCGGGCGATCTCGCCCAGCGCTGCCGTGGGGGCCAGGCCGCGGGCCTTGGCGTCGCGGAGCACCGACAGCCAGAGCATGCCCGCGTTGACCGCGGTGGCGCCGCCGGCCTCGCGCGGGTCCCAACTGGCGGCGTCGTCCTCGTCGTTGGCCCACACGTAGGCGAGGACGGTGCCGTGGCCGTCGACCATGGTGAGGTACTGGACCGGTCTGTCCGTCCGCCACCGGTACCTGGGCGGGCCTCCGGGCACCTCCTCGAAGTGGAGGTCCTCCTCGAAACGGGGGTTGAGCGGCACGAGGCGGTTGGTCCCTTCTGATGTCCTACGTGGCCTTGCGTCCTACGGCGATGGGTCACACCCGCGCCGTCGTAGGCCCCTCGCGGCAGATCAGCAGCAGGGCGCGGTCGTCGTTGACGTCCTTGGCGACGGCCTCGATCAGGTGCCAGGCGGCGCCGCGGAAGCCGCCGGCGATGTAGCGGTCGGCCTCGCCGGTGAGGCGGTCGATGCCCTCGGAGATGTCGCGTTCGGCGGTCTCGACGAGGCCGTCGGTGAACAGCATCAGGACGTCGCCGGGGCGCAGCGAGCCCTTGACCGGGTCGAACTGGGCGCCGTCGTAGACCCCGAGGAGCGGGCCCTCGGCGGCCTTCTCCTCCCAGCGGCCACTGCCCGCGCTCAGTTGCAGGCCCGGCGGGTGGCCGGCGTTGTACAGCTCGTAGTCGCCGGAGTCGAGGTCCAGGACGAGGTGGATGGAGGTGGCGAAGCCCTCGTCCCAGTCCTGGCGGAGCAGGTAGCCGTTGGCGGCCGGGAGGAAGGCGTGCGGGGGCAGCGAGCCGAGGAGGCCGCCGAAGGCGCCGGAGAGCAGCAGGGCGCGCGAGCCGGCGTCCATGCCCTTGCCGGAGACGTCCGTGAGGACGACTTCGAGGGTGCGACCGCCGTTGGTGCGGGCGGCGACCACGAAGTCGCCGGAGAACGACTGGCCGCCCGCCGGGCGCAACGCCATCTCGCGGTGCCAGACCGGGGGCAGCTTCGGCAGCTTGCTCTGGACCCGGATGCGTTCGCGCAGGTCGAACAGCATGGTGCCGCCGCCGCGCCAGGGCACGCCGACCCGGCTGCGAAACTGCGCCACCAGCAGCCCGAAGAAGCCGCAGGCGGCGACCACGAGCACGACCCCCGGTGTGACGCGGGCCGGGCCCTCCGTGTACGGTCCCAGCTTCACGGACTCGACGATCAGCGCGGTCGCGGCGCCGGCGTACAGCGCCAGCAGACTGGACGGCCGCAGCAGCAGTCCGCCCGCCACGATGGGCAGGACGAGCGCGCCGGGGGCGACCCAGACCGGGTTGACCAGGGTCATGGTCGCGATGACCGGAATCGTCAGGAGCAGACCCCCGAGGGCGAACCAGTCCGAGCCGTCGCCGCGGAAGTAGTCCACGGCGGATCGGCGCATGCCTGTTCGGGCCCGGTGCCACTGCTGTTTCAACCGGGCCGTGAACGTCTCGGCCTGCGCGCGCCGCTCTCGTCCTTCTGCCATTGACTTGGGACCTTATCCATCCGACCAGCCGCTTGGCACGGGAGGTCCCACTTGTCCCCCCTCCAAGAGCTGAAGTTCACAAGAACCAGCCACTTGTAACCGGGGGGAAATTCCCTCGCTCGTCCCGCATTGCCCTGATAGTCATCATGCATGACGACTGCCACGGGGACCGCCCCGCCGAGTGACCTTCCGCACGCACCGAGGGCGCTGCGGCCCGAGGAATGGGATGGCTGGTACGACAACCTGCTGCGGGCCTTCGGCGGGCTGGAGGAACCGGTGGAGGAACGTCAACTCTGGCGAGATCTCACCGAATTCGACCGTTCCATCGGCGTTTGGGACGGTGGCGCGTGCGTCGCCACGTCGGGCGCCTTCAGCTTCGGCGTCACCGCGCCGGGTGGAGCGACGGTCGCGGCGGCCGGGATCACGATGGTCGGCGTGGCCGCCACGCACCGGCGGCGCGGGGTGCTGCGCTCGATGATGCGACGGCTCCTGGACGACAGTCACGCCAGGCAGGAGCCGCTCTCCGTGCTGACGGCCTCGGAACCGGAGATCTACGGCCGGTTCGGCTACGGCATCGCGACCCGGCAGCTCGCCGCGGAGATCGACCTCGGCCGGGTACGACTGTCCGCACCGACCGGTACGGATGACGTACGCGTGCGGTACGCCGACCCGCGCGCGGCCCTGGACACCTGCGAGGCGCTGTACGCGCGGCTGGTGCCCGCCCGGCCCGGGATGCTGGCCCGGCGGCCCGGCTGGGAGCGGCTGATGGTGCTGGACACGGAGCGGGCGCGGGACGGGGGCTCGGCGCTCCAGTGCGTGCTGGCCGAAAGGGACGGGGAGACCGTCGGATACGCGACCTTCCGGACGAAGGCCCAGTGGTCCCCAGCGGGGCACGACGGCACGGTGACCGTCCGGGACCTGTACGGGGTCGATCCGGCGGCCCGGGCGGCGCTGTGGCGGTTCCTGTTCGGCATCGACCTCATGTCGGCGCTGCACGTCCGCGGCCGTCCACTGGACGAGGACTGGCAGCACCAGGTCTCGGACCTACGACGCTGCCGGCCGCAGTTGCGCGAGGGGCTGTACGCCCGCCTGGTGGACGTCGGCGCGGCACTGGAGGCGCGGGCCTACCAGGCGCCGGTGGACGTGGTGTTGGCGGTGGAGGACGCCTTCTGCCCCTGGAACACCGGACGTTGGCGGCTGACCGGGGACTCGAAGGGGGCGGTCTGCGCGCGTACGCCGGAGCGGGCCGATCTGTCGCTGTCCGTACGGGAGTTGGGGTCGGCGTACCTCGGCGGCGTCTCGCTGGCCGCGCTGGCGGCGGCGGGGCGGGTGCGGGAGGAGCGGCAGGGGGCGCTGGCGGAGGCGGCGGTGGCCTTCGGGTGGCCGGTGGCGCCTTGGCTGCCGCACGGGTTCTGAGCCGTTTTCCCTACGAGGTCTGGCGGTTGCCGTCTTTACCTACGGGGTCTGGCAGTTGAGGCACCGGATTCCCTACGGCGTCTGGCAGTTGGGGCACCAGAAGAGGTTGCGGGCGGCGAGATCGGCGGTGCGGATCTCGCCGCCACAGATGTGGCAGGGCAGGTTGGCCCGGCGGTAGACGTAGACCTCGCCGCCGTGGTCGTCGACGCGGGGCGGGCGGCCCATCGCCTCGGGGGTGTGTTCGGGGCGGACGGTGTCGATGCGGTTGTCGCGCACGCCCTCGCGCATCAGCCCGACGAGGTCGGTCCAGATCGCGTCCCACTCGGCGGGGGTGAGGGTGTTGCCGGGGCGGTACGGGTCGATGCCGTGCCGGAAGAGGACCTCGGCGCGGTAGACATTGCCGACCCCGGCGACCACCTTCTGGTCCAGGAGCAGCGCGGCGACGGTGGTACGGCTGCGGGCGACCCGACGGTAGGCGGCACCCGGGTCGGCGTCGTCGCGGAGCGGGTCCGGGCCGAGGCGGGCGTGTACGGCGTTCTTCTCGTCGTCGGTGATCAGGGCGCAGGTGGTGGGGCCGCGCAGGTCCACGTAGGCGGTGGGGCCGGCCAGGCGGAGGCGGACGGTGTCGGTGGCCGGGGGCGCGGGGGCGTCGCCGAAGGTGACCTTGCCGAAGAGGCCGAGGTGGATGTGGACCCAGTCGCTGTCGCGGAAGCCGAGGAAGAGGTGTTTGCCGTGGGCCTCGGTACGGGTGAGGTGGGCGCCGTCGATCAGCTCCGCGGCGTCGGAGAACTTGCCCTGCGGGCTGGTGACCCGTACGGGTCCGGTGAGCCGACGGTAGTCCAGCGCGAGCCGGTGGATCGTGTGCCCTTCTGGCACTGAGGTGATTCCCTTCCCACCCGCCCACCGGACTCGGTCAGTGGCGAGGTGAATGGTGCGGCGCCCCGTAAGGGCAGCGCCCCGTAAGGGGCGCGGGGAACTGCGCGAACAGCCCCCGCGTGCCCGCGGCCGAACGGCTACCGGCCGTCCCCGGGGGGGGGGGGGGGGTGGTGCGCCGGGATCGGCGGGAGGTCGCCCGTCGTCTCGTACGCCGCCAGCATCTCGATGCGGCGGATGTGGCGCTCGCCCTCGGAGAACGGCGTGTTCAGGAAGGTCTCGACGAACTTCGTCGCCTCGTCCTGCGTGTGCATGCGCGCGCCCACCGCGACGACGTTCGCGTTGTTGTGCTGCCGGCCGAGCGACGCGGTCTCCTCGCTCCAGGCGAGCGCCGCCCGCACGCCCTTCACCTTGTTCGCCGCGATCTGCTCCCCGTTGCCGGAGCCGCCGATCACCACGCCCAGCGAGCCGGGGTCCGCCGCCGTCCGCTCCGCCGCGCGGAGGCAGAACGGCGGGTAGTCGTCCTGGGCGTCGTAGATGTGCGGGCCGCAGTCCACGGGCTCGTGGCCCGCCCCCTTGAGCCACTCGACGAGGTGGTTCTTCAGTTCGTAACCGGCGTGATCGGAGCCGAGATAGACGCGCATGTTCCGAGTGTGACACGGCTGTTTCGTCCCGTGCCCGCCGGGTGCCCGCCGGTTAATCCTTAGCTCCTGCCACCAAACCTCAAGAAAACCTCAAGTAACGATCTGGATTCAGAGGTTCAAGAATCTCTTTGCCTCCGATTCACTGGACCAACCCGTTTACTGCCGTACATCGCTGTACACCGCCGTACATCACTCGTACCGGGCACGCCCCCGCCGTTCCCCGATCCGGCCGCAGTTCTAGGTGTTCGTACGCAGTCGTACCCACCTCGTGCGGCCCCCTGGTGCGAACGGGGTACGAGTGCACGAGAGTCCCCCCACGTCGTCCCGATCTCGTCCCCGCCCCCGCCACGAAGGAAAGACCGCCCATGACTTCGCAGCCACCCCTGACGAAGGCCGCCCCCGGCCCCGACGGCCCCGGTTCCGTCCCCCACGGCGACAGCGGTGGACTCCAGGCCGGCCTCAAGAACCGTCACCTGTCGATGATCGCCATCGGCGGTGTCATCGGCGCCGGCCTGTTCGTCGGCTCCAGCACCGGCATCTCCACCGCGGGCCCCGGCATCCTCCTCTCCTACGCCCTCGTCGGCACCCTCGTCGTCCTCGTGATGCGGATGCTCGGCGAGATGTCCGTCGCGAACCCGGTCTCCGGCTCGTTCTCCGCGCACGCGGACCGGGCGCTCGGCCGCTGGGCCGGGTTCTCCATCGGCTGGCTGTACTGGTTCTTCTGGGTCATCGTGCTCGCCGTCGAGGCCACCGCCGGTGCCTCGATCCTGCACGGCTGGGTGCACGCCGTACCGCAGTGGGCGTGGGCGCTGATCGTGATGATCGTGCTGACGGCCACCAACCTCATCTCGGTGGGTTCCTACGGCGAGTTCGAGTTCTGGTTCGCGGGCATCAAGGTCGTCGCGATCAGCCTCTTCGTCGCCCTCGGCCTGCTGGCCGTCTTCGGCGCGCTCCCGGGCGTCGACACCTCCGAGGCCGGGCTCGGCAACCTCACCGACCACGACGGTTTCCTGCCGCACGGCGCCGGTTCGGTCCTCACCGGTGTGCTGCTGGTCGTCTTCTCCTTCATGGGCAGCGAGATCGCCACGATGGCCGCGGGCGAGTCGGAGGACCCGCGCCGGGCCGTCACCAAGTCGACCAACAGCATCATCTGGCGCATCGGCGTCTTCTACCTGGGCTCGATCTTCGTCGTCGTCTCGCTCGTCCCGTGGAACGACCCGTCGATCAAGGAGAAGGGCTCGTACGTCGCCGCCCTCGACTCCCTCGACATCGCGCACGCCGGCCAGATCATGAACGTCATCATCCTGACCTCGGTGCTGTCCTGCCTCAACTCCGGTCTGTACACGGCCTCCCGCATGGCCTTCTCGCTCGGCCAGCGCGGTGACGCGCCGAAGGCGTTCGCGCGGACCAACGCCCGGGGCGTGCCGATGGCGGCGATCCTCGCCTCCGTCGTCTTCGGTTTCGTGGCGGTCTTCTTCAACTACGAGTTCCCGGACTCGGTCTTCCTCTTCCTCGTCAACTCCAGTGGCGCGGTGGCCCTGTTCGTGTGGCTGGTGATCTGTTTCTCGCAGCTGCGGATGCGGCGGATCATCGAGCGGGACGAGCCGGAGAAGCTCATCGTGAAGATGTGGCTGTTCCCGTATCTGACCTGGGCGACGGCCGCGTTGATCGTGTTCGTGCTCGGCTACATGCTGACCGACACCGAACACGACGGCCGCGAAACGGTGTTGCTGTCCCTGCTTGTCGCCGCGCTGGTGGTGGCGGTCGCCGTGATCAAGGAGCGGCGGGTGAAGGGCGCGGGGGCGGTGAAGGTGGACGCGTAACGCCGCGTCTGCTGAAGCGTGTTGCGGGGCCCCACGGTCGGTTCGCCGCCGTGGGGCCCTTCCCGGTACGGGAGTCCCTTTCTCTGTACGGGAGTTACGACGCCGGTGGCTTCAAGGGCGTGAACGTCCGCTTGAGTTGCTCGTAGACCTTGACCGCCTGGGTCTCGATGTCCGTGTGGTACCAGGTGCTGACCTCGTAGGACATGTCCCCGTCGCGGAAGCCGAGCAGCCGGGCGTGCCAGGGGCGGCCCTGGGCGGTGACGGTGTACTCCCACACGACGGCGGGCAGCCCGCGGAAGGTCGTCTCCTCCAGGCGGATCCGGTGGTAGTCACGGCCCTTGCTGGTGTCGTCCCGCTCCGTCTTCTGCCAGTTCTCCAGCAGGGTGGTGCCGGTGGGCGTGCTCGCCCGCGCCCACACCTCCTGCGCACCGCCGTCGGGCGAGCGGTAGTGCACCTCGGAACCGCTGTTCACGATCCGTTTCCAGCCCTTGGGCGGCACCCACGCGAACAGCCCGGACTCGGTACGGGAGCCGGGCGGGAGGGTCGAGGGGCGGGAGGTGCCTTCGACGGTGGGGGTGGGGGTGGCTTTTTGCGTCGTGGCCACGGGGGAGCCGGCCTCGCCGTCGTTCGTGCGGTGGGCCGAACCGCCGGTCGCCATGACGAGGACGACGGTCAGGGCACCGGCCACGACGACACCGGCGACGGCTACGGGCCAGGTGCGGCGGTGAGGGTGCGAGACAGGTGTTCTGCTCAACGGGCGGGCGGGGGTGGGGAGTTCGGTGGGGGGTAGCGGGGTTCCGGCGGGGACGGTGGGGAGGTGGCTTCGGGAGGACGGGAGGGGTGGTTGTTGGACGGGCACGGGTATTTCGACCTGCTCGGAGGGCTTGGTCGGCTCGACCGTCTCCGGCGTCCCGACGGGTGCGGCCGTCTCCACGAGTGCGGCGGTGGCGGACACGGCGGGCACCGGGCGTTCGGGGCGCTCCTCGGAGGGCGTTTCGGTGGCGGCGTTGGAGGCGGCGGGGGGGACGGCGGGCGCGGGCGGCGCATTCTCCACGTCAGCGGGCTCAGCCTCCGCGAGCTCGGCGGGTACCGCGTCCTCCACCTCGTCCGCGCCCTCGTCCACACCCTCGGTTACGACGGCCCCCGCGCCCCCGTAACCCACGGCGTCCGCGCCCGCGTTGGGCAACCGCCGAGCCGCCCGCACCACCTCCGGATCCAGCAGCGCGGGCGTGGGCGCCTCGCCCCTGCCCAAGGCACCGGTCGCCGATCCCGCCACCGGCCGCTCCACCGACCGCGGCGACTGCGGCGGCTCCACCGCCCCCGCCCTCACCTCCCGCAACGCCCCCTCCACCTCCCCCAACCCCGGCCGCACCTCCGGTTCCTTCTCCAGCAGTGCGCCCAGGATGTCGCGCAACTCCCCCTCCACGTCCGGTAGTTCCGGCTCCTCGTACAGCACCGCGTGCAGCGTCGCCAGGGTCGTGGAGCGGGCGAAGGGCGAGTGGCCGCCGAGGGCCGCGCACAGGGTGGCGCCGAGGGACCACACGTCCGACGGCGGGCCCTGCGGGCGGCCGGAGATCCGCTCGGGTGCCATGTAGTCGGGCGAGCCCACGAGCATCCCGACCATCGTGAGCGCCTTGGCGTCCTGGATCGCCGCGATGCCGAAGTCGGTCAGCACCACCCGTCCGCCCCCGGCCCCGCTCCCCCGCTCCTCCACCAGTACGTTGCCGGGTTTGATGTCCCGGTGCAGCACTCCCCCCGCGTGCACCTGCCGCAGCGCGGCGACCAGTTCGAGCCCGATCCGGGCCGTCTCGCGGGGCCCGAGGGGCCCGTCCTCCACCACGATCTGTTCCAGTGACCGCCCGTCGACGAGTTCCATCACGATCCACAGCCGCTCGCCCTCGTCGACGACGTCGTAGATCCGTACGACGTTGGGGTGGTCGATGCGTGCGGTGGCCCGGGCCTCGCGCAGGGTGCGTTCGCGGCGGATGCGGGTGTCCTCGGTGTCGAGCCCGTCGATCCGCATCTCCTTGACGGCGACCGACCGGTCGAGCATGTCGTCGGTGGCCCGCCACACGCGTCCCATTCCCCCCTGGCCGATGCTTTCGACCAGCCGGTAGCGGTCCGTCACCCACAACCCCGGGACCCCACCACTCGCGTTCCCCGCGTTTCCCTGATTCCCCGGATTTCCCGCGTCTCCCGTATTTACCGGCACTCCCCCGAACCCCCTCGATGCCCGTATCGGCACCCGTCCCCACGGCCGCCCCGACTGAAACACGCAAAAACAACGATGGTCACACTTCAGGCACTACCAGCATAGTCCGGAGAAATCTTGTGGTACCTCTTCAGGGACTGCGAATTCAGGCGCAGACGAGGGGGGCGAACATGGGTTCTCGGTACATGACGGCCATCACGGGATCGCTGCTGGCTGCATCTTTCTCCGCCGCGATGATCTTCGCGACCACGGCGGTCGCGGATGATCAGGGAAAGATGAGTGACGCGGGAGGAAAGGTCGTCGACAAGGCACCGGCGGGCGTGAAACTGACGACACTGCTGCCCGAGAAGATTTCGGTGGACAACAGTTCGCATAAAACGTCCATTACTGCCACGGTGAAGAACGGGGGCACCAAGGACAGCGGAAAGATCAGGGTGTGGGTCGTCGGTTTCGACGGCCTCGAAGTCAAAGGCGTCAAGGGCTGTTCGGCCATTGCCAAGGGGAATCTCCCCGCGGGTTCGAACAGTGGTTTCAGCTGTGCGATCGACAATCTGGCGGCGGGCGATTCGAAGTCGTACGCGGTCGACGCCACGTTCGACACGAGCAAGACCGGGAAGATCTGCCTCCCGGTCCAGACGAGCGACGGCAAGAAGACGTACTGGCAGCAGGGCCCGGTCCCGTTCGGCAACCGGAACCCCACGGTCGGCTCGCCGGCCACCCCGCTGCTCCTGGGCACCGACAACAAGCCGGTGGCCCCGAACGGCGACGCGCTGCCCAGCACCGGCCCGGCGGACGCCGTCCTGCCGCTCGGCGCGGCCGGCGTGACCCTGGCCGCCGCGGGCGCGGCGGGACTGTGGTGGACCCGGCGTCGGCCGCAGCAGCAGCCGTAGGGGAGCCGCCGTAGCCGTAGGGGCGCCGCCATAGCCGTAGAGGCGCGAAAATCGTCGCCTTAGAAGTCATCTCATTTGGCTGGGTAAGCTGGCGGTCGTGGTGAGGATCGTTGAGCGGCTGGTGCCGGATGAGTTGTGGGAACTGTTCCAGCGGGTGGTTCCGGAGGCGCCGTCGCGGCCCCAGGGTGGGGGCCGGCGGAGGCATGGCGACCGCGAAGTGCTGGCCGCGATCGTCTTCGTGGCGACCTCGGGCTGCACGTGGCAGCAGTTGCCGACCGTGTCGTTCGGGCCGTCCGGCGCGACGGCTCACCGACGCTTCACCGAGTGGACGAAGGCCAGGGTGTGGGCCAAGCTCCACCGCCTGGTGCTTGACGAGCTCGGGTCCCGTGGCGAACTGGACTGGTCGCGGTGCGCGATCGACTCGGTGAACATGCGCGCCCTGAAAAAGGGGACCTGACAGGTCCGAATCCTGTAGACCGGGGCAAGTACGGCTCAAAGATCCACTTGATCACCGAGCGGACCGGTCTGCCCCTGTCCGTGGGGATCTCGGGTGCCAACGTCCATGACAGCCAGGCCCTGATCCCGCTTGTGAAGGGCATACCGCCGGTCCGGTCCCGCCGGGGCCCCCGGCGTCGCAAGCCCGGCAAGCTCCATGCCGACAAGGGCTACGACTATGCCCACCTGCGGCGATGGTTAAGCTGCCGAGGCATCCGGCACCGCATCGCCCGCAAGGGAGTTGAGACCTCCCAGCGGCTGGGGCGTCACCGTTGGACGATCGAACGCACCATGTCCTGGCTCGCAGGCTGCCGCCGTCTTCACCGTCGTTATGAGCGCAAGGCCGAGCATTTCCTCGCCTTCACGAGTATCGCCTGCACCCTCATCTGTTACCGGCGGCTCGGCCGCTGATGTGGGCCCGCAGCAGCTTCACCGCCAAGTCGTGGCCGTAGTGCTTGGCCATGTCCATGGGGGTGCGACCGTCTGGATCGGCGAGCTCCGGGTCAGCCCCGAAGGCCAGCAGCACAGCAGTGGTGTGCACGGTCAACGGTTGGCCGCTTTGCAGGGAGCCATCGCCCTCGGCGTCGATTGCGTGGGTCAGCAGCGTCATGTTGCTGAAGACCTCATCAGGATCGGTACCGTCGGCCAGCAACCGGGCCAGGGTCTCGGCATCCTCGTGCTCGACCGCGTGATGCGCGGGTGTCCAGTAGTCGCTCACCAAGGCATTCAACCGCCACCACAGCACGTCTGCCAGCGACTATCTACACAATCACCCACCAGTTGAGATGAAGTCTTAAAAGAGAGAGTCGCCTTGAAGAGAGGGGCGGCGCACCGGTGGTCCGGTGCGCCGCCCCTCTCTTCCAGTCTCTTCAGATCGCTGTCACCGCTTCACGACCTTCCCCCCCCGCGGCCGCAGCCCCCCCCCCAACGCCGCCCTC
>LJCV01000107.1 GCA_001298575.1 Actinobacteria bacterium OK074
GCCAGATCTGGAAGCCCGGTAACGGGTGGAGGTGACTGGTACTAATAGGCCGAGGGCTTGTCCTCAGTTGCTCGCGTCCACTGTGTTGGTTCTGAAACCACGAACAACCCCATTGCCATGGTCACGGCAGTGGTGCGGTGCGGTTCGACAGTTTCATAGTGTTTCGGTGGTTATAGCGTAGGGGAAACGCCCGGTTACATTCCGAACCCGGAAGCTAAGCCTTACAGCGCCGATGGTACTGCAGGGGGGACCCTGTGGGAGAGTAGGACGCCGCCGAACAATCATTGCGGAAGCCCCGCACCTTAAATGGTGCGGGGCTTTTTGCGTTTCTGGTCTAGCGTTGGCACATGGGTTATCTGATTCGTTCCATACGCGCCGACGAGTGGGCCGCGGCCAAGGCGCTCCGGCTTGTCGCTCTCCAGGATCCCGTTGCGCACCTCGCCTTTCTTGAGACCTATGAGCAGGCCGTTGCCCAGCCGGACGAGTTCTGGCAGGCGCGGGCCGCCGGGGCCGCCGAGGGGGAGTCCCAGCGGCAGCAGATCATCGCCGAGACCGAGGGTGGGGACTGGGCCGGCTCCGTGGTCGTCTTCGTGGAAGAGGCCGGGGAGCCTGATCCGTTCGGGAGTATCGCCGAGCAGCGGCAGGGGCATCTCGTCGCTGTCTTCGTGCGTGAGGAGTGGCGGGGGCGTGGGGTTTCCGAGGCGCTCTTCGCTCGTGCGCTGGAGTGGTCCTGGGATGCCGGGCTCGAACGCGTGCGGCTGTTCGTGCACGAGGACAACCAGCGTGCCCAGGGCTTCTACAAGAAGGCGGGGTTCGTGCTCACCGGGCACACCGTGCCCATGGCCGGCGACAGCGGGAAGCGGGAGCTGGAGATGGAGTTCCTGCGGGAGCGGGAGCGGGAGCTGTAGTCGTCGGGAGCTGTAGTCGTACGGCTGCGTGGCTGCGTTGTCACGCCCCTCAAGGCGCCTGCCCCCTGAAGGCTCCCCTCACGCCCTCAAAGACGCCGTCACACCGTCAAACCGTGCTGCGGCCATCTCGTGTGCAGTTGCTGGGGTGAGCGGAGCAGTGCCAAGGAGTGCAGGCCCGTGTTCGCCGGTGTGTTGAGGAGGGCCGGGAGTTGGGGGAACGGGGCTACGGCCGCCACGTCTTCCAGGATCAGGGTCAGTGGTGGGTCGAGGCGACCGGAGGGTGACCGTTCGGCCATGCCCCGGCCGCGCTCGACCACGTGGGAGACGAGGGCCGTGGACAGGGGCATCGCGCCGGGCTGCTGTCGGGGGTCCTCGATGGGGTCGCCGACCACATAGAGCGTGCCCCCTTCCGCGACGAAGGAATCCAGGGAGAGCGTGTCGGCCCGGTTCGGGGTGCAGGATTCCCTGACGTTGACCGTGAAGAGGGACGACAGCGCCCTCGCCGTCAACTCCTGTGCCATGTCCCGGCGTTCGGGGTGGGCCGTCAGCGCGGCCTCCAGTTCGCCGGCGCTGCCCGAGGCCGCCTTCGGGTTGGTGCGCAGGGCCCGTACCGCTTCCTGGACCTGGGTGCCCTGGGCCCAGCGGTGGATGTGGCGGATCGTGCGGCCCTCGACGGCCGCCGCGTGCAGGTAGCAGCGCAGGAGGGTTTCCGCGAGTTCCGCGAGGGACTGGTCGATCTTGGCCGTGGGGCGGACGGGGGCCAGCAGCGCCGTCGCGCGGGACGCCGCCGTCGGCTTGTCCTCGCAGCCCGCGGCCGGGGACCAGTGCAGGCGGGCCGGGGTGTCGCAGCGGTGGGAGGGGTCGTAGAGGAGGACCGGGCCCAACTTGGCGCGGGCGTCCTTGGTTTCGGCCCACAGGGCCGGGTTGGACGTCACCACCAGGGCCGGGCCCTCCGCGTCGCGCAGGGCCGTCGTCGCCGTCGGGAGTCTGGTTTCCGGTGGGCCGAAGATCAGGCCGGTGGGGGCGGTCGCGATGCCCGAGGGGGGTTCCGGTACCTGCTCGTACGCCGGCAACGGCGTTGCGGCGGGCGGGAGTTCCGGTGGTGGTGGCTGTGCCTGCGTCTGCGTGGGTTCGGGGCGGGGCTGCGGTACCGGAGCGGGCTGCGGTGCGGGCTCCGGGGCAACTTCCTTGGCCGCGCCGCTTCTTGACCTGGCCCGGACCGCCTTCCAGCGGGCCACCGTGCCCATGGCGAAGATCGTCAGGACGAACAGGACCATCAACTGGCCGATGAACAGGCCCCAGAAGAGGCCGTAGCCCGACAACTGGGCCTGGGGGGTGTCCGGCCAGGCGCCCGGGATGTCGTGGGGGTGGGTCAGGAGGTGGCGCATGGCCAGGGGGGTGCGGACGAAGGTGACGCCGTCCGGCCAGGCGTCCCGGGCGAAGCGGGCGGCGAGCAGGGTGGCCGTCCACACGAGCAGGGTGACGCCGAGGAGGAAGGCGATCACGCCCACCAACAGGCCGTCGGAGATGCCTCCTTGGCCTCCTGTGCCGCTGTCTCGGCCGCCCCGGCTGCCCGGGGCGGCACGGTGATCGTCGGGTCTCACGCGTCCCCCTGCGCCGTCACGCCACCGTCGACTCGGACGGGCCGTAGCCGTCCATGTCGCTCAACTGCTGTTCCACGAAGGCCGCGGCGCGTTCCTCGGCCTCCAACTCGGCGGCGCGCAGGGCGTCGTCGGCGTCCGCGAGGTCGTGGTCGTGGTCCAGGGAGGACTCCGTCATCGCGCGGTCGGTGAAGACCAGGGGGCGTTCGGTCTCCGTGACCAGGTGTTTGACGACCTGGACGTTGCCGTTGACGTCCCACACCGCGATGCCGGGGGTGAGGGTGGGGATGATCTCCACCGCCCAGCGCGGCAGGCCCAACACCCCTCCGGTGGCCCGGGCTTCGTCCGCCTTCTGGGCGTAGATCGTGCGGGTGGAGGCCATTTTGAGGATGGCGGCTGCCTCTTTCGCCGCCGCGCCGTCGACCACGTCCGACAGGTGGTGGACGACCGCGACGAAGGACAGGCCCAGGCGGCGGCCGAACTTCAGCAGGCGCTGGAAGAGTTGGGCCACGAAGGGGCTGGCGATGATGTGCCATGCCTCTTCCACCAGGAAGATGCGCTTCTTGCGGTCGGGGCGGATCCAGGTGTGTTCCAGCCACACGCCGACGATCGCCATCAGGATCGGCATCGCGATGGAGTTGCGGTCGATGTGGGAGAGGTCGAAGACGATCAGCGGGGCGTCCAGGTCGATGCCGACCGTCGTCGGGCCGTCGAACATGCCGCGCAGGTCGCCGTCGACGAGGCGGTCCAGGACCAGCGCCACGTCCAGGCCCCAGGCCCGTACGTCGTCTATGGCGACGTTCATGGCCTCCGCCGACTCCGGTTCGGGGTGGCGGAGTTGCTCGACGATGTCCATGAGGACCGGCTGGCGTTCGACGATGGTCTCGTTGACGTAGGCGTGCGCGACCTTCAGGGCGAAGCCCGAGCGCTCGTCCAGGCCGTGGCCCATCGCGACCTCGATGATGGTGCGCAGCAGCGCCAGCTGGCCCGTCGTGGTGATCGCCGGGTCCAGGGGGTTGAGGCGGAGCCCGTCGTTGAGTGCTGCCATCGGGTCGAGGCGGATGGGAGTTATCCCCAACTCCTCGGCGATGAGGTTCCATTCGCCGACGCCGTCCTCGCCCTGGGCGTCCAGGACGACGACCTGGCGGTCGCGGAAGCGCAACTGCCGTAGGACGTACGTCTTTTCCAGGGCCGACTTGCCGTTTCCGGACTCGCCGAGCACCAGCCAGTGCGGGGCCGGGAGTTGCTGGCCGTACAGCTGGAAGGGGTCGTAGATGTAGCCCTTGCCGGAGTAGACCTCGCGGCCGATGATCACGCCCGAGTCGCCCAACCCGGGTGCGGCCGTGGGCAGATAGACCGCCTGGGCCTGGCCCGTGGAGGTGCGCACCGGCAGGCGGGTCGTCTCGACCTTGCCGAAGAGGAAGGAGGTGAACGCTTCCGTGGCGACGGACAACGGGTCCCGCATCAGCGCATCAGCCTCTACCTTCGGATTCCGGTGGCGAACGGGAGCGTGTTCACGAAGGCGCGGTGGTGCTCGCGGTCGCACCACTCCAGTTTGAGATACGACTTGCCGGCGGACGCCCTTATCGTGCGTTTGTCCCGGGCCAGGGCCTCGGGGGTGCGGGAGGAGACGGTGATGTAGCCGACGAGGTTGACGCCGGCGGCGCCGCTGGCGAGGTCCTCGCCGCGCTGGTCGATGCGGGAGTGGGCGGCGACGTCACGGGGGTCGACCGTGCGGTTCATCTTGGCGGCGCGGGACGCCTCCGCCTCGTCGTTGGTCTTCTCCGTCAGCATCCGTTCGATGGCGACCTCGGTCGGCTCCAGGTCCATGGTGACCGCGACCGTACGGATCACGTCCGGGGTGTGGACCAGCAGCGGGGCGAGGAAGTTGACGCCCACCGGGGTCATCGGCCACTCCTTGACCCAGGCGGTGGCGTGGCACCACGGCTCGCGGGTCGCGGACTCGCGGGTCTTGGCCCGCAGGTAGGTGGCCTCCGTGGCGTCCAACTCGGCGGGCCACGCGTTGCGTTGGGTCATCGCCTGGATGTGGTCGATGGGGTGGTCCGGGTCGTACATGGAGTGGATGAGCGACGACAGCCGTCCCTGGCCCAGGGGTTGGCGCACCCGGATGTCCGCCTCCTGCAACCGCGAGCAGATGTCGGTGAGTTCGCGGGCCATGACGACGGCGAGGCCCTCGTCCCGGTCGACCTTGCGGCCGCCCCGGGGTCGGGCCGCGCGCGCCATCGTGTGCGCCTCGGCGGCGAGTTCGCGGTTGAAGTGCATGCACGCGACCAGGTAGGCGCGGTGCTGCTCGCTGCTGGTGGACACCATGGACTGGAGCTGGTCGTACGACGACTGGAGCCACGGCAGGGCCTTGTCGTCGCCGCGCTGGGCGACGTCCTTGGCGTGGGCGTCCGGGTCGGCGGGCAGCGTGCGGGCGAGCATCTGGAGCCGGGTGACGAAGCCGTCGCCGTTGGCCACGTGCTTGAGCAGCGTGCCGAAGCGGTCGACCAGGGCCTCCTGGTCCTCCGAGTCGCGCAGCCCGACACCGGGGCCCTCGATCTCGATGGCCGCCGTCACCGTACGCCGGTCGGCGTGCAGGAGTACGGCGATCTCGTCCGGGCCGAACGGGGCGGCGAGCCAGGAGATGCGGCCGATGCCCGGGGGCGGGCCGATCTCGATCTCGCGGCCGTCGTTGCGGGTGCCGGCCTCCATGACGCCCGAGCGGTACGTGGTGCCCTGGCGCAGGGTGCGCTTGTACGAGCGGTTGATCTCGAACCACTTGTAGAAGGTGCGGCGCTTGTAGGGGACGTACACGGCCGCGAGCGCGAGCATCGGGAAGCCCATGAGCAGGACGATGCGCAGGGCGAGTGCGGGGACGAGCAGGCCGCACATCATGCCGAGGAACGCGCCCGCGATGATGAGCGCGATCTCGCCGGTCTCGCGGTTGCGGCCGACGATGGCGTTCGGCCGGGCGCGGCCGATCAGATATGTCCGGCGGGGCGTGACCGGATGCGACACGTGGGACTCGGTCGTCAACGCCCTTCACCTCCCGTGCGGTTGCTGTTGCGGGCGTTGCTGGCGTGCGGTGTGGCGGCCGGGCTGTTGCGTTGCGGGGGTGCGGCGGAGGGGACAGATCCGCCGCCGCCCGCGCCACCGCGCTGGCTGTGCGCGGCCACACCCCCGGACACCGGGTTGGCGGGGCGCGGTGTGGACGACTGGCCGCCGCCCGCACCGCCGTTGCTGTCGGCGCGGGCGCTGTGCGTCTGGATGCCCTGCGCGACCATCTTCGCCGGGGAGACGAAGGCGGCGGCGGCCTTGGCTTCGGCGCCCTGCATGATGCGGTTGTTGCGGGAGTTGGCGATCTCGTCGCCGAAGCCCGGGACGAAGCGGTAGATCATGGCGCTCGCGAAGATGGCGAGCAGGATGATGGCGAGGCCGGAGACGACGGCCGCGAGGGAGTCGGGCCCGGAGTCGCCCGCGAGCGCCCCGGCCAGGCCCAGCACGATGACGATGATCGGTTTCGTCAGGATCACCGCGATCATCACGCCCGCCCAGCGGCGCACGTGGCCCCACAGGTTCTTGTCGACCAGCCCGGCGTAGACGACGACGCCGAGCAGCGCGCCGACGTACAACAGGACGGCGCGCAGGAAGAGTTCCATGTACAGCACGCCGGCCGCGATGATCGACACGAAGGAGACGAGGATCAGCATGATGGGGCCGCCGCCGATGTCGGTGCCCTTGCTGAGCGCGTCCGAGAAGGTGCCGAAGAACGCGTCGGTCTGGTCCCCGGTGCCCTTCGCGAGCACGGCGCTGACCTGGTCGGTGGCGGTGACCACGGTGTAGAGGACCAGCGGGGTGAAGGCGGAGGCGAGCACGGTCAGCCACAGGAAGCCGACGGCCTCGCCGATCGCGGTGGACAGCGGCACCCCGCGCACCGCCCGCTTGGCGACCGCGAGCAGCCACAGCACGAGGGTGAGGACCGTGGACGCGGCGAAGACGACGGCGTACTGCTGAAGGAACTTGCTGTTGGTGAAGTCGACGGTCGCGGTGTCCTTGACGGCCGCGCTCAGCTTGTCGACGGTCCAGGAGGCGGCCTTCGCGCAGGACTTGGCGAGGGCGGTCATGGGGTCGAGGGTGGTGTTCGTGGAGCTGCCGGGGGCGACGCCGTTGGACTTGCTGGTGCGGTCGCCTTCGCAGAGCGTCTTGGCGGTGCCGTTGAGGAGGCCGCAGGCGTCGCTGCCGGCCGAGGCGGAGGGTGAGGTGGACGGTGAGGGGGCCGCGAGGGCCTGCGTCGCGAACACCACGGCCGTGGCCTGGACGACGGCGACGGCGGCGCCGACCCTGAGCGCCACGGACCGGAGCCCCGGGGCCTTACTGTCCGTGCTCTTACCGGGCATAGGTGAACCCTCCGAACTCCTCGACGGCCTTGGTCATGTCCTCGGCGGTCGACGCCGTCTGGTCGCGGCCGGCCGGGACGGGACCGTCCTTCTGGTCGCTGTCCGTGACCTTCCAGTCGCCGTCGGCCCAGGTCAGGTCGTACGTCGTCGTGTACCAGCTCTCGGTCACGGGGTTGGTGGAGCTGTCCCCGGAGAGGCCGAAGAGCGACGTGTACCAGACGGCGACGGTCACGCTGTCGTCGCCGGACGACTTGGTGACGTCGGTGCCGACCGGGGCGACCCGGGAGACGAACGTCTGTCCGCTGGGCGCGGCCCCGTTGCTGTTCAGGCCGACGCTTTCGAGGAACTTCGCACTCGCGTACGTCTTGTCGAGCTGGCTCTGGCGGTCGGCGGCGACCGAGGGGGCGTACACGGTCTGGACGATCGCGGCGCGCTTGGTGGCGTCGAACATGTCCGCCGAGCCCAGCGCGACCGCGTAGTTGGCCGCCGCGCTCTGGGCGCCCTGCTGGGTGTGGGCGTAGCCGGAGGGGATGTCGGCGACCTTGGACTGGACCGGTTTGGTGCCGGTGGGGGCGGTGGGGGGGGCGGCGGCCGTGTCGGAGCCGGAGCCCGAGCTGCCGGAGGAGGCGGTGGAACTGTCGTTGCCGTCGCCGCGGTTGGCGAAGGCGATGGCCGCGATGAGCAGCACCACCACGCCGACGACGGTCACCATGGAGCGCGAGGTTCCCGTACGGCCCTTGCGGGGGGTGCCGTAGGGGTCGTCGGGGTAGCGGGTACGGGTCTGGCCCGTGCCGCCGTAGCCGCCGTCGTGGTCGGACCGGGGGGTGCCTTCCCCCCAGCCGGGCTCGTCACCGAGACTCATGGCGCGCACGCCCCTTCGCCGTCGTACCGCTGCACCCGGGGTGCTCTGAGCGCCCGGGGGAACCCAACGTGCTCGCGGGACCCAAAGTGCCCGGAGTACGACGGTAGCCCTGCTGGTTCCCGCGTGGGCGCGGTGTGGTGACTGGACATCGGGGAAACGCAACCTCAGCCGGTGGGCGCGACGGACGGGTGGGTCGGAGGGAACCGGGCGCGCCCGGACGGGGACCGACTGGTGGAGCGGGCTATACGGCCATGCCGTACACGATCGTGAAGAGCGTGCCCAGGGAACCGATGATGAAGACTCCGGTGAGGCCCGCGATGATCAGCCCCTTGCCCTGTTCCGCGCTGAACGTGTCGCGCAGGGCCGTGGCTCCGATGCGCTGTTTGGCCGCGCCCCAGATCGCGATGGCGAGGCAGAGCAGGATGGCAATCGCCATCACGACCTCGACCATCACCTTCGCTTCGTTGCCGAGGCTGCCGAACGGGCCCCAGTCCGGGGCGATTCCACCGATAATGGTGTTGATGTTGCCCTTGTCGGCCGCGTAAAACATGTAAGTCACCGCCCCTAGTGGGTAGTTCTCTGTTCCTCATGCCGCCCCCGGGCTCGGTGCACAGGGGTCGGGCTCATTGTCGCCGACTTATTCTCGCCGACAATGCCGCCGAGGTATGTCGACTTGGCGTCATTGATTGGCGGGTTTCGTACGTATCACTTGCGTCTCCCCGGCTCAGGACCCTCGCGAAACCCCTACGGGGTCGCGGGACGATGAGTGGGGAGTCGTATGGTCACTCTGTGTATCACGATGTATCAGGGTGTATCACGGCAGGTCACGCCGGGCAATGAGGCCGAAGGGGAAGCGGCGGAACCTGTCGTGCGGGTCCGTCGTTAGCCACCTTCTGCGGTGCGGTGCCGGGTTGGCCGTTCGCCCGCTTGTGCGAAGGGTAGCGCCGAAAACTGGCCGGACGCCGTCACTCTCCGGGGGCGGCGTCGGCAACCCGGAGCGCGGGGGGCGTACGGACGCGGACACGACGAACGGGCCGCGGCTGGATGCCGTGGCCCGTTCCGGGATGCGCCGGGGACCCCCACTGTGTCCCCGGCGCCACCGCTGTGCGCCCGAAGGCGGATTTCAGCCGGTGACTGCTGCGGTGGCGGCCGTCAGCCGGTGAAGGCGGTCAGGCCGGCCGGGGTGCCGAGGCCGGTCGGGCCGTCGTAGCCCGTCTCGGCGGTGCAGTAGTAGGCGACGGAGCAGGTGCCGTTGTTGCCCGAGGTGACGTCGTTCAGCGCGGACGTGTGCGCGTAGGGGAAGGACGCCGGGTACGAGCTGGTCGACGGGGTGCCCGCCAGGGCGTACACGCTCGCGATGATCGGCGAGGAGACGCTGGTGCCGCCGAAGGTGTACCAGCCGGCGGTGATCCCGTAGGAGTCGTAGACCGCGACACCGGTGGCGGGGTCGGCGACCGCGGAGACGTCCGCGATCATGCGCTTGGTGCAGCTGGTGTCGGTCTGCCAGGTCGGCTTCGCGTCGTAGGAGGAGCAGCCCGAGCCGGTGCCCTCGGTGCTGGAGGTCTTCCACACCGTCTCGGTCCAGCCACGGGTGGTGGAGGACGTCTTGAGGGCGGTGCCGCCGACGGAGGTCACGTACTTGGAGGCCGCCGGGTACTCGGAGCCGTACGCCTCGTCGCCCGAGCTGACCGTGATGGCGACGCCCGGGTGGTTGAAGTACGAGGTGTCGTACGACGTGTCCGAGGACGACTCGGAGCCGCCGTAGGAGTTGGAGATGAACTTCGCGCCGAGGGTGACGGCCTCGTTCACGGCCGTGCCGAGGCTGGCCATGGTCGCGGACGTGGCCTCGACGAGGTCGATCTTGCACAGCGGGCAGATCGCGCTGGCCATGTCGACGTCGAGGGACTCCTCCTCGGCCCAGCCCGCGTCGGCGGAGGGGAGCGAGGTGGTGGAGCCGGTCTGACTGACCTTCTTGAAGCAGCCGTTGGCGACGGTGCAGGCCGGGAGGCCGTAGTACGAGCGGTACGTCGCCAGGTCGGCCGCCGCGTTCGGGTCGTCGTACGCGTCGACGATCGCGATGGTCTCACCGGCGCCGTTGGCGGCGGCGGCCGAGGTCAGGCCGTACGCGGACCACAGGCTGGTGGGGCCGAAGCCGGAGGGGGTGGTGGCCTTGGGGTTCACCGCGGGGGCGACACCCTCCTTGGCGGCCTGCTCCTTCATGAACGCGGTCGTGCCGCCGGTCACCCGCAGGGCGTTACAGGTGAGTTCGCCCTTCTTGGCGGCCGTGGCGCAGGACGGGGCGGTGTAGGTCACCGCGGCGCCTGCCGTGACGCTGGTGCTGCTTGACGCCGCGTCGGCCTGGACGGCGGTGCCGAAGCCGCCGAGCACGAGGGCGGCGGTGGCGCCGAGCGTCGCGCCGATACGGCGCCAACTGCCGCGCTTGGCGGGTCTGTTGCTGTGGGGTGCAGCGGGGGTTGTGGTACGCAACGTACAGCCTCCTGGGTTGGGTGTGCAGGGGCAGTGCGGGTTGCCTGCGGCGCTTGGCCGGTGGAGCGGGGGTGCGCTGTGCGGAGGTTCGCCGTGCGGTGTGGGGGTGCTGGATGCGGGCTGTGGCCCGCGATGACTGTGGCTTGTTGAGTACGCGACAACAAGGGGTCTTCGGAATCCTGACTTCCGCGTTACCGAACGAGGGGGTGGGGATACCTGTCGGTGGTTTTTGGTTGGGGTGGGGGTGGGGGGTGCTTGACTTAACTCACAGATGGGGCATGGGTTTTGGCGGGGGCGCGGGGTGGCTCGGGGGTGGGTGTTCGGTGGCGGGTGCGGCTGCGTCGTGGCTTGTCGCGCCCGCGCGGCGGAGCCGCATATCGATACAGCCCCGCGCCCCTTCTGGGCGCCTTCGGCGATCACAGGCCGGGTGCGCGGAAGGGCCGCGGCTGGGTGCCGCGGCCCTTCCGTGGTGTGCCGGGGATCCCCACTGATCTCCGGCACCTTCCGGACGCCCCCACTGAGCTTCCGGAAGGGGTTGGGGGGTGGATCAGGGGGCGAAGGCCGTGGTGCCCTCCGGGGTGCCCCAGCCCGTCGGGCCGTCGTAGCCCGACTCGGCGGTGCAGTAGTAGGCGGTGGAGCAGGTGCCGTTGTTGCCCGAGGTGACGTCGTTCAGCGCGGAGGTGCCGGCCGCGGCGTAGGGGTACGAGGCCGGGTAGTCGGAGCTGCCCGGGGTGCCCGCCAGGGCGTACACGCTCGCGATGATCGGCGAGGAGGCGCTGGTGCCGCCGTAGGTGCCCCAGCCGGTGCCGTCGGCGCCGTAGGTGTCGTAGACGGAGACGCCGGTCGCGGGGTCGGCCACGGCCGAGACGTCCGAGATCATGCGCTTCGAGCAGCTGGTGTCGGTCTGCCAGGACGGCTTCGCGTCGTACGAGGAGCAGCCCGAGCCGGTGCCCTCGGTGCTGGAGGTCTTCCACACCGACTCGGTCCAACCGCGGCTGTTGGACGAGGTCTTGAGGGCGGTACCGCCGACCGAGGTCACGTACTGGGAGGCCGCCGGGTACTCGGCGCCGTACGCCTCGTCGCCCGCGCTCGCGGTGATGGCGACGCCCGGGTGCTTGTAGTACGAGGTGTCGTACGTCGTGTCGGAGGAGGACTCCGAGCCGCCGTAGGAGTTGGAGACGTACTTCGCGCCGAGCTTGACGGCCTCGTTCACGGCCGTGCCCAGGTTGGCGTCGGTGGCCGACTTGGCCTCGACGAGCAGGATGTTGCAGTTCGGGCAGGTCGCGCTGACCATGTCGAGGTCGAGGGACTCCTCACCGGCCCAGCCGCTGTCGGCGGAGGGCAGCGAGGTCGTCGAGCCGGTCTGGCTGACCTTCGTGAAGCAGCCGTTGTCGGTGGTGCAGTCCGACAGGCCGTAGTACGAGCGGTAGGTCGCGAGGTCCGCCTCGGCGTTCGGGTCGTCGTACGCGTCGACGATCGCGACGGTCTCGCCGGAGCCGTTGGAGGAGGCGGCGTCCGCCAGGCCGTAGGCGCTCTGGAGGTCGCTGGGGCCGTAGCCGGTGGGGGAGTCCGACGACGCCTTCGGGGTGATGGTGTCGGCCTTGGCGTTGGCCTTCATGAAGGCCGTCTCGCCGCCGGTCACGCGCAGCGCGTTACAGGCCATCACGCCCTTCTTCGTGGGCTCGGCACAGGAACGCGTCCAAGTGACCTTGGTCGACGTCGACTTCGTGACGGCGGTGGCCGCCTTGGTGGTGGTCGACGACGCAGCGTCGGCCTGGGCCGCGGTGCCGAGTCCGGCGATGACGAGAGCGGCGGTGGCGGCGGACGCAGAAACGATTCTGCGCACCTTGCCGCGCCGCACCGGCGCGTTGGGGAGTGTCAAACGCAACGTACTGTCTCCTGACTTGGGTGACAGGGGAGTGGGGGTAAACCGCCGGTGCGGGTTCCGGCGGTGGGCGGCGGCCCGCGATGACTGTTGCCTTGTTGAGTACGCGACAACAAGGGCTGATCGGAATCCTGACCTCCGCCTTACTGAACCCGGGACTGCGCCTTACTGATCAATGGCGGGTGGGTGACCGGAGGTTGGGGGCGGCTTGACCCTGACCGCTTTGTCTACGCGCGTTTTGCTCGGGCAAGGCTGTGCTGGGGGTGTGGCGGGGGTGTGGTGTATGTGGGGGTGGTGTGGGGGAGGGGGGGTCGGGGGGGGGGGGGGGGGGG
>LJCV01000108.1 GCA_001298575.1 Actinobacteria bacterium OK074
CGCAAAACGACCAGCCTCACCAGCCAACTCCCCATACGTAAGCGCCCGTTCACCATCCACCACCGCCACCACACCCGCCGACCGCCCCACCTGACGAGCAATCAACTCCGGCACCGAAACCCCCACCACCGGCACCGCCACACCACTCCACCCCTCCACCACCACCCCACGCTCCACACCGTCCAGAACGTCAACCCGCCCCACCAACACCCCCGGATCCGCCACCATCTGCTCCAGCACCCGCTCCAACCGCCGCCCCAGTTCGGTGACTTCGCGTCGGTCGAACAGGTCGGGCCGGTAGGTGGCCCGGATGTGGAGGCGGTCGGTCAGGAGGACGCCCAGGGTCAAGGGGTAGTTGGTGGCCTGGTGTCCGGGCGAGACGGTGAAGGTGGGGGCGTCGGGGGCGGGTGGCTCCGCGGGTGGGGCGGGGTAGTTCTCGTAGACCACGAGGGTGTCGAAGACGGCGCCGGGGCCGGCCACCTTCTGGATCTCCGAGAGTCCGAGGTGCTGGTGTGCCATGAGCGCGGCCTGGCGCCGCTGCAACCGCGTCAGCATCTCCGCGACCGACTGGCCGCCGTCGAGACGTACCCGGACCGGCAGGGTGTTGATGAGCAGCCCCACCATCGACTCCACGCCCGGCAGTTCGGCGGGCCGACCCGCCACGGTCGCGCCGAACACCACGTCCGTACGCCCGGCCAGACGCGCCAGCACCAGCGCCCACGCGCCCTGGACCACCGTGTTCACCGTCAGGCCCTGACTACGCGCCAACTGGGCCAGCCCGCGGGTCAGTTCCGTGGAGAGGTGCACCGAGTGCTCCTCCGGCAGTACCGGTGTTCCGCCCGGGTCCGCGGGGGCGACGAGGGTGGGTTCGTCGGCGCCGGCCAGTTCCGCGCACCATGCGGCCCGTGCCGCCGCCTTGTCCTGTCGGCCCAGCCACAGCAGGTAGTCCCCGTAGGACACGGCCCGTTCGAGTACGGAGGGGTCGCCGCCGGCCGCGTACACCTGGGCGAGTTCGTTCAGCAGGACCGGCATCGACCAGCCGTCCATCAGGAGGTGGTGCGAGGTCACGACGAGTTGGTGGCGGTTCTCGCCGAGCCGGATCAGCAGCAGGCGCAGCAGTGGCGGGACCGTGAGGTCGAGCCGCTGTTCACGTTCGCGCGCGGCCAGTTGTCCGGCCCGGGCGGAGCGGTCGGGCTCGGGGTGGGCCGACAGGTCGGCCTCGTGCCAGGGCAACGTGACGGTGCGGGCGATGAGTTGGACGGCTTCGCCGGTCTTGCGCCGGTGGAAGCTGGCCCGCAGTGCGGCGTGCCGGTCGAGGAGCGCCTGCCACGAGGTCCGTAACCGGTCGGCGTCGACCGGGCCTTGGACGTCGAGCAGGAACTGTACGGCGTAGACGTCGGGGCCCCGGTCGTCGAAGTCGGCGTGGAACAGCAGACCTTCCTGCAACGGCGACAGCGGCCAGACTCCCGCCAGGGCGGAACCCTGGGTGGCGGTTGGGGACTTCACCGGGACAGACCCTCCTCGAACTTGGCTGCTATCGCTTCGAACTGGTCGACCTCGTCCTGTTCGAGGTCGAGGAGATGGAAGTCGGACGGGGTGTGGCCGCCGGCGGCGAGGGCGACGGTGTGGGCGGCGAGGCCGTTCAGCATCCGCACCCAGGTCCGGCCGAGCCGCTCCACGTCGGTGTCCGCGAGGAGTTGTCCGGGCCAGTTGAGGGTGACGGTCAGTTCGGGTCCGTCCGGGGTGTCCCGGATCACCGCGAGTCCTTCGACGACGTGCATCGCGGGCAGGTCCGGTTCGGTGGAACCGCCGACCGCGCTCTCCCCGGCCAGTTGCCAGTCGCCGACCGTGCCCGCCGTGGCTCCGGCGGCGAACCGGCCGAGGTAGTTGAAGCCGATCTGCGGGGTCGGCGCGGCGGCCAGGACCGGACCCGTGACGGGGTTGAGACGGCGGAGCAGTTCGTGGCCGAGGCCGTCGCCGGGCACCGCCCGGACCTGCTCCTTGACGGCCTTCACCAACGTACCCGCCGCCGGGCCACCGGCCATAGCGTCGTCCAGGCCGGCGGCGGTCACCGCCAGCCGGACCGGTCGCACGCCGGTGAACCAGCCGACCGTACGGGACAGTTCCACGCCCGCCAGGGGTTCGCGGCCGTGTCCCTCGACGTCCACCAGAAGCCCGTGGGCGGTGTCCCGGCGCCAGTGCGTGACCGCGCCCGCCAGGGTGGCGAGGAGCACGTCGCGCACTCCGCAGTGGAAGGCGCCGGGGGTCCGGCCCACCAGCGTGGCCGCCTGCTCGCGCGGCACCGTCCAGGAGCGGCGCCGCAGGGTGTGCGCGGTGTCCACCGCCGGGTCCAACTCCCGGTGTGCGAGCGGTGGTTCGGGGTCGCCGAGCAGGGCGGTCCAGTCGTCCAGTTCGGCGGTGCGGCTTGCCTCGCGCGCCTGCTCGGTCAGCAGCCGCGCCCAGCGCCGGAACGACGTTCCCACCGGCTCCGGCACCGGCACCCGCCCGGCCGCCACCGCCTCGCAGGCGGTCTGGAGGTCGGGGAGCAGGATCCGCCAGGACATTCCGTCGACGACCAGGTGGTGCGCCACGAGTACGACCCGGCCGGTGCGCCCGGGCCCGGCGTCCACCCAGACCGCCCGGGCCATCACCCCGGACGCGGGATCCAGCCGTTCCGCCGCCGCCCGCGCCGCCCGTCCCGCGATCCCGTCCAGGGCGTCGGCCGCCGCGTCCGTCGCGGCCACGCGTACGACCGCGCGCGCGGCGTCCACCGACCCCGGCTCGCCGACGATCAGCCGGGGCTCGCCCGGTACGGTCCGGGCCCGCAGCATGTCGTGCGTGTCGAGTACGGCGGCCAGCCCGGCGGTCAGCACGTCGAGGCCGAGCCCGGCCGGTGCGCCGACCGTCGTCCACTGCGCGAAGCGGGCGCCCGCGGCCCGCGGTCCGAAGGCGCGCATCACCGGTGTCCAGGGCACCTCGCCCACGCCGATGTCGGCGACCGCGGTGGCGTGTTCGGCCGCTCCGGTCGCCGCGACCACGGCCGCGAGGCGTTCGGGGGTCTTCTCCTCGAACACGTGCCGGGGTGTCATCACCAGGCCCGCCCGGCGGGCCCGCGAGACCAGTTGCATCGAGCTGATGGAGTCGCCGCCCAGTTCGAAGAAGCCGTCGTCGGCCCCGACCCGTTCGAGTCCCAGCATCTCGGCGAACAGGTCGCACAGGATCCGTTCGGTCTCGGTGCGCGGTTCCCGGCCCGTGACCCGGTCGGCGAAGTCGGGTGCGGGCAGGGCGGCCCGGTCCAGTTTGCCGTTGGCGGTGAGCGGCAGCCCGTCCAGGACCAGGACCGCCGTCGGCACCATGTGCTCCGGCAGCAGACCGGCGGCGAAGGCGCGGACGGTCCGCCCGTCCACCGTCCGCGGGTCGGCGGCCACGTAGCCGATCAGGCGGCGCTCGCCCGGCCGGTCCTCCCGCACCGCCACCACGGCCTCGCGCACTCCGGGGCAGGCCGCGAGCGCCGTCTCGACCTCGCCGGGTTCGATCCGGTGGCCGCGGATCTTGAGCTGGCCGTCGGCGCGGCCGACGAACAGCAACTCGCCCTCCCCCGACCACCGCACCACGTCCCCGGTGCGGTACATCCGCTCCCCCGCCCCGAACGGACACGCCACGAACCGGCCCGCCGACAGCCCCGCCCGCCCCAGGTACCCGCGCGCCAGCCCGGCCCCCGCGACGTACAACTCGCCCGGCACGCCCACCGGAACCGGTCGCAGGGCCGCATCCAGCGCGTACACGCGGGTGTTGGCGATCGGGCGGCCGATCGGCGTCGTACCGTCGCGGTCCTGGCGGATCGCGCTCACCGTGGAGATGACCGTCGCCTCGGTGACGCCGTACTGGTTGTACATAACGCGCCCCGTCGACCAGCGGCGGCGGGCCTCGGGCGGCATGGGCTCGCCGCCGATGATCAGCAGGCGCAGTTCGGGGACGTCCTCGGACCGCATCTGTGCCAGGAAGGTCGGGGGTGTCGCCAGGTGGGTGACGCCGCGGGTGCGCATCAGGCGGGTCAGTTCGTCGCCGGAGGCGTCCAGCCTCGGCGGGGCCAGGACGAGCCGTCCGCCCGCGCACAGGGTCGGCCAGATGTCGGCCATGGAGACGTCGAAGCTGGGTGAGACGAGTTGCAGGACGCGGCTGTCCTCGTCGAGGCCGTACCGCTGGAGGTTGTCGGCGACGAGGTTGCGCAGCCCGTGGTGGGAGACCGCGACGCCCTTCGGCGCACCCGTCGAGCCCGAGGTGTAGATCACGTACGCGGCATGGTCCGCGCCCAGTGGCGCCAGGCGTTCGGTGGGCCGCAGCGGGCCGCCCGCCTGTCCCGCCACCGCGCCGGCCGTGGCGGGGTCGTCCAGCGCGACGACCCGGCCGGGGGTTCCCGTGGGCACCGCGGGCCGGGTCCGTGTGGTGCACAGGACCACCGCCGGGGCGGAGTCCGCCAGCAGGTACGCCACCCGGTCCGCCGGGTACTCGGGGTCCACCGGGACGAACACGCCACCGGCCATCGCGACCCCGAGGAGCGACACTACGAGGTCCACCGACCGCTCCAGCACGGCCGCCACCCGGCACTCCGGGCCGACGCCCGCGCCGATCAGGTACCGCGCCAGACGGGCCGCCCGGTCCGCCAACTCCGCGTACGTGAGGGTCCGTTCGCCCGATTCGACGGCGGTCGCGGCCGACGAGAGCCCGGCCCGTTCGGCGAAGAGTTCGACGACCGACGTGGGCGGCACCGGGCGGGCGGAGTCGTTCCACCGTTCGACCACCCGTGACCGTTCGGCCGCCGTCAGGACGTCGATCTCGCTGAGCCGGATCCCCGGATCGGCGGCGACCTGCTCCAGCACCCGCGCCAGGCGGTCCGACAGCGCCCGGGCGGTGTCCTCGTCGAACAGGTCCGTGGCGTACAGGATCTCGCCGTCGAGCCCGGCCGGGGCCCCGCGCCCGTCGCGCCGTTCCACCACGGACACCGCCAGGTCGAACCGGGCCGCGAGGCGGGACGGCAGCGGCGCGGGGCTCACCCGCACGCCCGGCAGTTCCCAGGCGACCTCGGGCACGTTCTGCAGGACCAGCATCACCTGGAAGAGGGGGGTGCGGGACAGCGACCGGGACGGGTTCAGCTCCTCGACGAGGCGCTCGAAGGGCACGTCCTGATGCGCGTACGCCGCCAGGTCGGTGGCCCGCACCCGCTCCAGCACCTCGGCGAACGTGGGGTCGCCGCTCAGATCGGCCCGCAGGACGAGGGTGTTGACGAAGAACCCGGCCAGCTCCTCCAGCGCCGCGTCCCCGCGCCCGGCCACCGGTGTCCCCACCGGAATGTCCTCCCCGGCCCCCATCCGGGACAGCAGCACACTCAGCGCCGCGTGCACGACCATGAACATCGTGGCCCGGCCCCGCCCGGCCGCCCCGCCCCGCCGCGCGTGCGTCGCGGCGTCCGCCGTCACCGGCATCAGCCGCCCCTCGAAGGAGGGCACCACCGGCCGGACCCGGTCGGCCGGCAGCGCCAGTTCCTGCGGCAGGTCCGCCAACGTCCGCCGCCAGTACGCCAGTTGACCGCTGATCACACTGTCCGGGTCGTCCGGGTCGCCCAGCACCTCCCGCTGCCACAGCGCGTAGTCCGCGTACTGCACCGGCAACGGCTCCCACCCCGGCACCCGCCCCGCGCACCGGGCCGCGTACGCCGTCTCCAAGTCCCGTGCCAGCACCCCCATCGACCAGCCGTCGGCTGCCGCATGGTGCGCCACCACCGACAACACGGCCTCCGCCGGGCCGACTTGGACCAGCCACACCCGCCACGGCACGTCCACCCGAAGGTCGAATCCGCCGCCCAGCTGCCCGGCGACCACCTCCGTCAGCCGCTCCTCGTCGCTGCGGACCACGGTCAGGGCCGGACGGCCCGCCCCGCCCTCCAGCACCCGCTGGTGCGGGACCCCGCCGACATCAGGGAAGACCGTCCGCAGACTCTCGTGCCGGTCGGCCACGTCACCGAGCGCGGCCTCCAGCGCGGCCACCTCCAGCGGGCCCGAAATCCGCAGCACCAACGGCATGTTGTACGCCGCTGCCGCTCCCGGAACCGATTCCTCCATCCGGTTCAGGAACCACATCCGCTGCTGCGCGAACGACAGCGGCACCACGTCCGGCCGCGGCCGGGCCCGCAACACGACCCGCACCCCACCCGCACGCCGACTCCTGCCCTGCCCTCTGCCCGCACCCGGGTACGCGCCCTCGCCGTCGCGTGCGTCCTCGCCCGTGTCCTCACCCGTGTCCTCGTCGATCAGCCGGGCCAGCCCCGCCACCGTCGGCGCGCCGAACAACTCCCCGATCCCCAGCTCGACTTCGAGCACCGCCCGCACCCGCGCGATCAACCGCATCGCCAGCAGCGAGTCACCGCCGAGTTCGAAGAAGCCGTCCTCCGCCCCCACCCACTCAAGCCCGAGCACCTCACCGAACAGTCCGCACAGCATCTCCTCGGTCTGTGTACGCGGCTCCCGCCCCGCACCGCGGGCGGTGAAGTCCGGCGCGGGCAACGCCGACCGGTCGAGCTTCCCGTTCACCGTCAACGGCAACGCGTCCAGGACCATGACGACGGCCGGGACCATGAACTCCGGCAACCGGCCCGCCACTTCCGCCCGCACCGCCCGAGGATCGAGGTCCTGTCGCCCGTCGGGCACGACATAGGCGATCAGCCGTTTGTCGCCCGGCCGGTCCTCCCGCACCACCACCGCCGCCTGCCCCACGGAGGCGTGCCCGGCGAGTACCGCCTCGACCTCACCGGGCTCCACCCGGAAGCCGCGGATCTTCACCTGTCCGTCCGCCCGCCCCGCGAACACCAGTTGCCCGTCGCCGGTCCACCGGGCCAGGTCCCCGCTCCGGTACATCCGCCCACCCGTACCGAACGGACAGGCCACGAACCGCTCGGCCGTCAGCCCCGGCCGCCCCACATACCCCCGCGCCACACCCGGACCCGCGATGTACACCTCCCCCACCACACCCGGCGCCACCGGACGCAGAAACCCGTCCAGGACATAGACGCGTACGTTCCCGAGCGGGCGCCCGATCGGCGGCGCCTCGTCGCTCGGCCCGATCCCGGCGGCCACCCGCCCGACCGTGGCCATCACGGTGGCCTCGGTGGGGCCGTACGTGTTCCACACCCGCGCCCGAGCCGTCCACCGGCTCGCCAGGTCCGCGGTCAGCAACTCCGCGCCCAGCACCCAGTTCTCCACCCCGGGCACGGCCGCCGGGTCCAGCACCCCCAGCAGGGACGGCACCACACTCGCCGTCCTCACCCCGGCCTCGGCGACCATCCGCGCCAGCGCCGCGGGTTCGGCCCGCTCCCGGCCCGACGCGACCGCGAGCGTCCCGCCACCGGCCAGGGTGACCGCCACGTCCAACACCGCCGCGTCGAAGCTGAACGACGCGAACTGCAACACCACCACGCCTTCGCCAACGCCCAGCGCGGGCCGCATCACCTCGGCCAGGTTCGCCACACCCCGGTGCGCCACCGCCACGCCCTTCGGCCGCCCCGTCGACCCCGACGTGTAGATGACGTACGCGAGCTGGTCCGGTACGACGACCGTGCCGAGCGGCCCGCCGGGCTCCCCCGCGATCACCCCAGCGGTCTCCGCCTCGTCGAGCGCCACAACCCGCGCCGCCCCGACCGGCACCCCCGCCAGCGACTCACCGACCCCGACCACCACGTCCGCACCACTGTCGGCGATCACGAACCCCAACCGGTCCGCCGGATACTCCGGATCCAGCGGAACGAACGCCCCACCGGCCTTCCACACCGCCAACTCCGCGACGACCATGTCCACCCCACGCGGCAGACACAGCCCCACCCGCGCTTCACGACCGACACCCAACCCCGTCAGATACCGCGCGAGCCGGTTCGCCCGCACCTCCAACTCCCCGTACGACAGCGCATCCCCACCGCACCGCACCGCCACCGCGTCCGGCGAACGCCCCGCCCACGCCTCGAACAGAGCCGGCACCAGCGCATCCGGTACGGGTACGGCCGTCGCGTTCCATGCCTCGGTCACCAAGGACCGTTCGGCCGCCGTCAGGACGTCCACTTCGCTGAGCCGTAGCAGCGGATCGGCGGCGACCTGCTCCAGCACGCGCACCAGGCGGTGCGACAGCGCCTGGGCGGTGTCGTCGTCGAACAGGTCCGTCGCGTACAGGATTTCGGCGTCGAGGCCGGCGGGCGCCCCGCGCTCGTCCCGCCGTTCCGTCAGGGTCACCGCGAGGTCGAACCGGGCCGCCGGCGCGGCCATGGTCGCCGAACGCACCTGGGCGCCCGGCAGTTCCCACACCGGTTCGGGGACGTTCTGGAGGGCGAGCATCACCTGGAAGAGCGGATTGCGGGACAGCGAGCGGGACGGGTTGACCTCCTCGACGAGGCGCTCGAACGGCACGTCCTGATGCGCGTACGCCGCCAGGTCCGCCGCCCGCACCCGCTCCAGCACCTCGGCGAACGACGGGTCACCGCCCAAGTCGGTCCGCAACACCAGGGTGTTGGCGAAGAACCCGGCCAGCTCCTCCAGCGCGGTGTCCCCGCGACCCGCCACCGGCGTGCCCAGCACGATGTCCTCGCCCGCGCCCATCCGCGAGAGCAGCAGCCCCACCGCGGCGTGCACCACCATGAACATCGTCGCCCGGCCCCGCCCCGCCACCTCCACCAGCCGCCCGTGCGTGCCCGCGTCGGTCGCCGCCCGCACCGCACGCCCCCGGAACGACGGCACCGCGGGCCGCATCCGGTCCACGGGCAACGCCAACTCCTGCGGCACACCGGCCAACGCCCGCCGCCAGTACGCCAGTTGACCGCTGATCACACTGTCCGGGTCGTCCAGGTCCCCCAGCACCTCCCGCTGCCACAGCGCGTAGTCCGCGTACTGCACCGGCAACGGCTCCCACCCCGGCACCCGCCCCGCACACCGAGCCGCGTACGCCGCCTTCAGGTCCCGGGCCAGCACGCCCATCGACCAGCCGTCGACCGCCACGTGATGCACCACCACCGACAGCACGAACTCCGTCGGTCCCACCACCAGCACATGAATGCGCCACGGCACATCCACCCGCACATCAAAACCGGCATCCGCGTACTCGGCCAGCACCCGATCGACCAGCCGCGCACCGCACTCCACGACGCGCAGCGGCGGACGCCCCGCCTCCCCGTCGAGCACCTCCTGCCGGGGAACACCGCCAACATCGGGAAAAACCGTCCGCAGACTCTCGTGCCGGTCGGCCACATCCCCGAGCGCCGCCGCCAGCGCGGCCACCTCCAACGCACCCGAAATCCGCAGCACCAACGGCAAGTTGTACGCCGCTGCCGCCCCCGGAACCGTGTCCGCCAACCGGTTCACAAACCACATCCGCTGCTGCGCGAACGACAACGGCACCACGTCCGGCCGCGCCCACGGCCGCACCGCGACCCGCACCTCACCCCCGGCCCCGCCCTCGACGATCACCCGCGCCAGCCCCGCCACCGACGGCGCACCGAACAAGTCCCCCATCCCCAACTCCACGTCCAGCACCGCCCGCACCCGAGCCAGCAACCGCATCCCCAGCAGCGAATCACCCCCCATGTCGAAGAAACCGTCTTCGGCGCCAACCCACTCCACGCCCAGCACCTCACCGAACAGCCCGCACAGCACCTCCTCCACCGGCGTCGCGGGCCCACGCCCACCCTCCACACCCACAAATTCCGGCGCGGGCAACACGGCCCGGTCCACCTTCCCGTTCACCGTCAACGGCAACGCGTCCAGCACCACAACCGCCGCCGGCACCATGAACTCGGGCAGCCGGGCGGCCACATACGCACGCAACTCCTGGGGGTCGGCGTCCTCTTGGTTCTCGGGGACGACGTAGCCGATCAGCCGCTTGTCGCCGGGACCGTCCTGCCGGGCCACCACCACCGCCTGACTCACGGACACGTGAGCGGCAAGCACCGCCTCGACCTCGCCCAACTCCACCCGGAACCCACGGACCTTCACCTGCTCGTCCGCCCGACCCACGAACAGCAACTCACCCTCAGCCGACCAACGGGCCAGGTCACCGGTCCGGTACATCCGACCGCCACCGACGAACGGACAGGCTACGAACCGCTCCGCCGTCAGGCCCGGCCTACGCAGATACCCACGGGCCAACCCGGAGCCCGCCACATACAACTCGCCCACCACACCCGCAGGCACCGGACGCAAAAACGCATCCAACACATACACCCGCCGGTTCGACAACGGACGCCCAATCGGCAACACCGACCCACTCACAACGCCAGGCAGCAGCACATGCCACGTCGCACACAGAGTGATCTCGGTCGGCCCGTACAAATGCCGTACCGACACCTCCGAGCACGCCTCACGCACCCGCTCCACCGACCCAACCGGCACCACATCCCCACCGGTCAACACCTCACGCAACCCGCCAAAGCACTCCGGGGACTCCTCCGCCAACACCCGGAAAAGACCAGCCGTGACATGCACCGCCGTCACACCACCGGCGACCGCCTCCCGAATCCGGCCCGCATCCACCACACCCGGTTCCGCCACCACCACCCGACCACCCGAAACCAACGCCACCCACACCTCAAACAACGACACATCGAAAGCGTGCGGCGCATGCATCAACACCGCATCCCCAGCACCGACCGACCATCCGCCGTCCCCGACCAGGCCCGCCACACTTCCGTGCGGAACCGCCACGCCCTTCGGCACACCAGTCGACCCCGACGTATACATCACATACGCCAAATCCCCCGACCCCACAGCAACACCGAAGTCATCAGCCCGGCACCCGGCAATCCCCGCCACCACCTCAGCGTCATCCACAACCACCAACCGACCAGCCACCCCATCGGGAACGACCCCCTTCGTGCTCTCCGTGCACACCACCGCCACCGGACCCGAATCCGCCAACAACAACCCCACCCGCTCCACCGGATACTCCACATCCACCGGAACAAAAGCCGCCCCCGCCAACCACACCCCCAGCAATAC
>LJCV01000109.1 GCA_001298575.1 Actinobacteria bacterium OK074
CCCCGCCGCCCCCCCCCCCCGCGCGCGGCCGGGCGCCCGCGCGCCCCCCCCGCCCCGCCCCCCCCCCCCCCCGGCCCGCGGCGCCACCCCTCACGCCCGCAACCGCCCCCGCGCCCCCATCAGTGCAAACCCCAGCAAATTCTCGCCCCTCCATCGCTCCGGATCCCCCGCCGCCTCGTCGTCCCCCGCCAGGCCGATTCCCCATACGCGGTCCACCGGGCTTGCCTCCACCAGCACCCGGTCCCCCGTGGCCAGCAGGAACTCCCGCAAGTCCGGGTGTGCGGCGAACTTGTGGGTGTTGCCCTCCTCCACCACGCCGAACCGCTCCCGCTCCCACACCGTTTCGTCGAAGTCGCGGACCAGGCGGCCCGCCTTCTTCGCCAGTGCGGGGGTCGGGGCCGCCAGCGCACGCGCCTCCGCCTCCGGGTCGTCGAACAGCTGCGCTTTCCGCGCCATCATCCAGTGTTCGGCCGTCGCGTACGTCACCCCGGCCACCGTGAAGGGCGACGGCCACCACTGGCTCAGGCAGCTCGACCCCACTTTTCCGTCGTGCCTCGGCCGGTGCCCCCAGAAGTGCAGGTACTTGACCCTCGCCCCCGAGCGAACGGCCCTGACCAGCGCGTCCCGAGAATCGATCTTCTCCATGTCCGCCAGCATGGCAGCCACCACTGACAATCCGTCCCCGCTTTTCCGCCCCGACTCGACACCTGGTCGACAGATTCCGTCGCGTAACCAAAAGGCAACAACGGAATCACTTGTTGGAGTGCACTGGCTCTGTCAGGATCGTCACTCAAATCAAGCTTTAGCTACGCCGTCTTCCCAGCTGAGGGCGCGGAGGAGAGCGACATGCACAACCCGGGCCACACCGGTGGCGGCGAACGCACCCGCCTGCGCACCGAGGCCGACGTACAGGAACGTTTCGCGGACGGCGCGCAGTACATCGACGGCCGCCCCGCGAAGGGCACCTCCGGCCGTACCCACGCCGTCGTCGACCCGTCGACCGGCGCGGACGTGTACACGTACGACCTCGCGGGAGCCGACGACGTCGACCGCGCCGTGGCCGCCGCCCGCGCCGCCTTCCCGGGCTGGGCCGGGGCCACGCCCGGTGAGCGTTCCGACGCGCTGCACCGTTTCTCCGCCGTCCTCGCCGAGCACGCGGAGGAATTCGCGCGCTTCGAGTCGCTCCAGTGCGGCAAGCCGCTCAAGCTGACCCGCGAGTTCGACGTGCCGGGCACCATCGACAACACCGCGTTCTTCGCGGGCGCCGCCCGGCACCTGCAAGGGCAGTCCGCCGGGGAGTACTCCGGCGACCACACCTCGTACGTACGCCGCGAACCCATCGGCGTCGTCGGCTCCGTCGCGCCCTGGAACTACCCCCTCCAGATGGCCGCCTGGAAGATCCTCCCGGCGATTGCCGCGGGCAACACCATCGTCCTCAAACCCGCCGAACTCACCCCCCTGACCTCGCTGCTCTTCGCGCGGGCCGCCACCGAGGCCGGGATCCCGGACGGGGTCGTCAACGTCGTCACCGGGACCGGGCGGGAGGCCGGCGAGCGGCTCGTCGGGCACCCGGACGTGGCCATGACCTCCTTCACCGGCTCCACCGCCGTCGGCAAGCGGGTCGCGGAGATCGCCACCGCCACCGTCAAGCGGCTGCACCTCGAACTCGGCGGCAAGGCGCCCTTCGTCGTCTTCGACGACGCCGATCTCGACGCCGCCGTCCACGGCGCCGTCGCGGGCGCGCTCATCAACACCGGGCAGGACTGCACCGCGGCCACGCGCGCGTACGTGCAGCGGCCGTTGTACGAGGCGTTCGTCAGCCAAACCGCTGCTCTTATGGAGAGCGTTCGGGTTGGTGATCCGTTTGCCGCCGGTACCGATCTCGGGCCGCTCATCTCGCACGCGCAGCGCGACCGGGTCGCCGGGTTCGTCGACCGGGCGCGCGGCTACGCGCGCGTAGTCACCGGCGGGGACATTCCGCGGGGCGACGAGCTGAAGAACGGCGCGTACTACCTGCCCACCCTCGTCGCGGGGGCAGCCCAGGACAGCGAGATCGTCCAGGCGGAGATCTTCGGACCGGTCCTGGTCGTGCTGCCCTTCGACTCCGACGACGACGGCATCCGGCTCGCCAACGACACCCCCTACGGCCTCGCCGCCTCCGCGTGGACCCGGGACGTCTACCGGGCGAACCGGGCCACCCGCGAGGTCCGCGCGGGGTGTGTCTGGGTCAACGACCACATTCCGATCATCAGCGAAATGCCTCACGGCGGGTACAAGGCGTCCGGCTTCGGCAAGGACATGTCGGCGTATTCGTTCGAGGAGTACACGCAGATCAAGCACGTCATGTTCGACAACACCGCGGTCGCCCGGAAGGACTGGCACCGCACGATCTTCGGGGACCGGCCGTAGTCGCCCGTGCGACCACCGCTGCCGGTAAAGGCACGCACCACCGGCCACCGACCACGGCCGGACGTCCCGAGAGCACTCCCGAAAGGGCACCACGCGCATGGAGCAGTACGAGCCCGGCCGCCTCTCACCGGCCCAACTGGCCGCCACCCGGCGCAGTTTCCGCACCGGGAGGGCCGCCCTCACCCGCCGTTCGCTGCTGCGCGCGTCCACGGGCGCCGCGCTGACCGTCGGCGGTCTCGGGGCGCTGAGCGCCTGCGGGATCCCCGCCGCGGGCAAGAGCACCGGCGGCATCTCCGCCGAGGACCACTCGGCCACCGAGAAGGAGGTCGACTTCTCCAACTGGCCCGAGTACATCGACATCGACGACAGCGGCAAGCACCACCCCACGCTCGACACGTTCACCCAGCGCACCGGCATCAAGGTCAACTACACCGAGGACATCAACGACAACAACGAGTTCTTCGGCAAGATCAAGCCGCAGCTCGCCGCGGGCCAGGACACCGGCCGCGACATCATCGTCCTCACCGACTGGCTGGCCGCCCGCCTGATCCGCCTGGGGTGGGTCCAGAAACTGGACGCGGCCAACCTGCCGCACGCGTACGCCAACCTGTCGGAGCAGTTCCGCAGCCCCGACTGGGACCCCGGACGCGCCTACTCCTACCCCTGGCAGGGCATTTCGACCGTTCTCGCGTACAACAAGAAGGCGCTGGACGGCATCGAGGTGAAGTCGCTCTCCGACATGCTCGACAACTCCAAGCTCGCGGGCCGCATCGGGCTGCTCACCGAGATGCGCGACACCATGGGCATGACCCTGCTCGACATGGGCAAGGACCCGGCGACCTTCACCACCGACGACTACGACGCGGCCACCGCCCGGCTCCAGAAGGCCGTCGACAAGGGCCAGATCCGCCGCTTCACCGGCAACGACTACACGTCCGACCTCACCAAGGGCGACCTCGCCGCGTGCATCGCCTGGGCCGGTGACATCGTCCAGCTCCAGGCGGACAACCCCGACATCGAGTACGTCATCCCGCACAGCGGCTACCTGACGTCCACGGACAACATGCTGATCCCCAACAAGGCGCGCCACAAGACGAACGCCGAGAAGCTCATGGACTACTACTACGAGCTGAAACCGGCCGCCCAACTCGCCGCCTACATCAACTACGTCTGCCCCGTCGAGGGCGTCAAGGACGAGCTGGCGAAGATCGACAAGTCGGCGGCCGACAACCCGCTGATCATTCCCGACCAGGCCATGGCCGCCCAGTCCCACGCCTTCCGCTCGCTGAGCGAAAAAGAGGACTCGGCGTACGAAGAGAAGTTCGCGAAGCTCACAGGGGCGTGACGAAGATGACCACCACCAGCGGCAGCGGCGACGTCCGCCTCACCGGGATCTCCAAGACCTACGGCTCCTTCACCGCCGTCCACCCGCTCGACCTGACCGTCCCCGAGGGCTCCTTCTTCGCCCTGCTCGGCGCGTCCGGCTGCGGCAAGACCACCACCCTGCGCATGATCGCGGGCCTGGAGGAACCTTCCTCCGGCACCGTGTTCCTCGGTGACCAGGAGGTCGGCCATCTCCCGCCGTACAAGCGGCCGGTGAACACCGTCTTCCAGTCGTACGCGCTCTTCCCGCACCTCGACATCTTCGAGAACGTGGCCTTCGGGCTGCGCCGGCGCGGCATCAAGTCGGTGAAGAAGCAGGTCGAGGACATGCTGGAACTCGTCCAGCTCGGCGAGCAGGCCCGCAAGCGCCCGCACCAGCTCTCCGGCGGCCAGCAGCAGCGCGTCGCCGTGGCCCGCGCGCTGATCAACCACCCCAAGGTGCTCCTGCTCGACGAGCCCCTCGGCGCCCTCGACCTCAAGCTGCGCCGCCAGATGCAGCTCGAACTCAAGCGCATCCAGACCGAGGTCGGCATCACCTTCGTACACGTCACGCACGACCAGGAGGAGGCCATGACCATGGCCGACACGGTCGCCGTGATGAACGCGGGCCGCGTCGAACAACTCGGCGCCCCCACCGACCTCTACGAGAACCCGAACACCACCTTCGTCGCCAACTTCCTCGGCACCTCGAACCTCATCGAGGCCGAGGTCGACACCAAGAGCGGCGACGAGATCGTCCTCAAGGCGGGCGGTGGCAAGTTGGTGCTCCCCGAGGCGCGCTGTTCGGCGCCCACCTCGGCCGGCGGCAAGGTCCTGGTGGGCGTCCGCCCGGAGAAGATCACCCTCACCCACGCCGACGACGCCGGTGACATCCCCGACGGCCGCAACCGCATCACCGGGAAGATCGCCGACTCCAGTTTCATCGGCGTCTCCACGCAGTACGTCATCGACAGCGCCGTCTGCCCCGAGTTCGAGGTCTACGCCCAGAACATCGACCGGGACCCCCGCCTGGTGCCCGGCGCCGACGTCGTCCTGCACTGGAGCCCGGCCCACACCTTCGGCCTGGACGCCTCGCAGGACATCGACGCCGGTGTGGACGTCGAGGAAGAGGCCGCCTGATGTCGTCGACCCTCACCGAGGCGCCCCCGCCGCTCGCCCCCGCCGCGCCCGAGGCCAAACCCCCGCGCAAGAGGGGCCGTTGGACGCCGTACTGGCTGCTGCTGCCCGGCATCCTCTGGCTGGTGATCTTCTTCGCGCTGCCGATGATCTACCAGGGCTCCACGTCCGTGCAGACGGGCTCCCTGGAGGACGGCTACAAGGTCACCTGGCACTTCGCGACCTACTGGGACGCGCTGTCCGACTACTGGCCGCAGTTCGTCCGCTCGGTGATCTACGCGGCCTTCGCGACCGTGCTGTGCCTGCTGCTCGGATACCCGCTGGCGTATCTGATCGCGTTCCGCGCGGGCCGCTGGCGCAACCTGATCATGATCCTGGTGATCGCGCCCTTCTTCACCAGCTTCCTGATCCGCACGCTCGCCTGGAAGACGATCCTCGCCGACGGCGGCCCGGTCGTGCACACCCTCAACTCGCTGCACGTCCTGTCCGTCACCAACTGGCTCGGCGTCACCGACGGCCAACGCGTGCTGGCCACCCCGCTGGCGGTGGTGTGCGGCCTGACGTACAACTTCCTGCCGTTCATGGTCCTGCCGCTGTACACGTCCCTGGAACGCATCGACGGCCGCCTCCACGAGGCCGCCGGAGACCTCTACGCGGCCCCCTTCACCACCTTCCGCAAGGTGACCTTCCCGCTGTCCATGCCGGGCGTGGTCTCCGGCACCCTGCTGACCTTCATCCCGGCCAGCGGCGACTACGTCAACTCCGAACTCCTCGGCTCGACGAACACGCAGATGATCGGAAACGTCATCCAGAGCCAGTTCCTACGGGTTCTCGACTATCCGACGGCCGCCGCCCTCTCCTTCATCCTCATGGCCGGAATTCTCGCCATGGTCACCTTCTACATTCGCAAGTCCGGGACGGAGGATCTGGTCTAATGCCCGTCGTACGCTGGCTCAAGCGCCATCTCGTCGTCATCGCCGGACTGCTCACGCTCGGCTATCTGCTGCTGCCGAACGTCATTGTCACGGTGTTCTCCTTCAACAAGCCGAACGGCCGCTTCAACTACGAATGGCAGCACTTCTCCACGGACGCCTGGCAGCAGCCGTGCGGGGTCGCCGACATGTGCGGCTCGCTCTCGCTCAGCCTCCGGATCGCGTTCTGGGCGACCGTCGGCGCGACCGTCCTGGGCACGATGATCGCCTTCGCGCTGGTGCGCTACCGCTTCCGCGCGCGTGGGCCGATCAACTCGCTGATCTTCCTGCCGATGGCGATGCCCGAGGTCGTCATGGGCGCCTCGCTGCTCACCCTGTTCCTCAACCTGGGTGCACAGTTGGGATTCTGGACGATCCTGATCGCCCACATCATGTTCTGCCTCAGCTTCGTCGTCACCGCCGTCAAGGCGCGCGTGATGTCGATGGACCCGCGCCTCGAACAGGCCGCCCAGGACCTGTACGCGGGACCCGTGCAGACCTTCCTGCGCGTCACCCTGCCGATCGCGGCCCCCGGAATCGCCGCGGGCGCACTGCTCAGTTTCGCGCTCTCCTTCGACGATTTCATCATCACCAATTTCAACGCGGGCTCGACCGTCACCTTCCCCATGTTCGTCTGGGGTTCGGCACAGCGCGGCACACCCGTCCAGATCAACGTCATCGGTACGGCCATGTTCCTCGTCGCCGTGCTGCTGGTCCTGGCCGCGATGCTGGTCAACAATCGCCGTACCAAGCAAAAGGCGTAACGCCGACAAAAGGGCGTAACGACAATTCTTCCGTAGGGAGTTGAAATCATGGCCCCAAGCGCCATGAGCCGGAGCGGAAACAACAACCGGAGCAGTAAGAACAACCGGAGCAGTAAGAACAACTGGGCGAAGTCCCTTTCCGAGGCCCAGCCGGTCCCGTACTGGCTGGACGACCCCGGCAGGCCCCACCCCGAGCCCGCGCTGACCGGCGCCGAGACCTGCGACCTGCTGGTCGTCGGCGGCGGCTACAGCGGACTGTGGACCGCGCTCATGGCCAAGGAGCGCGACCCCGGGCGCGACGTGGTCCTGCTGGAAGGCCGCGAGGTGGGCTGGGCCGCCTCGGGCCGCAACGGCGGCTTCTGCGCCGCCTCCCTCACCCACGGCCTGGCCAACGGCCTGGCCCGCTGGCCGGACGAGATCCACCGCCTCCAGGAACTCGGCGCCCGCAACCTCGACGCGATCGAGGAGACCCTCACCCGCTACGACCTCGACGTCGACTTCGAGCGCACCGGCGAGATCGACATCGCCACCGCCCCGCACCAGGCGGCCGAACTGCGCGCGTGGTACGAGGAGATGGACCGCCACGGCCTCGCGGACGGCGTCGAGTTCCTCGACAGCGAGGAACTGCGCGAGCACGTCGACTCCCCGACCTTCCTCGGCGGCCTGCACGACCGCCGCGGCGTCGCCATGCTCAACCCGGCCAAACTGGTCTGGGAGCTGAAGCGCGCCTGCGTCCGACTCGGCGTCCGCGTCTACGAACGCACCCCCGCGCTGACCCTGCGCCCCTACGGCGCCGGCATGGCCGTCCGCACCCCCTACGGGTCCGTCCGCGCCCGCCGGGTCGCGCTCGGCACGAACATCTTCCCGAACCTGGTCAGGCGGGTGCGCTCGTACACCGTCCCGGTCTACGACTACGCCCTGATGACCGAGCCGCTCAGTGCCGACCAGCTCGCGTCGATCGGCTGGAAGAACCGCCAGGGCCTGGCCGACAGCGCCAACCAGTTCCACTACTTCCGCCTCTCCGCCGACAACCGGATCCTGTGGGGCGGCTACGACGCCGTCTACCCTTACGGGGGCCGGGTGCGCGCCGAGTACGACGACCGGCCCGAGACCTACGCCAAGCTCGCCGGGCACTTCTTCACCGCCTTCCCGCAACTGGAGGGCGTCAACTTCACGCACGCGTGGGGCGGGGCCATCGACACCTGCTCCCGCTTCTCGGCGTTCTACGGCACCGCCCACCACGGCAAGGTGGCGTACGCCGCCGGGTACACCGGGCTCGGCGTCGGGGCGACCCGGTTCGGCGCGGATGTGATGCTGGACCTGCTGGCGGGGGAGTCCACCGAACGCACCCGGCTGGACATGGTCCGGCGCAAGCCGCTGCCGTTCCCGCCGGAGCCGTTCGCCTGGACGGGCATCGCCCTGACCAAGTGGTCCCTGGCCCGCGCGGACGCGCACGGCGGCCGACGCAACCTGTGGCTGCGGACGATGGACAGGCTGGGGCTGGGCTTCGACAGCTGAGCGGGTGGCCGAGGAGTGCGAGGTGGCCGGGCAGTTGATACGACGACTGCTGACTGTGATTCAGTTCACTTCCAACTGGCCGTCCGAACTCGCGTAATGCCGGCGGGAGACCTCCCTCTCCCTCGTGACGCGACCGCGTCGACGAGAGACAAGGGAGGTCTTCTCATGACTGGGGCGAAGACGGCCGTCGAGTGGCTGGCATCCGTGGCACCCGATCCCGAGGCATGCCGGTGGGAGTGGGAGCGCAGCCCGCTCGGGGTCGCGCTGCTGCCCGCCGGCAAGGCGTGGGACGTACTCATCCTGCCGGGCGAACTGGGCTACCCGACGCTCGACGTCCTGACCCGCATCATCGACCAACCCGGCCCCGTCCTGGTCGACTTCGGGGACAACCGCATGGGATTCCTGGTGCCGCCCGGCACCGCGGCCCGCTGGCTCGGCACGGGAGTGCGGACGGCGGGCCGCGGCACGTGGATCGTCGTGCCCTACCCGGGCCGCTCCACCGGCGGCGTCCGCTGGCTGATCCCGCCGGACGGCTCCGGCACCCTCACCGACCCGGCGCTCCTCGAACTCGCGATGCACGAGGCGGCGGCGGGTCTTGCGGAGGGAGAGGGTGAGGGCCGGAGCGGGGACGGATGACCAGACCCCACAGCGCCAGCACCAGAGACCAGCACAGGCACCAGCTCGCCAGTACGTCCAGGGGCCAGTGGTAGCCGCGGCGGATCAGGCCGAGGGCGACGGCCAGGTTCGCCGCGGCGCAGACGGCGACCAGGGTCCGGCGGGCCGCCGCCGTGCGCAGCCAGGGGAGGAGCAGCAGGGTCGCGGTGCCGTACGCGACCGTCGCGGTGGCCGTGTGGCCCGAGGGGTAGAAGCCGGTGCCCGGACCCATCACGGGCGGGCCCGGCCGGGCGATCAGCTCCTTGAGCGGCACGATCACCGCCGGGAGCAGGGTCATCAGGGCCGCGCCCGCGAGCGGCGGCAGCCACCACCGGTCCGTACCGGCCGCCCGGGCGCGTCGGCCGGTGTACAGCAGCACGAGGACGAGGACGGGCACCGCGACCTGGACGTTGCCCAGGTCGGCGAGGAGTTCGGACCAGCGGCTGGGGCGGACGACGGCGTTACTGAGCCGTTCGTCGACGCGCAGCAGGGGGCCGTCGGCCACGACCTGCCAGGTGATCAGCCCGAAGAGGGCGAGAAGGGCGCCGACCGCGCCGCTCAGAAGACAGAGGAAGGTCGGGCGCTTCGGAACAGGGGGGGTGGTTCCGAAGCGCCCGACCGGACCGGGGCGCCGCCCGTCCCGGGGGGTTTGGGACGAGCGGCCATCCGATCGGTGAGGAGATCCGGAGCCGGCAGCCCCGGGTGTGTGCGCGAGGGCACGACCGGGTCGAAGCTGGGGAGGCCCAAACCCGGTGTCGCCCACAGTCCCCTGTGGGCGGGGTGTATCTCTCATCTGGATAGAACTTACGACAGCGTCATGGGCCGCGACAGCCACATCGGCAACCCGACATCCACCTTGCACACCTTCTTCACTGGCTCTGCCATCGGGGCTCCGGGGCTGGAGTAGGGCGTGGATTCCGGTTCGTGGGGCGGGTGGGGTTTGGGGTGCGGCAGGAGGGGATGGGCGGGGTTCCGGATCCCCGCGGGAGGTGCGAGGGAGCGTTTGTTCGACGACTCGAACCGGCGCTCCCTCATACGAACGGGCATCAGATGGTTGCGAACGCCTGCTCGATGATGTCCAGGCCCTCGTTCAGCAGGTCCTCGCCGATCACCAGCGGGGGCAGGAAACGCAGCACGTTGCCGTAGGTGCCGCAGGTCAGGACCAGCAGGCCCTCCTGGTGGCACGCCTTGGCCAGCGCGGCGGTCGCCTCCGGGTTCGGCACCTTCGTCGTACGGTCCTTGACCAGCTCGATCGCGATCATCGCGCCCCGGCCGCGGATGTCGCCGATGACGTCGTACTTCTCGGCGATGGCGGCCAGCCGGGTCTTCATGACCGCCTCTATGCGCTGGGCGCGGGCGTTGAGGTCGAGTTCCTTCATGGTCTCGATCGAGCCGAGCGCGCCCGCGCAGGCGACCGGGTTGCCGCCGTAGGTGCCGCCGAGGCCGCCCGCGTGGGCCGCGTCCATGATCTCGGCGCGCCCGGTGACGGCGGCGAGCGGGAGGCCGCCCGCGATGCCCTTGGCGGTGGTGATCAGGTCCGGGACGATGCCCTCGTCCTCGCACGCGAACCACTGGCCCGTACGGCAGAACCCGGACTGGATCTCGTCCGCGACGAAGACGATGCCGTGGTCGGTGGCGAACTGGCGCAGCGCGGGCAGGAAGCCCTGCGCGGGCTCGATGAAGCCGCCCTCGCCGAGTACCGGCTCGATCACGATCGCGGCGACGTTGTCCGCGCCGACCTGCTTGCTGATCTGGTCGATGGCCTGCGCGGCGGCCTCCGGGCCCGCGTTCTCCGGCCCGGTCGGCCAGCGGTAGGCGTAGGCGAGCGGCATCCGGTAGATCTCCGGCGCGAAGGGCCCGAAACCGTGCTTGTACGGCATGTTCTTCGAGGTCAGCGCCATGGTGAGGTTCGTACGGCCGTGGTAGCCGTGGTCGAAGACGACGACGGCCTGGCGCTTGGTGTACGCCCGGGCGATCTTGACGGCGTTCTCGACGGCCTCGGCACCGCTGTTGAACAGCGCCGACTTCTTGGCGTGGTCGCCCGGGGTCAGCTCGGCCAGCGCCTCCGCGACCTCCACGTAGCCCTCGTACGGCGTGACCATGAAACAGGTGTGCGTGAAGTCGGCGAGCTGCGCGGACGCCCGGCGTACGACGGCCTCGGCGGAGGCGCCGACGCTGGTCACCGCGATGCCGGAGCCGAAGTCGATGAGGCGGTTGCCGTCGACGTCCTCGATGATGCCGCCGCCCGCGCGCGCGGTGAACACCGGCAGCACGGAGCCGACGCCCTGCGCGACCGCGGCGAGACGACGCTGTTGCAGTTCCTGCGACTTGGGGCCGGGGATGGGGGTGACGAGGCGGCGCTCCTGCGGCAGTGCGCTCATGACGGGCTCCTGGTGTTCGCTGACGCGGGGGGTTCCTTTCTCGCAGGCTAGGGGGGGGGGGGGGGGGTGGGGATGCTCCATG
>LJCV01000221.1 GCA_001298575.1 Actinobacteria bacterium OK074
GGGCTCGCCGCGCCGGACGGCGGCGCGGGCGGCGTGGGCGCCGCGGTCCGGCAGGTGCGGGCCGCGACGGTGTGCTGCGCGGCCCTGGCCGTGGTGGCCGTCCTGCTGCCGGGTCCGACCGCGCCGGAGGCAGGGGGGCGCGAGGTGATCGCCCTGTGGTTCAGCCTGCCGCTCGTGCTGACGCTGAGCTGTCTGGCCATCGCCCGGGTCGAGGTGCATCCGTACACGCGGTGGGCCTCGCCGGCCGGACAGCGGCTGCTGGGTTCGCTCGCGCGGTCCGCCGCCGGTGACGAGCGCGATTATCTCACGGCGGTCGCGGTGCGCGGGGTGAAGGCCGTCGAGGAACCGGAGGTGCGGGCGGCGTTCGCCCATCGCTGACGACGGCGCCGGCGCCGCCGGGGGCGCACAGGCGCACATCCGCGCGACACCAGCCCCGGGTGCTTTACTTGCCCTCCCCATCCCCCCAAACATCCCTTTTGTCGCCGCCGTGCCCGAAGGGATAGTTGATGCGCGCTGCCGCCGTCCTCCGATCCGCCGCCGGGGCTCTGTCCCTGACGCTCCTGACCGGATTCGCCACCGCCCCGCCCGACCCCGGCTCCCCCGAGTCCCGCGGTGTCGCCCTCGCCGCCCAGCGCGCCGCCGCCAAGGGCATCCGCTACGGCAGTTGCGCCGCCGAGGGCGACCTGCCGGGCAGTCTGCGGTGCGGCACGGTCACCGTCCCGCTCGACTACGCGCACCCGGACGGACGTCGGATCAAGCTCACCGTCAGCCGCATCAAGGGCACCGGCAAGGGCGACGCCGTACGACAGGGCGCCCTCGTCTACAACCCGGGCGGCCCCGGCGCCTCCGGCATGTACTTCCCGCTCGTCGGCTACCTCCCCGCCTGGCAGCGGATCGCCGCGGCGTACGACCTCGTCGGCTACGCCCCGCGCGGGGTGGGCCGTTCGGCGCCGCTGTCCTGCGAGGACCCCAAGCGGCTGTTCAAGGGACCGCGACCCGCCCCGGCCCAGCCCTCCGCCTCCTACAAGAAGGAACGCGTCGCCGAGGCGAAGGCGTACGCCCGCGGCTGCGCCCGCCGCTCGGGGAGCGCGCTGCGGTACTACACCTCCCTCAACAACGCCCGCGACCTGGACGTCCTGCGCGCCGCGCTCGGCGAGCGGCGGCTGACGTTCATGGGCGCGTCCTACGGCACCTACTTCGGCGCGGTGTACGCGACGCTGTTCCCCGGGCACGTACGGCGGATGGTGTTCGACTCGGCGGTGAACCCGGCGCCGGAGCAGGTCTGGTACCACAACAACCTCGACCAGTCGGCCGCGTTCGAACGCCGCTGGGCGGACTTCCGCGAATGGGTCGCCGACCACGACGACGTGTACGGCCTCGGCGACACCGCGGCGGCCGTCCTGCGCGGCTACGAGCAGGCGCGCGCGCAGCTGACCGCCGAGCCTGCGGGCGGCAAGGTCGGCCCCGCCCAGTTGCAGGGGCTGTTGTTGCAGGCCGGGTACTACGACGACTACTGGCCGATGGCCGCGCAGGTGCTGTCCGCGTACCTCAAGGGCGACCCGAAGCCGCTGGTCGAGCACGCGGGCCCCAACCGGGAGGCGGCCGTGGAGGCGGAGAACTCCAACGCCGTGTACACGGCCGTCGAGTGCAACGACGCGCCCTGGCCGACCGACTGGCGCGTCTGGGACCGCGACAACACGGCTCTCGCGCGCGTGGCCCCGTTCGAGACCTGGGACAACGTCTGGACCAACCTGCCGTGCGCCTACTGGCCCGCCCCCCGGCAGCACCCCGTGGACGTCCGCACGGCCCCCGGCGCCCTCCCCCAAACCCTGATCCTGGCAGCCGAACGCGACGCCGCCACCCCCTACACGGGCGCCCTGGAACTACGCCGCCGCCTGCCCGGCGCGGTCCTGGTAACAGAACGCGACGCCGGCTCCCACGGCATCGGCGCCGCCGACAACCCGTGCGTCAACGCCCGCCTGGAGTCCTACCTGTTGGACGGCCCCCTACGGGGCGGAAACACGTCGTGCGCCCCACATGCGGAACCCAAACCACAACTGCCGGACGCGGACACCCGCGCGGCGCACAAGGCCCACGCCCAGCAGGAGACCGGCGCCCTGCACGCCCGCTGAGGCACCCGCAGACGCCATCCCACCAGTCCCCCCGAGCTACAAGGCGACTACGCCAGCCCAGCCACCAGCTCCCCAATCTCCTTACGCCGCCCCGTATAAAACGGAACCTCCTCACGCACATGCATCCGTGCCTCGGAGGCCCTCAGATGCCGCATGAGGTCGACGATGCGGTACAACTCATCCGCCTCGAAGGCAAGCAGCCACTCATAGTCACCGAGCGAGAACGACGCAACCGTGTTGGCCCGCACATCCGGATACCCGCGCGCCATCTTCCCGTGATCGGCGAGCATGCGCCGCCGGTCCTCGTCGGGCAGCAGATACCAGTCGTACGACCGCACGAACGGGTACACGCTGACGTAGTTGCGCGGCGTCTCGTCGGCGAGGAACGCGGGGATGTGCGAGCGGTTGAACTCGGCGGGCCGGTGCAGCGCCATGTTCGACCACACCGGCTCCAGGGCGCGCCCCAGCTTCGTCCGGCGGAAGAGGTTGTACGCCTCCTGGAGCTGGTCGGCGGTCTCGGCGTGCCACCAGATCATGAGGTCGGCGCCGGCGCGCAGCCCCGACACGTCGTACGTGCCGCGGACGGTGACGTCCTTCGCGGCGAGCTGGTCGAACAGCTCCTGGACCTCGTCGGCGTAACCGGCGCGGTCCTCGGGGAGCACGTCCTTGAGCTTGAAGACGGACCAGAGGGTGTAGCGGATGACCTCGTTGAGGTCCTTGGCCAGCTTGCCCTTGTTCGGGATCCGGGCCGGGTCGGGCGTGGCGGTGGTGGTGGGGGCGTTCTCGCTCATGCGCTCATTCTCCCTTTCCGTGCGGACGGCCGAGCACCGGGTCGGCCCCCGGGGCGTCCTGCTGCTCCTGCTGCTCCGGTGGCACGGCGAGATCGCCGAGCGCCTCGACGGCCGCGTACGCGCTGGCGATGCACGCGGGGATGCCCACACCGTCGTACGGCGCGCCGCAGACCGCGAGCCCGGGGAGCTTGGCGACGGCCTCGCGGATGCGGGCCACGCGCGTGTGGTGGCCGACCGGGTACTGCGGCAGGCCGTCGGTCCAGCGGGTGACGACGGTGGCGAGCGGGGTGGCGTCCAGTCCGGTGGCCTCCCCCAGGTCGTGCCGGGAGACGTCGACGAGGGCCTCGTCGTCCCGTTCGAGGATCGCGGTCTCGCCGTAGCGGCCCACGGAGGTGCGCAGGACGAGGACGTCCGGGTCCTCCTCGGCGACCCAGCCCCACTTCTGCGAGGAGAACGTCGACGCCTTGATGGTGCGCCCGTCGACCGGCGGCACGAGGAAGCCGCTGCCTTCGGGGAGGCGGACGTCGGCGCGCCGGTAGGCGAGGGTGACCAGGGCCATGGAGGCGTACTCCACGGCGCGCAGTTCGGCGGCGGCGTCCGGGGACTCGGCGGCCAGCAGGGCGGCGGCCACGGGCGCGGGGGCCGCGACGACCACGGCGGCCACGGCGAGCGCCCGGCCGTCGGTGCGGACCTCCCAGCCGTCGGCCGTCCGGCGCAGGCCGAGCACGGGGGTGTTCAGCCGGATCTCGCCGCCACGCGCGCGTACCGACTCCGCGACGGCGAGCGGGAGTTGGCCGATGCCGCCCTCGATGCCCATGAAGACGGACCCGGCGGTCTGCGGGTTGGCGGCCATCTTGGCCTGGAGTTCGCGGACGCCCTCCGTCAGGGAGGTGTGCGTGCGGGCCACCGCGAACAGCTGGGGGACGGCCGCGCGCATCGACAGGCGGTAGGCGTCGCCCGCGTACACGCCGCCGAGCATGGGTTCGATCAGCCGGTCGACGACCTCGCGGCCGAGGCGGGCCGCCACGTACTCGCCCACCGCCACGTCGTCGCCGACCTCGGTGCGCGGCAGGTCGGCGTCGCGTTCGATGCGCGCGAGGCCCTCCTCGGAGAGGACCCCGGCCAGCGCGGACGCCGTGCCGGGCACGCCCATCACATGGCCCTTGGGGAAGGGCCGCAGGGCGCCCCGGGTCCACAGCGACGCCGTCGACGTGGCCGGCGGCTGGAGCCGGTCGGTGAGGCCGGTCTCGCGCGCGAGGGCCACCGCCTCGGGGCGGCGGGCCAGCATCGACTCGGCCCCGAAGTCGACCCGGACGCCCGCGATCTCACCGGGCAGCAGCTTGCCGCCGACGCGGTCCGACGCCTCCAGGACCGTCACCCGCACCCCGCGGTCGAGCAGCCGGTGCGCGGCCGCCAGGCCCGCGATGCCGCCTCCGATGACGACGGTGTGCCGCGCACCCGCCGGAGTCTCCATTGCGCTCATGACCCCACTGTCTCAGACCCCACTGACACTCCCCCGGGGCCCCGGCGCCCTCCACGGTTCGACCACCCTGTGCGTTCCCTGTGGTTGTCCGGTGCGAGTCCCGACCGTGACCGCATCGGAACCGGAGCGGCCCAACGTTCCGCCCCCGTCCCCCGTCGAAGAAGCGTCACGTCAAACCGAGTCGCGACTTCCGGGGGTAGGACCGTATGGCTCTTGTACCGCTCGCATCACGTGTACCGTCACCGCCCTTCCGCACCCGCCGCCGCCCGGTGCGGCCCGTCCAGGCGCTGGCCGCGACGCTCCTCGTCGCCGCGCTGGCCCTGACGGGATGCAGCGGTGCCGACGACAGCGGCTCCTCCGGCTCGGCCGCCGACAAGGCCGCCCCGGGAGCGGCCAAGCAGCAGGAGGGCGGCGGCAGTTCGACGAGCTCGGCGGAGGGAGCCACGGGCAGCGGCAACAGCGGCGCCCGTACGGTGGCCCCCTCCGCGAACCAGATCATCCGTACGGCGTCGCTGACCGTGCGGGTCAAGGACGTGGCCCAGGCGCTCGACGAGACCCGTACGGCCGTGGTGAACGCGGGCGGTTTCGTCGGCGACGAGGACACCGACCGGGCCGACGACGGCCGGGAGCGGTCCCGCATCGTCCTGCGCGTGCCCGCCGACCGGTACGACGAGGTCCTCGCCGACCTGGAGGGCACCGGCAAGCTGCTGAGCCGCAGTTCGAAGGCCGAGGACGTCACCGACCAGGTCGTCGACGTGGACAGCCGCATCAGGTCGCAGCGGGCGAGCGTGGCCCGGGTGCGCGAACTGATGGACAGGGCGACCAAGTTGAGCGACGTGGTCAGCCTGGAGGGCGAACTGAGCAGCCGCGAGGCCGATTTGGAGTCGCTGCTCGCGCAACAGGCGTCCCTGAAGGACCGCGTGGGCCTGGCCACCATCACGCTCGTGCTGTCCGAACCCCGGGTGAAGGCGGCGAAACCGGCGAAGAAGAAGAACGACGCCCCGGGCTTCATGGACGCCCTCTCCGGCGGCTGGCACGTCTTCGTGACGATACTGCGCTGGCTCGCCCTGGCCTTCGGCGCGCTGCTCCCGTTCGCGGTGGTCGGGGCGCTCCTCGTCCTGCTGTGGGCCCGGCTGGTCCGGCCGCGGCTGCCGAAGCGCCCCGAGACCGGGCTGGGCGAACCCGAACAGGACTGAGGAACCCGGCCCCCGTAGCGTGTGCGCATGAGCACGAGCACGCGGGAACGCCTGGTGGTGATCGGGGGCGACGCGGCGGGCATGTCCGCCGCGTCCCAGGCCCGCCGGCTGCGCACGCCGGAGGAACTGGAGATCGTGGCGTTCGAGCGCGGCGACTTCACGTCGTACTCGGCGTGCGGCATCCCCTACTGGGTGGGCGGCGACGTCGGCGAACGGGACGACCTGATCGCCCGCACCCCCGAGGAGCACCGGGCCCGCGCGATCGACCTGCGGATGCGCACGGAGGTCACGGAAATCGACGTCACGCGCGGGCGCGTACGCACGCGTGCCGCGCATTCGACGTCCGGGGCGGAGACCTGGACGTCGTACGACAAGCTGGTGATCGCCACGGGCGCCCGCCCCGTCCGCCCGGACCTGCCCGGCATCGACGCGCCCGGGGTGCACGGCGTGCAGACCCTGGGCGACGGCCAGGCCCTGCTGGACACGCTGGCCAGGACGGAGGGCCGCCACGCGGTGGTCGTGGGCGCCGGTTACATCGGCGTCGAGATGGCGGAGGCGCTCCTCAACCGCGGCTACGAGGTCACCGTCGTCAACCGCGGCAGCGAACCGATGGCCACGCTCGACCCGGACATGGGCCGCCTGGTGCACCGCGCCATGACGGCCATGGGCATCACCATGGTGAACGACGCCGCCGTCACCGAGGTGCTCACCGGCCCCGACGGCCGGGTCCGCGCGGTGGCCACGAAGGACGCCGAGTACCCGGCGGACGTGGTGGTCCTCGGCATGGGCGTCCGCCCGGAAACCGCCCTCGCCGAGGCCGCCGGGCTCCCCCTGGGCGACCACGGCGGCCTCCTGACCGACCTCGCCATGCGCGTACGCGGCCACGAGAACATCTGGTCCGGCGGCGACTGCGTGGAGGTCCTCGACCTGGTCTCGGGCCGCGAACGCCACATCGCGCTCGGCACCCACGCCAACAAGCACGGCCAGGTCATCGGCGCCAACGTCGGCGGCGGCTACGCCACCTTCCCCGGGGTCGTCGGCACGGCCGTCAGCAAGGTCTGCGCACTGGAGATCGCCCGCACCGGCCTACGGGAGAAGGACGCACGCCGGGCGGGTCTCAAGTTCGAAACGGTGACGATCGAGTCCACCAGCCGAGCCGGCTACTACCCCAACGCGGCCCCCATGACGGTCAAAATGCTCGCCGAACACCGCACGGGCCGCCTCCTCGGCGTCCAGATCGTAGGCCGGGAGGGCGCGGCCAAACGCGTCGACATCGCCGCGGTGGCCCTCACGGCAGCCATGACGGTAGAACAAATGACAGCGCTCGACCTGGGCTACGCCCCACCGTTCTCCCCGGTCTGGGACCCGGTCCTGGTAGCAGCAAGAAAGGCAACAACGGCGATCCGAAGAGCTTCCTTGTAGCTGCGATCAGGCCGACGCAACTAAAGGGGCGCGGGGAACTGCGCGACAAGCCACGACGGCGCGTCAGCCGCGAACGAACCGCACCCCCAACGGCGATCCGGCGAACCGCTACGCGGATTCGTGCTGCCCCGTCCCATTAATCCGCTCAATCGCCTGCCGAGCCTGCTCCGCCGGCGGCCGAGAAGGCAACGACGACACCGAAGCCGCCGGAGGCATGGCCGCGGGCTGGGCCGACGGCGCCTTCGCATGCGCAGCCCCCCGTACGGACCGCAACCGCTGGCTCACCGCCTCGTCCAACGTCACCGGCCGCTGCATCTGCGCGGCCAGCCTCCCCGCTTCCTGGCCGAGCCGCGCGACGTCCTCCCACGGCAGCCGCAGCACCAGTGCGATCTCGGCCTCACCGTCGGGAAGCGCCTGCATCGGAGGAGTGATCCGGTCGTTCATCGCCTGTTCCTCACGTAGTTCTGGGCGTACTTGGTCTCACGGGCGGTTGCCAAGTCATACGCACCCACAGATGGCGGCGTTCACCGATTCCCGCGGCTCATCCAGGGAACTACTTTCATGTGGTGATCCCCGTCCATGACGTGAACCCGACGCTCCGCACGCCCTATGTGACGTATGCGCTGATCGCGGCCAACATTCTGGTGTTCCTGTGGACCCCCGGCCTGGCCGGTTCGGTGAGCGGGGACAGCAGTGTGTCGCAGCTCTGCCATCTTCAGGCGTTCCTGGAGCACTACGCGGTGGTGCCCAGGGAACTGATCCACCACCAGTTGCCGCAGCTGGTGGCGACCGGTGACGTCGCGGGCGGCCCGAACGGCACGGCGTGCGTGGCGGCGCCGCCCGACTACCAGAAGTCGCAGCAGTTGTCGGTGTTCACGGCGATGTTCCTGCACGGCAGCTGGCTGCACGTGCTGGGCAACATGCTCTTCCTGTGGATCTTCGGCAACAACATCGAGGACCGGCTGGGCCACGTCCGCTTCGCGCTGTTCTACGCCGTGTGCGGCTACGCGGCGGCGTACGGGTTCGCGTTCCTCAACAGCGACTCCACCGACCCCCTGATCGGGGCGTCCGGGGCAATCGCGGGCGTGCTCGGCGCGTATCTGGTGCTGTATCCGAAGGCACGCGTGTGGGTGCTGGTCCCGTTCCTGGTCTTCCTGCCGCTGCGCTTGCCGGCCTGGATCGTGCTGGGCTTCTGGTTCGTGCTCCAGGCGTTCTACTCGTCCGGCGACGCGGTCTCCTCGGCGGGGACGGTGGCGTACGCGGCGCACGTGGTGGGGTTCCTCGTGGGCATGCTGCTGGCCTGGCCGCTGCGGAAGGGCACCCCGCCGCCGCCCGAGCCGCGCCGCCTGCTGTTCGGCAGGCAGGCGCGGCACTCGTGGTGAGCCCCTAGGGGGTCTCAGACCGCGGTCTGCTCGTGCACGTACTCCACGAGCCGGGTGAGGGAGTCCGGGTCGGTGGCGGGCATCACGCCGTGGCCGAGGTTGAAGACGTGGCCCTCAAGTCCGACGGCGGAGTCCAGGACCTCGCGGGCCTTGGTCTCGACGGCCTCGCGCGGGGCGAACAGGATCGTCGGGTCGATGTTGCCCTGGAGCGCCTTGCCGGGGCCGACGCGGCGGGCGGCCTCGTCCAGCGAGACGCGCCAGTCGACGCCGACGACGTCCGCGCCGGCCTCGCCGAACAGCCCGAGCAGTTCACCGGTGCCGACCCCGAAGTGGATGCGGGGGACGCCGTAGGGGGCGACGGCGTCGAAGACCTTGCGGGAGGCGGGCATGACCGAGCGCCGGTAGTCGAGGGGGGCGAGCGCGCCGGCCCACGAGTCGAACAGCTGGACGGCGGAGACGCCCGCCTCGATCTGCACCTTCAGGAAGACACTGGTGATGTCCGCGAGCCGGTCCACGAGGTCGGCCCACAGCTGCGGGTCGCCGTACATCATGGCCTTGGTGTTCTCGTACGTGCGCGACGGGCCGCCCTCGATGAGGTAGCTCGCGAGGGTGAACGGGGCGCCCGCGAAGCCGATGAGCGGGGTGGCGCCCAGCTCGCGCGTGAGCAGCCCGACGGCCTCGGTGACGTAGGAGACGTCCTCGGGGGTGAGGTCGCGCAGCCGGGCGAGGTCGGCGCGGGTGCGGATCGGCTCCTCGACGACCGGGCCGACGCCGGGCTTGATGTCGAGGTCGAGGCCGATGGCCTTGAGCGGTACGACGATGTCGCTGAAGTAGATCGCCGCGTCCACGCCGTGCCGCCGCACCGGCTGGAGGGTGATCTCGGTGACCAGCTCGGGCCGGGTGCAGGACTCCAGCATCGGAACGCCCTGGCGCAGCTTGCGGTACTCGGGCAGGGACCGCCCGGCCTGCCGCATGAACCACACGGGCGTGTGCGGCACGGCCTCGCGCCTGCACGCCTTGAGGAAGGGGGAGTCGTACGTCGCTGCCGGCTGACCCGTGGTGGGGGGTTCGTTCGCGCTCACGGGCAAAGTCTTGCACGCCCCACCGACAGCGACGGCCGGGGGTCGGCGGCCGGACACGGCCCGCCGTTCCGCCCCCAACCCCCCGTCACCGCTTAGTCTTCCCCGCATGGCTGCGGCTCAGGGACTGTCTGGCACTGGTGGAACGGACGACGCGAAGGAGGACCACGGAATCGCGATGGAGACCGCCCCGCCACCGTTCCGCACCGCCGTGGACGCATTGCGCGGCGCGTCGCTGCGGCCACAGATCGAGATCGAACCGACCCGCGCGCCCCAGCGGCTCGCGCCCTTCGCGTACGCGCTGGAGGCCGCGGTCGTCGACGACGGCGAGGACCTGGCCGACGGCCGCCTCGTGCTGCTGCACGACCCGGCCGGGCACGACGCCTGGCACGGCACCTTCCGGCTGGTCACGCTCGTACGCGCGGAACTGGAGCCGGAGATGGCCGCCGACCCGCTGCTGCCGGAGGTGTGCTGGTCCTGGCTGACCGGCGCGTTCCAGGCCCGCGGGCTGTCGTACGGCGAGCCCAGCGGCACCGTCACGCGCGCGAGTTCGCACTACTTCGGCGGTCTGTCCGAGCGCCCGGCGGCCTCCCAGATCGAGATCCGCGCCTCCTGGACGCCCCGCGAGGGCCTGGGCGGGGTCCCGGACACGGCCTCGCACCTGGCCGCCTGGTGCGATCTGCTGTGCCAGATCGCGGGCCTGCCGCCGACGGGCCCACCGGACACCTCGGTGGTGACACTCCCGCAGCGACGGGGCCCGCAGTCCCACTAAGTCCCACTAGGGCCTGTCAACCGGGCTCGGCCGCACCACACCACACACACCCCATGCCGGACAGCACGCCTTCGGGCGCGCTGTCCGGCATGTTTCGTTTCCGCCCGCCCTCTCACCTCCCCTCTTTGCCATCGCTTTGTCGATACGGCCACTTTCCGTCCCGTTTACGACCTCGATGCGACCGGGACCGAACCGATTCGATCTTCGGACGATCGCTCGCGTGTCCGAATTGCACGGATTGTTACTCACTAAATCGTGATCTTTCTCTAAAGGCGCACGAGTTTGATGCCGAAGACCTCTGTGACCTTGAAAGCACGGTTCGTCCCGGCTTCATCCCCTTAAAGCCGGCCCCGTCCCGCACCCAGGAGGCCTGGTGTCCGTTCTCCTTGAGCAACCCGCAAGCCTGGTCGCCTACCGCCCGAACAAGCCGACCGCCATGGTGGTCGTGGCCGACCCCCGGGTCCGTTCCACCGTCACCCGCCACCTCTGGGCGCTCGGCGTGCGCGACGTGATCGAGGCGTCGTCCGTGGCGGAGGCCCGTCCCCGAATCGGCAACCCGCGCGACATCTGCGTCGCCGACGTCCACCTGCCCGACGGCTCCGGCCTCACCCTGCTGTCCGAGACCCGGGCCGCGGGCTGGCCCAACGGCCTCGCGCTGTCCGCCGCCGACGACATCGGCGCCGTACGCAACGCACTCGCCGGCGGCGTCAAGGGCTACGTCGTCACCGGCACCCGTACGAACATCGGGCTGCCCACCCGTCCCGGCGCCGCCCCGATCGGCTCCGCCGCCGCCCGTATGCACCGTCGTCACCCGGGTGCCCCGAGCCACCCGGGCGGCTACCGCGAACTGTCCGGCCGCGAGGTCGAGGTCCTGCGACTGGTCGCCGAGGGCCAGTCCAACAAGGCCATCGGCGTCTCCATGGGCCTGTCCGCGCTGACCGTCAAGAGCCACCTGGCCCGTATCGCCCGCAAGCTGGGCACCGGTGACCGCGCCGGGATGGTGGCGGTCGCCCTGCGCACCGGCATCATCCACTGACGACGCCGCCGACCCGCATCGTCCCTGTTCACCAAGGTTCACCGAGCCCGTGAGACCGGCGCCGGCCCCGGCCGCCGACCGGTCCGACCACCGGTCGCATCGGCCGAATTCACTGACACGTGTGACACGTGACCGGTTTACGACCCCCAGACGCCCGTCGACGGAACGTTCCGTCGGCGGGCGTCGTCCATGCACAGATACCCTTGACAGGTGACCGACGCCCAAGAAACCGCAGCAGACAGTCCACTGCGAACCACCGGAGGCGCCCCTCCGGACGGCGGATCTTCTGAGACAGGGGCGCCGATCCCGTTGCTCGAACCGCGCGAGGGCATTCCGCCGGTCGTCGTGGACGAGGAGACGCTCGCCGAAGTGGTCGCCGCGTTCGCCGCCGGACGCGGTCCCGTCGCCGTGGACGCCGAGCGCGCCTCCGGCTACCGCTACGGTCAGCGGGCCTATCTCGTCCAGCTGCGCCGCGAGGGCGCGGGCACCGCGCTCGTCGACCCCGTGGCCTGCCCGGACCTCTCCGGCCTGAACGAGGCGCTCGCCGGCACGGAATGGGTGCTGCACGCCGCGACCCAGGACCTGCCCTGTCTGCGCGAGATAGGCATGGTGCCCGAGCGGCTGTTCGACACCGAGCTGGCCGGGCGGCTCGCCGGTTTCCCCCGGGTCGGCCTCGGCGCGATGGTCGAGGGCGTCCTCGGCTTCGTCCTGGAGAAGGGCCACTCCGCCGTCGACTGGTCCACCCGCCCGCTGCCCGAACCCTGGCTGCGGTACGCCGCCCTGGACGTCGAACTCCTCGTCGACCTGCGCGACGCCCTGGAGAAGGAACTCGACCGCCAGGGCAAGCTGGACTGGGCCCGCCAGGAGTTCGACGCGATTGCCTCCGCCCCGCCGCCCGAGCCGCGCAAGGACCCGTGGCGCCGTACGTCCGGGATGCACAAGGTACGGCGTCGGCGGCAGATGGCGGTCGTCCGGGAGCTGTGGGAGACGCGGGACCGGATCGCGCAGCGGCGGGACGTGTCGCCCGGCAAGGTCCTGTCCGACTCCGCGATCGTGGAGGCCGCGCTGGCCCTGCCGCCGAACGTGCACGCCCTCGCCATGCTGAACGGTTTCGGCCACCGGATGAGCCGGCGGCAGCAGGAGCAGTGGCAAGCGGCGGTGGACCGGGCTCGGGCGTTGCCGGATGCCGCGCTGCCGCAGCCGGGGCAGGCCGTGACCGGGCCGCCGCCACCGCGGGCGTGGGCGGACAAGGACCCCGCCGCCGCGGCGCGGTTGTCCGCCGCACGGGCGGCGGTGTCGGCGCTGGCCGAGCAGTTGAACATGCCGCAGGAGAATTTGATTACGCCGGACACGGTGCGGAGGGTTTGCTGGGAGCCGCCGGGGGTTGTGTCGGCGGAGGCGGTGGGTTCTGCTCTGGCGGGGTATGGGGCTCGGGCTTGGCAGGTTGAGCAGGTTGCCCCCGTGCTTGTGGCCGCGCTTTCCGCCTAGGCGCCGTTGGGGGTTGCGCTTGTTGCGCGCGTGCGGGTTCGTCGTGGTTGTTCGCGCCCACGCGGCGGAGCCGCACAATGACACAGCCCCGCGCCCCTTTCGGGGCTGCGCCCCTCGAAAGGGGCGCGAGCCTCGCTATCTCGTCGCGCCCCGCATGAACCCGTTGTAGACGTACCGCTGCAAGGACAGGAACACGATCAACGTCGGCAGGATGACCAGGACCGCGCCCGCCGAGATCGTTTCCCAGTGGGCGCCGAAGGGGCCCTTGAAGCGGAAGAGGGACGTCGAGATCACGCCAAGATCCTGGGACGGCATGTAGAGGAAGGGGATGTAGAAGTCGTTGTAGACGGTGATGCCCTTCACGATCACCACCGTGGCCGTGGCCGGTTTGAGGAGAGGGAAGATGATCCTCCGGTAGATCGTGAAGGCGTTGGCGCCGTCCAGGCGGGCCGATTCGTCCAGGGAGATCGGGATCGAGCGGACGAACTGCAGGAAGATGTAGATCGAGACGATGTCGGTGCCCATGTAGAGGACGATCGGGGCCCAGCGGGTGTCGAACATGCCGAAGCTGTTGACGATCTGGAAGGTCGCCACCTGGGTCGTCACACCGGGGACCAGGGCCGCGACCAGGAACAGGGCCACCACCAGCTTCTTGAAGCGGAACGTGAAGCGGTCGATCGCGTACGCCGTCATCGAGCCGATCAGGACCGTGCCGCCGATCGCGAACACCAGGATGAAGGCCGTGTTGCCGAACGCGGAGAGCATCCGGCCGTCCTGGAACGCGGTCACGTAGTTGCCGAAGTTCAGCGGGTCGTGGGGCGGGGTCAGCGCCCCGCTGCCGTCGGCCATTTCGTCCGAGGTCTTCAGGGACGTCAGGAAGACCACGCCCAGCGGGAGCAGGACCACCAGGGTCGCCGCCAGGAGGGAGACGTAGACCAGGGTGCGGGTTACCGTCCGGCGCGTCATACCAGGTCCACCCTGTCGTCGGGGACCACGCGGCGCTGCACCCAGGTCACCAGCAGGATGATCAGCAGCAGGACGACGGCCGCCGCCGAGGCGAGGCCGGTCTTGTTGAACTGGAAGGCCAGTTTCACCGTCTGGATCACGAAGGTCTCCGTGCCGGTCGCCCCGCCGGTCATGATGTACGGGATCTCGAAGGCCGACAGGGAGCCCGAGATCGAGAGGATCACCGTCAGGGTCAGCACCGGTTTGATGCCCGGCGCGATGATGTGCCGGAACTGGTGCCAGCGGTTGGCGCCGTCGAGTTCGGACGCCTCGTACAGCTCCCCGGGGATCGACTGGATCGCGCCGAGGAAGAGCACGAAGTTCAGGCCCAGATAGCGCCAGACGGAGACGCCCGCGAGGGAGACGTTCGCGGAGACGGGCGTGCCGAGCCAGGCGTGGTCGGTGTGGTACCCGAAGAGGGCGAGGACCGAGTCGAGGGTGCCGCCGTCCTGGAAGAAGTACAGGAAGACGAAGCCGATCGCGACCCCGTTGATCAGGTACGGGAAGAAGAGCACGCCCTTGAAGAAGTTCCGGAAGCGGACGTCGAAGCTCAGCACGGTCGCGAAGTAGAGCGCGGCCACGATCTGCACCACCGAGGCGGCCAGGTAGTAGCCGCTGACGAAGAACACCTGGAAGAGGTCCTCCCTGGTGAAGATCTCCGTGTAGTTGCCGACGCCCGTGTAGTGCAGCTCCGGGCTCACGCCGTCCCAGTCGGTGAAGCTGTACGCGACCATGTTGACGATCGGCGCGTAGGTGAAGGTGATCAGCAGGGCCAGCGGGGCGATCAGGAACAGCCAGGGGGTGGCGATCCGGGCCAGGCGGGTGGCGCGCGGGGGTGGTTGGGGGGTGGTGGCGGGCAGTGTCGCGGCACCGGCGGCCGTCCGTTCCGTGACGGCCGACATCAGGAGCCCAGGTTCTTCCGCGCGTCCGCCCACTTCCCGGCCAGGCCGTCCAGGAAGCCGTCGAGGGTGCCGCCCTTCGCGCCGCGGGCCAGGTCGACCAGGTCCTGGCGGTAGTCGGGCTTGTAGATGCCGACCTCGGAGTCGTTGTCGATCTGCTTGACCTTGCCGCCGTCGGTGTCGTCCAGCTCGATGAGCTTGACGCCCTCGTCCTGGTACGGCTTCAGCACGTCCGGCAGGGGTGCGTCCTTGAGCGGGGAGATCGCCAGGTTGTCCTTGTCGTAGCCGGACTTGTCGGTGAACCAGTCCACCCAGGCGCGGGCCGCCTCCTTGTGCTGGGAGTTGACGTTGACGGCCTGGTTGTAGTCCGGCCCTACGGTCGCGCAGAACGTGCCGTCCACCTGGGCGGGGAAGGGCATGAAGCCGATGTCGTCGGGGTCGAGGCCGGCCTTCTTCGCGGCGTCCCGGAACTGGATGATCGCCCAGGTGCCGAGCCACTGCGTGGCGATCTGCCCCTTGGCCAACTGGGGCTTGGAAAGCTCCCAGTTGGTGGTCGTCGGGTCCTTCTCGGCGAGCCCGTCGTGCACGATGTCGTACAGCAGGGTGTCGCCGACGCGCAGGTCGGCGCCCTTCGCCCACGGGTCGCCCGTGGCCAGTTTCGTGGTGGCCCCGGTGTCGCAGCCGACCGAGCCGTCGACGAACGTCCAGGAGGTCAGCGGCCATTGGGCGGCGAAGTTCGTGTAGTACGGGATCGCGTCCGTCTTCGCCTTGATGGCCTTGAGGTCGGCGATGAACTCGGCCGGGGTGGTGGGCCATTGGGTGACCCCGGCCTCCTTCCAGACCCGCTTGTTGTAGACGAAGCCGGGGGTCACGCCGATCGGGCTCTGGCCGTAGACCTTGCCGTCGACCGCGGTGAAGTCGGTGAAGCGGTACTTCTTGCCGCGCTCGGCCACGGTGCCCAGCGAGGCGAAGAACTTCGGGTAGTCGTCCTTCTCGATGACCCCGGGGATCATCAGGACGTCGCCGTAGTCCTTCGTGTTCATCCGGATCTTGACCTCCGACTCGTAGTTGGTCAGGGCCTGGAACTCGACCTTCACCTTCGGGTAGGTCTTGTTGAACGCGGCGGCGTACTTCTTCAGCGTGCCGTCCTGTTCGAGGTCGGTCCGCTGGGTCAGAACGGTGATGGTGCCGCTCACTTTTGACGGATCGTCGGGCGCGTTCGCGTCCGCGCCCTTCGACGTGCCTCCGGTGCCGGTGCACCCCGGCAGCAACAGGACGGTTCCTACGGCGACGGCGAGGACGGTACGGCGGTTCATGTGCATCAGCTCCGCTCATGGGACGGACGAGCACGTACGGGTTGGCTGATTCGGCACTCTGACAGCGCTTTCTCAACCGGTAAAGTCCCATTTCCCGCCAACGATGCCCAAACGCTGCCCAGTTACGGGCTGGACCGGTTTAGGGAGCGCGCATGCTTCAGGCCACACCGCTCACCGACGGATGGATCCTGCGGCACGACGGGGGCGAACTCCCGGCCGCCGTACCCGGATGCGTGCACACCGACCTGCTGGCGGCGGGGGTGATCCCCGACCCCTTCCTCGGGCGGAACGAGACCGGGGTGGAGTGGGTCGCACACCGCGAGTGGACCTACGAACGCGACCTGAACGCCACGGCCGCGCACGAGCGGACCGACCTTGTCCTCGACGGGCTCGACACCGTCGCGGAGATCCTGCTCGACGGCCGACTCCTGGGCCGGGTACGGAACATGCACCGCTCCCACCGCTTCGACGTGACGGGGCTGCACGGCCGCCTGACCGTCCGGTTCGCCTCCGCCTACACCGCCGCCGAGGAGGTGCACGACCTGGTCGGCGAGCGGCCCGCCGCCTACCCGGAGCCCTACCCGTATCTGCGCAAGATGGCCTGCTCCTTCGGCTGGGACTGGGGGCCGACCCTGGTGACCGCCGGGATCTGGCGGCCGGTCCGGCTCGAACACTGGTCGACGGCCCGGATCGCCCGGGTGCGCCCGCTCGTGCGCGTCCAACAGGGCGTCGGCGTCGTCGAGTTGCACGTCGACGTCGAACGGACCCGGATCGAGGCGGAGTTGTCCGTGACGGCGACCGTGGACGGGATCCGCGCACACACCCAGGTCGACGGCGCCGGCGCGGTCGTACGCCTCGAAGTGCCGGATCCGGAGGTGTGGTGGCCGCGCGGGTACGGTGAACATCCGTTGTACGACGTCGAGTTGACGCTCCGTCAGAATGGCGAGCCGCTCGACCGGTGGCACCGCCGGATCGGCTTCCGGAATGTCGCGCTGGACACCTCCGCCGACGCGCACGGCACCGGGTTCGCCCTCGTCGTCAACGGGGAGCGGCTGTTCGCGCGCGGGGTCAACTGGATCCCGGACGACGTGTTCCCGTCCCGGGTCACCCGCGCCCGCTACCGGGAACGGCTCGCGCAGGCGGCCGGGGCGGGCGTGGACCTGGTGCGGGTCTGGGGCGGCGGGATCTACGAGAGCGAGGACTTCTACGACGCCTGCGACGAGTTGGGGCTCATGGTCTGGCAGGACTTCCCGTTCGCGTGCGCGGCCTACCCGGAGGAACAGCCGCTGCGGGGCGAGGTGGAGGCGGAGGCCCGGGAGAACGTCGTCCGGCTGATGCCGCACCCCTCGCTGGTGCTGTGGAACGGCAACAACGAGAACCTGTGGGGCTTCCGGGACTGGGGCTGGGAGGAACGGCTTGCCGGGGACTCCTGGGGCGAGGGGTACTACCTGGGCGTACTGCCGCGCGTGGTGGCCGAGTTGGACCCGACGCGGCCGTACACGGCGGGCAGTCCGTGGTCCGGTTCCTGGGAGCACCACCCGAACGACCCGGCGCACGGCACCCACCACTCCTGGGAGGTGTGGAACCGGACCGACTACGCCGACTACCGGCGCCAAGTGCCGCGTTTCGTCGCCGAGTTCGGCTGGCAGGCACCGCCCGCGTACGCCACGCTGCGGCGCGCCCTGCCCGGGGAGGAACTCGCGTCCGACTCCCCCGGCATGCTGCACCACCAGAAGGCGGACGACGGCAACGGCAAGCTGGAGCGCGGACTCGCGCGCCATTTCTCGCTGCCCGAGGGGGACTTCGACCGGTGGCACTACCTCACCCAGGTCAACCAGGCGCGTGCGGTGGCCGCCGGGATCGAACACTGGCGGTCGCACTGGCCGGTGTGCGCGGGCACGGTCGTCTGGCAGCTCAACGACTGCTGGCCGGTGACCTCTTGGGCGGCGATCGACGGCGACGGGCGCCCCAAACCGCTCTACCACGAGCTGCGCCGCCTGTACGCGGACCGGCTGCTGACGCTCCAACACCGGGACGGGAGGCTGGTGTTGGCGGCCGTCAACCAGTCGGCCGAGCCGTGGACGGGGCCGGTGACCCTGCGCCGGATGTCGGTCGCGGGTGACGTCCTCGGCGCGGCGAGCCTGGCGTTCACGGCCGCGCCCCGGGCCGTGGCCACCGTCCGGGTCCCGGCGGAGATGGAGCCCACCGGCCCGAAGGAGTTCCTGGTGGCCGACACGGGCGGGACCACCCCCCGGCGCGCCCTCCACTTCCCCGCCCCCGACCGCGAAATCCCCTACGTCCGGCCGGAGTTCGAGGTGACCGTGGCGCCGGGTGCCGTCACCGTGGCGGCCCGTACCCTCGTCCGGGATCTGCTGTTGCAGGCCGACCGGCTGCACCCGGACGCGGCGGCCGACCGGGGGCTGGTCACCCTGCTTCCCGGGGAAGAGGTCACCATCGCCGTCCACGGCTGGCAGACTCCCGATGCCGCCCTCGCCCGCGCGGCCCTGTACTGCGTGGAGCCCACCTGATGGACGCACCCCGAGACATCCCCCGAGACATCCCGCAGGACACGCCCCCAGACGTATCCCGAGACCCGTCCCGGGACACCGCCCGGATCACGATCAAGGACGTCGCCGCGCGCGCTGGTGTGTCCAAGGGCGCGGTGTCGCTGGCGTTCAACCACAAGCCGGGGCTCGCGGAGGCGACCCGGGACCGGATCTTCGCGGCGGCGCGGGAGCTGGGGTGGGCGCCGAACCTCACCGCCCGGTCGCTGTCGAGTTCGCGGGTGGACGTGGTGGGGCTGGCGATCTGCCGGCCGGCCCGGATGCTGGGCCTGGAGCCGTTCTACATGGAGTTCGTCTCGGGCGTGGAGGGCGTGCTGACCGAGCACTCGTGCTCGCTGCTGCTGCGGCTGCTGCGCTCCCCGGACGAGGAGGTCGCGCTCCTGGAGTCCTGGTGGCGGGCGCGGCAGACCCGTGGCTCGATCCTGGTCGACTTCCGCGCGGACGACCCCCGGGTGGAGGCGGCCGGGCGGCTCGGCATGCCGGTGGTCGCCGTCGGGCACCCGTCGCTGACCGGCGGCCTGACCTCGGTGTGGACCGACGACGCCGCCGCTGTCACCGACGCCGTGCGCTATCTCGCCGCGCTCGGGCACCGGCGGATCGCCCGGGTCGGGGGCGCGGCGGCCCTCGGGCACACCACGATCCGCACGGCCGCGTTCGACGAGGCGGCGCGCGGCCTCGGCCTGGCCGGGGCCTGGCAGGTGGCGACCGACTACTCCGGGGACGCGGGCGCGCGGGCCACCCGGTCGCTGCTGAGCGCCGCGCCGCCGGACCGGCCGACCGCGATCGTCTACGACAACGACATCATGGCGGTGGCCGGTCTGTCGGTCGCCGCCGAGATGGGGCTCAGGGTCCCGGCCGACGTGTCACTGCTCGCCTGGGACGACTCCCAGCTGTGCCGGCTGACCCATCCGACGCTCTCCGCGATGAGCCATGACGTGCACGGATTCGGCGCGGAGGTGGCCCGGACGCTGTTCGGGGTGATCACCGGGGAGGGCCCGGGATCACACCCCGTGCCCACGCCCGTACTGACCCCGCGCGGGTCGACGGCACCCCCGGCCATGTGACACCCTTACCGCCGGTAACACCCCCTCGATGTGACGTTCGACGCCAGGGCCCCAAGGACTGGGCAGTATGGTTACTCGTAAGTAGCATGGGGGTGAGCGCGCGCTCAGTCGAGTGCCCCCGCAGCAGTGCCGTCCCGCACCTGGAGGAGAGCCAATCGTGCCTCGTACCGTCAAGGAAGTCGTCTTCGTCGACGGCGTCCGCACCCCGTTCGGCAAGGCGGGCCCGAAGGGCATCTACCACGAGACCCGCGCCGACGACCTCGTCGTGAAGGCCATCCGGGAGCTGCTGCGCCGCAACCCGGGCCTCGACCCGAAGCGGATCGACGAGGTCGCCATCGCCGCGACCACGCAGATCGGCGACCAGGGCCTGACCATCGGCCGCACCGCGGGCATCCTCGCCGGGCTGCCGGTGTCCGTGCCCGGCTACTCGATCGACCGCATGTGCGCGGGCGCGCTGACCGCGGTGACGACCACCGCCGGTTCGATCGCGTTCGGCGCCTACGACGCCGTCATCGCCGGTGGCGTGGAGCACATGGGCCGCCACCCGATGGGCGAGGGCGTCGACCCCAACCCCCGGTTCGTGTCCGAGAAGCTGGTCGACGAGTCCGCCCTGTTCATGGGCATGACCGCCGAGAACCTGCACGACCGGTACCCGACGATCACCAAGCAGCGCGCCGACGCCTACGCCGTGCGCTCGCAGGAGAAGGCCGCCAAGGCGTACGCCAACGGCCAGATCCAGGCGGACCTGGTGCCGATCTCCGTCCGCCGCACGAACGCGGAGGCGGGCGAGACGGGCTGGGGCCTGGTCACCGCCGACGAGCCGATGCGCCCGGGGACGACGCTGGAGAACCTCGCCGGTCTCAAGACGCCGTTCCGCGTGCACGGCCGGGTCACCGCGGGCAACGCGGCCGGTCTCAACGACGGCGCCACCGCGTCGATCATCGCGAGCGAGGACTTCGCCCGCGAACACGGCCTGCCCGTCAAGATGCGCCTGGTCTCGTACGCCTTCGCGGGCGTCGAGCCGGAGGTCATGGGCTACGGCCCGATCCCGGCCACCGAGAAGGCGCTGGCCCAGGCGGGTCTGTCCATCGACGACATCGGCCTGTTCGAGATCAACGAGGCGTTCGCCGTCCAGGTGCTCGCCTTCCTGGAGCACTACGGCATCGCGGACGACGACACGCGCGTCAACCAGTACGGCGGCGCCATCGCGTTCGGGCACCCGCTGGCCTCCTCCGGTGTCCGCCTGATGACGCAGCTGGCCCGCCAGTTCGAGGAGCAGCCGCAGGTCCGTTACGGCGTGACCACCATGTGCGTCGGCTTCGGCATGGGCGCGACGGTCATCTGGGAGAACCCCCACTGGGAGGGCAAGTGAGCACCACCGCCGAGCTTTTGAAGAATGCCGCGGAACTGTTCCCGGACGAGGTCGTCACCCAGGCGCACGTACGCCACTTCGAACTCCCCGCCGGTGCGGGCCGGTTCGCGCTCATCACGCTGGACAACGGCCTGGACCACACCAAGCCGACCACCTTCGGCCCGGCCTCGCTCGCGCGCCTGGACGCCGCGATCGACCAGGTGGAGAAGGAGGCTTCGGCCGGGGAGATCGTCGGCGTCGGCGTCACCGGCAAGCCGTTCATCTTCGCGGTGGGCGCCGACCTCAAGGGCGTCGAACTGCTCAAGGAGCACGAGCACGCGCTGGCCATCGGCAAGGGCGGCCACGAGGTCTTCAAGCGCCTCGCGGCCCTCGCCGTCCCGACCTTCGCGTACTACAACGGCGCGGCCATGGGCGGCGGCGTCGAGGTCGGCCTGCACTGCGAGTACCGTACGGTCTCGCGGGCGATCCCCGCGTTCTCGCTGCCCGAGGTGTTCCTGGGCCTGGTACCGGGCTGGGGCGGCTGCACGCTGCTGCCGAACCTGATCGGCGCCGAGAAGGCCGTCTCGGTGATCGTCGAGAACAGCCTGAACCAGAACAAGCAGCTCAAGGCCCAGCAGGTCTTCGACCTGGGCATCGCCGACGCGATCTTCGAGGGCGCCGACTTCCTGGAGCAGTCCCTGTTGTGGACCGCGCAGGTCCTCAAGGGCGACGTCGAGGTCGAGCGTCCGGTCGTCGACCGCGGCGAGGCGTGGGACCAGGCCGTCGCCAAGGGCCGGTTCGTCGCGGACAGCAAGGTGCACGGGGCGGCCCCGGCCGCGTACCGCGCGCTGGACATCATCGCCGCGGCCAAGAACGGCGACCTCCAGCAGGGCTACGACGCCGAGGACCTGGCGCTCGCCGACCTGATCATGGGCGGTGAACTCCGCGCCGGCATCTACGCGTTCAACCTGGTGCAGAAGCGCGGCAAGCGGCCCGCGGGCGCCCCGGACCGGTCGCTGGCTCGTCCGGTCACCAAGGTCGGTGTGGTGGGCGCGGGCCTGATGGCCTCGCAGCTGGCGCTGCTGTTCCTGCGCCGCCTCGAAGTGCCGGTCGTGCTGACCGACATCGACCAGGCGCGCGTCGACAAGGGCGTGAAGTACGTCCACGACGAGATCGACAAGCTGCTGCTGAAAGGCCGCGTCGACCAGGACAGGGCCAACCGCCTCAAGGCGCTGGTCTCGGGTGTCCTGGACAAGGCGGAGGGCTTCGCGGACGCGGACTTCATCATCGAGGCCGTGTTCGAGGAGATCGGCGTCAAGCAGCAGGTGTTCGCGGAGGTCGAGGCGGTCGCCCCGGCGCACGCGATCCTCGCCACCAACACCTCCTCGCTGTCGGTGAGCGAGATGGCCTCGAAGCTCAAGAACCCCGAGCGGGTCGTCGGCTTCCACTTCTTCAACCCCGTAGCGATTCTGCCCCTGTTGGAGATCGTGCGCGGCGAGCAGACGGACGACGCCTCGCTCGCGACCGCGTTCGCCGTGGCCAAGAAGCTGAAGAAGACCGCCGTGTTGGTGAAGGACGCCCCGGCGTTCGTCGTCAACCGCATCCTGACGCGCTTCATGGGCGAGATCCAGAACGTCATCGACGAGGGCACCCCGGTCGACGTCGCGGAGAAGGCGGTCGAGCCGCTGGGCCTGCCGATGTCCCCGCTGGTCCTGCTGGAACTGGTCGGCCCCGCGATCGGCCTGCACGTCTCGGAGACCCTCAACGCGGCCTTCCCGGACCGCTTCACGGTCTCCCCGAACCTCAAGGCGGTCGTCGAGGCGGGCAAGCGCGGCTTCTACGTCTACGACAGTGGGAAGCCCGAGCTGGACCCGGAGGTCGCCGCGCTGCTCAAGCAGGGCGACACCGTGCTGACCGAGGCGCAGGTGCGCGACCGGGTCCTGGACGCCGTCGCGCAGGAGATCGGCCTGATGCTCGACGAGGGTGTCGTCGCCGAGGCGCAGGACATCGACCTCTGCCTGCTCACCGGCGCGGGCTGGCCCTTCCACCTGGGCGGCGTGACGCCGTACCTGGACCGTGAGGGCGTGGCCGAGCGGGTCAACGGCAAGCGGTTCCTGGAGACGGGTGTGGCTTCGGTGCCCGCGTAGTCGCCGGACCGAGGTACGCGTGAGGGCCCCCGCCACGGCGGGGGCCCTCTCCGTCTGCCCAGCCCGAAGCCCGTACGCGAAGCCCGTACCCGAGACGCCTGCCCAAGGCGCCTCTCCGGAGCGTGTGAGGCGTACAAGGATCACGGAAGAAACGGATAAAGCTTCGGCTTATAATGTGTCAATCCTGGTCGCCGTATGGGGGAGGCCGTTCCGGGTTCACGTTCCGGATTTCACGTTCCGGGTCTCACCGGGAAAGCGGAAGGATGAGGACGGCACGAGATGCGGGGAAAGGCGAAGAATTCGCAGCGCGCGCCCCAGAAGGCCGCGCCCGCGCCCAAGGCCCTCGCCCCGCTCGCGGGGAAGTGGCTCACGCGAGGCACCGACGGACGGCTGAGCGCGTTCGCCCTGTCCGGGAGGCAGTTGCTGCGCTGGACCGAGAACCGGCCCGGCGGCCCCGACTGGACGGGCCCGGAGTCCTTCGCCCTGCCGGCCGGTCTGGACCGGGTGACCGTCGCCCAGGGCGCCAACGGCTATCTGCACCTCCTCGGCCGCCGCACCCGCAAGCACAGTGACGACCGGACGCTGCACGAGCTGATGTACTCGGTGCAGTACCAGTCGGGCCGGCCGCCCATGGAATGGCGGGTGATCGGCAACCCGTACAAGCACTTCGACAAGCGCCACCCCAAGATCGGGTTCCCGACCGGCGCCGTCGACGGCGCGGGCATCCTGCACGTCTTCGTCCGCAACGCCGGCCGCGGTCTGCACCTGCTGACCGAGGACAAGGGCGGCAAGTGGAACCCCTGGGTGGACCTGCGCGGCAGCGCGCTGCACGAGGGCGTGACCGTCGGCGTCACCTCCAAGGGCCGCATCGGCGTGCTCGCCCCCTCCGACAAGCCCGCCCACCACTGGCAACAGGCCGTGCGGGGCGGCGAGTTCGAGCGCCTGGAGGACGTGCCGGTGAGCATGGTGCCGGGCAGCGGGGTGGGCCTGGAGACCTCCGAGGACCAGCTGACGTACTACGTCTCGGATGCCCGGTCCGGCGGCCTGATGGCGATCCGCCCGAACGGTTCCGTGGTCCCCATCGGCGGGGCCCCCGACCAGGGCGCCGCCCCCTGCGCGCTGCGCACGGACGTCGACGGCCAGGACTGCACGGTGATCGTCCACCGCGGCCTGGGCGGCAGCCCGGTCTTCGGCGCCTTCGTGACCAACGCGGAGGAGTGGGGCGTGGAGTGGGCCGAGATCGGCCAGCCCTGCGCGGGCGACCCGGCGGTGGCGCTGGACGGCAACGACCGCATCGTCCTTGCCCTGTTCGGCACCGACGGGGTACTGCGGCTGAGCCGGCAGTCGGCGGGCGAGGGCTTGGCGCTGGGGGCTTGGCAGGCGGTCTGAGCGACCGGCGGTCGGCTCTTGAGACCCAAGCTGCCAGAAGACCCCCGCCGTCAGATGTGCACCGACCGTCAGATGTGCACCGCGGTCAACCCGTGCCGGTTCATCGCCGAGCGGGCCATCTCCCGCAGGAACTCCGCCGCATGGGACGACGTCCCCGGTGTGAGCCATGCCTCGTCGATCTCGCACAGCTCGACCCGCACGCCCCGCTCGTGCAGCACGATCGGCAGCGTGTGGGCCACCGTGGACGGAAACGTCAACACGGTGTGCCCGATGGGGCCTTGTGCGGCGAGCAGCTCCAGCGGCACGTCGGGCCGCAGCACGCTCACCCCGGTCGCGGCGGTGATCCGCCGCAACTTGTCCTCGCTCTCGCGCCGATGGGCGAGATAGCGGTCGACTCCCCGGGTGCGTACGACGGTTCGTACCGCTTCGAGGTAGCGGTCCTCCCCCACGATCCCGGTCTCCACCAGGGAGGTGCCCAGGAGATCGGCCCCGGTGCGGGTGAGCGGCTTCGGGAAGTGGAACCGGGTCCAGACGTACCCGTTGGGCACGATCGTGATGCCGGGCGGCGGTTCGACCTCCATGCAGGTGAACAGGGAGCGCCGCAGCGAGGGTTCGAGGAGCCAGTGCATGGCCCGGCCGCCGCCGCCCTGGCCGCCGCCCTGCTGGTGCCAGCGGGTCAGCCGGCGCCCCTCGGCCATGATGCGCACGAACTCGGTGGTGGCGGTGCCGTCGTCGACGATCACCAACTCCCGTGCCCTGGCGGCCGGAAGGAGCGTCTGCACCATGCCGGAGAACAGGTCGCCCACGACCAGCCGGTCGGCGCGCGCGACGAGTCTTCGGACGGCGGCGAACTGGCGGAAGCGGCCCACCGTCCCGGCCCTGACCTCGAAGGTCCGCACCCGCAGACCGCCGGAGGTCAGCTTGGCCACCCGGGCCAACTGAGCCCGGGAGTGCGGGTCGAGCGGCAGCAGGACGGCCACGTCGACATAGCGCTTGGGCACGAGCCGGTCGGTGCCCTCACGTCCGACACCCTCGCCCCGGTACTGGCCCGGCACACGCGTACGCGTGCCCTCCTCGCGCTGACGCGCGTAGTACGCCCATTCCGCCACGTTGAGCAGTTGGGCCGGGCTCTCCACCAGGGCAAGGGTTCTCATCGGGCGTTACGCGACCGGAGCCTCGGCGGACTCGGCGACCACGCCGGAGACGCGGCGCAGCTTCTTCATCGGGCCCAGCTCCGACTCGTAGACCTTCTTGACGCCGTCACCGAGGGCCTCCTCGATGGTGCGGATGTCACGGACCAGGCGGGTGAGGCCCTGCGGCTCCACGGACGCGGCCTGGTCGGAGCCCCACATGGCGCGGTCGAGGGTGATGTGGCGCTCGACCATGACGGCGCCGATGGCGACCGCGGCGACGGTGGTCTGGAGGCCGATCTCGTGGCCGGAGTAGCCGATCGGGACGTTCGGGTACTCCTTCTCCAGGGTGTTGATGACCCGGAGGTTGAGCTCCTCGGCCTTGGCCGGGTAGGTCGAGGTGGCGTGCAGGAGCACGATGTTCTCGGAGCCGAGGACCTCGACCGCGTGGCGGATCTGGGCCGGGGTCGACATGCCGGAGGACAGGATGATCGTCTTGCCGGTGGCGCGCAGGGCACGCAGCAGCTCGTCGTCCGTGAGGGAGGCGGAGGCCACCTTGTGGGTCGGGACGTCGAACTTCTCCAGGAACGCGACGGCCTCGGTGTCCCACGGGGAGGCGAACCAGTCGATGCCCTTGGACTTGCAGTACTCGTCTATGGAGCGGTACTCGGCCTCGCCGAACTCGACGCGGTGGCGGTAGTCGATGTAGGTCATGCGACCCCAGGGGGTGTCGCGCTCGATGTCCCACTGGTCGCGCGGGGTGCAGATCTCCGGCGTGCGCTTCTGGAACTTGACCGCGTCGCAGCCGGCTTCGGCGGCGGCGTCGATGAGCGCGAGGGCGTTCTCCAGCTCACCGTTGTGGTTGATGCCGATCTCGCCGATGACGTACGCGGGCGAGCCCGGGCCGACCACACGGGAACCGATCTGACGGGTACGGGTGTAACTCATGGTTCTACAGGGCCTTTCCCAGAAGGTGTGCTGCTATTTCGCGGACAACGCCGTGGCCCCCGCGTGACGTGGTCACGACGCGTGCTCGTTCACGGACGATGTCGTGGGCGTCGGCCACGGCCACGGGCCAGCCGACAAGTTCGAAGCAGGGCAGGTCGTTGACGTCGTTGCCCGCGTAGAGGATCCGGTCGGGGTCGATCCCTTCCGTCTCGTACCACTTGCGGAGTTCGGCGTCCTTGGTCAACGTGCCCTGGATGACCGGGACCTGGAGCTTGCGGGCGCGGGCGGCGACCACCGGGTTGGTCTCGCTGGAGAGGATCAGCACCGGGATCCCGGCGGCCCGCAGCCGCGAGACGCCCATGCCGTCACCGCGGTTGACGACGACCGTCTCGTGGCCGTCGGCGTCGATCCAGACGCGGTCGTCGGTCTGGGTGCCGTCGAAGTCCAGGACGACGGCGTCGACGTCGGCGCGGGTCGGGAAGGGGCCCGCCTCGACGAGCGGGGCCAGCGCGCGGGCCCGGTCGAGGTCGCTGGGGTCGTCGATCTCCAGGGTGCGGGCCGGGTCGACGGGGACGGCGGCCACGTTGCCGAAGAAGCGGTGGTTCTTCGCGCGGAAGCCGGCCGCGCGCATCGCGTAGGCGGCGCCGGTCTCCAGGAACTCCTCCGGGCGGTCCTGGCGGCGCAGCCGCTCGGCGCTGTCGTGGTTGACGCCCTCGGCGCGGGCGACCTCGACGCGGCCCTCCTCGCGGGTGCCGCGCCAGACGAAGCCGTGGAAGGGGGAGGCGGTGAACGCGGAGTCGGCGCCGCCGTCCAGGACGGCCGAGACCACGCCATCGATGTCCACGGTGGACAGGAAGGGGCTGGTGGCCTGCACGAACAGCAGGACGTCGGCGGCGACGCCGTCCTGCTCCTCGACGGTGTCCAGGGCGTGCAGCAGCGCGGACTCGCTGGTCGCGGTGTCGGAGGCCAGCTCGGCGGGGCGGATCACGACGTCGGCCCCGTGGCGGCGCGCCTCGGCCGCGATGGGTTCGGCGTCCGTGCTCACCACGACCCGGGTCACCCGCCCCGACCCCAGACACGCACGGACCGCCCGGCCGATCAGCGACACCCCGGCGACCGGGGCGACGTTCTTGCCGGGGATGCCCTTGGAGCCACCGCGAGCCGGTATGACGGCGATGACGACGGGATCGGCGGCTGGCGCGGAGGGTGACATGTCGGGCCTCATGAGGTGTGGGTCGGGTGGGAACGTGAACACCGCGTGGTGCGGGGGTGAACGGCAAAGACTACGTGGGAGGTCTCTGTGATCCCTATGAGGGTGGTCGGAAAAACCCTCCGGGCGCGCGAAATCGGCCGCGAAACGGACAACCGAGGGGGCCGGGGCGGACGTTGTCGTACACGCCCCGGCCGTCGGTGGTCAGCCGCGGCGGCGGAACAGCGGGGACTCCCGGCGTCCGGGAACGGTCACAGACCGCCCCAGCGCTGGATCTTCGGCGCCACCGTCTGGGCGCCGAACCGGTAGGCGCGCCGCAGCGCCTTGCGCGAGGCCCGCGCCATCAGGCTGCGCCGCTGGGCATTGGGCTCCGAGTACGGCAGCGGCGTGCCGTCGGTGTCCAGGCCGCGCCGGGACAGCAGCTTGGGCAGGTAGGCGGCGGCGTTCTGCATCGTGTAGTACGGCTTGATCGGCGGGAGTCCGCCCGGTATGTCCACCAGTTCGGCGATACGGCGCCGCAGTTGCTCGTAGGGGTCCTTGGCGAGGATGCCCTGGTCCTCCAGCCACTCGCGGCGGGCGTGCGGCAGGCGGCCCGCGTCGATGTCGTCCCACGAGGCGACGCAGCCGGAGCCGGTGAAGTAGTGGTTGCCGTGCACCTCGCGGACACCGCAGTCGCTGAGGATCACCGTGGGGATGCCGCGCTGCATGGACTCCAGGGCGGCGGTGGAGCTGACCGTGACCATGAGGTCGGTGCGGTCGAGGACCTCGGCCATGTTGCCGTAGACGAAGTGCAGGTTGGGCGGCTGCTCCTGCTCCAGGCGCTCGGCGAGCAGCTCGTAGTGGTCCTTCTCGATGTGCGTGGTCGCCTCGCCGGGCTGCGAGCGCAGCTTGATGATGACCTCGCGCTCGGGGTGCAGCCGGGCGTGCTGGAAGGCGCGGCCCAGGATGTAGAGGCGGCCCTCGCGTTCCTTGGGCACCGAGGGCTGGACGGCGAAGGTCACCGTGACGGGGTGGGTGGCCCCGGCGCGGGTGTCGTCGTACGCCTCGTGGTCGGCGAGGAAGGGCAGCGCGGTCTGTACGACGCTGTCGGTGTCGACGCCGAGGCCGCCGTAGATCTCGCGGAACCGGCGGGCGTCGAAGGGGCTGTTGGCGAGGACGATGTCCGCGCCGCCGCGCAGCATGAGTCCGTCCGTGACGTTCTCGTAGACGACGCCGACGTAGCCGGTGACCAGGACCGGGCGCTTGCGGGTGTGTTCGAAGCGGCGGGCCAGGCCGTGCAGGATCGCCTGGGTGGTGCCGCCGACGGAACCGACGATCAGTACGTCCGCGTGGGCGAGTTCGGGGTTCTGGATGAACTCGGCGACCGTGGACTGGGTGACCGTGTCGGGTTCGATGCCCACTTCGGCCATCTGCCGCTCGGTGGGCGTGGCCCTACCGTTGAGCAGATGGGCGTGCACCCGCGGTTCGGAGTGAAGCCGCTGGGCCAACTCGCCACCCCACTTCCACCGGGTGTCGGAGTCGGCAAGTACGTGAATCCGCATCGCCTCTGCTTGTCCCTCTCGCTTCGACTTCGCCCCGCCAACGAATGGCCGGGCGGCCGCACTTGGAGAGTCTTTTACTTGTTGATTGGTCATTTAACCGGTGTATACAGCTGTACATCCAGGTTTCCCCGGGTTCAGTGACACATCTCTCAGTTTGTTCCGGTCTCCATCGACCGGACCACCCTGCGAGCACCCCGGGCCGTCACGAGCCGGGCCGCGGCGGTGGACTCGGGGTTGATCCGGAGCGCCTCCTGGGCCGCGAACGTCCGCAACGCCTTCCCATCCTTACCCATCAGAGCCGCGATCTCGGCAATCCTGATCCAGATCATGGCACGATCGTCACGTGCCATCGCCGCCAGGGAGAGCATGCGCTTGGTCTGCTCGGTGTCGCCTTCCCTGACGAAGATATGGGCCATGCCGATGAGCACGTCGACCGGCTTCCGTTTCTTCAAGATCTCCTCACCGATACGTCGCGCGCTCTCGACGTCACCGACCTCCAGCCGCTCCTTGAAGGAGTCCACGCTCAGCTCCTCCTCGGTCGGCTCCGCGGGGAGTTGGAACCCTTCGATGGGCTTGGCCCGGTTCGCCCGGATCAGCGCGCCCATCTCGGCCTCCGAGGGCGCCCCCGGCAGGGAGAGCTTGAACAGGAGGTCCGGCTTGAAGTGCATCCGCAGCACCGGCCGGGTGTCCAGCTCCGGCAGGACACGGGTGATGTAGGCGACGGCGCGCTCCCGCAGCTGCGGATAGCGGCCGGACTGCATGCAGTAGCCGACGGCCGCGATGTACTCGGTCAACTCCCCGCGCACCCAGTCGGGATGACCCAGCAGGTCGGGCACGTTGAACCCGGCGCCCTCCAGGTCGGGCAGGGCCACCTCGCAGATGGTGACCGGGATCCGGTTGCTGTTGGGGTAGGGCCGGAGTTTGCGCAGCACCTCCTGGGCACCGACCGCGGCCGCCGGGATGCCGTAGATCGCGCGGGCCGTGAACAGCGCGGTGGAGAAGCAGCCGATCACGACCACCGGGCGCAGCTGGCCGTAGACCGCCTCGGCGAGCAACGGCGTGTCCAGCACGAGGAGTTGGACCCCGAGTTCGGCGGCCCGGGTGACCAGGGAGTCGGTGAAGGACTGCGGGGCGCTGGGGTGCGGTTTGAACAGCACCGAGGTGAAGCCGAGGCGGACCGCGGACTCGAACATCCGCAGATGCAGGGCCTCTTCCTCCTCCTCGGTGAGCAGACCGATGCTGGAGAGGTACTGCCCCAGCAGCATGGCCGCGCCGGACATGCCCGCGGGGAAGCCCGGCGGGATCAGCTCCTGGAGCGCGGGCCGGCACGCCTCGCCGAACTCGGCGAAGACGCGCTGCACCGCGTGCGGGTCGACCGGTTCGGAGGGCACCCGGTACTCGCTCAGCAGCAGCGGCAGCAGCCCGGGGATGAGGTCGAGGTAGAGGACCCGGTCGATCCGGGTGAAGACGTCGCTGGGCAGGTCGTTGCGGGTGGGCCCGTACGTCATCAGGCCGTCGGCGTAGACCGTGATGCGGGCCTCGCGGAAGATCTTGCAGAAGGCCAGCGCGGGCTTGACCTGGATCGACTCGACGACCAGTTCCAGCGGGCCCCGCGCCAACCCCCAGCGCATGCCGAGGAGTTCGCGCCACATGGGCACGTCCTCCACCCGCGGGTCCCACATGCTGGGGTGGTACGGGTAGATCTCCTCGTTCCAGGAGATCACCGCGTCCCACCGCGACCGCAGCGTCTCGAAGCCCCGCATCGCGTCCAGCGGGGTGGTGACTTCGGGGATCTCCGTGTTGGTGCACACCGCGAGGACGCGCCGGGTGCCCTCGGCGGGGCCGAACTGGCCGCCGTCGATCGCGGCGGCCAGGGTGAGGGCTCCGTACAGCGTCGAGGCGACGAATATCTGGGTCTTCATGCGACGGCTCTTCGTCAGGCCGGGATCCGCGCACTCCGCGGAACGAACCGGCGGCCCGGCTGGCTCGGAATGCCCGTGACGCCCTGCCGGGCCGGTCTGCGCGCGTAGTTCACGTCATCGGCGGCGGGGTGCTGGATGGTGGCGTGGTGGTCGGTGGCGGGGGTGCGCACGGCGGCGGGGCTCCGCGGCAGCGACACCGCGGGGGCCTCGGGCCGGGCGGCGGCGTGGGCCGGGACGCGCTCGCGCACCGAGTCGATGAGGGCGGAGCGGCGCTCGCCCATCTCCAGGAGGGTGCGCTCCAGCAGTTCCTGGGGCAGTTCGTCCAGGGCGCGGGCGGAGCGGGACTTGAGCAGTTCCCGCACGTCGTCCTCGTACATCTCCGCGCGGTCGAGGTGGATGGCCATCATCGCGCAGTAGGTGCGGATCACCTTGGGCATGATCGCCTCGCCCCACGGGTGGGCGGCCACCTCGCGGGCGACCCGGTCGAAGCAGGGGATGAAGTCGAGCTGGCGCTCGTCCGGGATGCGGGTCAGCGAAGTGGTGACGTCACGGCGGTAGAAGATGCCCGCCAGGTCCACGGTCGCGTACGAGTCGGTGTACAGGTGCAGCCGCCAGGTCCACATCCGATCCTCGGCGGTGCGCAGCGTCTCGTCGAAGAACAGCAGGTCACGGGCGGCGAGGGCCTCGCGGTTGAAGATGCCGGCCCACACCAGCGGGTAGTCGACCATGGTCGACACGTTCACCGGCATGATCGAGTCGATCGGGGACAGCGGGACGCCCCGGGTGCCCTGCGGCGCCCGTACGACCTCCCGTTTGCGTCCGACGACCCGGATGTGGTCGGTGCGTACGAAGTCGACGCCCAGTTGCTCGATCGCGTCGACGAGCTTGGTCAGATAGCCGGGCGCGAACCAGTCGTCGCCGTCGAGGAAGGCCACGTACCGGCCGCGGGCCAGGCGCAGTCCGGCGTTGCGGGTGGCCGAGATGCCGGAGTTGTGCGGGGTGCGGTAGAGCACGCCACCGGGCACCTTGGTGATCTCCCGCTGGAGGATCCGGTCGGTGCCGTCGGTGGAGCAGTCGTCGATGACGATGAACTCGAAGTCGTGCCGGGCGTTGGCGGCGAGGGACTTCAGCGTCGTGACGCAGTAGTCCCGCACGTTGTACATCGGCACGATGACGGAGAGCATCACGGGCGGCTGGACTCCAGACGTCGGTGCCGCCGGACGGGCTCCGGTCGGCGGGGTTCACAACACGAGCAGCGGGGCCGTACACGACATCACTGTCCTTGCTGAACTCCACCTGCCCCCCGCGGCAGCCCCGCCCATCAGTTGCCTGTGAACGACGACCGCCTGGCTCGAATATTCACACCAACTTCTTTCCATTGTCCAGGAACGATCTGATTACACGGGTAACTCGACCAGTTTTATCCCTTTTTTCCCTCAGCGAGATCACAGTTGAGGTGATCATGTGGCCGATTCGTGGGTGCGCGTTCCCGACCGGCCGGGGGTCCGTCTATAGTGCTCGGACACCAGTCCGAGGCATCGGCATGTGATCGGCATGTGACCGACGCCGCACGGGCTCTGGTCCCCTCCCCCTGCGATGCCCCCGCATTGCACGCACGCACCGGCACACCTCTGCCGGGTGCGGCGCGGCACGTCCACGCACCGACCCGGCGCCCATCCGGCGCGCCGTCGTCGACCATTCGCGGTCGCCCAGGCCGCCGGGCACGGAGGAACCGAACCAGCATGAGCCCCGACACGACGATCCCCGACGCGAGCCCCGGCACCACCGCCCCGCCCGGCGACGGCTCCGGCGGGGGGCGTGCCCGAGGGCGCGGCCGCAGAGCCGGCGGCCGGGGCAAGCGCCGGACGGGCCGGTGGATCCTGCTGACGCTGCTCGTGCTCGTCCTCGCGGCCGGCGGCACCGGGTACTGGCTGTACAACGACCTCAACAGCGGCATCGACGACATCGACATCGACAAGACGCTCGGCGACGACCGCCCCGAGAAGCTCCCGACGTCCGGGCAGAACATCCTCGTCCTGGGCTCCGACTCGCGCGCGGGCGCCAACGCCTCGCTCGGCACCGGCAACGTCTCCGGCGCCCGCTCGGACACCGCGCTCGTCCTGCACATACCCGAGGGCCGCAAGAAGGCCGTCGCCGTCAGCATCCCGCGCGACACCCTGGTGACCCGCCCGGCGTGCACCAAGTCCGACGGTACGACGGTGGCCTCCGCGAAGCGCGTGATGTTCAACTCGATCTACTCCCAGGTGGGTCCGGCCTGCGTGGTCAAGACCGTGGAGCAGATGTCCGGGGTGCGCATGGACCACTACGTGGAGATCGACTTCGCCGGGTTCAAGGGGCTCGTGGACGCGATCGGCGGGGTGACCGTGACCGTCGACCAGGACATCCACGACACCTCCAGCGGCCTGGACCTGACGGCCGGCACCCACCGCCTCGACGGCACTCAGGCCCTGCAGTTCGTGCGCACCCGGCACGGCATCGGGGACGGCAGCGACCTCGGGCGGATCGGGCTCCAGCAGCAGTTCATGCTGGCCCTGCTCGCCGAGATCAAGAAGCAGGACCTGCTGGGCAGCCCCACCAAGTCGTACCGGATCGCGAAGTCGCTGACCCAGGCCCTCACCACGGACTCGGGCCTCGGCTCGCTCACCAAGCTGGCGGACTTCGGCCGCAGCCTGAACGGCGTCGACCCGGCCACCATGGAGACGATCATGCTCCCGGTGGCGTACGACAGGATCGACCCGAACCGGGTGATCGCGGCCGAGCCGAACGCGTCGACGCTGTGGAAGGCGATCCGCACGGACTCGACGATCCCCGCGTCGGCGAAGAAGTCACCGGCGACGGGCGGATAGGCCGGGCCCTTCCGGCGGGCGGTACACACGGCCTGCGGCCGACAGCCTCGGCGGCGGCCGGATAGCCTCGGCGTCGGCAACCGCCACCCGGAAGGAAACGCCGTGACGACGACTCTCGTGATCATCGACGCCGCCAATGTCGTCGGCTCCGTCCCCGACGGCTGGTGGCGCGACCGGCGCGGTGCCGCCGAACGGCTGCGGGACCGGCTCGCGGAGCACGGGGTGCCCGGGGCCGAGGGTCCGGTGGAGATCGTGCTGGTGGTCGAGGGCGCCGCGCGGGGTGTCGCCTCGGTGCCCGGCGTCCGGGTGGACGCGGCCCCCGGCAGCGGCGACGACCGGATCACCGAACTGGCCGCCGAAGCCGTCGGCCGCGCCTGTCTCGTCGTCACGGCGGATCGTGAACTACGGCGCCGGGTGGGCGAGTTGGGTGCTCGGGTGGCGGGGCCCCGGACAGTGCGCGGGCCCCGCTGAGCGGTCGTCAGGGGGCCACGCCGCCCGGCTGCCGGGTGTCCTGGGCCAGCCGGCTGTGCGAGCGGCCGTAGAGGAAGTAGACGAAGAAGCCGATCGCCATCCAGATGCCGAAGCGCAGCCAGGTCTCGGCGGGCAGGTTGAGCATCAGCCACAGCGAGGCGAGCACGGAGACGACCGGCAGGACCGGGACCCACGGGGTGCGGAAGGAGCGGGGCAGGTCGGGCCGGGTGCGGCGCAGGATCGGCACCCCGACGGCGACCACGATGAACGCGAACAGCGTGCCGATGTTGACCAGTTCGGCCAGCTCGCTCAGGCTCGTGAAGCCCGCGACGATCGCGATGACCACGCCGAGCAGGATCGTCGGCCGGTAGGGGGTGCGGAAGCGCGGGTGGACGTGCGAGAAGAACCGGGGCAGCAGCCCGTCCCGGCTCATCGCGAAGAACACCCGGGTCTGGCCGAGCAGCAGGATCATGCACACCGAGGTCAGCCCGACGGCGGCGCCGAAGCTGATGAACCCCGCGTACCAGGGGTGCCCGGTGGCCTTGAAGGCGTCGGCGAGCGGGGCGTCCACGGACAGCGAGCTGTACTTCTGCATGCCGGTGACGACGACCGACACGGCCACGTACAGCGTGGTGCAGATGATCAGCGAGCCGATGATGCCGCGGGGCATGTCCCGCTGCGGGTTGCGGGTCTCCTCGGCGGCGGTGGCGACGACGTCGAAGCCGATGAAGGCGAAGAAGACCACGGAGGCGGCGGTGAAGATGCCCATCACGCCGAAGTTGGAGGGCGCCCAGCCGAACATCAGCTGGATCAGCGGGGCCTTGAGGCTGCCGCCCGCCTCGACGGTCTGGGCCTTGGGGACGAACGGCTTGTAGTTGTCGCCCTTGATGAAGAAGGCGCCCGCGGCGATCACGACCAGCACGACCGTCACCTTGACGGCGACCACGAGGGTGGTCACGCGCGCGGAGAGCTTCACCCCGAGGACGAGGATCGCCGTCAGCAGCAGCACCAGACCGGCGGCGAGGATGTCGAAGCCGAAGCCGGAGGCGCCGTCCCGGCCGCTGAGCGCCTCGGGCAGGTGCCAGCCCGCGTTGTCGAGCAGCGAGTGGATGTAGCCGGACCAGCCGACCGCCACCACCGCCGTGCCGAGGGCGAATTCGAGGACCAGGTCCCAGCCGATGATCCAGGCGGGCAGCTCCCCCAGGGAGGCGTACGAGAAGGTGTACGCGGAGCCCGCCACGGGGACGGTGGAGGCGAACTCGGCGTAGCAGATCGCGGCGAGTCCGCAGACGACCCCGGCCACGACGAAGGCGAGTGCCACGGCGGGGCCGGCGTTGTTCTTGGCGACGGTGCCGGTGAGCACGAAGATGCCGGTGCCGATGATGACGCCGACGCCGAAGACCGTCAGGTCCAGGGCGGACAGCGATTTCCTGAGCGCGTGCTCCGGTTCCTCGGTGTCGAGGATGGACTGCTCGACCTTCTTCGTCCTGAAGAGAGTGCTGGTCACGGGCGTACCTCCCACGCTTGCCGTCCCCGACGTGATCAAGAGGGGGCGAGGGGCGGGTGCCCGGGGGCGGGGCGTCCCACACACGCGGGCCGGTTCCGTCACCGCATCGGGTGACGGAACCGGCCCGTGTGGGGGAGCGCCGGCGCCACTCAGTCGCGGGCGGACCGCACCGAGTCGATCTCGGACGCGGTGCGCTCGTACCGGCCGTCCAACTTGGCGACCAGGCCGGTGACCTGGCGGGCGATGTCGGGGGCGGTGAGGCCGATCTCCGTCATCACCTCGGCGCGGGAGGCGTGGTCGAGGAAGCGCGGCGGGATGCCGAAGTCGCGCAGCGGCACGTCGACGCCCGCGTCCCGCAGGGCCTGCGCGATCGTCGAACCGACGCCGCCGACCCGGGAGTTGTCCTCGACGGTGACGACCACGCGGTGCCGGTCGGCGAGCGGGGCCATGGCCTCGTCCACCGGCTTGACCCAGCGCGGGTCGACGACGGTGGTGGAGATGCCCTGCTTGTCGAGGAGCGAGGCGATCTCCAGGCACATGGGGGCCAGCGCGCCGACGGAGACCAGCAGCACGTCGGGCCGGTCGGTGCCGGGCTCGCGCAGGACGTCCATGCCGCCGACCCGGCCCACCGCGGGTACGGCGGGGCCGACGGCGCCCTTGGAGAAGCGCACCACGGTCGGCGCGTCGTCGACCGCGACGGCCTCGCGCAGCTGGGCGCGGACCTGGTCGGCGTCGCGCGGGGCGGCCAGCCGGAGCCCGGGGACGACCTGGAGGATCGACATGTCCCACATGCCGTTGTGGGAGGCGCCGTCGGTGCCGGTGATGCCCGCCCGGTCCAGTACGAAGGTCACACCGCACTTGTGGAGGGCGACATCCATCAGAACCTGATCGAAGGCACGATTGAGGAATGTCGCATACACCGCGAAAACGGGATGGACGCCACCGGCGGCGAGGCCCGCCGCCGACACGGCCGCGTGCTGCTCGGCGATGCCGACGTCGTAGACCCGGTCGGGGAACGCCTTGGCGAACTTGTCCAGGCCGACGGGCTGGAGCATGGCGGCGGTGATGGCGACGATGTCGTCGCGCTCCTTGCCGAGTTCGACCATCTCCTGGCCGAAGACGGAGGTCCAGTCGGCACCGGAGGCGGAGATCGGCAGGCCGGTGTCGGGGTGGATCCTGCCGACGGCGTGGAAGCGGTCGGCCTCGTCCTGGAGGGCGGGCTGGTAGCCGCGGCCCTTCTCGGTGAGGCAGTGCACGATGACGGGGCCGCCGAAGCGCTTGGCGCGGGAGAGCGCGGACTCCAGGGCATCGATGTCGTGCCCGTCGATGGGGCCGACGTACTTCAGGCCGAGGTCCTCGAACATCCCCTGCGGGGCGATGAAGTCCTTCAGCCCCTTCTTGGCGCCGTGCAGGGTGTCGAAGAGCGGCTTGCCGACGACGGGGGTGCGCTCCAGCACCTCCTTCGTCCGGGCCAGGAACCGCTCGTACCCGTCGGTGGTGCGCAGGGTGGCGAGGTGGTTGGCGAGCCCGCCGATGGTGGGCGCGTAGGACCGCTCGTTGTCGTTGACGACGATGACCAGGGGCCGGTCCTTGGCGTCGGCGATGTTGTTGAGAGCCTCCCAGGCCATGCCGCCGGTCAGGGCGCCGTCACCGATGACGGCGACGACATGGGCGTCGCGTTCGCGGATCTGGTTGGCCTTGGCGAGACCGTCGGCCCAGCCCAGGACGGTGGAGGCGTGCGAGTTCTCGATGACGTCGTGCTCGGACTCGGCCTGCGAGGGGTAGCCGGAGAGGCCGCCCTTCATCTTCAGCCGCGAGAAGTCCTGGCGGCCGGTGAGCAGCTTGTGCACGTAGGACTGGTGGCCCGTGTCCCACAGGACCTTGTCCTTCGGGGACTCGAAGACCCGGTGCAGGGCGATGGTCAGCTCGACCACCCCGAGGTTGGGACCCAGGTGTCCGCCGGTCTTGGAGACCTCCTGGACCAGGAAGCTCCGGATCTCCTCCGCCAGCTGGTCCAGCTGCTCCAGGCTGAGCCGGTCCAGATCGCGCGGTCCCCTGATGCGGGTCAGCAGCGGCACCCGTGCCTCCTTGCAGTAGAGCTGTTGCCGGGCTTGACGAGTCTAGTGTTCCGCTTCTCCGGGCAACGCCCGGGCGGTGCGACGTACCTCACGCGAACGGCTGTACCCAAGAATGGCCTGGGACATGACTGTGCCCGGCACCGCCGTTGGTACCGGGCACAGGCTTGAGGGGGACGAGCGTTACGCGCGTCCGGCCGCCTTCTGGCTCTTGCGGGAGACGGAGTCGATGACCACGGCGCCCAGGAGCACCGCACCGGTGATCATGTACTGGATCGACGTGTTCATGTTGAGCAGGTCGAGACCGGTCTGGATCGACTGGATGACCAGCATGCCCAGCAGCGCCGACCACACCGTGCCGCGCCCGCCGAAGAGGCTGGTGCCGCCGATGACCGCCGCGGCGATGGCGAGCATCAGCGTGTTGCCGCCACCGGAGGTGAGCGAGGCGCTCTGCGTCTGCCCGGCGAAGAACATGCCGCCGACCGCCGCGAACCCACCGGCGAGGGCGAACACGATGATCCGCACCATCGACACGTTGATACCGGCACGGCGCGCCGCCTCGATCCCGCCGCCGACCGCGAACACCTTGCGGCCGAACGGCGTACGCCGCAGCACGAAGTCCACGATCACCAGGCACGCGAGGAAGATCACCAGGGCGTTGGACACACCGGAGGAGGAGTTCAGCACGTACGCGGCGACGAACGCGGCCACCGCGAGCGCGCCGACGCGCAGCGCGATCTCGCCGTTGGTGCGGAAGGGCACCCCGGCGGCCTTGCGGCGGCTCTGCTCGATGAGCGATCCGGCGAGCAGCGAGGCGACCCCGAGGGCGGCCAGCAGATAGGCACCGATGACGGCCTGGTCCATGAAGAAGGACCGCTGGCCGAGCAGGTGCACCGGACCGTTGTCCGGGAGGTTGATGGTGCCGCTGGAGCCGAGCAGCCACAGCATCAGGCCGTTCCAGCCGAGGAAGCCGGCCAGGGTGACGACGAAGGCCGGTACCCCGATCCTGGCGAAGAACCAGCCGTGCAGGGCGCCGATGCCGACACCGATCAGCAGGGTGAGGATCAGCCCCAGCCAGGGGTTCATGGAGTGGTTGACCACGAACACGGCGAACAGGGTGGACGCCAGACCGCTGACGGAACCGACCGACAGGTCGATCTCGCCGAGCAGCAGCACGAAGACCAGGCCGATGGCGAGCATGCCGGTGGCCGACAGGTAGAAGCTGATGTTGGACAGGTTCTCGGCGCTGAGGAACCGGTCGTTCTTCACCTGGAAGATGGTCCAGATGATGATCAGCCCGACGACGACCGGCAGGGAGCCGATCTCGCCGCCCTTGACCTTGCGCTTGAACTCGGTCCAGTAGCCCTTGAGGCCCTCTTCACGGACCAGCAGGCGGGGGTCGACGACCGGGACGGGCGCGGCCGTCGGGTCGTCCGCCGGGGCCACCGTGTTCTGGGGCTCCGGCTCCGCTTCCTTCTTCACGGGGTTGGACGTGTCGCTCACTTTGCCGCCTCCGGGGTGCGCCCCGCACGACGGGTCACGGCGTTGTCCGTGGCCCCGGTGATCGCGGCGATGATCGTTTCCTGACTGGTGTCCTTCACCGGGAAGGAGCCGTTGTTCTTGCCCAGACGCAGCACGGCGACGGTGTCCGCGACCGCCTTGACGTCGGCCATGTTGTGGCTGATGAGGATGACGCCCAGGTTGCGCTCGCGCAGCCGCTCGACGAGGTCGAGGACCTGCGCGGTCTGCTCGACGCCGAGGGCGGCGGTGGGCTCGTCGAGGATGACGACCTTGGGGTCGCCGATCAGCGCGCGGGCAATCGCGACGACCTGGCGCTGACCGCCGGAGAGGCTGGCGATCGGGATGCGCACACTGGGGATGCGGATGGAGAGCGTGCTCAGCAGTTCGCGCGCGTTCTTCTCCATCGTGACCTCGTCGATGACACCGCGGCGCAGCAGCTCACGGCCGAGGTACAGATTGCCGACGACATCGAGGTTGTCGCACAGCGCGAGGTCCTGGTAGACGGTCGCGACGCCGAGTCCCTGGGCGTCGTGCGGCTTGTTGATGCTGACCGGGTTGCCCTCCCACTCGATGACGCCCTCATCGATGGGGTGCACTCCGGCGATCGTCTTGACCAGGGTGGACTTTCCTGCGCCGTTGTCGCCGACCAGCGCGACCACTTCTCCGGCGTGGACCTCCAGCTCGACATCGGTGAGGGCCTGCACCGCACCGAATCGCTTGGAGACTCCGCGCAACGCCAGCACGGGCGTAGCGGACACGTGAACCATCTCCTTCGCCGCCTGACCGGCGGGGATGCCGCGCTTGTCAAAAGGCGCGGAGGGGTGTGCCGAGGCCAGGATTCTGGTTGCCCGGGCACTGCTTTACAAGGTGAACATGCGCGCAGCCGACGCCGGTTGGCAACGGCTTCGCCCCGAGGGATCCGTCCGGCGCCCGCCGCACAGCGGGGTATGAGGGTGCGACGGGCACCGGACAGGCTTCGCGCGCCGCCGGACGGCGGCCTGCGGCTACTCCAGACCGGCCTTCTTGCAGGCCGCGGCGTAGTCCGTGGTGCAGATCTGGGCGACGGTGTAGAGACCGTCCTTGACCACGGTGGTCTTGATGTTGTCCTTGGTGAGCGCGACCGGGGTCAGCAGCTGCGAGGGCACCTTGTTGCCGGAACCGCTGGTCTGCGTCGTGGTGGCCAGGGACTTGATGCTCTTGTCCTCCAGCAGGTTGACGGACAGCTCGGCGGCGGCGTCGGCCTCCGGCTTGTACGCCTTGTAGATGGTGCTGGACTGGGTGCCGGCGATGATCCGCTGGATACCGGTGAGCTCGGCGTCCTGACCGGTCAGCGGGGTGTCGGAGATGCCGGCGCCCTTGAGGACGGTGGCGATGCCGCCGGCCATGGCGTCGTTCGCGGAGTAGACGCCCGCGATCTTCTTGGCGCCCAGCTGGGTGATGGCCGCGGACATCTTCTTGGCGGCGGTCGCGGCGTCCCAGTCACCGGCCTGCTCGTAGGCGACGTCGACCTTGCTGTCGAGGATCTTGTGGGCGCCCTGCGCGAACAGCGCGGCGTTCGGGTCGGAGGCCAGGCCGTTGATCATGACGACCTTGGACGTCTTGGTGGCCTTGGAGCCCATCGCGTCGAGCAGGGACTGGCCCTGGAGCTCGCCGACCTTCTCGTTGTCGAAGGAGACGTACGCGGAGACCGGGCCCTGGGCGAGGCGGTCGTAGGCGACGACCTTGATGCCCTTGTCGACCGCGGCCTGGATGGAGGACTTGATGGCGGCGGCGTCCACGGCGCTGATCGCGATGACCTTGACACCCTTGGTGATCATGCTGCTGACCTGCTGGGCCTGCGTCGAGGCGCTGCCCGCGGCGTTGGCGTACTCCAGGGTGCAGTCGGAGCACAGGGCCTTGACCTTGGCGTCGAAGTACGGCTTGTCGAACTTGGCGTACCGGGTGGTGACGCTGTCGGGCAGAAGCAGGCCGATCGACTTGTCCGAGCTGCTGCTGTCGGACTTGTCGTCGCCGGCCTTGCCACAGGCGGCCGCCGAGATCGCGAGCGCGCTGACGGCGACGGAAACGGCAGCACGACGCATAAGCGTGTTCACTTCAGAAACCTCCCTGACGAGGCCGCGTCGTTGCGGCCGAGGTGGCTGGAAGTCAACTCGGCCATGCGTGCGACGTCAAGAAGTAAATTCTTAACGAGATGGCAACGGCGTCATGCGTTCTCTAAGTGAAGGCAGGGGTCGCCGTCGGAAGCGTGCCGTCCAAAAGGGTCGAATCACCCATCTCGCTGAGTGCGAGGGCGAGTGCTCCGAGCACTTCGGCACGACCTCCCAACGCCCCTGGCAGCACCGAGAGTTGACGCGCGGCGCTGGGGATCGCATAGCGGCCGACCGACTCCCTGATGGGGCCCAGGACCAGCTCTCCGGCCTCGGCGAGATCGCCGCCGAGGACCACCCGGCTGGGGTTCAGCAGATTGCAGAGGTTGGCGACTCCACTGCCGATGTGGCGGCCGACGTCGGCGATCACCCGACGGCAGCCCGGATCACCGTCCCGCGCCAGCCTGACCACGGTCTCCATGGTGAGATCGGTGCCGTGGCTGGAGTGGAGCAGGGGCAGGACGTAACGTGCCGCGGCGAAGGTCTCCAAGCAGCCTCGGTTGCCGCAGCGACAGACGGGACCGGATTCATCAAGAGTAATATGCCCGATTTCTCCTGCTGTGCCACCCGGGCCGCGGTAGATCCGGCCGTCGATCACCAGCCCGGCGCCGACACCGCTGCTGACCTTGATGTACGCCAGGTCCCGCACACCCCGGCCGCTGCCCCACACCAACTCGCCCAGGGCGCCCAGGTTGGCGTCGTTGTCGACGTGCACGGGAACACCCAGACGGCCGCGCAGCTCTTCGGCCGGACGGGCGCCGATCCAGCCGGGCAGGATGGCGCTGGAGCCCAGGGTGCCGGACTCGACGTCGATCGGCCCGGGTACGCCCAGGCCCACCCCCGCGACCTTCGCCACCTCCACGCCGGTCGCCTCGATCAGCCGCCTGACCAGCTCTTCCGCCCGGTCGAAGCCCTGCGCGGCGGAGGCGTCCACATCCAGCGGCTCGGATTCCTCGGCGAGCACCTGGTGGGCGAGGTTGCCGACGGCGACGCGCAGGTGGGTGTGGCCGAAGTCGATGCCGATGACGATCCCGGCGTCCCCGCTCAGGCTCACCGCCCGGGCCCGCCGTCCGCCCGCCGAGGTGGGCGTGACCTCGACGGTTCCGCCGTCCTTGAGCTCGCGCACGATGTTGGAGACCGTGGCCGCCGACAGGCCCGTCGTCCGGGCGATCTCCGCCTGGGTGAGCGATCCGGCCAGCCGTACGGCGCGGACGACGCGTTCCAGGTTGGCTCGGTGCAGGGACGACTGCGACCCCGGAGTCTCCACGACGACCTCCCGCGCGCGGGACCGCTTCGATGAGGCCCCGTCTATGTCCAACTAGTGAACTCTAAGCTGAGCCGTTCGGGTCGCCTCCCGTCAAGAGGTTGAACCGGAACTGGCGGACCGCCCCCGCCGGAGTCGCCCGGCTTCGCCATGCGGCAGGCGTTGCCGAGTTCGATGCCCCGGCCGCTGGTGACGCAGGTGTTCTTCGGGTGCGTGCCGCCGTAGCAGACGTTGGCGTTGTTCCTGATCACGGCGTATCCGCGGGTGATGCCGGTGGTGGCGCCGCCGACCTGGAGGCCCTCCTGGCGCAGGTAGGTGCCGGCGCTGCCGGAGACCTTGAGGCTGGTGTAGACGTCCTGGTTCGCGCCGCCGGTGGTGTAGTCGTCGGTGATCCCGCCGCAGTGCGCCGCCGTGACCGCGTAGGGCACCCCGTGGGCGTCCACGACGTTCGCGCCCGAGGTGCACCGGCCCCACTGGTCGTCGATCGCGTCGCCGCCGTAGAACGGGTTGCCGTCGGAGGAGCGGCTGATCAACGGTGACACCCTGGCCCAGCGCGCCACGACGTCGCCCGGGAGGTGCGCAGGGCCGCCTTCTTGACGGCCGCCGGGGCGGTGGAGCCGAAGCCACCCGGTCGGACGTCGCATCGTACGCGACCGTGAAGCCGTGCCTGGTCGCCTGCGGGCTCCCCTTGCGGTCGGTCGGCCGCTCGGCGATGCGGCCGATGACGGCGAGGGTGGCGGCGTCCGGCCGGGTGCGCCGGTCGGCGGCGGCCGAGTCGGGCGTGAAGAGCGCCCCCGCGAGCAACCCGCCGCACGCCGGCGCCCCGGCCGCGGCGCGCCGCGGCGGATCTCCTGCTGAACATCGGCCACATTCTTGTGTCGGCCCGGGTCCCGTCGCCGCCGGGCCCTACTTCAGCGCCCCCGCCGTCAGCCCCTGCACGACCTGCCGCTGGAAGACGATGTACGCCGCCAGGACCGGGATCATCGCCATCACCAGGCCCGCGAACAGGCCCGACCAGTCGCCCTTGTAGCCCTGGCTGGCGGCGAGTTGGACCAGCCCCTGGGTGAGGACGTGCTTGTCGGGGTCGGTGTTGAGGACCGTGGGCAGCATGTACTGGTTCCACTGGCCCAGGAAGTTGAAGATGCCCACGCTGATCAGGCCGGGCTTGGCCATCGGCAGCATGATCTGGAAGAACGTCCGGGTGTGCGAGGCCCCGTCGACGAACGCCGCCTCCGCGACCGAGGTCGGCAGCGTGCGGAAGAACGACGTCAGGAAGAACACCGTGAACGGCAGCGAGTACGCGATGTAGACCAGGATCAGCCCGTGGATGGTGTTCAGCAGGCCCATGTTGTTCACGACGTAGAACAGCGGGACCAGCGCCAGCATGATCGGGAAGCTCATGCCGCCGATGAACAGGTAGTAGATGAACCGGTTGCCCGGGAAGTCGAACCGGGCCAGCACGTACGCCGCCATCGAACCCAGCACGAGTGTGCCGATGAGTGAACCGCCCACCACCAGAACGGTGTTGAAGAAGTATTCGCTCATGTGGGCGTCGGTCCAGGCCCGCGCCCAGTTGTCGAAGTGCAGCTTGTCCGGCAGCGCCCAGGGCGAGGTGAAGATCGACCTGTCGTCCTTGAACGACGTCATGACCGCCCACAGCAGCGGCATCACGACCATGAACGCCCACACCACGAGGATCCCGTGCGAGAAGGCGTTGAGGAAGGTGCCCTCGCGCTTCGGCTTCGCGGGCGTGGCGCCCGGGGTGTCGAGCTTGGCAACGGGGGCCTCGGCCGGGGCCGGTACGGCTTCGGAGGCGGCGGGCTCGGGCATCTCGTCGGTCCCCTCGGTGATCGTCGTCATCGGTCAGAACTCCAGCCGCTCGCGCCGGCCCAGCCGCATCACGACCGCCGAGAACAGCAGCGTGACGACGAGCAGGGCGACCCCGATCGTGGTCGCGTACGCGGCCTGACCGTCCCGGAACGCCTTCTGGTACACGTACAGGACCATGACCGTCGTCGAGTAGTCGGGACCGCCGGGACCGGTCGTCATGATCTGGACGACCGCGAACGACTCGGCGCCCAGGGCGAGGATGCCCATGTAGACGAAGCCGGACTGCACGGTGTCCCACAGCAGCGGCAGGGTGATCCGGAAGAACGTGGCCGCGCGGCCCGCGCCGTCCAGGAGGGCCGCCTCGTACAGCTCCGCCGGGATCGAGGCCATGCCGGCGGAGAACAGGACGACGAAGAAGCCGACCGAGGACCACACCAGGACCGCCATCACCGCCCACAGCGCGAGGCTCGGGTCGCCCAGCCACAGCGGCTGGACGCTGTCGAGCCCGATGCCGCGCAGCAGGGAGTTGATCGCGCCGCTGTCCGGGTTGTAAGCGAACGCGAAGAGCAACGCGACGATCGCGATCGACAGGACCTGCGGGAAGAAGTACACGATCTTGTAGAAGGACGAGCCGCGCACCCCCGTGATGACGGGCCCGCCCTTCCGGTGCCGTCCCCCCACGTTGATCATGAAGGAGAGGAAGAGCGCCAGTCCGATCGTCACCAGCGGCAGCACCAACGCGAACAGCAGACTGTGTTCCAGCGATTTCCAGAAGATGTCGTCGTGGAACATCCGCGTGTAGTTGTCGAAGCCGACCATTTTGAATTCGGGACTCAGGCCGGTCCAGTCCGTGAAGGAGTAGTAGATGGACTGGACGAACGGCCAGATCACGAAGAGCGCGTACAGCCCCAGGGGGACGACCAGGAATCCCGCGATGAACCGGTACTTGCCGTGCTGCATGTCCTACCGACCCCGAATCTGCGCGCGCTTGCCGCCGCTGGTGACGGACCTTCGCTGACCAACACCGACATCCCGCCGGCGGCTACTGGTGCTTGTAGTGCTTGATCGACGTGTCCTTGGCGGTCGCGTCGGCGTAGCCCTGGATCTTCTTGACGGCCTCGGCGGGGGTGAGGCGGCCGGCCATCATCTCGCCGAGCGCGCCCACCCCGATCTGCTCCTTCTGGAGCTGCACGTACCAGTCCTGGAGGCGGGGGTTGAGGACGTTGTCGCCCGCGAGCTTGAGGGCCGCGACGCCCGACTTGAGGCCCGGGGTGAGGGTGATGCCGTCGGTGCCGCCGTTGAAGGCGCTCAGGGACTTCACCTTGGTGGTGAAGTTCTTGGACGACGCCTCGCTGAGCATGATGCGCAGCTGCTCCATGCCGCCCTCGGGGTTCTTGGCGTTGGCCGGCACGATGAACGGCTCGCCGCCGGAGGCCCAGATGGTGCCGAAGGGCAGCTTGTCGGAGGAGTCGATGCCCGAGGGCGCGGAGACGGCGAGCTCGAAGTCGGCGGGGATGACGTTCGCCGACTCGTTCTCCACCCAGGAGCCGTTCGGGATGAACAGGGCCTTGCCCTCGGCCCACGCGGTCTGCGACTGGATGTGGTCCAGACCGGGCGTGCCCTTGAGGACGTAGCCCTTCTTGTACAGCTCGTAGTACGCCTCGAAGCACGCCTTGACCGCCGGCGCCTTCCAGGCGTTCGGCTCCAGGTTGTCGATCGCGTCGAGCACCTCCCGGCCGCCGACCTTGCCGATCATCGGGTAGAGCGAGAAGGGCAGGTAGTACGGGTACTTGCCCGCGTAGGTCCACCCGGCCATGCCCTTTTTCTTGGCCTTCGCGCACACGGCGAGCATCTCGTCCCACGTCTGCGGGTACTCCGCGTCCAGCGAGTCGAGGGCCTTCTGCGAGTACCAGACGCCGTAGACCGTGTACGCGTAGTACATGATCCAGATCGGGTCGCCGTCGAGCTGGCCCATCTCCAGGATGCCGGGCCGCAGGGTGTCGCGGACCTTCTTGGCCGGGTCGTCGTACGACGGCGCGTCGAACAGCGGGGTGAGGTCGGCGAGTTGCTTCTTGCCGGACAGGACGCCCATGTCCATCTGCTCGGCGCCGGAGTTGTCGATCAGGTCGGGCGGGGTGCCCTGGTTGAAGCGCGGCTGAAGGGTCGTCTGGATCTTCTGGGTGGCGGAGAACTTCACCTTGGCCTTGGGGAAGTCCTTCTCGTAGACCTTGACGGCGTCCTTGGCGTACTCCGTGCCGAAGCCGCCGTCGAACAGCACGAACTCCAGCGGGGCGCTCTCGTTGACGCCGAGCGGGTTCTTCGCGGTCTTCTTGCCCGCCTTGGCCTTGGTGTCCGAGTCACCGCCGCCGCTCGCACAGGAGGCCAGGAAGCTCATCGTGGGGACGGAGATCAGACCGAGCGCGGCGGAGCGCCTGATCAGGTCGCGGCGGCCGAGGCCGGACGCGCCTGCCTCCGCGCTGCCGTTGAGGTCGTGGCGGCCGGCGCCGGTGGTGCTGTCGTTCTCGGCGGACGTGGATCCCATGCTCAAGTCCTCGCCTTCTCCAGGACTCAGGCGGTGAACCGGATCCTGAACCGGCACCGCGGTGATGGTGAAGCTGGGGTCGTGCACGAGGGAGTCCCCGTGAGTCGTGCCTGTGCGCAGCCGGCACTGAGCCAGCCGGACGCCGACAGGTATAGTCCACTGCCCGGCGGCAGAGCAAGATCGAACACAACGTTGCCCTCTTGCTTTTCCGAGTTGAGACCTGGCGGAAATATGAACCGACCACGCGTTCCGCCCGGAAGAACTGCCCCGGGGTTCACGGTCGAATACCCGCCATCGTGCCCGTATGCCACACGCAACACCCTTGACATCATCGGCAACTTGTCGCCCTACTGTTTCTGCACTCCACATGTGACAACGTTGTCTGATCGCCAGGGAGGGTGCTGGCTCATGCGGCACAGGGCTCGGTACAGATCGAAGAACAACGGTTTACCCCGAGGCCGTTCGGCCGTCACGCTCGTCGTGGCGGCGTTCGCACTCGTGATCGCCTCGCAGGGCGCGGCCATCGCCCTGCCCACCCGAACGGCCGCGGCCGACCGGGAGTTCGCCTCCTCCTTCGAGCCGGGTGACCCGGCGCCCACCTGGCTGAACACGGTCGACACAACCCCGGACGGCACCCGGCGCGCCTCGGGGGTCGACGGCGGCTACAGCACGGGCATCCCCGGCAATGTCACCGACCACGTCACCGACGTCCGGGCCAGCGGCGAGAACACCGGCGCCGGGGAGGTGAAGGAGAACCTGGTCGACGGCGAACCCTCCACCAAATGGCTCACGTTCGCGCCGACCGGCTGGGTCGAGTTCGACCTCGACGCCCCCATCAGGCTGGTGACGTATGCGCTGACCTCCGCGAACGACGCCGCCGAGCGCGACCCGGCCGACTGGACCCTCCAGGGCTCCACGGACGGCGCCGACTGGACCACCATCGACACCCGTTCGGGTGAGGACTTCGCCGAACGATTCCAGACGGATTCGTACGACCTCGCCGAACCGGCGGCCGGGTACGCGCACTTCCGGCTGGACATCACCAAGAACCACGGCGCGGACATCGTGCAGCTCGCCGACGTCCAGTTCTCGACGGGTGCCACCGAGTCCCCGGCGCCCCGGGACATGCTGTCGCTGGTGGACCGGGGCCCGACGGGCTCCCCCACCGCGAAGGCGGGCGCGGGCTTCACCGGCAAGCGGGCGCTGCGGTACGCGGGCTCGCACCTCACGGACGGGCGGGCGTACTCGTACAACAAGGTCTTCGACGTCGACGTGGCCGTCGAACCCGGTACTCAGCTGTCCTACCGCTTGTTCCCCCAACTGGCGGACGGCGACCTGGACTACGACGCCACGAACGTCTCGGTGGACCTGGCCTTCACCGACGGCACGTACCTGAGCGACCTGGGCGCGAGCGACCAGCACGGGTTTCCGCTGACCCCGCGGGGGCAGGGCGCGTCGAAGGCGCTGTACGTCAACCAGTGGAACAACGTGGTCGCGTCGATCGGTTCGGTGGCGGCGGGCAGGACGGTCGACCGGATCCTGGTGGCGTACGACTCGCCCAGTGGGCCGACCAGGTTCCGGGGCTGGCTGGACGACATCGCCCTGAAGGTCGCGGCGCCGGTCAAGCCGCAGGCGCACCTGTCCGACTACGCGTCGACCACCCGCGGCACCAACTCCAGCGGGAGCTTCTCTCGTGGCAACGACTTCCCGGCGACGGCGGTGCCGCACGGCTTCAACTTCTGGACGCCGGTGACCAACGCGTCCTCGCTCAGCTGGCTGTACGAGTACGCGCGGGCCAACAACGACGCCAACCTGCCCACCATCCAGGCGTTCAGCGCCAGTCATGAGCCGAGCCCCTGGATGGGTGACCGGCAGACCTTCCAGGTGATGCCGTCGGCGGCCTCGGGCACCCCCGAAACGGGGCGCGAGGCACGGGAGTTGGCGTTCCGGCACGAGAACGAGACGGCGCGGCCGTACTACTACGGCGTGACCTTCGAGAACGGGCTGAAGGCGGAGATGGCGCCGACGGACCACGCGGCGGTGCTGCGCTTCACGTATCCGGGCGACGACGCGAGCGTGGTCTTCGACAACGTGACGGACCAGGCGGGCCTCACCCTCGACCCGGACACGGGCACGTTCACCGGCTACTCGGACGTCAAGTCGGGCCTGTCGACGGGCGCGACGCGGCTGTTCGTGTACGGCGAGTTCGACAAGCCGGTGACGGCCGGGACCTCGTCGGGCGTGAAGGGGTACCTGAAGTTCGACGCGGGCGCCGACCGCACGGTCAACCTCCGCATCGCCACTTCCCTGATCAGCGTCGACCAGGCGAAGGACAACCTGCGCCAGGAGATCCTGGCCGGCACGGCGTTCAGCACGGTCAGGGCCCAGGCGCAGCGCCAGTGGGACGGCCTGCTGGGCAAGGTGGAGGTCGAGGGCGCCACCCAGGACCAGCTGACGACGCTCTACTCGTCGCTCTACCGGCTGTACCTGTACCCCAACTCCGGCTTCGAGAAGGTCGGTTCGACGTACGAGTACGCGTCGCCGTTCCAGCCGATGCCCGGCCCCGACACCCCCACCCACACCGGCGCGAAGATCGTCCAGGGCAAGGTGTACGTCAACAACGGCTTCTGGGACACCTATCGGACCACATGGCCGGCGTACTCGCTTCTGACGCCCCGTCAGGCGGGGGAAATGGTCGACGGGTTCGTCCAGCAGTACAAGGACGGCGGCTGGACCTCCCGCTGGTCCTCGCCCGGCTACGCGGACCTGATGACCGGCACCTCCTCGGACGTGGCGTTCGCCGACGCGTACGTCAAGGGCGTGCACTTCGACGCCGAGGCGGCCTACGCGGCGGCGCTGAAGAACGCGACGGTGGTACCGCCGTCGTCCGGCGTCGGCCGCAAGGGCATGGCGACCTCGCCGTTCCTCGGCTACACGCCGACCAGCACGAACGAGGGCCTGTCGTGGGCGATGGAGGGGTACGTCAACGACTACGGCATCGCCCGGATGGGCAAGGCGCTGTACGCGAAGACCGGCAAGAAGCGCTACCAGGAGGAGTCGCGGTACTTCCTCAACCGGGCGCAGGACTACGTCGACCTCTTCGACAAGAGGGCCGGTTTCTTCCAGGGCAAGGACGCGGCGGGCAACTGGCGCGTGGACTCGGCGAGTTACGACCCGCGCGTGTGGGGCTACGACTACACCGAGACCAACGGCTGGGGCTACGCCTTCACCGCCCCGCAGGACAGCCGGGGCCTGGCCAACCTCTACGGTGGCCGCGCCGGACTCGCCGACAAACTCGACGAGTACTTCGCGACGCCCGAGACGGCCTCCCCCGACAACGTCGGCTCCTACGGCGGCGTCATCCACGAGATGACGGAGGCCCGTGACGTCCGCATGGGCATGTACGGCCACTCCAACCAGGTGGCCCACCACGTCATTTACATGTACGACGCGGCGGGCGAACCCTGGAAGGCGCAGAAGAACGTCCGCGAGGTCCTCTCCCGCCTCTACACGGGCAGCGAGATCGGCCAGGGTTACCACGGCGACGAGGACAACGGCGAGCAGTCGGCCTGGTACGTCTTCTCGGCGCTCGGCTTCTACCCGTTGGTGATGGGCAGCGGCGAATACGCCGTCGGCTCACCGCTGTTCACCAAGGCGACGGTCCACCTGGAGAACGGCAAGGACCTGGTCATCAAGGCACCGCAGAACAGCGCCGAGAACGTCTACGTCCAGGACCTGAAGGTCAACGGCCGGACCTGGACGAAGACTTCACTCCCGCACACGCTGCTCGCCGAGGGCGGGGTCCTCGACTTCACGATGGGGCCGAAGCCGTCGGCCTGGGGGTCGGGGAAGAACGCGGCGCCGGTGTCGGTGCAGAACGACGACAAGGTACCGACGCCCCGGGCCGATGTGACCGTCGGCGACGGGGCGTTGTTCGACAACACGTCGGCGACGGATGCGGTGGTTTCCGGGACGGTGGAGTTGCCGACTGCCGCGAGCAGCAAGGTGGTTCAGTACACGTTGACGTCGTCGGTGGACCGGTCGGCGGCGCCGAGCGGGTGGGTGCTGGAGGGGTCGGTGGACGGGACTCACTGGACGACGGTGGATACGCGGTCCGGGGAGTCCTTCGCCTGGGACCGTCAGACGCGGGTGTTCAGTGTGGCGCGGCCGGGGGTGTACGGGCATTACCGGCTGGTGCTGGGCGGGGAGTCGACGTTGGCGGAGGTGGAGTTGCTTGGCTGAGGGGTAGTTCGTCGGCTGCGGGTCCGGTGGGGGTTGCTCGCGCCCACGCGGCGGAGCCGCATATCAGACACAGCCCCGCGCCCCTGAAAAGCAGGGCGCAGCCCTGCCTTTAGGGGCGCGGGGAACTGCGCGAGCAACCCCCACCGGCCCGCAGCTACCGCACCGCAACCGCAAACACGTGCACATCCCCATCGTCCGGCAACGTCACGCTCTCAATCGTCTTGCCGGCAGGCGCCCCATACGGCTCGGTCGCGAACACATACGTAGCCACAGGGTCCTTGTCCGCCCCCGCGACATTCCGATACGCCGTCTTCGCGACCACCACGTTGCCGTACTGAACAGAACCCCCACCCCCACCGATCGTCCAGTCCGTGAAGGACAGATCGACGGAGCCGGTCGAACCGTCGGTGTACGTCACCGTCGCCGTCGTCCGCTGGTTCCCGTTCGTCGCGCTGCCGACGAAGCTCAACTCCGAGGCAGGACTGGCAAGTTCGACGGTCTGTCCGGCCGCCGTCGCGTTGTCCGCCCGTCCCGAGGGCGAGTCGGGCCAGACGAAGGCGAGGCCGTCGACCGCCCCCACCGCACCCCCCGTCAGACCGCCGGCGGCAAGCGCCTCGCGGGAGTAGCTCCAGCCGCCGCCGTCGAAGTCCGCCTCGTCGTGGTCGCCGGCGTCCGCCGAGACGCCCGTCTTGTTGTAGGCGGCCAGCAGGGTGTTGGGGGCGGCGACGGTCAGGGCCACGGGCTGCTCGTAGGACTGATCGCCGGACGTGACCTTGACCGTGACGTCGTAGAAGCCCTGTTTCGCCGAGTCGGCCGCGGTCAGGGTGATCTGCTGCGAGCCGTCCTTCACCGTGCCCACCGCCGGGTCCGCCGTCACGCCGTCCGGGGTCTCCACCGTGTACGTCACCTCCGGTTCCGTGCCGCCGCTCAACGCCAGCGCGCGGATGGAGAGTTGGGCCGTACCGCCGGGGGCGATCGTCGCGCCGGTCGGGCCGACGCCGATCTGGTAGGGCTGTTCGCCCGTGCGGAAGGACGGGGGTGCGTCGGCGGGGGCGGTACCCCAGGTCGGGTCGGGGGTGGAGGAGAGGGTGTAGTCCAGACGGCCGCCGTCGCGGACGAAGGAGGAGGGGAGCCAAGTCCGGCTTGTCGTACGGCCGTTGACCTTCAGGGCGTGGACGTACGGGGCGTCCGCCGCGGCTCCGGGTGCGTGGATGGAGATGTCGTTGCCGCCGGGGCGGTGGATCTCGACGCGCGGGAACAGCGGTGAGGCGAGGACGAGTTCGGCGCGGGAGGGGACCTGGGGGTACATGCCGAGCGCCGAGAAGACGTACCAGGACGACATCGCGCCCAGGTCGTCGTTGCCGGGGATGCCCGACGGCTCGGTCGACCAGAGGGTGGTCATCGCCGCGCGGACCGTCTCCTGGGTCTTGGCCGGTGCGCCCGCGTAGTCGTACAGGTAGGGCACGTTGAGCGAGGGCTCGTTGTCCAGTTCCGACTTGTCGCCGCCGCTGCCGGTGAACGCCCAGCCGCCGTCGGCGTTGTGGAAGAAGGTGTCGAGGCGCTCAAGTGCCGTGCCGGTGCCGCCCATTGCCGCGAACAGGCCCGCCGGGTCGTGCTGGACCATCCACGTGTACTGGGCCGCGGTGCCCTCGACGAAGCCGTTGCCGGTGGCCGGGGTGAAGCCGGTGACCCAACTGCCGTCCGCCTTGCGGCCCGCGATGTAGCCGCCGGTGGGGTCGGCGGCGATGTTGAAGTTGTTCTGCCACCACTGGGAGCGGGTGGCGAAGGTGGCCGCGGTGTCCTTCTCCCCGGCCGCGGCGGCCAGTTGGGAGAGCGAGAAGTCGGCCGTGGACATCTCCAGGGTTTCGGCGGCGCCGCCCCAGGCGTTGGAGACCGAGGGCATGTAGTGGTGGGCCACGTACTTGTCCAGGGAGGGGCGTTGGCCCACCGAGAGGACCGGCTTGCCCGCCGCCGACAGGTCCTGGGCGGTGGGGACCGTGGCCGCCTGGACCAGCGAGTCGAGGGCGCCCTTGAGGTCGAAGTCGGTGCCGCCGAAGGCGCGGATGCCGGCCAGCGCGGTCGGGGACGGGTCGCCGTTCATGACATGGGTGCCGGACGCGCCGTGCAGCCAGCGGTCCCAGACTCCCCCGTTCTGCCCGGCCAGTTCGTACAGCGACTGCGCGATCTCCGAGCCGACGTCCGGATCGAGCAGGGTGAGCAGCTGGACCTGGTCGCGGTAGACGTCCCAGCCGGAGAAGGTGCCGTACTGGGCCGCGTGGCCGCGGCCCACCGTGTGCACCTTGCCGTCGCTGCCGCGGTAGCGGCGGTCCGCGTCGCTGATGACGTTCGGGTGGAAGAGGGAGTGGTACAACGCCGTGTAGAACGTGGTGCGTTCGGCGTCCGTGCCGCCACCGACCCTGATCTGCCCGAGGCGTTCGCGCCAGGCGGTGCGGGCGGCCTTCCGTACCGCGTCGAAGGATCTCGAAGGCGGGTTCTCCGCAAGGAGGTTGGCCGCCGCGCCCGCCGGACTGACGTAGGAGATGCCGACCTTGACGTCGACGGGGCCCGATCCGGGCTCGAACTCCACGTAACCGCCCGCGCCCTTGCCCGCGACCGGACGGCCGCCGTTCGCGGTGAACCCGCCGGTGCCGCCGGAGGCCGAGGTCGAGCCCGGGGTGAGCGTGTCGTCCTGCCAGGTGCCGGTGGACTTGAAGGCGCGGTCGAAGGTCGCGGTGAAGTAGAGGGTGTAGTAGGCGCGTTGGCCCTCCGGGTCGAGGTAGCCGCAGAAGTTCCCGGAGGTGACCGAACCGGAGACGGTACGGGTCGCCGGGTCGATCGTCACCGTCGAATCCGTGGAGCCCGCCTCGGAGTTGGCGGTACGGATCAGCAGCGAGGCCGGTCTGTCGTCCGGGTAGGTGAAGCGGGCCGCGCCGGTGCGGGCGGTGGCCGTGAGGTCGGCCTTCACTCCGGAGGAGAGGCCGACCGCGTAGTGGCCCGGCTCGGCGGTCTCGTCGTCGTGCGTGAAGTCGGCCGCGTACACCGCGTCCTTGGTGTCGCTCGCCGGGGAGGACGTGACCGTACCGGCGTACGGGAAGAACGGGATGTCGCCGCTGCCGCCCGCGCAGCCGGTGCCGGACATGTGGGTGAGGCTGAAGCCGCGGATGCGGGTGGCGTCGTAGCGGTAACCGCCGGGCGCGGCGATGGGGGTCCCCCCGCTCGAGCGAAGCCGAGAGTGGGGGAGGGTGGCGTCGCCCGTGGTGTTCTCGGGGCTCCAGGAAAGCATCCCGAAGGGGACGACGGCACCGGGGAAGGTGTCGCCGCCGTTGCTGGTGCCGATCAGCGGATCGACGTACGAGGCGGGGTCGTTGACCAGGCCCGGGGGTGCGGCGCTCGCCGCGAGCGCGGGCGTGGTGCCACCCGCGACCGCGAGAACGGCCGCCAGCAGCAAGGACGTTGGACGGAAACGCATGACGCGGCCCCTCCTTCTTCGGACGGGTCACGCACCACGGGTCGCACAGGCCGCAGGGACAGTAACGCGCGACGGGTGGGGTGGGGAAGGGTGCCTGGGGAATCGGGGGCACCTCCACGCCTGCGCCCCAACTCCCTTGACAGTGCTGCCCATTGAAGGCATAGAGTCATGTCCAGACCAACTCAGACAACGTTGTCGCGCACGACAGGTCCCGCACAGGCCGTAACGGACCTCACGCCTCCGCCAACGCCCGCAGCGCCGGACGCAGCAGTTCCGCGATGCGGTCGGCGGGTGCGTCGCGCAGGGGGGCGAGACCGAGCAGTTGGTGGCCGATGGCCACGCCGACGACGACGGTCGTCAGCAGGGCGGCGCGCAACTCCGCGTCCCCGTCCGCCGGGAGGGCGCCCGCCACCGACGCGATCTGGCGGCCGAGCGTCCCGCGCGCGTGGTCGGCCGCGCTCGGCTCGGTGAGCATCGACCGCAGCGCCGCCAGCGTCCCCTCGGGCAGCCCGCCGAGCTTCACGCCGAGCGTGACGAGCAGGTGCTCGACCAGCGCGTCGACGCCACCGAGGTCACCGACGGCCGCGGCATCCTCCGGCGCCTCGGCGGCCGGCACCTCCAGCACCCGCGCGAACAGCTCCCGCTTCGACCCGAAGTACTGCATGACCAGCGACGGATCGACCCCCGCCGACTCGGCCACGGCACGGATGGTGGTCCGCTCGAACCCCCGCTCCGCGAACAGCTTCCGGGCACCGTCCAGCACCCGCGCCTCGGTGGCACGACGGCGTTCGGCGCGCGACGAGGGCGGGGCGGAGGAAGGCGGTTCGGAGGAAAGCGAGTCGGCCGTCACGATTTCACTCTACAAGCGTTGACCGAACCCCACCGCCGCCCGTACGCTCACCCACTCAACAAGCGTTGAGCGAATGGAGCGAACGCGATGACCGACACCCCGGACGACGCCCCGGACAGCAACCCGCACGAGAACCCACCCGACACCCCTCCCAAGCCCCCCGCCCTCACCCCCCGCACCGTCCTGACCCGCTTCCACCAGGCCATGCGCGACAAGTCCGCCGACGACCTGGCCGATCTCTACGCCGTCGACGCCGTGCACGAGTTCCCGTTCTCGACCCCGAACTTCCCCCCGCGTTTCGAGGGCCGGGAGGCGGTCCGGGCGGGTTACCGGGCCGCCTGGGGCGCGAGTCCGGTCCGGGTGGCAGACATCGCGGACGTCACCGTGCACGAGACGGCCGACCCGGCGGTGATCGTCGCGGAGCAGGTGGTGGTGGGCGAACTGCCGTCCCGGGAGGGCACGTTCACCGTTCCCGGGCTGCTGGTGCTGCGGGTGGAGGGCGGGCTGATCACCCGGTGCCGCGACTACATGGACGGCCTCGGCGTGGCCAGGGCGCTCGGCACACCGCCGAGTTGAGCCGCGGGCACCGGCGCGGGGTGCGGCGCGGCCGGCAGTCCGATGGTGAACTCCGTCCGCCCCGGCGTGCTGTCGACCCTGAGTTCGCCCCCGTGCGCCGCCGTGATCGCCGCGACGATCGCCAGGCCCAGGCCCGAGCCGCCCTCCGCTCCCCTGGTGCGGGAGCGGGAGGCGTCGGCGCGGGTGAAGCGTTCGAAGACGGTGGGCAGCAGGGCCGGGGGGATGCCGGGGCCGTCGTCGCGGACCCGGATGACGCAGTGCGTGTCGGTGGCCCCGACGGACGCCACCACCGTCGTACCGGCCGGGGTGTGGATGCGCGCGTTGGCGAGCAGGTTGGCGACGACCTGGTGCAATCGGGCCTCGTCGCCGACGACCATGGCGGGGGCGTCGGCGAGCAGGGCCAGTTGCCAGGAGTGGTTCTCGCCGGCGGCGCGCGCGTCCCAGACCGCCTCGGCGACCAGGGCGGACAGGTCGACCTCGGCGGAGTGCAGGGGGCGGCCCTCGTCGAGGCGGGCGAGCAGCAACAGGTCCTCGACCAGGCCGGTCATCCGCGCCGACTCGGCGGAGACGCGGCGCCAGGCCATGGTCGGCTCGATCCGGTCGGTGCCGCGGTTCATGAGTTCCGCGTAGCCGGCGATGGAGGCGAGCGGGGTGCGCAGTTCGTGGCTGGCGTCGGCGAGGAAGCGGCGCATGCGCTCCTCGCTGCGGCGCATCTCCTCCTCGCCGCGCTGTCGTTCGGCGAGCGAGGACTCGATGTGGTCGATCATCCGGTTGAGGGCGGCGCCGACCTGTCCGGCCTCGCTGCCGGTGTCGGTGTCGCGTTCGGGCACCCGGGTGAGGCCGACGACCTCGCCGCTGCACATCGGGGCGTGCGAGACCTCCACGGCGGTGGCGGCGACCCGGCCGAGCGGCCGCAGCTGCCGTCGGATGACGACGGCGCAGATGCAGCCCGCGACGGTCAGACCGGCGGCCGCCACGCCGCACTCGATCAGGAAGAACCCGCTGATCATGCCCTCGACGTCGGCCATCGGCAGTCCGGCGAGGACGGTGGGGCTGCCGGTGGCCACGGTGAGGCGGTAGTCGCCGAGGCCGGGTATCGAACGGGTGTGCAGGTGCCCGTCGGCGGTGACGTCCTCCAGGGCGGCGCGCTGGGCCGCGGTCAGCGTGTAGAGGCCGTCCTCCTGGACGACCTGGGCGACGGTGATGTTCCCCTTGGCGTCGTACCGGGCCGCCAGGGTGCCGACGGGCTGCCCGCGCTCGAAGAGGAAGGCGAGCCTGGTGGGGTCGTCGGGCAGGATCGCGGCGCCGCCCTGGCTGCGGTCGGCGGTGTCGGAGACCCGCTGGTCGAGGTTGTGCATGAGGTAGGCGCGCTGGGCGAAGACCGTGGTGAGGGCCATCGCGGCGCAGACCACGACGAGGGTGCCGCCGATGAAGATGAGCAGCCGGGTGCGCAGGGAGCGCCCGCGCAGCCGGGCGCGGAGTGAACCCCGGCCGCCGCCAAGGCCGTTGGCGCCGCGCGCGGAGCCGGCCGGTTCAGCGGTGCGGGTGCTCATCTGGCCTCCTCCGCCGCGCGGATGGCGTAGCCGACCCCGCGGACCGTGTGGATCATCGGCGCCCGGCCGCGGTCGAGCTTGCGGCGCAGTCCGGAGATGTAGACCTCGACCAGGTTTCCGCCGCCGTCGAAGGAGGCGCTCCACACGTGGTCGAGGATCTGGGCCTTGCTGAGGACCTGGCGCGGGTGGCCCATCAGCAGGGTGAGCAACTCGAACTCCTTGGCGGTGAGCTGCACGGGCACGCCGTCGCGGTGCACCTCGCGGGTCTGCGGGGTCAGCACGAGGTCGCCGAGGACGAGGACCGCGTCGTCGGCGCTCGCCTCCTCCGCCCCGGAGCGGCGCAGCAGGGCGCGCAGCCGCAGGACGACCTCCTCCAGGGAGAACGGCTTGGTGACGTAGTCGTCCGCGCCCGAGGAGAGTCCGTCGATACGGTGTTCGATCGCGTCGCGGGCGGTGAGCATGAGGACGGGCAGGCGGGGGCTCTCGTAGCGCAGTCTTTTGAGGACGTCGAGGCCGTCCACGTCGGGCAGCATTCCGTCGAGGACGACGGCGTGCGGGACGCAGCCGCGCGCGATCCTGAGCGCGCTCTCGCCGTCGGCGGCCGTGAAGGGGCGCCAGCCCACCTCCGTGACGGCCACGGACAGCAGTTCGGTGATGCCGGGTTCGTCGTCGACGATCAGCACACGGATTCGGCCGCTACGGGATGCTGGGGCGCCTGTCATGTTCCGATTCTGTCCCGGCCACCTGGGGGAATCCTGTGATCCGGCTGAGCCGGGACCGTGGGGTTTGCGCCACAAGGGGCCCGGCGGCCCCGGAACACGACAGGGCCGCACCCCCGTCACCGGGGATGCGGCCCGTCAACCGCCTTGCGCGAGCGCCTACTTGGCGATCAGGCTGCGCAGCACGTACTGGAGGATGCCGCCGTTGCGGTAGTAGTCGGCCTCGCCGGGGGTGTCGATGCGGACGACCGCGTCGAACTCGACACCGGTGTCGGTGGTGACCTTGACCGTGCGGGGCGTGGTGCCCTCGTTCAGCTCGGTGACACCGGCGAAGGAGAAGGTCTCCTCACCGGTCAGCCCGAGGGACTCCGCCGAGGCGCCCTCCGGGTACTGGAGCGGCAGGACGCCCATGCCGATGAGGTTCGAGCGGTGGATGCGCTCGTACGACTCGGCGATGACGGCCTTGACGCCCAGGAGCGCCGTGCCCTTGGCCGCCCAGTCGCGCGACGAGCCCGAACCGTACTCCTTGCCGGCCAGGACGACCAGCGGGGTCCCGGCGGCGATGTAGTTGCGGGAGGCGTCGTAGATGTAGGAGACCGGGCCGCCCTCAAGGGTGAAGTCGCGGGTGTAGCCGCCCTCGGTGCCCGGCGCGATCTGGTTGCGCAGCCGGATGTTGGCGAACGTGCCCCGGATCATGACCTCGTGGTTGCCGCGGCGCGAGCCGTAGCTGTTGAAGTCGCGGCGCTCCACACCGTGTTCGGTGAGGTACTTGCCGGCCGGGGTGTCGGCCTTGATCGAGCTGGCCGGGGAGATGTGGTCGGTGGTGACCGAGTCGCCCAGCTTGGCCAGGACGCGGGCGCCGGCGATGTCCGAGACCGGGGTGGTCTCCATCGTCATGCCCTCGAAGTACGGGGGCTTGCGCACGTAGGTCGACTCGGCGTCCCACTCGAAGGTGTTGCCGGTCGGGATCGGCAGCGCCTGCCACTGGGCGTCGCCCGCGAAGACGTCGGCGTAGGACTTGCTGAACATGTCCTCGCCGATGGCGTTCGCCACGACGTCGTTGACCTCGGCCTCGGTCGGCCAGATGTCCGCCAGGTATACGGGCTTGCCGTCCTGGTCGGTGCCGAGCGCGTCCTTGGTGATGTCCACCTTCATGGAGCCCGCGAGGGCGTACGCGACGACCAGCGGCGGGGAGGCCAGGTAGTTCATCTTGACGTCGGGGTTGATCCGGCCCTCGAAGTTGCGGTTGCCGGAGAGCACCGAGGTCACGGCCAGGTCGTGGTCGTTGACGGCCTTGGAGACCTCTTCCGGCAGCGGTCCTGAGTTGCCGATGCAGGTGGTGCAGCCGTAGCCGACGAGGTTGAAGCCGACCTTGTCGAGGTAGGGGGTGAGCCCCGCCTTGTCGAAGTAGTCGGTGACGACCTTGGAGCCCGGCGCGAGGGTGGTCTTGACCCACGGCTTGCGGGTCAGCCCCTTCTCCACGGCCTTCTTCGCGACGAGCGCGGCGGCGACCATGACGTACGGGTTCGAGGTGTTGGTGCAGGAGGTGATGGCCGCGACCGTCACCGCACCGTGGTCGATCTCGTAGGTCGAGCCGTCGGCGGCGGTGACGGTGACCGGGTTGGTCGGGACGCCGTTGGCGGCGGCCGGGGAGTCGGAGGCCGGGAAGGACTCCTTGCCCGCCTCGTCCGCGGTGTCCACGTAGTTGCGGACGTCCTGGGCGAACTGCTGGGAGGCGTTCGCGAGGACGATGCGGTCCTGCGGGCGCTTGGGACCGGCGATCGAGGGGACGACGGTGGAGAGGTCCAGTTCGAGCTTCTCGGAGAAGTCGGGCTCGGCGGCCGGGTCCAGCCAGAGGCCCTGCTCCTTGGCGTACGCCTCGACGAGCGCGACCTGCTGCTCGTCACGGCCGGTCAGGCGCAGGTACTTCAGGGTCTCGCCGTCGATCGGGAAGATCGCGGCGGTGGAGCCGAACTCCGGCGACATGTTGCCGATGGTGGCGCGGTTGGCGAGGCTCGTGGCCGCCACACCCTCGCCGTAGAACTCGACGAACTTGCCGACCACGCCGTGCTTGCGGAGCATCTCGGTGATGGTGAGCACGAGGTCCGTGGCGGTGGTGCCCGGGGTCAGCTCACCGGTCAGCTTGAAGCCGACGACACGCGGGATGAGCATGGAGACCGGCTGCCCGAGCATGGCGGCCTCGGCCTCGATACCGCCGACGCCCCACCCGAGAACACCGAGGCCGTTGACCATGGTGGTGTGGGAGTCGGTGCCGACGAGGGTGTCGGGGTACGCCTGGCCACCCCGGACCATGACCGTACGGGCCAGGTGCTCGATGTTCACCTGGTGGACGATGCCGGTGCCCGGCGGGACGACCTTGAACTCGTCGAACGCGGTCTGGCCCCAGCGCAGGAACTGGTAGCGCTCGCGGTTGCGGCCGTACTCCAGCTCGACGTTCTGCGCGAAGGCGTCGTGCGTGCCGAACTTGTCGGCGATGACGGAGTGGTCGATGACCAGCTCGGCCGGTGCGAGGGGGTTGATCTTCGCCGGGTCGCCGCCCAGCTCCTTCACGGCCTCACGCATGGTGGCGAGGTCCACGACACACGGCACACCGGTGAAGTCCTGCATGATCACGCGGGCCGGCGTGAACTGGATCTCCTGGCTGGGCTGGGCCTGCGAGTCCCAGCCACCGAGGGCACGGATGTGGTCGGCGGTGATGTTCGCGCCGTCCTCCGTGCGGAGCAGGTTCTCCAGCAGGACCTTCAGGCTGTAGGGGAGCCGGGCGGAGCCCTCGACCTTGTCCAGGCGGAAGATCTCGTACGACTCGTCGCCCACCTGCAGCGTGCTGCGGGCGTCGAAGCTGTTCGCCGACACGACAGTCTCCTTCATTTTCGTGCGCTTACCACCGCATCCAACCGCCACGGCGTCTCGACGATCCGCTAAGGTAAGGCTAAGTTAGGCTTGCCTTACTGGAATGGCCGCTGCGGTGCGCCTCGGCAGATATCTCGATGTCGAGATAACTCTAGTACATGGGCGCGGGATGGTCATGCCCGGGCTCGGTCGGACGGGTGCGCGTGTGCGGCGAAACATCCGGGTGAAGTCGGTCACGGGCCGCAAGGCCGGGCTGGTGCTGACGCCCGCGTCCTGGGGCGCGGCCGACCGAGCGCGGCAGGTTTCCGCAGGTCGGGGCCCTCTCCCCCGTGGAGGGCCCCGACCTGCCGCTGTCCGTCCGGATCGATCCGGACGGGCGGGCGCTCGACGGGTCCGGCGGCGTCCGGCGCCGCCCCCGCGGAGCGCCTAACTCCGCCGGTCCGCCGCCAGCGTGGCCACGACGGTCACGATCGCCGCCGCGGCCCCGCCTGCCAGCAGGTCCAGCCCGGCATCCCTCCCCTCGCCGTGGCCGCGATGCCGCGCCGCCAGCAGCCGTACGGCCGGACTGCCGAGGAAGGCGACGGCGACGACGACCACCCCGAGCAGCACGCTCCACGGCGGAGGCGCCGCCACGACCGCGACGGCACCGATTGCGGCGGCCAGCGCCGTGAGCTGCCGGACCAGGTACGCCCCCCGAATACGTACCTCGCCCGTCACCTCCGGCCCCGGCCCCGGCCCAGGACCTGGTATTGGCCTCGGCCGAGTTCCGACGCCGTACGCCGGACGTGTGGAGCGGGTGCCGTCCCCCCGTGCGGCACCCGCCTCCCTCGCCCCGCGCACAGCACCCGTGCGCCGCCCCTCCACCGCCACGGGTTCCTCGTCCGGTACGGCGATGGTGCCGGTGCCGGTAGTGGCAACGGCGCCGGTGGCGGTGCCGTCCACGACGGCCTCGCGACTGTTCTGCTGTGCCGTGCCGTCGGCCAGGTGATAGGCGACCAGATCCGCGTCGGCCTCCTTCAACCGCCTCACGAGCGCGGTGAACTCGTTTCCCTTTTCGTCCATCGTTCCCCTCAATCCCCCGATCTCCGTGCTGACTGGGACCCGTATAGGTCCCGCCCCGGGATCACGTTCTGGTCCCTCCCCCGTACCGGACGTCCTTCGGCCCGGCCGGACGGGGTCACCGTGTCGTGATCCCCAGACGGGCTCTACCGGTGATCGTTCGGCCGGCGCCGCGGGGGCACGGTGCCCTCGCCTCCCTCCGGACGGGTCCGGCCCCGTGGTCGCGCGACCCACTCGTCCCCCGGCTGCGCCTTCTCCTCCGGTTCCTCACGCGCGTCGCGCGTACCCCGTTCATCACGCGCACCCCGTTCACCGCGTTCACCGCGTTCGTCTCGTTCATCCCGTTGTTTCGACTCCCTCACATGCGCCTCGATCTTCGTCTTGGCCCGGTTGAGCGTGGCGGCGACCGTGCCCGGGCTGATCCCGAGCGCTTGGGCCGTCTCCTCCCCCGACATCTCCATCACGCAGCGCAGCCAGAACACCTCGAACTGCCGCTCGGTCAGTACCTCCTGGACCATCCGCATCGCCCGGCGGATCTCGTCCCGGCGTATCACCTGCTCGGCGGTGACGTCCCCGGCGTCCCGGTCCGGCAACCGGTCGACGGGGACCTCCCTGGACGGGCCGCGCCGCAGGTCCACGATCTTGTTGCGGACGACCCGGACGACGTACCCCCTCGCCTCCTTCAGGTTCAGCGGCGGTGTCCGGTGGACGGCGGCGTCGCGCGCCAACCGGGCGAAGAAGCGGGCGTCGCGCTCGCCGATCCCGCGTGCCATGGCGAACGCGAAGCCCTGCGCCTCCAGTTGCCGCACCTGCTCGGAGGTGAACGGCCCCTCGTCGGGTACGGCGGCGGGACTCGGCACCTTGACAGCCGGCGACGCGGTCTCGGGTGGGACCCCGTCCACCGGCTCGGGTACCAGTCCGGTCATGCTTCCTCCTGGTGTTGCGGAGCTTGTCGTGGGAGTGGTGTGGACTGCTCGGCTGTTCGCTGGTCAATCGCGGCGCGGGGGCGGTTTCCTTTACGGTCCGCGGATTTTCTTTTCACTCCGCGACGACTTCCACCCCGAACGCACAGCTCACACTCCGTCAACTTCCGTACGGCACACGCCAGTTCCGCCTCCCGACCGCCGCCCGCGCGCCCGCGCCCGCCCCGCCAGCCGGCTCGCCGCCGTGAACAGGGCCGCCGCCAGCGCGACCCCGGCGGACGCCATCGAACCGTCGTGTCCGACGAGGTACTGGACGAGGGCGGAGCCGAGCGCCCCGGCCGCGCCGAGGCCCAACACCCCTGCCCCGGCGGCGTATCCGGCCGCGACCCGCCGGTCGGCAAGGCCGGGCCGATCCGCCGCGGCCGTCGACTCGGCCACGGGACAAGGGAGTTGACAGGGGGTCGAGGACGGACGGGGGTGCGGCCCGGGGAGGGTCATGACGCGCTCCAAATGCCGAACGGGGCCCGGACGCGGCCGAACGAAACCGCGCGAGGCCGGACGGGGGGGGTACGGGACGGCCGCCGCGGTCACACCGGGCGGCCCGCCCCGCACTCCCCAATCTCCGTTCGGCGGACATTCCCGTTACGCCGGGCCCCCGAAGTGGCAGGCATCACACGGGCGGCGCGTCCGCCCCGTCGTACGCACCGGATGGCCGTCACCCCAACGGCCCACCCCAGCACGAGCGTCATCTCATATCCGAGATAGCCTCACGCCATGGCAGACGACTACCTCGTACGCATCGGCAAGCTCATCCGTGACGCCCGGCAGCATCGGGGCTGGACACAGGCGCAGCTTGCCACGGCACTCGGCACGAGCCAGAGCGCCGTCAACCGGATCGAGCGCGGCAACCAGAACATCAGCCTTGAGATGATCGCCCGGATCGGCGAGGCCCTCGACAGTGAAATCGTCTCGCTGGGGTACGCGGGCCCCATGCATCTGCGCGTCGTCGGCGGACGTCGTCTGTCCGGCTCCATCGACGTCAAGACCAGCAAGAACGCGTGCGTCGCGCTGCTGTGCGCCACGCTGCTGAACAAGGGGCGCACCGTGCTGCGCCGCGTCGCCCGGATCGAGGAGGTCTACCGGCTCCTGGAGGTCCTCGGCTCCATCGGCGTCCGCACCCGCTGGATCAACGACGGCACCGACCTGGAGATCGTGCCGCCCGCCACGCTCGACATGGACGCCATCGACGCCGAGGCCGCCCGCCGCACCCGGTCCATCATCATGTTCCTCGGCCCGCTGCTGCACCGTATGGACCGCTTCAAGCTGCCGTATGCCGGCGGCTGCGACCTCGGTACCCGCACCATCGAGCCGCACATGATCGCGCTGCGCCGGTTCGGGCTCGACATCGCGGCGACCGAGGGCCTGTACCACGCGCAGGTGGACCACTCGGTCTCCCCCGGCCGCCCGATCGTGCTGACCGAGCGCGGCGACACGGTGACCGAGAACGCGCTGCTGGCCGCCGCGCGGCACGACGGCGTCACCGTCATCCGCAACGCCTCCTCCAACTACATGGTCCAGGACCTGTGCTTCTTCCTGGAGGCACTCGGCGTCGAGATCGAGGGCATCGGCACCACCACGCTCACCGTGCACGGCGTGCCGACCATCGACGTCGACGTCGACTACTCCCCCTCCGAGGACCCGGTCGAGGCGATGAGCCTGCTGGCCGCCGCGGTCGTCACCGAGTCCGAACTGACCGTCCGCCGGGTGCCGATCGAGTTCCTGGAGATCGAGCTGGCGGTCCTGGAGGAGATGGGCCTGGACCACGACCGCACGGCCGAGTACGTCGCCGACAACGGCCGTACGCGCCTGGTGGACCTGACCGTGCGCCCCTCCAAGCTGGAGGCGCCGATCGACAAGATCCACCCGATGCCGTTCCCGGGCCTGAACATCGACAACGTGCCGTTCTTCGCGGCCATCGCGGCCTCCGCGCAGGGCAAGACGCTGATCCACGACTGGGTCTACGACAACCGCGCGATCTACCTGACGGACCTCAACCGCCTCGGCGGCCGTCTCCAACTCCTCGACCCGCACCGGGTGTTGGTCGAGGGCCCGACCCGCTGGCGCGCCGCCGAGATGATGTGCCCGCCCGCGCTGCGCCCCGCGGTCGTCGTCCTCCTCGCGATGATGGCGGCCGAGGGCACGTCCGTCCTGCGCAACGTGTACGTCATCAACCGCGGCTACGAGGATCTGGCGGAGCGGCTCAACTCGGTGGGCGCGCAGATCGAGATCTTCCGGGACATTTGAGCGCCCCTCGAAAGAAGGCCGCCGCAGCCTTGCCCTGACCCGCTTCACTGCGGGCCAGGGAAAGGTGCGGCGGCACTCGTGGTACTCCTCTGGGCATTCTCTGGGCCTTTGGGGCCGAGCCGGGCTCCTACAAGCTGTTCTCCGGGCCCGGCGCCTCCCGTTCGAGGCTACGCGGAGATCGCGTGGAAGCCGTGCTCCCTGGACGGCTCCCGCACACGGGCACCGTTGGCGCTCTCCTCGGGCAGCGTGACGGGTACAGGCGCGAATTCCTCCTCTTCCGCGGAGAGCCCGAGACCCGCGTCGATCACGACGAGCGGCCGGTAGCGGTTCGGTAGTGCGTCCCGTACGGCCGGCACCCGTTCTGGTGGCCACGCCTCGCCCCCTGCCGGGTGCGACGGCCGGAGGGCCGACCGTGCTGGACCGGCATGGGTCGCGTCCAAGGCGACGGTCCTCGACGGCGGCCCGCAGGACGCTTGGAGAGCGTCGCCCGGACAAGACGGATCGAGGTCGGCCCCAGCTCCGTCTCCAGCCACTTCTTCCAGTGGCGCAAGACTTCTGTGCCGATGGCGTTGAGCGGCTGAGCGCCCAGGTGGGGAACGATGTGCCGCCGTACCCTCTGCTCGATCCGCTCGATCGTGGACGGGTCACCGCTCTGGGTGGGCCACCAGTGGGTCACGATGTGGTCCTTGAGCGAGATGGCTCCGTCGCATTGACAGGCAATGGGCCAAGTGCGCCTGCGCCTCACGGCCCCTCCGGTGGCGGAGAGGTGAGGGCCGTGCGGCAGGCGAGGTGCAGGGCAAGGCGTTCGTCGGGATCGGAGAGATCGACGCCGAGGAGTTGCTGGACGCGGGTGATTCTGGCGGTGACGGTGTTGCGGTGGACGCCGAGCACGGCAGCGGTCTCGGCGGTCGAGGACTCGGCGTCCAGGAAGGCGGCAAGGGTGCGGACCAGGTCGCCGCTCTCACCGGCGAGAGGTTCGAGCAGCGACCGGGCGGCGGGCTGGAAGGTGTCGGTCCGGGTCCAGGCCAGCAACAACTGGGCCAGACCCAGCCGGTCGACGTGCAGGAAACGGCCGGTCGCGACGCGCCCCTGGGCGAGGCGAGCGGCGTCACCCGCCTCGCCCAGGGTGCGCGCGATGCCCTCGGGACCGGCGTGCACCCGGCCGACACCGACATACGTCCCAACGGTGTCGGCGAGCCGGCGCTGTGCCCGGCGGATCGCTCCGGCCAGCCGCTCGACCTCGATGCCGGACGGCTCGCGCTCGGCGGTGATCCACGCCGACCACCCGTCGCCCTGCTCGACCACGGCCGCGTCCAGTTCCTCGGCGGCGAGCGCGGCGACGACGTCGGCGCGCAGACCGGCCACGTCCACCTCCGGCGCGGCGCCGATCCGTACGCCGGTGTGCCAGCCGTCGAGCTGCCAGCCCAGGTCGAGCGCCCGCCGCCGTACCGCCACCGGCGCGTCACCGGCCAGGTGCAGCAGCTCACCCAGCAGCGAGGCACGGCTGCGGGCGCTGCGCTCCAGACCGAGGCGGCGCAGCGTGAGCCGCTGCCGGACCGCGCCGGCCGCCACCGACAGCGCGGCGGCCACCGCGTCGCTCTCGGCACGCAGCGCGGTGGGCAGCCGGGCGGCGAGCCAGTACGGCGGCCCGGCTCCGCTTGTGTCGGGGACCGGATGGATGACGAGGACCGCGCCGCTCGGCAACTCCACCAGCCGGGGCACCGGGTGCTGCGCGCTGGAGCCGCCGAGCCACGCTGCGACCGCGCCGGTCTCGTCCCCGTAGACCACCCGCTGCCCGGCGATCCGGTCGCCCGCGTGGTGGAAGAGGGCCGTGGGGCGGCGCAGCAGAGTGGTCAGTTCACCGAGCAGTTCGTCCACGGTGTCGCCCGCGTGCTGGCAGGCGGCGACGGTACGGATGACCGTTTCGGCGGTCATCAGCTGCGGCTGCGCGGTGACGAGGTTCAGCGCCGAGTGGGCTGCCAGTGGGTCCGTCGCGCCCAGTACCGGCAGCCCGAGCCGCGCCGCCAGCGCGTGCGACGCGCGGCGCAGCTGCTCGGTCCCGGCGAGCAGCACGGGCGCCGCCCCGGCCGCGTGCGCCCGGCGCAGCAGAGCGTCGAGCCGCCAGTCGCCGCGCTCGCCCGGCAGCAGTACGACGAGCAGCCGGCCGGTGAGCGGGGCGTCGGGGCCGGTCGCCTCCGCGAAAGGGGTGGAGAGCTCGGCGTGCACCACGGCGCCGGTGAGGATCCGGTCGCCGTGGCCGCCGCTGCCGGCGAGCACGGCGACGTCCTGCCAGGAGGGATGCTCCAGCATCGCGGCCAGCGGTACGCCGCCGCGCGCCCCGGGGGGGGGGGGGCGGGCGGCGGTCATCGAGGACCGCCGGTGTTCACAACGGGCTTGCCTGCAACGGCCGTTCGGACCACTGGGGCGTCGAGGCCGAAGGCGGAAGGTGACACATGGTCGATCGCCTCGTCCTGCCACCACCACTCCGGGCCCGGCAGGACGACCGCCATCACCTCGTCGCCCACCCGCAGCCGCTCCACCGCGCGCGGGACCGCCGTGCGCCGGTCCAGTACGCAGAGCAGGTCGGGGCAGCTTGCGGTGAGTTCGCCGTCGAGGATGGCGAGCAGGAACTCGTTCTCCGCTTCGAGGCGCAGGACGGCGCCGGAAGCGGTGTCGACCACCGCGACGCTGCCGCGTCGGAAGCCGCGGCCCATGCCCTCCCTGGCCACGTCCACGATGCGGCCGGTGGCCAGCACCCGGCCACCGAGCGCGTCCGCGACGGCCTGCGGTGCGGGCGCCTGCTCCAGGGTGGCGTGCGCCCGGCCGAGTGCGAGGGCGCGGGTGAGACTTCCGGTGACGGTGTCGCGGGTGCCCTGTCCGATCTCGGTCGGGCGGAGCGCGAGCGCGGCCCAGCCGCCGGCCGAGGCGACGAACGACCGTGCGGTGCGTTCCAGGCCGGTGGCGTCCGCGCTGTCCACGACGAGGATCGGGCCGCTGGGCTCGGCCAGCGCGCAGGGGGTCAGCGCTCTGCCGCGTACCGCCCAGGTGAACTGGTCCAGGCGGGGCAGCGCCCGGCCCATCAGGTCCGCGTCGACGAACGGCAGCCCGAGGTCGAGGGCGGCGACCAGCCCGCTGAGGCCGTTGAGTCCGCCGGCCTCCCAGGCCATCAGGGCGTCGGCGCGGCGGCCGGTCCACCGGGTGACGGCGGCGACCGCGTCGTGGAACTCGCGTCCGCTGGGCAGTTTCTCGGTGAGGACGTTGATCGCGCCGACCACTCCGACCGGTACGACGAAACCGCCGGTCAGCGCAGCCGGCAGGTCGTCCGGGCTGATCAGGGCGATCTCGCCGTCGCCGAGCCGGCGCCGCAGTACCCCGGCGAAGGTCACCGCATCGCCGCCGCCGCCGGAGCCCAGCAGGCTGATACCGACGACGAGGGCATCGACGTCGGCCGCGCGGATCAGGGCCGGGGCTGGGGAAGTCCGGGTGGGCGTACCGGTCACACCGGTCATCCTGCCAGGTCGGGCCGTGACCGGCCGGTTCGTCCGCCGTCGTACGCCCCGGTCGTGCGCCCTGGTCAGGGCGCTTCGGAGACGAGCCGCTCGACCGGTACGAAGGGGTGGTCGAGGCCGAAGCACGCCGGGCCGAAGACGTCCAGCGCCTCGGGGGTGCGCATCAGGGCGGGGGTGGAGATGCCGACGACGGTGACCCGCTGGCCGTAGCGCAGACCCTCGGTGGTGATCGGCTCGGCGGTGTCGCCTTCGAGGACGCAGATCAGGTCGGGGACGATGCAGCGCACCTCTCCGTCCACGACCGCGACCAGGTGCTCGTTCTGGAAGCGCAGTTCCAGCGTGGAGTGGCCGTCGTGGCCGGTGAAGCGGGCCCGGCCCCGGGTGAAGCCCTCGACCGTACGGCGTTCCACGTCGGTGACCTTGCCGCTGAAGAGCACCCGGAGGTGGGTGTAGATGGTGCCGGCGAGCGTCTCGCGCAGGACGGCGACCGGGTCGGTGTGGTTCTCCCGGCCCTGTCGGATGGCCCGGCCGACGGCGAGCGCCAGGGAGAGGGTGCGCGGGACGGCGGTGCGTTTGACGTCGGCGCCGGACATCGCGTACTCGGCGATCAGCGAGGAGCCGCCGAGGCGGACGGTGACCCCGCGGGAGATCCACTCCATGCGCTTGTTGTCGCCGCCGGTGTCGATGATCACGCTCTCGCCGTTCTCGCCGGCGATGGCCATCGGGGTGCCCGGGACTCCGTAGACCGAGAAGGTCTCCATCTGGAGTTCGGGGAAGGCCCGGCCCATGCCGTCGGCGTCGACCACCGGCAGCCCGGTGCGGGCGGCGACGAACAGCGGGATCATCGAGTTGATGCCGCCGCACTCGATCGGCATGGTGGCGTCGGCGGTGCGGCCGAGATGCGCCTCCAGGGCGCGCAGCGCGGCGACCGGTTCGGCGCCGCTGGGGATCTTCTCGACCATCACGGTCGGGGCGCCCATCATCGCGGTGGGGATGACGAACGCGTCGTCGTCCAGTTCCTCGGGGTCCAGTACGGTCACCGGGCCGTGCTCCCGGATCGCCTGTTCCACCAGGAGGCGGCCGATCAGGGGGTCGCCGCCGCCGCCGGTGCCGGCCGGGCCGCCGCCGCGGGCGAGGTCGGTCAGCTGGTCCAGGCCGAGCTTCCAGCTCATGGGGTTGTGCTCCTGTCGGGGGTCGGTTGCGCCCACCCGTTCCGCCGCGCGGAACGGCTGTCCACAGCGCTCAGGCGGGAAGTTGGAGGTCGCCGACCGCTTTGCAGCGGATGCGGGTGGCGTTGCCGGGGAGGTAGGGGACGGGGACCTCGTCGAAGTCGACGATGCGTACGCCCGCCGGGTCGGCGCCGGCCGCGATCGCCCGGTCCACGGCCTCCTGCCGTGCCTCGTCCACCACCGTCTCGCGGCGGCCCGAGCCGATCGCGTACACCCGGTCGACCTCGCCGCCGACCTGGGCGATGGCCGCGCCGATGGCATTGGCGACCGCGAAGTGGTCCGGGCGGTGCACTCCGCCGGCGCCGGGCAGGTCGTCCGGCAGCAGCACGGACCCGCCGCCGACCGCCACCACCGGCAGCGGGTCGGCGGAGGTGCGCATCCGTTCCACGATGTCCGCGACGTCGACGGCGATCCGGTCCAGGGCCGCCTTGACCAGGGTCGGGTCGAGGTGGGCGACCGCGCCCGGGTCGCCGATGTCGGCGCGCCCCGCGGCGACCGTGAGGTCGGTGGCGGTGAGGGTGGAGCCGCCGAAGACCAGGGCTTCCTCGGTCAACCGGTAGCCGACCGAGTCGGGTCCCACGGTCGGCCCGTCGGCACTCTCCCGCACCAGGCTGCCGCCGCCGATGCCGATGCTGACCACGTCCGGCATCCGGAAGTTGGTGCGGATACCGGCGATGCTGACCTCGGTGGTGGCCTCGCGGGGGAAGCCGCCGCTGAGCACCCCGACGTCGCTCGTCGTACCGCCGACGTCCACGACGGCGCAGGTCTGCAGGCCGGAGAGGAGGGCCGCGCCGCGCATGGAGTTGGTCGGCCCGGAGGCAAAGGTGGCGACCGGGTAGCGGCGGGCGTACTCGACGTCCATCAGGGTGCCGTCGTTCTGGCTCAGATAGAGCGGCGCGCTGATGCCGTAGTCGGCCAGCGAGCGGATCAGGCCGTCCACGATGTGCGCGGCGAGTTCGCGCAGCGCGGCGTTGACGATGGTGGCGTTCTCTCGTTCGAGGAGGCCGATGCGGCCGATCTCGTGGGAGAGCGAGAGCGCCACGTCGGGCCCGAGTTCGGCGGCGAGCACCTCGGCGGCGCGCAGTTCGAACTCGTTGCTGACGGGCGAGAACACCGAGGAGACGGCGACCGAGCGGACCCCGTGCGCGGCCATGTCGGCGGCATGCGCGCGCAGTTCGGCCTCGTTCAGTTCGGCGATGCGCCGGCCGTCGAACTCGTTGCCGCCGTGGGCGAGATAGGCCCGCCCGGACACCGCGCCGACCAGCCGCTGCGGCCAGTCGACCATCGGCGGCAGCGAGGCCGTGGCGGGCAGCCCGAGCCGCAGTGCGGCGGTCGGGGCCAGGTCGCGGGCCTGTACGAGGGCGTTGATGAAGTGCGTGGTGCCGATCATCACCGCCGTCAACTCGCTGGGCTGGAAGGCGCGTTGGGCCCGCAGCGCGTCCAGCGCCTGCACGATGCCGGTGGTCACGTCACGGCTGGTGGCCGCTTTGGTCGCGGCCAGCACAGTCGAGCCGTCCAGCAGTACTGCGTCGGTGTTGGTTCCTCCGACGTCGATTCCGATGCGCACGGGATGTCTCCAGACAGGTGTGGCGATGCGGTGCGATGGGCGGTGCCGCCGGGCCCGGACCGCCGTACGGATCAGGGCGGTTGGAAGGCGCCCGGCTGCTCGGTGGCCCTGATCCGTACGGCGGTCCGTCGCCGTCAGACCGGGTCGGGTTCGGGGACGCGGTCGGAGGTCGTCGCCTGCTCCGCGCCGCGCAGATCGGTGGTACGGGAGATGCCGACCGGGCGGAGCAGCCCCGTCTTGCCCACCAGCACATAGCCGAGCAGGGCGACCAGCAGCGAGTTGACGCTCGGCAAGCCCCAGTCGACGTACTTGCCGACCAGCGACGCGGCGAGCCAGATCACCAGCGTGGCGGGCACCCAGGTCGGCGCCTGCGCGGGCAACTCGCCTGTGGAGCGGCCGGCTTCGAGGTCCGGACGCCAGCGCTTGACGATGAAGTACTCGGCGACCATGATCCCGACGATCGGCGGGAAGGCCACCCCGAGGATGACCAGGAAGTCGGTGAAGCTGTCGAGGATCCCGGCCGCGCCGAGGACGCTGCCCGCGACGCCCACCACGAGGGTCACCACCGCGCGGTTGGCTGAGCGGCCGAAGACCGTGCCGACGAAGTTCACAATGCCGAGGCTGGAGCTGTAGAGGTTCCAGTCGTTGATCTTCAGCGTGCCCATGACGATCACCAGGGTGCCGACCCAGCCGACGGAGGAGGTGACGATGGTGATGATGTCGGCGGAGTGGACCGCGTGCGCGAGGAGCACGCCGGACATCCCGATGGTGTACTCGCCGAGCGTGAAGCCGAGCACGGTCTGCTTGACGACATCGGCGGTGCCCCGGTTGAAGCGCGTCATGTCCGGGGTGACCACCGCGCCGACGATGAATCCGCCGGCCACCAGGGTCGTCCCCTGCAGCAGGGATATGTGCGGGCCCACCGGGGCCGACGAGACGAGCGAGCCGAGGCTGTGGTCGGACAGTTCCCGGACGACCGACCAGCCGACCAGGATCAGGAACGCGGGCACGGTGACGTACGCGGCCCACTTCATCGAGTCGAAGCCCCACATCACCATCAGGGTGATGGCGAGCCCGAACAGCAGCGACCAGCCCCATGCGGGGAGCCCGCCGATCAGTCCGTGCAGTCCTTGCGCGGAGACTCCGGACTGGATGCCGAACCAGCCGATCAGGCTGATGCCGATGGCAAGGCCGATCAGCGCCGAGCCGCCCTGACCGAAGCCGGTCCAGCGGGTCAGCACCGAGGTGTTGAGCCCCTCCCGTACGGCGATGACGCCGACGAGCACCGAGACCGCCTCCAGGATGAGGGCGCCGAGAGTGAACGCCCAGAAGGCGTTCCAGAACGTCATCCCGTAGCCGAGGGTCGCGCCCAGCAGGAACTGGCTCAGCGCGGACACCTGTCCGAAGCGCTGGACCGCCACCGACCACCACGGGTAGCGCGCGGAGGGCGGAACTCGGGTCAGGGCGTAGTCGTCGACGCCCACGGATCTATCGGTCATCAGGACCTCCAGTGGCTGCGGTGCCTCCCGGGAAAGGGGCCGCTGGCGGAACGGTAAATTCCGCCGCCGATGGATGTCAGCGTGCCGATGTGCCAGCCGGGACGCCCCGACTGTGCGAAGTGCCCTGCTGTGGTTTCACCGGCGTAAAAGACCCTCTTGTTGGTCCGAGACGGTAGATGTTCTGGGGCGTTGGTCTTTGCGCGGGTGAGCTGGTGGGTCGGCTGTGGACTCGGGCCGGGGGTGGATTGTGATCGCGGAGCTGTACCGGGTACCCGGTACCGGGTACGGGCGACCGGGCAGGGTGTGGCGGAGCGGGGGGGCTTCGTCAGCCGGGTCGGTATCCGCTGCGGCCGGGTCACGGGCCGTACCTGGGGCGGGAAGGGGTGCACCCTGGTTGTGCGCCGTACCGGCGGCCGGTTCTCCGTGAACGCGATGCCCGCGATGTCAGTGATATCCGCGATGTCAGTGATATCCGCGATGTTCGCGATCGGCATCAGGGGCCGGATGCACGTCATGGTGTTCACCGCGACCTTCGACGGCGACATGATGTGCCGCTTCCTGGACCGCCTCGCCGGACACTTCGACCGCACCGAGCCGCGCTTCCTGCCGTCGTACCCGCCCGAACCGAACCCCGACGAACTGGTCAACACCGACCTCAAACGGAGCCTTGCCCGTACACCACCAGGCCCACGGCCAGACCCAACTCGCCGCCGAGACCCGCCGGTTCCTCCACCGGCATCAACGTCCCCCTCGAATAGAACCCTTTGAGTTTCGGATCAATAGATTCCCTTGCGGTCGCCGAAAGCGCCCGCTCTACTGCATATTCCGTGTGGAAATTCGCCGGCGCCTTCAATGACCGTGCTCTGGCGAACGAGCCACCGTGATCAAAATCTGAACCGGAACCGCCGAGGGGACCGTGTTTCTCAGCCCAGCCGCTCCTGAATCCGGATTGGATTTCAGACTCTGGGAACTCTCTGCAGCCCTCGATACGCTGGGCGTTGTCAAGGCCCGAGCCTGTTGCCGCGTCGGCGCACCTCGGGCAGATTGACATCCCTCGGCCACGAGTCGGTGGCGGAGATCCCGCAGCGCAATGGTGCAGTTCTTCCTGGAGGTTGGTTGCCGTTCCGCAAGATCCGTGGCGTTTCAATTGCGCCGGCGACCTGACTGCTCAAGCGCCGGCTGTTGTGGGTCAGGAGGTTGGTGACGGCGCATAGTGGTGGGCAAGGTCGGTGGCGAGGTCGCGGAGGTGAGCCCTGGCTTCGGTGGGGCCGTGCACAGTGATGGCGCTCCCGAAGGGCAGTAGTGCGCGCACGTCCTCCAGACGCAGGAAGCGGATCGTCACCTTGTGGCCGGCGGCGGAGTCTTCGGGGTCGTCCCGGACGAGTCGTTGGCCGAAGATCCGTTGCGCCCGCTCGATCTGGGTCCGGTCGATGGTGGCGCTGACCTCTGTCGCGTGGTTGTGCTCCCACTGGTCGATGAGCGCTGCAGCGACGGTGGCCAGGGTCTGGTTCTCGCGGATCCGTCGTGGCCGGTCGACTTCTTGCCACGTCGTGATCCGTTCGAGTCGGTACATCCGCGGCACTCGGGCACAGTCGGCGACGAGATACCAGATGCCGGCCTTGGCCAACAGCCCGTAGGGATCCACGACGAGGTCGCGTGGGCGTGACTCGCGTGGGCTGTCGTACTCGATCCGTAGCCGGCGGCCTCGCCGGACTGGGCCGATCAGCGAAGCCGGAGTCGGGCCGGAAGCTCGCGCCTGGAGCCAGGGACGGCTGTCCACGTGCACTACGTCGGTGAGCGGCAGGAGCTCATGGCCTCGACGTGGCTGTGCAGCCATGACCTTGGAGAGTGCGCGCCCGCTTTCGACCGATGCGTCGAGCTCCGCGCGCTGCTTCTCGTCCAGCCCGGTGAGCGACAGATGATCACGCTCGTCCGGCGTGAGTCGCGTGAGGTCGAGCCCGGACCCGGGCAGCATGGTCACGCCTCCGAGGCGGCCCCGTTGTGCGGTGACCGGCAGTCCGGCGTCGCGGAGCCAGTTCAGGTCCCGGGTGATGGTGCGAAGGGACACCCCGAGCGCCGAGGCAAGTTCCTGTGTGGTCACGGCATCCCTCGATCCGAGGAGCAGCATCAGGGAGAAGAAACGGTCAGGGGTCACACGCCAAGGTTTTCAGAAATTGCGACACGATACGGCGCATATCCCGGTCAGGCTGGTGGACGCGTACCTACGACATGAGAAGGAACAACCATGACCACATCCGTCGTGTCCATCGTCTATGTGAACGACGCTCCCGCAGCAGCTCGTTTCTACGGCGACCTCCTCGGCATGAGCCCCTCGTTCGAGACTCCGGGATACATCACCTTCGACCTCGGGCCGGGCGCCGACCTCGCCGTGTGGTCCGGCCAGTTCGAGGATCTGTCACCGGACGTCCCGCGCACCAGTGAGGTGTGCCTGGCCATCAACAGCGGGCCCGACGACATCAACGCGATCTTCAAGCAGTGGCAGGCCAAGGGCGTCACGATCCTGCACGAGCCTCACGACGCGGGGTTCGGGCTGACCTTCCTCGCAGCCGATCCTGACGGGAACCGTATCCGCGTCGCGCCGCGGGGCTGACAGACCGCAATGCGGCAGGCGCGCACGACAGGTGTCGCGCCTGCCGCCGTCCGGCTTCAAGAGGGCGACGAGTGCCCCACGCGAATGCGCCCCTGGGCGTCGGGGGCCGTAGGCGGCTCGTGGCAGCGGTGCCGGACACGTCCCATCGCCCACGTCATGGTGCACCTGGATGTGAAGAAGGCCGGCCGGATCCCTGATGGCGGCGGGTGGCGGATCCACGGCCGGGACAGCGACCGGGACAGCGATCGGGCCAGGGCCGGATCGTCACCGCCAATGGCGCCTTGCCACCGCTCCGCGATCACAGTGTGGAACATCCACTACGACTGCCATCGGCCGCACAGTACTTACCGCCGCCGGAAAGCCGCGAGCAGCACGCCTCCGCGAGAGCGTCACTGACGTCGCGCCCTCATAACAACTAGTCGAAACAGCAACTAGTCGAAGGCGTCCGGCCGCCCCGAGGCCGGCTGTATGTCCGGGGCGACGGTTTCCCAGGTGACGGCGAGCAGCACGAGGGCGCGGTCCCGCTTGGTCCTTGAGCGACAGACCGGACAGCTTCTCGATCCGGCCCATCCGGTACAGCAGCGTGTTGCGGTGCACCGGCAGCGCGGCCGCTGCCGCAGTGCTGTCGAAGCCGTGGACGGCCAGGCACCGCAGGGTGTCCGCCAGATCCACGGCTTCGGCCCGCTCCAGCGGACCGAAGACCCGCCGGACGATCCGGTCGGAGGCTTCCGGGGAGTCGGCCAGCAGCAGTTCGGGCAGGTAGTCGTCGGCGCGTCCCCGGCCCCGGCGTCCGGACCGGGCCGCTGTCGCGAGCAACGCGCGCAGGCCGTCGACGGCCGCGCCGAGCCGGTCGCGGGCGAGTGGCGGGTCCTGGGCCAGGATCAGCCGCGGGTCTTCGAGAAACGCCTCCCAGCCGAACCCGGACGGTGTCAGCCCGGTCACCCGGACCCCCTCGGTGAACGCGAGCGCCCCTGCCGTGCGCAGCCGCGACGCGAGATCGGCGTGCGAGGCGACCGCGGCCCCGGCCAGCCGGGCGGCGAACGGACGGTACGGTTCCCACTCCGCGACGAGCACCGCCCGGTCCTCGTCACCCGCCAGGTCGAGCAGTGCTTCCCAGAACATCCGCGCACCACGGCGGTAGACCAGGATGCTGTCCTCGATCGGCTGGCCGGCGACAGCTCGGGCGCGCAGGAACTCGTGCAGTTCGGAACGGAGGTAGCTGTCCGGCGGGATCCCGTTGACCATCCAGCACAGTACGAAGTCGACGTTCCAGCGCACCACGGCCGTCCGGTCCACCGGCCACTCGAACCCGGTGCAGGCCGGCAACCGGCCGAACCCGTCCTCCATCCGGCGCACCACGACGCCGATGTCGAAGCGCTCCAGAACCCGCCGCAGTTCACCGCCGCCTGCCGCACCCGCGCCGGACGGGGGAAGCACATTCACGGCCCCGGTCCTTCCACGTCCGTTCGCCCGTCCGGGCCCTCGATACCTGAGCGCTCCGGGACCCGCCGAGCCCCTGACACCCTCGAACGGCTCCCCAACCGGTTCGTGGTTCACGATGCCGTCGGCCAGCGTGTGCAGGGGCGGGTCGGGGCCCGGCGCGTCCGCTACCGCGCGTGCCACTCCCTGGCGCTGGCCGCGTAGACCGTGCGGCGGGCGCGGTTGAGGTTGCCGAGGGGGCGGAACTCCGCCGGGGCGTGCCAGGGGTTGAAGGCGAGGGTGTCGACGCGCTCGCGGGTGGCCCGGCCGTCCGGGTCGAGGGTGTTCTGGGCGGGAATCGTCAGGGTGGCCACGGCGAGCCAGGGCGCGTCGCTTTCCTTCCATTCGACCGCCCCGTCCTCGATCGGTGTCAGCCGCTCGCTGACGTACTTCTGGATGTGCAGGGCGAACCGGACCGACGCGTCGCTCAGCCGGGCGGCGAAGTCGGTCCGGAGACCGTCGGCCGAGTCCTGCACCGAGTCCTGCACCGGGGCGGGCGTCTGGGCGGGACCGCCGAGTGGGCCGAGTGGGCCGAGGCGGAACCTGACGGGCCCGGTGGCGCCCCACAGGACGGCCCCGCGACTCCAGTAGGACTCCAGGGCCAGGCCGGGCGAGGGACGGTTGGCCTGCCTGAGATTGCGGAGGACGCGGGCGGTCTCCACAGGGCCGAGCCTCGCCAGCAGCCGCGGCAGGACCAGGAGTTTGGGGCCGGCGCCGATCCTGGCGATCTCCACGAACTGGGTGGCGTCACGGGCGTGGGAGACCGGGTAGCTGGTCATGAGGAGGTCGTGTTCGCCACCACCGGGGAGGGTCAGCTTCAGTGCCGCGCCGCGGAGGTCGGGGCTGCCGTCGGGCCGGACGGTGCCGCTGGCGTTGGACAGCCGGACGACGGCCGGCAGCCGGGCTCCGGCGGTGAAGTCTCCGGCGCACAGGTCGGCGGGCAGATCGGTCCGGAAGGCGAGTTCGGCGTTGTCCACTCCGACGACGATCTTGGCGTGGAACGTGCGGTGGGAGACCTGCGAGCCGGATTTCCGCTTGTTCGTCCGCTGGACGCCGACGACGACGTCCGCCAGGTCACGGAAGTGGGCCTCTTCGGCCTCCGGTGAGCCGCCGTGATAGATCTCGCGCCAGCCGCCGGGCGTCGCGTCCGGTGCGTCCGGTGCGTCCGGTGCGTCCGGTGCGTCCGGTGCGTCCGGCGGGGAGTCGTGGGTGTCTGTCATGGTGCGTCTTCCTCCGTCGGCGGTGCGGCCGTTCAGACGATCCGGGCGTTGTGCGTGACGGTGTCGATGACGTCGTCGAGGCGGCCGGCGAGGATCTGCCGTGCCGCGCTGAGAGTAAAGCCCGCGGCCGTGGCGGTGAGGTCCTCGGCCTCGGCCGGCGCGCGTACCGGTCGGGGCAGCCGGATCTCGTAGCGGTCCTTCGGCGCGTGCGCCGCCGCGACGTCACCGGGCAGTGCGACGACGGCGGGGCCGCCCCGGGTCACCGCGGCCGTCACCGCGGAGGTCACGACGGTGCGGAGCTGGCCGGGGTTGACCAGCCGGCCCACGTACACCGCCGCGGACGCGAAGAACCGGTACGGGTTCAGCTCCTCGACGGTCTCGCTGTCCATCAGTCCGGTTTCGGTGTCGCCGGCCAGGACGATGACGGGCACCTTCTCCTTCAAGGCGTCCAGCATGCCGTTGATCAGGTGTGCCACTCCTGGGCCCGCCGTCCCGCAGACGGCCACCGGATGCCCCGTCAGTTTCGCCTCCGCGACCGCGGCGAAGACGCCGAACTCCTCGTTGCGCACGTGCACGAAGTCGACCTGGCCGTTGCGGCGCAACGCGTCGACCACCGGGTTCAGTGCGTCGCCGACGATGCCGTAGCAGCGCCGTACGCCCGCGCTGACCAGCATCTCGCACAGGCCGTCGGCCACCGTTTTCGACATGGCGGGTGTCTCTGTTCTCAGCCGGTCTCGGCCGGGTCTCAGCTGGTGTCAGCCGTTCTCGTCGGGTTCGGGCGCGGGCTCGGGCTCGGCTCGGGTTCGGACCCCGGACCGGACCCCGGATCGGATGCGGGTCCGGTCAGCGGGTCTCGCCGGGTGTGGCGTCGAGGGCTCCGGCGCGCGGGCTCAGTGCCCAGTCGAGGGCGAAGTCGGCGACGGCCTCCCAGCCGGGCTCGCCGCAGGTGAAGTGGTCGCGGCCGTCGAAGACGGTGTGGGCGGTGACCGCCGTCGAGTGCTTCGCGTTCTTCTCGTAGTTCTGCCGCTGGACGACCGGGGGCAGGATGTGGTCGCTGCCGCCGTAGACGAACAGCAGCGGCGCCCGGTCGTCGTCGGCGAAGTCGAAGGTCGTGGCCGCGTGCGGGGTGAGGGCCGCGAGGCCGCCCTGGAAGAGGATGCGGGCCGGCGTCGGCACGGCGTAACGGTCGTAGGCCCGCCGGGAAGCGTCCTCGTCCAGGGTGTTGGTGAAGGCGTGGTGGAACTGCTCGGCCGTCAGGGGGACGGCCCTGTGTGGTGCGTTCGCCGGGTTCGTCAGGACCGGCAGGACCGAGCGGAGCTCCGAGAGCGGCATCGCGTTCACGCCCTTGACCGCGGCGCCGTCGATCGACACTCCGGCCGCCCCGAGCCCGGTGCCCACCAAGAACTGGGCGAACGTCCCGCCGAACGAGTGCCCCATGATGATCGGCGAGGAGTCGAGTGTCCCGATGACGGCGGCGAGATGGTCCAGCACCTCGCGCACCCCGACACCGGCGATGGCCGAGGCGTCCTCGCGGAGCGCCGCCACCCCGGCCTCCCCCGGCTCGATCCCCGGGTATCCGGGCGTGAGCACGGTGAAGCCCCGCTCCTCGTACCGGGCCGCCCAGTGCTCCCAGGCGAGCGGCGTCATCCACAGGCCGTGGATCAGGACGATCGTGTTCAGTGCGGAAGTCATGCCCGTATCCCTCCCTCCCTCGCTCGCTACGGCAGCCGTCAGGGCGGACGCCCGGCCGGTACTGTCCTGCCGCCGTCAGCGTGGCACCGCTCGCACTGTGCACGGGGCCAAGGATTCGAGCGGTTGTTGTGCTCGGCAACAACCCCTGACGGCAGCGGAGTCGGAGATGCCGACCGCGAGCGGTGCCGGGGCGCGTCCTCGTCCGACACCGGCCGACACCGGCCGACCGGAGCCTGTTCCGAGGCCGGGCCTCGTCGGTACACCCGGCAACCGCCACCCCGGGCCCAGGTGTCGCCGCCTGTCGTGTCCCTCCAGACGACGGCCAGCCGGGGGGGGAGTTCGCGAGCCTGAGCTCCGTCAGGAAGTCGTCCGGGCGGATCCGTCCCCGGCATCCGGCACGGCACGGCCCGGTCCGCCAGGGCGACCAGGTCGTGCAGGTTGCCGACCGCTTCCGCGAGCCCGGCGGCTCCGGTGGCCGACTCGGCGGCGAGGATCGGCGCGCTGTCGGCGAGGAAGCCCGCCCGGTCGAAGCCCGGACCGGTCAGCCCGGCGACGCGGCGCCCCTGCGTGCAGGCGAGTGCGCCCGCGGACCGCGGACGCGCCGCCAGGCCGGCGTACGCGGCGGCCGAGCCGTCGTCGATCGCGGCGACGAACGGGCAGTGGGGGCCCGCGAGTTCGAAGCCCAGCCGTTCCGCCCGGTCGAGGTCCTCGGTGGTCCTCGATGGTCCTCGATGGTCGTCGCCGACCGGGCGCAGATCCGGGCGAACAGCGTCGCCGCCCGGGTGTCGCAGTCGGCGGACGGCAGTCCCGCTGGTCGGCGAACGCCCGCGTGACGGTCGTCAGGGCGATGTCGAGGAACGCCCACGGCACCTCCAGGTGAGGCAGCGGTCAGACACCGCCCTCGGGCGGGCCGGCCTCCGTCACCCTGCTCCGCACCGCCCGCGCCGCACCGTAGCAGGCACGGATCGCGTCCTCGCGGCGAGGCCGCGCCGCGCCGCTCGCGCGCCGCCTGGTACAGGTCCGACAGCCCGTCCCCGCCGGGCTCCTCTACGCTCAGCAGCCAGTTCCTGACCCGTTCCAGCCTGCGGCGGACGATGTCCTCCATGGCTCCCGCCCGGGAGCCACGGCCAGGTATTCGTCCGGCCGGAGTGTCGCTCGGATCGCGGGCCAACTGCCGTGCCAGCGCCTCGCCGCCGTCCAGGTCGTGGAGTACGCCGCGCAGCCGCCCGGCCACCGCGGGCCCGACGTCGGCCCGGGGCATGGGAGCAGCCCACGCACGGGCAGCCAGTGGCGGCCGACGCACAGGGATGGCCGGTGCTCCGGTGCAGCCGGTGACGACCAGTGGACGCAGGTGGCCGCTGCCGTGATCACCGTCTGCCCCGGCCCCGTCGCCGTCGGCACGCGCCGCGCACAGGCCGTCGGCGCGAAACCGCTACAGCAAATCCGGCGGCGGGAGCAGGAAGTTCCATGCGCTCAGCACCCCGCTGACGAACGCCACGAGCGAGGCGGGCAGCAGCAGGTAGAACCCGGCGGGCCTGCCGGACGCCAGGACGGCTCCGCCCGCCACGAACAGCAGCATGACGACGATGCTGGTGTCACGACGGTCGAAGAGGCCGGTCAGCCGCTTGTCGACGGTGACCGGAGCGCGCCTGCGCCGCCCGATGGCCAGCAGGCTCAGGCCCCCGGCCAGCCCGGCGGTCATGAGCTCGGCGCCCAGGGCCCGGTCGGCCTGGCGGGGCACCAGCAGAATCGTCGCCATGACCAGCGGCGCGAGGAACAGCACGAGGGTCTGCGCCGCGATTGCGCGCAGCACCGGGTGTCCGGCGATCCGGTTGGCGTTGAGGGACACCGCGACGAACAACAGCCCGGTGAGGGCACCGCTGGCGCCTCCGGTCATCACGGCGAAGCTTTCCCAGTCGACGGGACCGGCCATGTCCTCGCACTCCCCGCGTAGGCAACTGGAACAGGTCTTTCGGGACAGCTTCCGCGACGCTCGGGCAGCACCCCGGCGGCCACTTCCCGCGGGGGCCGCACCGGAACCGCGGCCGGTGTCCGGCGCATGACGGACACCGGCACAGGATCCCCTCCGCATGCGCGTTCCGCCGGTTCCACCCAACGCCGCCCCGCCCTGTGCGAGGGCACGAAGTCCCGGCCGGGTTTCGGGAGTTCGCCCAACGGAAGCGCCGCCGGCTTCGCGGCATGAACACAAGGCCCGTCGCGGCACGAACGACACCAGGCCGTACTCGCGTCCCGATCACGGAAGCGTGCGGTCGGTGCCGGTGCCAAGCACCGCCCGGTGTTCGTCGACCGGGCTCCTGGCCGCCTTGGTCCATCTCCGTCACGGGGCCACCCGGTCTCTTCCGGGACATCCGATAGCCCCACAGACCGCCTGAAGGACCACGCCGTCGCGTCGCTCCCCCCGCCCGGGAAGGGGCACGGCGGCGTTTGCGGTGCTTCTCCGGGACCCGGGCGGCATCCCCGCCACCCCCGAACCTCCGCACAAGGCAAAGCCCAGTATGCCGAAGGGAAAATTCATCTCATCGGCATGCAAATCGGTCACTGAATCGGTGTAATCGGCAAGCATGCGGGGCCGCGCGGGGATCTAGCGTCGAAAACGTACGGGGCCGCACGGACCACCAGAAAGGCATCCAGACACTCATGCCCATCCCGCATACCGACGTCATGCCCGAAGCCGAGTTCGACACCCTGACCGCATCCCCCGGCCTCGGCCGACCGGCCGTCGAGCACCTGCTGCTCCCGGTCGACGAACTGCCCCGGTCCGCGTCGTCACCCGACCTGGTCTGCCACCGCGTACGCGACGAGTTGATGCTCGACGGCAACGCCCGCCTCAACCTCGCCACCTTCGTGACGACGTGGATGGAGCCCCAGGCACGGCAGTTGATGGCGGAGACCGCCGAGAAGAACCTCGCCGACCGCGCCGAGTACCCGCAGATCACCGCCATGGAGGAGCGCTGCGTGCGGATGCTCGCGCGGCTCTGGCACGCCCCGCGCCCGGAGCAGGTCCGCGGCTGCTCCACCACCGGGTCCAGCGAGGCCGCCATGCTCGGCGGGCTCGCCCTCAAGCGCCGCTGGCAGGACCGCCGCCGTGCGCAGGGCAAGGACACCGCGCGCCCGAACATCGTCATGGGCGCGAACGTCCAGGTGTGCTGGAAGAAGTTCGCCAACTACTTCGAGGTGGAGCCGCGTTACGTCCCGATGCAGCCGGGCCGCTACCACCTCACCCCCGACACCCTCACCGCGTACTGCGACGACAACACCATCGGCGTCGTGACCGTCCTCGGGTCCACCTTCGACGGCTCCTACGAGCCCGTCGCGGACATCTGCATGGCCCTGGACGGCTACCAGGCCGCCACCGGCACCGACATCCCCGTCCATGTCGACGGCGCTTCCGGGGCGTTGGTGGCCCCGTTCCTCGACCCCGGTCTCATGTGGGACTTCCAGCTGGAGCGCGTCGCCTCCATCAACACCTCGGGGCACAAGTACGGGCACGTCTTCCCCGGACTGGGCTGGGCGCTGTGGCGCGACGCCGAAGCCCTCCCCGACGACCTGGTGTTCGAGGTCGACTACCTCGGCGGCAGCTCGCCCAGCTTCACCCTCAACTTCTCCCGCCCGGGCGCACACGTCGTCGCGCAGTACTACAGCTTCCTGCGGTACGGCTTCGAGGGGATGCGGGAGCTGGCGGCCCAGAGCCGTTCGACGGCCCGCGCGCTCGCCGCCCGCATCCAGGCCATCGGCCCCTACGAGTTGGTCACGGACGGCTCCGAACTCCCGGCCTTCGCCTTCCGGTTGGCGCCCGGCACCCGGGGCGTCACGGTGTTCGACGTCTCCCAGGCGATGCGCGCCCGCGGCTGGCACCTGCCCGCCTACACCTTCCCCGTCCCCTGCCAGGACGTCTCCGTCCTGCGCCTGGTGGTCCGCACCGGGTTCACCGCCGAACTCGCCGGCATGTTCATCGCCGACCTGACCGAGGTCACCAGGAACCTCCACCCCGCCCCGACGACCCCACCGGCCACCCCGCCGTCGCCTTCGGCAACTCTCCTCGAACCCCTCGCCACCGCCTGACAGTTGCACCCGGCGGCGCCTCATGGCGGTTGCCCCCGGCGGCACTTGGCGGCTCCCGGGCGGACCTCGCGGGCAGGGTCCGGTCCGGGAGCCGCCGCGTCACCCGCTCCTCGTTCCCGCGTCCACTCTGCCGTCGCTCGCCTGCCTCTCCTGTCTCCTCTGTCTCCCCTGTCTCTCCTGTCTCGCCGCGCCGCCGCCCGCGGCCAGCGCCGCGCGGCGGTAGTCCACCGGCGGCAGGCCGTGGGCCGCGCGGAAGGCGCGGCTGAAGTCGGCGGGATGGCGGAAACCCCAGCGGGCGCCGACCGCGTGGACCGGGCGCAGCCGCAGTCGCGGGTCGGTGAGGTCGGCGCGGGCGCACTCCAGACGGCGGTGGCGGATCCACGCGGTCAGGGTCAACTCCCGGTGCTGGAAGAGCCGGTGCAGGTAGCCCACCGAGATGTGGTGGTGGGCGGCTATCACCGCGGGGGTCAACTCCGGGTCGCCCAGGTTGAGTTCGACGAACGTCTCGATCCGGGAGAGCAGCGCCTGTCGGCGGGTCTCGGGGGCCAGCCGGTCCTCGGCGTCGATCTGCCCCGCCAGGGTCGCGGCGGCCAGCGCGAGCGCGACCTCGCCCAGCCGCTGGGTCTCGGCCTCGCCGACGTCCCCGCGGGCCACGACCGAGGCGAGTCCGCGGAGGTAGTGGACGAGGACCGTGTTCATCCCGGTGTCGCCCGGCAGCCTGCACGCGAGCAGGCGGTTGAGGCGTTCCGGTCGTAACGGCAGTGCGGCCTTGGGGATGTGCAGCATCAGCATGCCCTCGTGTCCGGCGCGGGGCACCGCCCGGGAGTCGAAGGGCTGGGAGCTGTCGTAGAGCATCAGGTCGCCCCTGCCGAACCGAGCGTCCTGGTCGCACTGGGCGATCCACAGGGCGTTGGACGTGATCAGGTTGAGCCCGTACAGCTCAGGGTCGGAGCGGCGGACCAGGGCCGGTGTGCGCAGGGCCCGCACTTCGGGAAAGGTCAGCAAGGACAGCCGGACCGGGCCCAGTTCGGCCATGGTCGCGGTCGCCCGGAAGTCGTCGGCGTACGGGCTGCTGGCCATCGTGGGGACGGAGTCCCTGGCCATCTGCTCCCGCCACCACTCGAAACGGTCCTCGGCCGGCAGATTCTCATTGCTCATGGTCATGATCACGTGCGTCCCCCGATGCTGAGCCTTCGTCGGACAGCACGGCGTCCGACGGCCTCTCTCCTTCGCCGCAGGGCGCATCGAACGGTCAGCCCACGGTGCCCCCTGCACACACGCATCAGCCAACACGACAGTCACCGCACAGCTGAACAAAAAGATTGTCTGCTTTCGTGCATGAAAGGCCGTTCGGAGTCATACGGTCCGACAAGGTCCGTCCCGTTCGGAATCACACGAGTGGGCTCCGAACGGGCCGCGGACGGGCTCCGAACGGGCCGCGGGCCAACCGGAGCCCACCCGCGGCCTCAGCGCCCTCAGCCCTCGGTCAGCACAACCTCCCCCTCCCGCGCCGCGAGGAAGTGCGGCACCGGCAGTCCGTGGCCGCTCACCTCCATCAGCGTCGCCTCGACGTGCGCCTCGCCCGGGCGGTAAGCACCCTTACGGGTCTCGGAGTTGGCCCAGTGGTGCACCGCCCCGTCACAGACCGCGCGGGTGCCGCCGACACCGTGCCGGACCCGCGGGTCGTGCTGCGCGACCGAGGACGAGACGAAGACGGGACCGCCCGCGCCCAGGCACCGGTAGCTGCCGGACAGCGTGATCGTGCCGTCGGCGGTGACGGTGCCGTAGTGGTCGACGGTCACCTCGTCGTACGACGACGCCGCACCCGCGGTGGGCGCGGCGAGCACCAGCAGGGCGCTGCCGGCGACCGCGGCGAGGACCGTACGTGCGGTACGTGCCGTGCGCAGGATGGTGTGAACGGACATGGAGTACCTCCTGAAGTGGGGGATCCACTAGGTACCGGCAGGCCGCGGCGGAGGGTGTGACCGTCACTCCTTCGGTGGCGAGTTGGGCGGGGCGCTTTACCGCCGCGCGGGGGTCGCGGTCCCTTTGCGGACTGCCGCGCCGCCCCGGCCGGTCGTGCCCACGCGGCGGAGCCGCACAAGGCCACAGCCCCGAGCCCCTTACCGGGCGCGTGTTTCTCTGTGGTGAATCATGACCCCGTAGTTGATCTTGAGCCGCCGGGACGATCTAAAGTGATCATCGTGTCCGACTTGCACGCCCCCCGGTCCCTCATCGTCAGCTTCTACGGCGCGTACGGGCGGTTCGTTCCCGGCCCGGTGCCCGTGGCCGAGTTGATCCGCCTGCTGGCCGCGGTGGACGTGGACGCCTCGTCCGTGCGCTCCTCGGTGTCGCGGCTCAAGCGGCGCGGTCTGCTCGTTCCGGCGCGTACGGCGGCGGGGGCGGCGGGGTACGAACTGTCCGACGAGGCACGGCGGATGCTCGCGGACGGCGACCGCCGGGTGTACGGGGCGGCCCCCGCGCGGGACGAGGGCTGGCTGCTCGCGGTGTTCTCGGTGCCGGAGTCGGAGCGGCAGAAGCGGCACGTGCTGCGCTCCCGGCTGGCGGGGCTCGGCTTCGGGGCGACGGCGCCGGGCGTGTGGATCGCCCCGGCCCGGCTGTACGAGGAGACCCGGCACACCCTGGAGCGGCTGCGGCTGGGCAGCTACGTGGATCTCTTCCGGGGCGAGCACCTGGGCTTCGCGCCGACCCTGCGGGCGGTGGCCCGCTGGTGGGACCTGGCCGCGATTGCCGGGCGGCACGAGGCGTTTCTCGAACGCCACGCGCGCGTGCTGCGCGACTGGGAGGAACGCCCGGACACGCCGCCCGCCGAGGCGTACCATGACTATCTTCTCGCGCTCGACTCCTGGCGCCGGCTGCCGTACGCCGACCCCGGGCTGCCGGCCGAGCTGCTGCCCGAGGACTGGCCGGGCGAGCGTTCCGCGGCGGTCTTCCGGGCGCTGCACGAGCGGCTGCGGGACGCGGGTGCGGGGTTCGTGTTCTCCGGGAACGACACCTTCCCGGAGAGTGACGACACGTGACGCAGTGAAACGTGAAACGCGTCACACTTTTCCACGCTAAGGGAACGCTCAGACTCTTTCGTTCATCTTCTCAGGATTCTTACTTACGATCGGGTCGTATGAGTCTGTCGCGCAATCTGAACCGGGCCTTGGCCGCCACCACCGGCCTCCAGGTGCGAAGGGTCCCGAAAGCCGTCTCCGCCCCGCCGCAGCCGAAGAAGGCCGCGCCGAAGCCGGCCGCGAAGCGACCCACGCCGGTGTACCGATGTCCCGGCCCCGATGACCTCCCCACGGACCGGTTGCTGAAGCAGCCGGTCTTCATCATGTCGCCGGTCCGTTCCGGCTCGACGCTGCTGCGCATGATGCTCAACGCCCACCCGCGGCTGCACTCCCCCCACGAGCTGCACATCCGCCGCCTGGAGGTCGACTACGGCAGCAAGCTCTCGCAGAAGGCGATGAGCGCGCTCGACCTCGAACAGGGCGACCTCGAACACCTGCTCTGGGACCGGGTGCTCCACCGCGAGCTGGTGAGGTCCGGCAAGGACTTCATCGCCGAGAAGACGCCGAGCAACGCCTTCGTCTACGAGCGCATCCGGGACTGCTGGCCGGACGCCCGCTTCGTCTTCCTGCTGCGCCACCCCGTCTCCATCGCCCAGTCCTGGCACGAGGGCGACCCCGACAAGCGGTCCTACGACGAGGCCGCCGCGGACGCGCTGCGCTACATGAAGGCCGTGGAGACCGCCCGCAAGGGGCTCACCGGCTTCCACGAGGTGCGCTACGAGGAGATCACCGCCGACCCGGAGAAGGAGATGCGGCGGCTGTGCGACTTCCTCGACATCGAGTTCGACCAGGCGATGCTCGACTACGGCAAGAAGGACGAGCCCCAGGTCGTCAAGGGCCTCGGTGACTGGAAGGACAAGATCCGCACCGGCACCGTACAGGCCGGACGGGCACTGCCCGGCGAGGACGAGATCCCCGCGGTGCTGCGGCCGATGTGCCGGGCGTGGGGTTACGCCTCGTGAAGCCGCACGCCGAGATAGACCAGGTGTGGCCGCGCGACGGACACATACGACTGGTCGGACACGTCCACGGGATGCCCGCCGAAGGCGACTGGCGGATGCTGGTGGTCCGCCGGGCCCGCCCCGACCAGCGTCTGGAGTACCCGGCGCGGGTGCAGGGCACCCGCTTCGAGAGCGAACTGCCGATCACCGACCTCCTGGCCTCCGAGCGCGCGGCGTTGGAGGAGTGGGACATCCATCTCACCGACGGCGAGGTGGAGTTGCGGGCCGGACGGCAGCTCGACGACATCCGCGGCAAGAAGAAGATCATGGTGTTCCCGCAGCAGCGCGTGCAGGACCTGAGCGTGCGCCCGTACTACACGGTCAAGGACAACCTGTCGCTGGAATGCCGGACGGGGGCCGCCCTGTGACGGCCCGTCAACTCCGGCCGAAGATCCGCTACTTGCTGCTGCACGCCTACGGACGCGGCGGCACCATCCGTACGGTGATGAACCAGGCCAACTCGCTGGTCGCCGCGGGCTGGGACGTCGAGTTGGTGAGCGCCCTGCGCCGCCGCGACGACGTGCAGTTCCCGCTCGACAAGCGCGTGACGATCACCACGGTCGTCGACCTGCGCGACAGCGCGTACGTCCAACCCAGGGGATTCCTCGCCAGGTTGCGCGACCGGCGGCGCGGCAGGCAGCTGGAGCGGCCCGCGCGGTACATCCCCGCGGGCGAGTTCGGCCACCGCTACTTCAACCGGTACGTCGAGGACCAACTCATCGCGTACATGCGCACGTTGAGCGACGGCGTCCTCGTCACCACCCGGCCCGCGCTGAACTTCCTGGCCGCCGAGCACGTGCCCACCGGGGTCGTCCGGGTCGCCCAGGAGCACATGAACCACGCCACGTACCGCAAGGACGTGCAGCAGCGGATCCGGGAGACCTACGGGCGCTTCGACGCGGTCTGCCTGCTCACCGAGCGCGACCGCGAGGAGTACGAGGCCATGTTCCCGGGCCTGCGCGTGGTGCGGATCCCGAACGCGGTCCACTCCCTCGACCAGGTACCCGCCAGCCCCGCCTCGAAGATCGCGCTGGCCGCCGGCCGGCTCTTCCCGCAGAAGGGCTTCGACCTGCTGATCCCCGCCTGGGCGAAGCTCGTCGAGGCGCACCCGGACTGGCAGTTGCGCATCTACGGCAGCGGCGAGAAGAAGGACGAGCTGCGCGCCCTCATCGAGGAACACCACCTGTACAACCACGTGTTCCTGATGGGTCACACCGACCGGCTCGACGACGAACTCGCCAAGGCATCGTTCTACGTGCTCAGTTCACGCTTCGAGGGCCTGCCCATGGTGATGATCGAGGCCATGAGTCACGCCCTGCCGGTGGTCAGCTTCGACTGCCCGACCGGCCCCGCGGACGTGCTCACCCACGGCGTGGACGGCCTGCTCGTCCCGCCGATGGATCCCGACGCCCTCGCCGACGCCATGGCCCGCATGATGAGCGACGAGAAGACCCGCGCCGAGATGGGCACCGCCGCGGTCATGACGGCCGCCTCCTACGGCCCCGACGCCGTCCACCCCCGCTGGGAAGCCCTCTTCACCGATCTGCACGACCAACGGCGCGCGAACTCCGGCGCCGCGAAAGGACAACACGCATGACCAGCACCGCCAGGGCCAAGGGAGCCACCGTCTGGCTCACCGGGCTGCCGAGCGCGGGCAAGACCACCATCGCCCGTGTCCTCGCCGGCCGGCTGCGCCAGGAGGGACACCGCGTGGAGGTCCTCGACGGCGACGAGATCCGCCGTTTCCTCTCCGCGGGGCTCGGTTTCTCGCGCGAGGACCGCAACACGAACGTGCAGCGCATCGGGCTGGTCGCCGAAGTCCTCGCCCGCAACGGCGTGCTCGCCGTGGTCCCCGTCATCGCCCCCTACGCCGACAGCCGCGACGCGGTGCGCAAGCGCCACGAGGTGAGCGGCACCGCGTACTTCGAGGTGCATGTGGCGACCCCGGTCGAGGTGTGCAGCGAACGGGACGTGAAGGGCCTGTACGCGCGCCAGGCCGCGGGTCAGTTGAAGGGCCTCACCGGCATCGACGACCCGTACGAGCCGCCGCTCGACCCCGCGCTCGTCCTCCCGACGCAGGACCAGACGCCCGAGCAGTCGGCGGACGCGGTGCACGCGCTGCTCGCGGAACGGGGGCTGCTGTGACCGACCTCCGACAGGCCGCGGGGACCGCCCAACAGCCTTTCACCATCAGCCACTTGGACGCGTTGGAGTCCGAGGCGGTGCACATCTTCCGCGAGGTGGCGGGCGAGTTCGAACGACCGGTGATCCTCTTCTCCGGCGGCAAGGACTCCATCGTCATGCTGCACCTGGCCCTGAAGGCGTTCGCCCCGGCGCCAATCCCCTTCTCCCTCCTGCACGTTGACACCGGGCACAACTTCCCCGAGGTCCTCGACTACCGCGACCGCACGGTCGAGCAGCACGGACTACGACTGCACGTGGCCTCCGTCCAGGACTACATCGACCGCGGAGTACTCCGCGAACGCCCCGACGGGACACGCAACCCGCTCCAGACCCTCCCTCTCACCGAGAAGATCCAGGCCGAACGCTTCGACGCCGTCTTCGGCGGCGGCCGACGCGACGAGGAGAAGGCCCGCGCGAAAGAACGCGTCTTCTCGCTACGGGACGAGTTCTCACAGTGGGACCCCCGCCGCCAGCGCCCCGAACTCTGGAACCTGTACAACGGCCGCCACGCGGCGGGCGAACACGTCCGCGTCTTCCCGCTCTCCAACTGGACCGAGCTGGACGTCTGGCAGTACATCGCCCGCGAGGAGATCGAACTCCCGGCGATCTACTTCGCCCACCACCGCGAGGTGTTCAACCGCGGTGGCATGTGGCTCACCGCCGGTGAGTGGGGTGGTCCGAAGGCGGGTGAGACCGTCGAGAAGCGGCGGGTCCGGTACCGGACCGTCGGGGACATGTCCTGTACGGGTGCGGTCGATTCGGACGCCGACACCATCGAGAAGGTGATCACCGAGATCGCCGCGTCCCGGCTGACCGAGCGCGGCGCGACCCGCGCGGACGACAAGATGTCCGAGGCCGCGATGGAAGACCGCAAGCGCGAGGGTTACTTCTAGCCATGAGCAGTACGACGATTGACACCGCCCCCGCCGCGGTGGACCCCCAACTCACCATCGACACCTTGCGGTTCGCGACCGCCGGTTCGGTGGACGACGGCAAGTCGACGCTCGTCGGACGGCTGCTGCACGACTCCAAGTCGGTCCTCACCGACCAACTGGAGGCCGTGCAGCGGGCGTCGGCGAGCCGCGGTCAGGAGGGGCCCGACCTGGCGCTGCTCACGGACGGGTTGCGGGCCGAGCGCGAGCAGGGCATCACCATCGACGTGGCCTACCGCTACTTCGCCACCCCCCGCCGCCGCTTCATCCTCGCCGACACCCCCGGCCACGTGCAGTACACCCGCAACATGGTGACCGGCGCCTCCACCGCCGAGCTGACGATCATCCTGGTGGACGCCCGCAACGGCGTCGTCGAGCAGACCCGCCGGCATGCCGCCGTGGCCGCGCTGCTGCGGGTGCCGCAGGTGATCCTGGCGGTCAACAAGATGGACCTGGTCGACTACGACCGGGCCGCGTTCGACCGGATCGTCGCCGAATTCGCGGTCCTGGCCGAGGAGTTGGGCCTGTCGGGCGTCACCCCGATCCCGGTCTCGGCGCTGCGCGGCGACAACGTCGTCGACCGGTCCGAGCACATGGACTGGTACGGTGGCCCGGCCCTGCTGGAGTTCCTGGAGACGGTGCCGGTCGGCGCCGAGGCCACGGACGCACCGGCCCGCTTCCCGGTGCAGTACGTCATCCGGCACGGCGAAGTCCGGTACTACGCGGGCCAGTTGGTGTCCGGCTCGCTGCGGGTCGGCGACGAGGTGACCGTCCACCCGTCGGGCGCGACCTCCGAGATCACCGGCATCGACGTCCTGGGCGAGGACGCGGCGGTGGCGTACGCGCCGCAGTCGCTGACGCTGCGGCTGGCCGACCAGCGGGACGTGTCGCGCGGCGACATGATCACCGCGGGGGCGGACGCGCCCGCGCTCACCCAGGACGTGACGGCGGCGGTGTGCCATCTGGCCGACCGGCCGCTGCGGGTCGGCGACCGGGTGCTGGTCCGGCACACGACCCGGACGGTGAAGGCGCTGGTCAAGGACCTGGGCGGGGCGGCCGAGCTGACCGCGAACGACCTGGGCCGGATCACCCTGCGCACGGCCGAGCCGCTCGCGCTGGACGACTACGCGGTGATCCGCCGCACGGGCGCGTTCATCCTGGTCGATCCGGCGGACGGGTCGACGCTGACGGCGGGGATGGCGGAACTGCCCGCCTGAGTGGACCACTTGTGGGGCCGCCGTTGATCGTGACGGCGGCCCCACAGGCGTCGGTGCGCAACAGTCGTCGGCGCGTAACAGGCGGCCGTGCGTCGGCGCTGGCCGGGGCCGGAGCGGCCGTCACGGATTTTCACAACCGTCATGAGTTTTCGACACCCCGGTAACAGAGGGCACAGCGTGTGCACTGCGGGACGTTCCTGTGGGTAGGTGACCCGGCGCCGGGCCGAAGGTCCCGGGTACGACCCCGCGGCAAACCCTGCCGGAGCGGGACGTACCATTCCTCAAGCTGACAGCAGGAAAGCCTGCTTCCATGAACGGATCCGCATTGCACGAGCCACCCGCCCCCGCCTCCTGGCGCATCGCGCTGCCACACACCGCCGCCGCGGTGCCCGTCGCCCGCGCGCTGGTGCGCACCGCGCTGACCGAACGCGAGCACGCGGCCGACCGCGACACCGCGGAGCTGCTCACCGCGGAACTGGTCGCCAACGCGGTGGAGCACACGGCGGCGGTCGACGGCCCGATAGAGCTGGTCGTCGAGCTGCTGCCGACCGGCTGCCGGGTGGAGGTCCACGACCCGGACCCGGAACCCCCGGCCGACCTCACCCGCCCGGCGGTCCAGGAGCCCGACCCCTGGCAGGAGCACGGCCGCGGCCTCCTGCTGATCCGCGCCCTCAGCTCGGCCTGCGGCCACCGCGAGACGGATTCGGGCAAGGCGGTGTGGTTCCGCCTGCCGACGGTGCCGCGGCAGTGGCGTCCGGCGTAGGCCCCCGGCGGTCAGACCTGGTCGTGCGCGGGGATCACCGGTGGCACGTAGTACGTCCACGGTGACGGCACAGGGCCCGAGCAGCCACTGCGCATCCCCGCCACCCGCCACTCACCCGTCAACCGCGTCCCGCTGCACCGGACAGCTCATGCACCGGGGCCCGCCCCGCCCCCTCCCCAGCTCACTCCCCGGGATCTCCACCACCTCGACCCCCTGCTTGCGCAAATACGTATTGGTAGTGGCATTCCTCTCGTAAGCCACGACCACCCCGGGCTCCACGGCCAGCACGTTGCACCCGTCGTCCCACTGCTCCCGCTCGGCCGCGTGCACATCCTGGGTGGCGGTGAGCACGCGGATCCCGGCCAGGCCGAGCGCGGCGGCGATCGCGTTGTGCATGTGCTCCGGCGGATGGTCCGTGACCTTCAGTTCCTTGTCGCCGACCCCCGGTTCGATCGTGTAGGACCGCAGCATGCCGAGCCCGGCGTACTGGGTGAACGTGTCGCCGTCGACCATGGTCATCACGGTGTCGAGGTGCATGAAGGCCCGCCGCTTGGGCATGTCGAGCGCGACGATCGTACGCGCGGACCCGGCGGCGAAGAGCTTGTGCGCAAGCATCTCGACGGCCTGCGGGGTGGTCCGCTCGCTCATGCCGATGAGTACGGCGCCGTTGCCGATGACGAGGACGTCCCCGCCCTCGATGGTGGACGGGTAGTCGGACTGCCCCTCGGACCAGGTGTGGAAGGTCTCGTCGCGGAACAGCGGATGGTGCCGGTAGATCGCCTCGAAGTGCACGGTCTCGCGCTGCCGGGCGGGCCAGCGCATGGCGTTGATGGAGACGCCGTCGTAGATCCAGGCGGAGGTGTCCCGGGTGAAGAGGTGGTTGGGCAACGGTCCGATCAGGAAGTCGTCGAGGTCCATCACGTGGAACCGTACGGAGGTGGGTTCCAGGTGGCCTTCCAGGAACTCTCTCTTGGTCATGCCGCCGACGAGGACTTCGGCGAGTTCGGCGGCGGGCAGGGGCTCGAACGCGGCCCGGAGGTGGTCGGTGGCGAGCGGGCCGTACTCCTTCTCGTCGAAGACCCGGTCCAGGACGAGCGAGCGGGCCGCCGGGAGGGCGAGTACGTCGGTGAGCAGGTCCCCGAAGAGGTGCACGGCGACTCCGCGGTCGCGCAGCACGTCGGCGAACTCGTCGTGGTCGGCGCGGGCGCGGCGCACCCACAGGACGTCGTCGAAGAGGAGGGCGTCCTTGTTGCTGGGGGTGAGCCGCTTCAGCTCGATGTCCGGCCGGTGCAGAATGACCCGGCGCAGCCGCCCGGCCTCGGAGTCGACATGGAATCCCATGCCTCCATCCTGACCACTCGGACGCCGATTCACCCCTCGGAGACCCCCTGACGGGACCCTGAAAGATCCCCCAGGGGTCGGGACACCCGGGGGTCGGGGCCGGCACATTTCGCGGGGGCCGGGGCCCGCAGGTGCGCGGGCCCCGGCCTCCGCCGGCTCACAGCCGTGGGTCCACCGGCTCCGATTCCAGTGCCAGTACCGCGAACACCGCCTCGTGCACGCGCCACAGCGGTTCGCCCTCGGCCAGGCGGTCCAGGGCCTCGGTGCCCAGGGCGTACTCGCGGATCGCCAGGGACCGTTTGTGGTTGAGGGAGCGGTGGCGCAGGCGGGCGAGGTTGTCGGGGCGGGTGTACTCGGGGCCGTAGATGATGCGCAGGTACTCGCGGCCACGGCATTTCACGCCCGGCTGCACCAGGCGTCCCCGGCCGTCGCGGACCAGTGCGTCCAGTGGCTTGACGACCATGCCCTCGCCGCCGCGTGCGGTCAGCTCCAGCCACCAGTCGGTGCCGGCGCCGATCGACTCCGCGTCGCCCGTGTCGACGTACAGTCGGCGGGTTGTCTGGAGCAGGCCGCTGCCGTCGTGCTCCACGAGGCGGTCCAGCAGGGCGAGTTGTTCGGCGTGCGGGAGTGCGGCGAGGCTGCGGCCCTGGACGGCGAGCAGTTGGAAGGGGGCCAGGCGGACCCCTTCCAGGCCGTCGGTCGGCCAGCAGTAGCGGCGGTACGCGTCCGTGAACGCGGCGGCGTCGGCGGCTCGTTCGCGCTGGCGGGCCAGCAGGTCGCGGACGTCGGTGCCGCGCGCCGCGGCCCGGTCGAGTGCGGCCAGCGCGCCCGGGAAGACCGCGCCGGACGCCGCGCCCACCGCCGCGTACTGTGCGCGCAGCAGGCCCGACGCCTTCAGCGACCACGGCATCAACTCCGCATCCAACAGCAGCCAGTCCGTGGCGAGTTCGTCCCACAGACCGGCCGCGTCGGCCGACTTCCGCACCCGGTCCAGGAGTTCCTCCGTGACCGCCGCGTCGCTCAGGAACGGGCGGCCGGTGCGCGTGTACAGCGCCCCGGTGGGGCCGTCCACGCCGAACCGGCGCCGGGCCGCCTCCGCGTCACGGCACACCAGGGCCACCGCCCGCGAACCCATGTGCTTCTCCTCGCACACGACCCGCGCGACCCCGTCCGCGGCGTACTGCGCGAACGCCTCCGCCGGGTGCTCCAGGTAGCCCTCCACCTGCGAGGTCGGCGTCGGGGCCATCGTCGGCGGCAGGTACGGCAGCAGCCGCGGGTCCACCGCGAAGCGGCTCATGACCTCCAGGGCCGCCGCCGCGTTCTCCTCCCGCACGGTCACCCGGCCCGCGTACCGCGTCTCGACGACCCGGCGGCCGTGGACATCCGCCAGGTCCAGCGGACGGCCGTCGGCGCCGCCGGGTGCCTCGGTGCGCAGCGGCCTGGCCGGTTCGTACCAGACCCGCTCGGCGGGTACGTCGACCACCTCCCGCTCCGGCCAGCGCAGTGCGGTGAGCCTGCCGCCGAACACGGCGCCGGTGTCCAGGCAGATGGTGTTGTTCAGCCAGGTCGCCTCGGGCACGGGCGTGTGGCCGTAGACGACCGCGGCGCGGCCCCGGTAGTCCTCGGCCCACGGGTAGCGCACGGGCAGGCCGAACTCGTCGGTCTCCCCCGTCGTGTCGCCGTACAGCGCGTGCGAGCGGACGCGGCCGGAGGTGCGGCCGTGGTACTTCTCGGGCAGCCCGGCGTGGCAGACGACGAGCCGGCCGCCGTCGAGGACGTAGTGGCTGATCAGCCCGTCCACGAACTCCCTTACCAGGGACCGGAATTCATCGCTCTCCTCTGCCATCTGCGCGATCGTCTGGGCCAGGCCGTGGGTGTGCTGGACCTGGCGGCCCTTGAGGTAACGGCCGAACTTGTTCTCGTGGTTGCCGGAGACGCAGAGCGCGTTGCCGGACGCGACCATGGACATCACCCGGCGCAGCACGCCCGGGCTGTCGGGGCCGCGGTCGACGAGGTCGCCGACGAAGACCGCGGTGCGGCCGTCCGGGTGCACGCCGTCGGCGTACCCCAACTGCCCCAGCAGGGTCTCCAGTTCGGCCGCGCAGCCGTGGACATCGCCGACGATGTCGAAGGGGCCGGTGAGGTGGGTCAGGTCGTTGAAGCGCCGCTCGGTGACGACACTCGCCGTCTCGACCTCCTCGACTCCCCTGAGCACGTGCACCTTGCGGAAGCCCTCGCGCTCCAAGTGCCGCAGCGAGCGCCGCAGTTCGCGGGTGTGCCGGGTGATCACGCGGCGCGGCATGGCGGCCCGGTCGGCGCGGGCCGCGTTGCGTTCGGCGCACACCTCCTCGGACACGTCCAGCACGATGGCGATGGGCAGGACGTCGTACTGCCGTGCCAGCTCGACGAGTTGGCGGCGGCTGTCGGACTGCACGCTGGTCGCGTCGACGACCGTGCGGCGGCCTGCGGCCAGCCGCTTGCCCGCGATGTAGTGGAGTACGTCGAAGGCGTCGCCGCTGGCGCTCTGGTCGTTCTCGTCGTCGGCTACCAGGCCCCGGCAGAAGTCGGAGGAGATCACCTCGGTCGGCTTGAAGTGCCTGCGGGCGAAGGTGGATTTGCCCGAGCCGGAGGCGCCGATGAGGACGACGAGGGAGAGGTCGGTGACGGGGAGGGTGCGCTTCTTGTGCCGGGGCTGGGTCTGGGCCTGGGCCTGGGTTTCGGTCTCGTTCTCGGTCATGCCGCCTTCACCTCCTTCTCGTCCTTCTCGTCCTTCTCGTCCTTCTCGTCCTTCTCGTCCTTCTTGTTCGGCGTCTCGGTCGTGGTGTTCCTGGTGAACACGGCCATCTGGGTGGGCGGGCCCACCTCCGGGTCGTCGGGGCCGACGGGGGTGAACTCCACGTCGTAGCCGTGCCGTTCGGCAACCGTCCGGGCCCAGGTGCGCAGTTCCTCGCGGGTCCACTCGAAGCGGTGGTCGCCGTGCCGGACGTGCCCGGCGGGCAGCGTCTCCCAACGGACGTTGTACTCCACGTTCGGTGTCGTCACCACGACCGTGCCCGGGCGGGCGGCGCCGAACACGGCGTACTCCAGCGCGGGCAGCCGGGGCGGGTCGACGTGCTCGATCACCTCGCTGAGCACGGCGGCGTCGTACCCCTTGAGGCGGGCGTCGGTGTAGGTGAGCGAACCCTGGAACAGCCGTACGCGCGCGGCCTGTCGCTCGCCCATGCGGTCGAGCTTGAGCCGCCGCGCGGCGATGGTGAGGGCGCGGGCCGACACGTCCATGCCGACGATCTCGGTGAACCGCGGGTCCTTGAGCAGTTCGCGCACCAAGTGGCCCTCGCCGCAGCCGAGATCGAGGACGCGGGCGGTGCCGGGCCGCCCGAGCGCGTCCAGGATGGCGTCCCGGCGCTGTACCGCGAGCGGGGTCGGCCGCTGTTCCGTCTCGCTCTCCTCGGCCACCGCGTTGTCGATCTCCTCGACCTCGCTGTCGTCGGACTCGGCCAGCCGCACCAGTTCGAGGCGGTCCATCGCCTCCCGGGCCAGCGACCAGCGGCGCGACAGATACCGGCCGACGATCAGCTTCTGCTCCGCGTGCCCGGCCAGCCAGCCCTCGCCCGCCCGCAGCAGCTTGTCGACCTCGTCGGGCGCCACCCAGTAGTGCTTGGCGTCGTCCAGGACCGGCAGCAGGACGTAGAGATGGCGCAGGGCCTGCGCGAGAGTCAGCGCCGACGACTCCAACTCCAGCCGTACGTAACGGGATTCGCCCCACTCCGGGAACTCGGTGTCCAGCGCCACGGGTTCGGCGGTCACCGTCCAGCCGAGCGGTTCGAAGAGACGTCGGACCAGTCCGGCGCCGCCGCGGGCCGCGACCGCGGGCACCTCGATCCGCAACGGGCGCGGCCGGGAGGGGAGTTCGGGCTTCGCCCGGCAGACGCCCTTCATCGCGCTGGAGAAGACGGCGCCGATCGCCACGGCGAGCAGTGAAGAGGCCGCGTAGGGACGGTCGTTGACGTACTGGCCGAGCGCCGCGTCGGGGGCGCCGCCGCGTCCCTTGCCCTTGCCGCGCCGCACCAGCGCCACCGCGTCCACCTCCAGCAACAGCGCCGCCGTGCACGACCGTTCGTCCGCCTCGGGGTAGAAGACGTGCGCCCGGCCGTAGGAGGTGGAGAACACCTGCGCGTTGTCGGGGTGCTTGTGCAGCAGGAAACCGAGGTCGGTCGCGGGGTGTTCGGGGGTGCCGGTGGTGTGGATCGTCAGGAACATGGGCGGGCCTTTCGGGCCGGGTCGAGGTCTACGGAGCAGGGTGCCGTGCGCGCGAAAGCCCCCAGGTGGTGATCCTGGGGGCTTGGCAGGACGACGCCTTCACCATGGCATACGGCGACCGGCGGGCGCCCTTGGTTATTCGACGCGTCCCGCTGATCGGCGCGGTGCCCGTTGACCGGTGCGGGTACCCGTCGGCCGGCGCGCGGCGTTCGTGTTACGACAGTTGCGGCTGGACCTCGGCGGAGATCAGCTCCAGGTGGTCCAGGTCGGAGAGGTCGAGGATCTGGAGGTAGAAGCGCTGCGAGCCGACCGCGGCGTAACGGCCGATCTTCTCGACCACCTCGGCCGGGGTGCCCGCCAGGCCGTTCTCCTTCAGCTCGTCGACCTCGCGGCCGATCGCGGCGGCCCGGCGCGCGACCTCCGCGTCGTCCTTGCCTACGCAGACCACCAGGGCGTTGGAGTACGTCAGGTCGTCGGCCTTGCGGCCCGCCTCCTCGGCGGCGGCCCGCACCCGGCCGAACTGGCGCTCGCTGTCCTCGACGGAGGCGAAGGGCATGTTGAACTCGTCGGCGTACTGGGCGGTCAGCCGGGGCGTGCGGGTCGTGCCGTGGCCGCCGATGAGCACCGGGATCTTCGCCTGCGCGGGCTTGGGCAGCGCGGGCGAGTCGGTGAGGTCGTAGTACGTGCCGTGGAAGTCGAACGTCTCTCCGAGCTTCGTCCCCCACAGCCCGGTGACGACCGCCAGCTGCTCCTCCAGGCGGCCGAACTTCTCCTTGGGGAACGGGATGCCGTACGCCTTGTGCTCCTCCTCGAACCAGCCCGCGCCCAGGCCCAGTTCGACGCGCCCGCCGGACATCTGGTCGACCTGTGCGACCTGGATGGCGAGGACGCCGGGGAGGCGGAAGGTGCCGGCGGTCATCAGGGTGCCGAGGCGGATGCGGCTGGTTTCGCGGGCGAGGCCGGCGAGGGTGATCCAGGCGTCCGTGGGGCCCGGGAGGCCGTCGCCCGAGCCCATCTTCAGGTAATGGTCGGAACGGAAGAATGCGTCGAATCCGAGGTCCTCTGTGGCCTTGGCGACCTTGAGGAGGGTGTCGTAGGTCGCGCCCTGCTGGGGCTCGGTGAAGATGCGGAGATCCATGGGTCCATCCTGCATGGTGGGGTAGGAGGGGTCGGGGCGGCGGTGCCTCCGGCGGGGAGTGCGGGGCGCGGCCACGGCCGGGGCGTGGGTGCTCTCCCCGGCGGCCCCCGTGGCGCCCCGGTAGAGCCGTCCGTCCGCAATAACCCCGACCCCGATGGCGGAACCCGCCTTCACCA
>LJCV01000122.1 GCA_001298575.1 Actinobacteria bacterium OK074
CCGCCTCACCACCGTGCTGAGCGCCTGGCGCTGGGCCGAGGTGGCGCGCGGGCTCGGGCTCCGGCTGCCGCTGGGCGCCGCCGTCGCCGACTACTACCGCGCGCTGTTCCTCAACGCCGCGCTGCCCGGCGGCGTCCTCGGCGACGTGCACCGGGCGGTACGGCACGGGCAGAGCGCGGGCGACGTGGGGCGCGGGGTGCGCGCGGTGGTGCTGGAGCGGACCGCCGGGCAGATCGCCCTGGTCGCGCTCGGCATCCCGGTGCTGCTCGTCCTGCCCTCCCCGGTGCTGGCCCAGACCCGGCACGGCGCCGAACTCCTCGGCCTGGCCGCGCTCGGCGGCCTCGCGATCGTCGCGGCCGTCCGGATGGGCCGCTCCGGCCGCCCCTCCCGCCGGGGCCGCGCCGTGCGCGCCGCGCTGGCCGAGGCCCGCACGGTGCTGTTCGACCGCCGCACCGGGCCCACCGTCCTGCTGTCGTCCGTGGTCGTCCTCGCCGGGCACCTGCTGATGTTCCTGGTCGCCGCGCGGGCCGCGGGCTCCGACGCCACCCCGGCCGAACTGCTCCCGATCGCCCTGCTCGCGCTGATCGCGATGGGGCTGCCGCTGAACATCGGCGGCTGGGGTCCGCGCGAGGGCGTCATGGCCTGGGCGTTCGGCACGGCGGGACTCGGCGCGGGCACGGGGCTCGCGGTCGCGGTCGTCTACGGCGTACTGAGCTTCGTGGCGAGCCTGCCGGGGATCGTCGTCCTGGTGGCGCGCTGGTACGGCGGCCTGCGCCGGAAGACGGCCGCGGAAGCCGTCGACGCCGCCCCTGCCGGCGGTGTTGCCGGGCCGACGCGGACGGCGGCCCGGTCGACGGTGACCGCCGCGGCGGCCCGGTCGACGGTGACCGCCGCGGCTGCCCACGTCGTCCTGAACGCCCCCTATCCGCGCTCGCCCCCCGGCTCCGGGCGCGGCGGTCGCTTCGGCGAGGTGACCAAGGAGAAATACGCGGCGAAGGATTCGACGAGCTCCGCCAGCAGCCGCTGTCCCTTTTCGGCGGAGGCCAGCGACGGCCGTCCGATGACACCGGATTCGGTGTAGCCGGACATGCCGAGGGTGAGCAGGTGCCGGCGGTCGTCGGCGACGAAATCCGTGGACTCGTAACCGGGACGGACCAGTTCGGGATGGCAGTGCAGCAGAATCGACGTCTCGATTTCGCCCGCGTGCATGTCGCTGAGCAACGAGGTCTCCACCCCGGCCCGTTCCCGGGCCGATTCCCAGTCCTCCGCGGCCGGGAAAAGCGCCATCAGGGGATCGCGGCCCGCGGATTCCTGTACGACATTGCCGAGCACGTAGTTCCCGCCGTGTCCGTTGACCACGACCAGCGCGTCGATCCCGGAACGGGCCAGCGAATCGGCGATGTCCCGTACCACAGCGTGGAGGGTGACGGAGGAAATGCTCACCGTGCCGGGCCAGCCGGCGTGCTCGTGCGAACAGGAGATCGTCACCGGAGGAAGGAGGTGAACGGGATAAGCGGCGGCGACCTCGCGGGCGATTGCACAGGCGACCAGAGTGTCGGTCGCCAACGGCAAATAGGGGCCGTGCTGTTCGAAACTGCCCACCGGGAGAACGGCCACCTGACGCTCGACGGCGGATCCCCGTCGTCGTACGTCGGCCGCTGTGTCCACCGAGACCACCGGCACCGATATCTGCCCGGATCGCCTTGAACCGTCCATGTAATTCACGGCCTTTCGTTCGTTCATTCGCTCGTGCGTTTTGCGTTCTTGCACTTGTACGTCTCGTACCGCCTGCGCTCACCAGATAGGAACAGATCATGACAGAAATCGACAGCGTGCTCGGCGGGAATGCCAACGCGGGCGGGAACACCCGTGGTCCGGTCCGGTCGGCGGACCGTGCCACCGGAGTCACCCGCGTCGTGACCGCCCCCCTGCCCACCAAGTACGGCGACTTCGAGGCCGTCGGCTACCTCGACCACGACCGCGGCGACGAGCAGATGGCGCTGGTGTACGGAGACCTCGATCGAATCGAGCAGGAGGGCATGCTCGTCCGGCTGCACTCGGAGTGCCTGACCGGGGACGCGTTCGGCTCCACGCACTGCGAGTGCGGGCCCCAACTCATCACCGCGCTGCGGGAGATCGTGGCCGCCGGGCGCGGCATCCTGGTCTACCTGCGCGGTCACGAGGGCCGCGGCATCGGCCTGCTCGGCAAGCTGCGCGCGATGAAGCTCCAGTCGGAGGGCCTGGACACGGTCGAGGCCAACCTCGCCCTCGGGCTGCCGGTGGACGCCCGCGACTACCGGGTGGCCGCCGAGATGCTCACCGACCTCGGCGTCCGGTCGGTGCGGCTGCTGTCGAACAACCCGCGCAAACGCGAAGCGCTGCTCCGCCACGGGGTCAAGGTGGAGGCGACGGTGCCGCTGCTCATACCGCCGTGCGAGGACAACCTGGCCTATCTGCTGACCAAGCGGGAGCGTCTGGACCACCACTTGCCCCACCTGGACGGCCTCGCGGGACTCGACGGCCGCACGGAGCGCGCGGAACGCGAGCGGTCCGAACGGGGGACAGTGTCCAAGACGGCCGTATGACCCCGGCGCTCGCACCGAGGCGTTCTTCCGCCGGCCGGTGCGGGCGGCTATCACTGAGGAATGCGGACGGACCCAGCACACCCGAGGGGCCAGGCGGCCGATGCCGATGCCGATGCGGATGCTGACGGCGCCGCCGCGGCCGGAGCCCTGATCGCGCGGGCCACCGTCGTGATCATCGGCGGTGGGGTGATGGGCACGAGCATCGCCTACCACCTGGCCCGCGCCGGAGTACGCGACGTCGTCCTGGTCGAACGCGGTGAACTGGCCTCGGGCTCCACCTCGCGGGCCGCCGGCGGCGTACGGGCGCAGTTCTCCGACGAGCTCAACATCCGCCTGGGCGCCCGGAGTCTGGAGGCGTTCGGCCGCTTCGAGGCCGAACTCGGCCGGCACATCGGCCTGCACCGCGTCGGGTACCTGTTCCTCCTCTCCACACCGGAGGAGGTCGCCGCCTTCGAGGCCGGGGTACGGCTGCAGAACGCTCTGGGCGTGCCCAGCCGCCTGCTCGACCCGGCCGAGGCGCGCCGCCTGTCCCCGCTGATCCGCACGGAGGGGCTGCTGGCCGCCGCGTTCTCGCCGGACGACGGCCACTGCACCCCCGAGTCGGTGGTCCAGGGCTACGCGGCCGGCGCCCGCCGCCACGGCGCCCGCATCCTGCGCCACTGCGAGGTCACCGGCATCGACACCCGCGACGGCACGGTGACGGCGGTACGGACCGGGCGCGGCCGTATCGCGACGGAGGCGGTGATCTGCGCGGCGGGCGCGTGGTCGCGCTCGGTCGGCGCGATGGCCGGGGTGGACCTCCCGGTAACCCCCCTGCGCCGCCAGATCGCGACAACGGAACCGGTCCCGGACCTGCCCCCCTCCCTCCCCATGACCATCGACTTCACCACGAGCCTCTACTTCCACACGGAGGGCCCGGGCCTGCTGGTAGGCATGTCCGACCCGGACGAAAACCCCGGCTTTGCCACAGACCCGCACGACCGCTGGATCCCCGCCCTGTGCGCGGCGATGGAGCAACGCGCCCCCGCCCTCCTGGACTTGCGCCGGACGGGCGGCTGGGCGGGCCTGTACGAGATCACCCCCGACCACAACGCCCTCATCGGCGAGGCGAGTTCGGTGTCCCGCTTCCTGTACGCGACGGGCTTCTCGGGCCACGGATTCTTGCAGGGGCCGGCGGTGGGGGAGGTGATGCGGGACCTGTACCTGGGGCGCGAACCGTTTGTGGATGTGGGGGCGTTGGGGGTGGGGCGGTTCGGGGTGGGGGCGTTGCGGCCGGAGGCCAATCTGGTGTGATCGGCCTCCGCGTCTGCCGTTCGCAGCCCCCGAGGCCACCCGAAAGCCGTCAGCCCGACACCGACTCGTGCACCAACCGTCGCAGCTCCCGGAAGAACGAGTTCGAGCCCGTAGGCCGGAGTTGGGTGAGGAACTGGACCGTCATGTCGTGGTGCGGGTCGACCCAGAAGGTGGTGGTCGCGACGCCGCTCCAGCCGAAGGAGCCCGGGGCGGAGGGGGAGAGGGTCAGTTCGGGGTCGACGACCACGGAGACGCCGAGGCCGAAGCCGAGGCCCGAGTTGCCGGGTTCGCGGTGCGGCTTGGCGCCGAAGGTGCGCAGGTCGGCGCCGGTGGGGAGGTGGTTGGCGGACATCAGGTCGACCGTCTCGGGCTTCAACAGGCGGACGCCGTCGAGTTCGCCGCGGCGGCGCAGGAACTCCATGAAACGGTGGTAGTCGTGGGCGCTGGCCGCCATGCCGCCGCTGCCGGAGAGGAAACGGGGGCGGCCGTTCAGCGGCAGGCCGGGGATCGGGGTGATGCCGCCGTCCTCCCGCTGGCCGTACAACTCGGCCAAACGCGGGGCCTGTTCGGGGGTCACGCACAGACCGGCGTCGGTCATGCCGAGGGGGGTGAAGACCCGTTCGGCCAGGAGGGTGTCCAGCGGTTTGCCCGAGGCGACCTCCAGGACCCGCCCCAGGACGTTGTGCGCCACCGAGTAGTTCCACTGCGTGCCCGGGTCGAACTGGAGCGGCAGCGACGCGTACACGTCGACCGTCTCGGCCAGGGTCGAGCCCGGCAGCACCGACGAGTCCAGGTTGGCCTCGCGGTAGCGGGCGTCGACGGGGTGCGAGTGGTAGAACGCGAACGTCAACCCGGCGGTGTGGGTGAGCAGATGCCGTATGAGGATCGGTCCCGCGGCCGGGCGGATGCGGCCGTCCGCCTCGCACACCTGCGGGTCGGCGAACGCGGGCAGGAAGTCCGCGACCGGGGTGTCGAGGCCGAGGACGCCCTCCTCCAGGAGGGTCAGCGCGGCGACCGAGGTGACCGGCTTCGTCATCGAGTACATCCGCCACAACGTGTCGGTCTCGACCGGGAGTCCGGCCGCCCGGTCGCGGTGGCCGTACGTCGTCAGATGCGCGACCTTGCCGTGCCGGGACACTGCCACCAGGTAGCCGGGCAGATGGCCGTCGTCGACCTCGTGGGCGAAGTACTGGTCGAGGCGGGCGAACGCCTTGTCGTCGAGTCCGACGTCACTCGGCTCCACCTCTTGCCGCAGGTGTCCCATGGTTCTCCTTCGGTATCCCCTGCTGCCGTCCCGTCCCGGCCAGGGATCCAAGATTTCATGTTCGCGGGCGAGTTCGGGAACGTTTCGCCCGGGATGGGGGTGGTCTGCGTCACGGTTGCGGACCGTGTGCCCTTCCCTCGGTAATTCTGGTGTGCCCGCTGGGGGCCGCCTTACCGCTCCCGGCGCGGTCCGGGTCCGGCAGCCGGCGCGCCAGCGGCACACCCACCGCGACCAGGGCCGCCAGTGCCCCGGGCGTCGCACCCGTGGTCGTACCGGTGTACGTCAGCATCGTGCTCGCGACCGCCACCCCCAGCACCGGGCCGATGTTCATCGCGGTCTGCTGCAACCCGCCCGCCAGTCCGGCCGATTCGGCCGGGATCTCGCGGACCACCACCGCCGTCGCCGTCACCATCACCGTGCTGAAGCCGATTCCCAGCAGGAGGAAGCCGGTTCCGGTCCACATCGGGGAAGCCGTGGGCACGGCCAGGGCGAGAACACCTGCCGCCAGTAGCGCCAGGGCCGCCGTCGTGGTGCGGCGGGGGCCCTGGCGGCGGGTGAGCGGGGGGATCAGTGGGGCCGTGGCGATCATCGCCAGTGGGCCCGGCAGGGCGTGCAGCGCGGTCTGCCACGGGTCCAGGCCCAGCACGTCCTGGAGACGGTAACTGCTCACGAACAGCGCGCCCAGCATCGCCCCCGAGGCGGCCACCAGCACCCCGAGCGCCGCACCCACGCCTGGCACGGCGAGCAGCCCGGGCGGCAACAGCGGGGCGGGGACGCGCCGTTCACGCCGTACGAACGCCGTCCCGGCCAACACGGCGACGGCCGGGCCGAGTACGGCCGCGGGGGTCCAGCCGGGGGCCGGGACGCCGACGAGGGTGTGCACCAGGGCGACGAGCGCGAGCGCGAGCAGGGCGGCCCCGGGCAGGTCGAGCGCGGTGTCCGGCCGTCGTCCGGTACGGGGGCGCCCGGGCACGCCAACTACCATTGCCAGCAAGGCCATTGCGAAGGTTGGGACGATGTTGAGCAGGAACACCGTCCGCCAGCCGAACGCGGTGACCAGCGCTCCGCCCACCAGCGGACCCGCCGCCGCGGCCACCCCGATCGCGCTCGTCCGCAGGGCGATCGGCGGGCCCAGCCGGTCCGCCGGGTACGCGTCCCGCAGCATTCCCAGGGTCGCGGGCTGGAGCAGCGCCCCGAACACGCCCTGGACGACGCGCAGTCCGGTCACCCAGCCGACACCGGGCGCCGCACCGATGCCCGCCGACGCCACGCCGAACCCCAACGCGCCCAGTGCGAACACCCGTTGGTGCCCGTACCGGTCCCCGAGCCGCCCCGCGAACACCAACAGCCCGGCCACCGCGATGAGATACCCGGTGCTCGTCCACTGCACCGCCGCGAAGGAGGCGTGCAGGTCGCGGCGGAGCGCGGGCTGGGCGACGGTCAGCACGGTGCCGTCCAGGGCGACGACCACCGCGCCCGCGACGCTGAGCGCGAGGGTGAGGCGCCGGTGGCGGGTGCCGTAGGTCATGGCCGCGCCTCGTCGCCCAGGTGCGCCGCCAGCGCCGTATCCAGCAGGGGGACGAAGTCGGCGGCGCCGGAGGCGAGTTGGAGGCTGCCCCAGGACCACAGCTGGGCGATGCCGTGCAGGTTCGCCCACAGGGCGCCCGCGACGAGCGGGGCGCCGGGGCGGGGGCGGGCCGCCGCGACCAGCTCGGTGAGGCGGGCGAAGAGCGGCAGGCTGGTCTCCCGCAGGCCCAACACACCGCTCTCCAGCAGGTCATGACGGAACATCAGCTCGTACATGCCGCGGTTGTCGAGGGCGAACTCCAGGTAGACCCGGGCGAGCGCGGCGAGTTGGGCACGTGGGCTCCCGTCGTCCCTGCCGTCGTCGCCGCCGTCGAGGGCCGCTTTCGCCGCCAGGTCGGCGAAGCCTCGGTGGGCGATTGCCGACAGCAGCTCCAGGTGGGTGGGGAAGTAGCGGCGGGGCGCCCCGTGCGAGACCCCCGCCCTGCGGGCGATCTCCCGCAGGGACAGCGCCTGTACGCCCTCCCGGGTCACCAGCTCGACACCGACCTCGACCAGCCGGGTCCGCAGACCGGGTTCCGCATCACTTGTGGACATAGACAGTGTCTACCAGTGGCGCGTAGACACTGTCTACCCTTCTTTCGGTGGACGCGTGGGAGGGAATGGCCGCGTGGACCCCGGGGTTGGCCCGGACATGACTCAGGACATGACTCAGGACATGACTCAGGACACGACGCAGGACGCACTGCTCGCACTGTTCTCCGACGGGCACGGCGGGGTGCTGGTCACCCTCAAGAAGGACGGCCGGCCCCAGCTGTCGAACGTCACCCACGCGTACGACCCCGAGGAGCGGACCCTCCGCGTCTCCCTCACCGACGACCGCGCCAAGACCCGCAACCTGCGCCGGGACCCGCGGGCGTCGTACCACGTCACCAGCGCGGACCGGTGGTCGTACGCGGTCGCCGAGGGCGCCGCCGGCCGCCTCCCCGTCGCCGCGGACCCGCACGACGAGACCGTCGAGGAACTCATCCGCCTCTACCGGGCGGTCCAGGGCGAACACCCCGACTGGGACGACTACCGCGCGGCCATGGTCCGCGACAAACGCCTGGTCCTGCGGCTGCGGGTGGACCGGGTGTACGGCCTCGTCCGCTAAGTCCGCTAAGTCCGTCGGCCGTTCCCGGGGGCGGCCCTGAACTCGACCTCCAGCACCCGCTCTCCCGTCCGGATCCGCAGGCCATGGGCCAACGCCTCGGCCACCGGGTCCATGGACAGATCCGACAGCCGCCACAGGTTGACGGCCGAGCCGAGCAGCAGGGCGTCGAGGCGGGGGCGCGGGTGCCCCCAGGGCCGTACCGCATGGGCTTCGAGGAGGTGGCCGCCGCGCAGATGCAGCAGGCAGCTGTCGTCGGCCAACTGGGCGACCACGACGTTGAGTTCGGAGAACTCCTTGGCCCGGGTGCGCACCCACTCGACGGGGGCGGGGTCCGCGTCGACGACCGTGCGGGCCAGCACCTCCGCGCTCCTCGGCGCCAGGGACGCGCTGCCGTGGTCGGGTGCCGCGAAGAAGCCGCGCGGTTCGGCGTCGTCGGGGTCCCGGCGCCCGACCCAGGGGCGGCGCACCACCTGGACGGTGCCGTCGGGCAGCCGGCCCCCGGTCACGTCGTACCGGGGCGGCCCGGACCGTCGGCGCGGCTCGGGGTCCGGCACGGGTACGGTCCGGGGCGGGCCCGGCGGCCGCAGGCCGAGTCGGCCGTAGATCCAGTCCCGTACGAGCGCGCCACCCCGGCCCGGCGCGCCCAGTTGCCGCTCCGCGATCTCCCGCATCGGCTCGGGGGCGTGGGCCTGCGCGGCCTGTCTGAGCTGGGCCTCCAGGTCGCCGTCGGGGTCCAGGCGGGGTGCGGTGCGGCCGAAGGCGGCGGCGGGGGAGGCCGGGTCCAGCTCGTCCAGGCCGGTGGCGGCGAGCAGGGTGACCCGGTCGAGCGCGGCCGAGTAGAAGGACGTGCTGCCGTGGTCGCCGACCACCCAGTCGCTCGCGATGACGGTCGCGCGCCAGCCCTCCTGCGGCGGGATCACCATCAGCCCGCCCTCCATGGCCTCCTCCAGCCGGGCGTACACGTCCGGCGGCCGGTGGTGCGCCCACACGTTCGGGTGCAGCACGGCGGCCACCGCGAACTCGTCGGCGGGCAGCGCGGTCACCAGCCGCAGCGGCAGGTCGGGGCACCGGCCGAGGAGGGAGTGCTCGCTCCAGGTGGAGTGCAGGGCGACCAGCCGACGGCCGTGCACACCGAGCCGTTCGCGGTAGACGTCACGGTGGGCGAGGCTCGCCCTGATCCGGTCGAAGCCGAAGTCACCGACGAGCAGGGCCCGTTCGGCGGCGGGCGGGCAGGCGCGGGCCAGCCGCGGGATCTGCTCCGGGTGCGAGACGCCGATCGCGGCCGGAACCACCCTGCCCCGGTGCAGGAGTTCACGCCGGGACAGCCCCGCGGGCGAGACCGTGTCCCCGGTGGTCCCGGGCACCAGCCGGTTGTAGCCCGCGCCGTGCGGCAGCACCAGCAGCGGCGGCCGGATGCGGTGCATGGAGGCGTTCACCGTGCAGGCCACCGCCAGGTCGAAGGGGCGCCGGACGGCCTCCCGCCAGGGGACCAACTCGGCGACGGTGGCGGACAGATACTCCTGGAGCCCCGCCGCGAACGCCGAACCCGGGTTGATCGTGTACGACACCTCGATGCCGTCCTCGGGCCGCAGCAGCGACAGCACGTCCATCAGCCGGGTCGCCGAGGTGAGCGTGCGCACGATCCCGAGCACGTGCTTCTTGCGGTCGGGCGCGGGGTGCGTCCAGGTGTGCCAACGGCCGTCAGGTATGCGCAATTTGAACGGGTTCGGCGTCACACCGTCCCCTGCTCGCCGCCCGGCTCCGGCAGTCCGGCCGCCCGCCGCAGCTGGGCCGTCTTGTCCAGACACGCCTGCCGCAGCTGGGAGTCCCGGACGTGGTCGGCCAGTTCGGCCGTCAGCGTGAGGGCCTCCGCCAACTTCGCGTACCGGCCCCGGGCATGGGCCCGCGCCGCCGCCTCCACCGCATGGGTGATCGCCCGGTCGTGGTCGCCGAGGGCCTGGTGGGCGCGGCCGAGGACGAGGTTGACCCCCGTCTGCATGGCGTTGTCCGGGGCCAGCCCCGCGAGGACCGGCTCCAGCAGGTCCACCGCGGCCCGCGCCCGGCCCGCCGCCACCTGCGCCTGGGCGACGTTGTAACTCTGTACGACGACGCCGTGCGCGTCCCCCGCGTTGGCGCCCAGGGCCCGGGTGAACAGCCCGACGGCGGCGTCGGGTTCGCCCAGGGCCAGCCACAGCAGGCCACGCGTCTCCCACACCACACCGCGCAGCCGGTCGTCCGTCACCAGGGTGAACAGCTCCTCGGCGCGGTCGAGTTCGGCACCGGCCTGCTCGAAGTCGCCCAAGTAGTAGTGCCCGCGCGCGAGTTGGTTGCGCAACCGGACCTCCGCGTCCGGCCGGGCCTCCCACTGGGCGGCGGTGATGCCCAGGCGGTGGGACTCGACGAGATCGGGGTAGTGCTTGCGATCGTGGTAGAGCGGCCACAGCGACTCGCACAGCCGCCAGACCGCGTCGTACCAGAAGTGGTCCGTGGTGTTCCCGCGGTCCATCGCCGCCCGCAACACCGCCAGCAGGTTGGACCGTTCGGCATCCAGCCAGTCCAGGGCCTGCCTGCCGTCCGTGAACGGGCTGTCGGCCGCGGGCGGTTCGGGCTGGAGCCGGAAGCGGGCGCCGAGCGCGCGCCGGTCGGCGTGCGCGGCCCGCTCGACGTAGAAGCCGACGAGCGCGCGCAGTACGCCGGTGCGCCACTCCTCGGCGGTGTGGGCGGCAGCGTCCGCGCGGGCGTGGGCGCGCACGACGTCGTGCAGGCGGAAGCGTTGCTCGGCCACCGGGCCGTGGGCCAGGGCGAGATGGGCGTCGAGGAGGTCGTCGAGCGCCTCCTCGAACCCCTCGGCGCCCGCCGCCGTCGCCGCGGGCGCGGTGAACGTCGTGCCGGGCAGGCAGCCGAGGATGCGGTACAACGTCCTTGTGTGCGCCGGGAATCCGGCCACCACCTGGTCGAACACCGCGGCCGCCGACCGGGTGTCGTCACCGCCGCGCCGCCTGCCGCCGTCGCCGCCGAGGTCGCGCACCACGTCCTCCAGGGTCGCACGGGGCCGTTGCAGCAGCCGGTACCCGGCCGCGCGCAGTTCGAGCGGGAACCCGCCGCACAGCCGGACGAGTTCGGCCGCGGCCTGCTCGGACGCGGTCCGCCGCCAGTGGCGCACCAGCTCGACGCCGGCCTCGTGCTCCAGCGGATCCACGGTGATCTCGACCGCGCCGTCCAGCAGCAGCGAGGGCAGCCGCTTACGGCTGAGGGCCACCAGATGGCCGCCGCCGGGCAGCAACGGCCTTACCTCCGGCGCGTGTTGGGCGTTGTCCACGACGACCAGCAGCCGCATGCCCCAGGTCAGCGACCGGAACAGCTCCGAGCGGGCCCGCTGGGTGTCCGGCATCAGGTCCTTGGCGACGCCGAGCGCGCGCAGGAAGTCGGCGAGCACGTCGCTGACGTCGACGGCTCCGTCCCGGCGGCCGTCCGCGAGATCGGCGTACAACTGCCCGTCCGGGAAGCGTTCCGCCCCCGCCGCGCCCGCCCAGTGCGCCACCAGCTGGGTCTTGCCGACCCCGCCGAGACCGCTCACGGAGATCACCCGGGCGGAGTCCAACGCCTCGGTGAGCGCCCGCTGTTCCGGGGTCCGGTTCACGAACATGCCCTGGGCCAGCGGGAGTTGACGTGGCACGGGCCGGGGCGGAGCCGCGATGGTGAGCGACTCGATCACCTGCGCCTGTACGAGGTGGCCGTGCAGCACGGCGTCCCCCGACACGGTGTTGCGCACCAACGACCCGTCCTCCGCACCGCGTTGACCCTCCACAGGCTCCCCTCCGCCACACGTCCCGTCCGCAACCGTCGGGTCAGCGTATGACCTGGGACGGGCGGGACAACAGGAGCACCGGGCCGGGAGTGTCGCGCGACAGGGCGCGCACCCCAGCCCGGCCAGAGCATCAGGCCGGCCATCAAGCCGTCAAGCCATCAGGCCGTCACCGTCTCCCGGCTCGCCCCCTCCGCCTCCGTCCGCGCCCCCAGCAACTCCGTCGGCACCTTGTGCGTCTCGCGCGCGGTGAGCGCACCGATCACCGGCAGGACGCACAGCGCCGCCGTGAACAGGGCCACCGCGGACCAGTCGTCGCCGTCCGGGCCCGCGATCCGCGCGGCGAAGGTCACCGCGAAGCCCGCTATCGCGAAGCCGATCTGGGTGCCGATGGCCATGCCGGACAGCCGGACCCGGGTGGAGAACATCTCGCCGTAGAAGGAGGGCCACACCGCGTTGGCGGCGCTGTAGACGATCCCGAAGGAGAAGATCGCGCCGAGCAGGATCAGCGGGTAGGAGCCGGTGGAGATCGCCCACAGGTACAGGAACATCGCCCCCGCGCTGCCGACGGCGCCGAACAGGAAGACCGGGCGGCGGCCGACGCGGTCGGACAGCGCGCCCCACAGCGGGATCGTGCCGAGGGCGACCAGGTTGGCCAGCGCGCCCGCCCACAGCATCGGCGTGCGGCCGATGCCGACGGCGTCGCTCGTCGCGTACGCCAGCGCCCACACCGTGAAGATCGTCGACACCGAGGCGATCAGCGCGCAGGCCACCACCCGCAGCACGTCCGCCCAGTGCTCGCGCAGCAGCACGGCCAGCGGCATCCGGGCCACGCCCGCGGTGGCGGCCTGCCGGGCGAAGGCCGGGGTCTCGGCGAGGTGGCGGCGGATGAACCAGCCCACGACGGCGACCACGACGCTCAGCCAGAACGGCACCCGCCAGCCCCACGACAGCAGTTGGTCCTCCGGCAGCGCGGCCACCCCGATGAACACGAGGGTGGCGAGCAGCTGCCCGGCCTGCGTGCCGTTCAGGGTGAAACTGGTGAAGTAGCCGCGGCGGTCCGGCGGCGCGTGCTCCAGCGTCATCGAGTTGGCGCTGGCCTGCTCACCGGCGGCGGAGATGCCCTGGAGGACGCGGCAGAGCACGAGCAGTACGGGTGCCAGGCCGCCGACCTGGGCCCGGGTGGGCAGACAGCCGATGAGGAAGGTCGACAGGCCCATCAGGACCAGCGTGAAGACCATGACCTTCTTGCGGCCGAGGCGGTCGCCGAAGTGGCCGAGGAAGAGGGCGCCGACCGGGCGGGCCGCGTAGGCGACGCCGAAGGTGGCCAGGGACAGCAGGGTCGCGTTCGCCGGGTCCGACTCGTCGAAGAAGACCTTCGGGAAGATCAGGGCGGCGGCGCTGCCGTAGATGAAGAAGTCGTAGTACTCCAGCGCGCTGCCGATCCAGGCGGCGAGGGCGGCCTTGCGGGGCTGGCCGGGTGGGGCGGGGGGGGGGGCGGCGGCTTCGGGCACGGCGTGCTCCTTCGGGGGAACTCCGGTGCAGTCGGAGCGAGCGGAGGAAGGCTGAGGAGGGACGGCGGAACGGCAAAACGGCGGAACGGCAAAACGGATGAGCGGCAAGAGCGAGGCACGGCGGACAGCTGAGAGGAAGCGGGAAGGGGACGCCGGATCCCTGGGGTGACGGGGCGGCTGCGCCGGAACGGTTCCCCGGGTGACGGGGACACGTGCGGCTAATTAACCCACTGGATAGTTCGTAGCGGCTGGCTACGGATGTTGCGCCGACGTTTCCCGGGTGTCAAGAGGCTGCGCGGAAGGATCTTTTCGGACACGTGGACCGGAGTGATCCGAAGCCGGCTCGCGCCGCGGGGCCGGTCGGTCAGCCCGCCGTGCGGTCCGCCGTCAGATAGGCGATGACCATGTCCCCGAGCATCGTGCGGTAGTGCTCGCGCCGGCCGGTCTCGACCAGGTCGCGGCCGAACAGGGCGCCGAAGGTGTGCCGGTTGGCGACCCGGAAGAAGCAGAAGGAACTGATCATCGCGTGCAGGTCGACGGCGTCGACGTCGGCGGTGAACAGGCCGGACTCCTGCCCCGACTCCAGGATGCGGCGGATCACGTCGAGCGCGGGCGAGCCCATCTTGGCCAGCTTCGCGGAGCCGGCGATGTGCTCGGCCCCGTGGATGTTCTCGATGGTGACCAGGCGGATGAAGTCGGGGTGCCGCTCGTGGTGGTCGAAGGTCAGCTCCGCCAGCCGCCGGATGGCCGCGACCGGGTCGAGGTGCTCGACGTCCAGCCGCTGCTCGGCCTCGCGGATCACGCCGTACGACCGCTCCAGGACGGCCGTGAACAGCTGTTCCTTGCCGCCGAAGTAGTAGTAGATCATCCGCTTCGTGGTGCGGGTGCGGGCGGCGATCTCGTCCACCCGGGCCCCGTCGTACCCGGCCCGCGCGAACTCCTGCGTCGCCACGTCGAGGATCTCGGCCCGGGTGCGGGCGGCGTCGCGGATGCGGCCGTTCGGTGGTGCCGGTTCGTCGACGCTGGTCATCGGGTGTCCTTCGGGCGGTGCGGACCGGGTCCCGGCCGGACGGGTGCCCGATGCCTGGCCCCAGGAGGCCGGTGCCCGCGATTGTAGGAGTCCGAGTCTAGAAGCCCGGCGGGGGCGCGTTGCCGCGTGGGGTTTCGTGCGGCTCTCCGAGGCCGTCCGCGCGTGCGCGGGGCTTCCCCTGGGTTCCCTCGGCTGCTATGACTAACGTACTGGTTCGTACATTAACGTTCTCTTCCCCCGCCACGTCGATCATTCGTCTTTCGTCACGTCGTTCGACGGCAGCCGCAACAGGAGGTCCGCAGTGGCCCAGGACTCGTATCTCGTCGGCCTCGTCGGTTCCGGCATCGGCCCCTCGCTGAGCCCCGCCCTCCACGAGCGGGAGGCCGTCCGGCAGGGACTGCGCTACCACTACCGGCTGATCGACATCGACCGCCTGGGCGTGGGTCCGGAGGCCGTCGGCGATCTGGTGCGGGCCGCCCGGGACCTCGGCTTCGACGGGCTGAACATCACCCACCCCTGCAAGCAGCTGGTCATCGAGCACCTCGACGCGCTCGCCCCGCAGGCCGAGGCGCTCGGCGCGGTCAACACCGTCGTGTTCGAGGACGGCCGGGCCACCGGCCACAACACGGACGTCACCGGCTTCGCCGCCTCCTTCGCCCGCGGGCTGCCGGACGCCCCGCTGGAACAGGTCGTCCAACTGGGCGCGGGCGGCGCGGGCGCGGCCGTCGCACACGCGCTGCTGAACCTCGGCGCCGGACGCGTCACCGTCGTCGACGCGCTCCCCGACCGGGCCACGCGACTCGCCGTCGCCCTGAACCGGCACTTCGGCCCCGGCCGGGCCGCCGCGGCCACCCCCGACGCCCTCGCCGTGCTGCTGGCGGGCGCCGACGGCGTCGTACACGCCACGCCCACCGGCATGGCCGCCCACCCCGGGCTGCCCTTCCCGGCCGACCTGCTCGACCCGGCGCTGTGGGTCGCCGAGGTGGTCTACCGCCCCCTGGACACCGAACTGCTGCGCACCGCCCGCGCGCTCGGCTGCGCCACGCTCGACGGCGGCGGCATGGCCGTGTTCCAGGCGGTGGACGCGTTCCGCCTGTTCACCGGCCTCGAACCCGACAGCGCACGCATGCTCGCGGACTTCCCCGAACTGGCGGGCGCGGCGGACGCGGCAGCCGGTACGGCCGGTACGTCCGACACGGCGGGCGCGCGCGGCTGAGACCGCCCCGCCCGAACGACGAGGCCCTGCCCGCCCGAACGACGTGGTCCCGACCGGAAACACGAGGTGCCGACCGTGCGTACGTCCATCGCCACCGTCTCGCTGAGCGGATCCCTGACCGAGAAGCTCACGGCCGCCGCCCGGGCCGGCTTCGACGGCGTGGAGATCTTCGAGAACGACCTGCTCGCGAGCCTCCTCACCCCCGAGGAGATCCGCGCCCGCTGCGCCGACCTCGGCCTGGGCATCGACCTCTACCAGCCGATGCGGGACATGGAGGCGGTGCCCGCCGACGAGTTCGCCCGCAACCTGCGCCGCGCCCGGCACAAGTTCGGGCTGATGAACCGGCTGGGCGCGGACACCGTCCTGGTCTGCTCCTCCGTCCACCCGCTCGCCGTGGACGACGACGCCCTCGCCACCGACCAGCTGGGCCAACTCGCCGACCTGGCCCAGGAGTTCGGCATCAGGGTGGCGTACGAGGCGCTCGCCTGGGGGCGGCACGTGAACACCTACGACCACGCCTGGCGCATCGTCGAGGCCGCCGCGCACCCCGCGCTCGGCACCTGCCTGGACAGCTTCCACATCCTGTCCCGGGGTTCGGAACCCAAGGACCTCAAGGGCATCGAGGACATCCCCGGCGAGAAGATCTTCTTCCTCCAGCTCGCCGACGCCCCCCTGCCGGCCATGGACGTCCTCCAGTGGAGCCGCCACTACCGCTGCTTCCCCGGCCAGGGCGGCTTCGATCTGCCGGGACTCCTCGCCCGCGTCCTGCGCGCCGGATACCGGGGGCCGCTGTCCCTGGAGGTCTTCAACGACGTCTTCCGCCAGGCCGAGGCGGGTCCCACGGCGGTGGACGCGCGCCGCTCGCTGCTCGTGCTCCAGGAGGCGGTGCGTGGGGAGGTAGCGGAGGGCGCCGACCTCGCCACGCTGCCCGCCCCGGTGGCCCCCACCGGCTTCGCCTTCGCCGAACTCGTCACGCCCGACGTCGAACCGGTCTCCGCGCTGCTAGGCGCACTCGGCTTCGCGCGCACGGCCCGGCACCGCTCGAAACCCGTCGACCTCTGGCGGCAGGGCGAGGCACGCGTGCTCGTCAACACCGGTCCGGGCGCCCGGCGCGACGGCACCGCACTGGCCGCGGTGGGCCTGGAGTCACCGGACCGGGCCGCGGCGGCCCGCGCGGCGGAGGCCCTGCTCGCACCGGTCCTGCCGCGCCGCCGGGCCCCCGAGGACGCGCAACTGGAGGCGGTGGCCGCACCCGACGGCACGGAACTCTTCTTCTGCGCCACGGACCGCCCCCAACTGCCCAGCTGGACCGAGGACTTCGAGCCGACCGGACTCCACTGGACCCCTGCGGCGGGCGGTGTCACCCGCATCGACCACCTCGCCCTCACCCAGCCCTGGCACCAGTTCGACGAGGCGGCCCTCTTCCACCGCGGCGTGCTCGGCCTGCACGCCCAGGAGAGCGTCGACGTCGCCGACCCCTACGGACTGCACCGCAGCCGGGCGGTGGCGAGCGCCGACGGCGGCGTCCGCATCGCCCTGAGCGTGGGACCCGCCCCCGGCGGTGACGCGGGACGCGTCCAGCACATCGCGTTCGCCACGGACGACGTCGTGGCGGCGGCGAGACGCTTCCGCGCGGGCGGGGGACGGCTGTTGCGGGTGCCGTCCAACTACTACGACGACCTTGCCGCGCGCTTCACGTTCGCGGCGGGCGAGTTGGAGACGTACCGGGAGCTGGGGGTCTTCTACGACCGGGACTCCGGCGGGGAGTTCCGCCACGTCTACACGGAGACCGTGGGGCGGGTGTTCTTCGAACTGGTGCAACGGGACGGGGACTACCGGGGGTTCGGCGCCGTGAACGCGCCGGTTCGGCTCGCCGCTCAGCGGGGCACGTCGACCGTGCGGTAGCCGGCGGCTCGTTGCCCGGCGTGCGGTGTCACTGCCTGCTGATCGAGCGGGTCACACCGGCCACGATCGTCGTCGCCAGGATCCAGCCCGTCACGATCAGCACGTACGACAGCACCTGGTACCAGCCGTCCGGAGCGAACGCGTCCTCCAGCCCGAACGAGATCACCGGAAGCAGCAGATCGAAGGTGTAGAAGACCGGATTGAAGTGCGGGGCCTCGGCGGCCCTGAGCGGCCGTGGCTGGTGCAGCCCGTACGTGATCGAGCCGATCGCGAGCAGCGACATCAGCCACACCGCGGCTCGCAGCGGCCGGAAGCCGTAGCCGACGGTGGCGTCCTGGAGATGGCCCCACGCCCGCGCGTACCCGGTGAGCGTGGTGCGGTGGCGGCGCTGCTTGGCGAGCTGGACGAGACGGGCGGCCTGGCCGTCGCCGACACGGTTGTACGCCGCGGTCAGCTGTTCGTAGACGAACGGGAGATACCCCTCGCCCTCCCGCTCCAGCATCGGCAGCCGGCGGTCGGCGGGCTCGTGCGGATTGAGGGCGGAGTAGCTGAGATCGTTGAGGAGGACTCGGCCCGGCAGGACCTCCGGTTCGAAACTCAGCACTTCTATCCGGGAACGCCGCAGGTTGAGGGTCCCTTCGACGGGCTCGGACCGGTGCAGCCACAGTTCGCCGATCACCGAGCTGCTGGCCCGCAGGGCCGTGCCGCCGGGGTTCGACAGCCTGGAGTACCCCAGGTCGAGGCGTCCGGCGATATGACTGCCGCGCAGCTCGATCCTGCCGCGGGTGCGAAGGCGCTTTGCCCGTACGTCCGCTCCGACCGTCAGGGTCTGGGCGGTCAGGACGGTGGAGCCGGGCGCGGTCAGCCTGGCGCGTTCGAGGTTGACGGAGCCGGAGACGGAGGCCCCGTCGAGCCGTGTCTCCCCGTGCGTACGCAGCTCCGGTGCCCACAGGTCGTCCCCGATCGTGGCCTGGTTCAGCTGGAGTACGGCTTCCGGGGCGTCCGGCGCGGTCAACTCGGCCCGGTCCATGAACAGCGCTCCCGAGATCCGTGCACCGCCGAGCCGCACCGGGCCGTGGATCCGGCAGTCCGTCATTCTCAGGACGCCGTCCACGCGCAGGGTGGCGGCGTTCAGGCCGGGCAACACCGAGCCGCTGAGGTTGAGTTGACGCAGTTGGCAGCCGTACAGCTGGGGAACCTGGTCGAAGGAGCAGTGACTCAGACGGATGGCCTGATCGGTCGTCGCGTAGCGCAGGTCCAGTGCGCCGCTGATACGGAGGCCGGAGAGTTTGAGGGCGGCGATCTCGCCGGGCTCCTGCGGGCCGTTGAGCAGGAGCCGTCTCAACACCGGTGCGCGTACCGTTCGTTCCGGCCCCCAGTCACCGCCCTGTGCCGGGTCCTCGTCCTCCGCCTCGCGGAAATCCAGGTGTTCGCCTCGTGGGAAGGCGTCCCGGACACGCTGTTCCGCGGGCGTCAGCTCGTTGTTTTCCATCAGCGGGCACTTTGACGAGACCCGCCCGCGGTGTCAAGACACACCCTTCACCGTGGTTCCACCGCCCGGTACGGAGAACGGGGTCGGCCCACCCGGAGGTGGGCCGACCCCGTTCTCACCAGGCCGGCGGAACCCGGCGGTTACACGTGCTCGTTCCAGGTCGCGATGACCGGCCAGTCGTGTTCCGTCGACAAGCGGCTCACCGTTCCCGTGCCCAGGTGGAACAGCCTGCCCGCCTCCGGAGGAAGGCCCAGGCGGCGGGCCGTCAGGACGCGGAGGAAGTGGGCGTGGGCCACGAGGACCACGTCACCGTCGGGGAGTGCGGCTGCCACGCGGGACAGGACGCGGTCGGCGCGGGCGCCCACCTCCTTGGCGGACTCACCGGGGTGGCCCTCGGGGGAGGGCGGTACCCCGTCCCGCCACAGCACCCACTCCGGCCGGGTGCGGTGGATGTCGACGGTGGCGATGCCCTCGTACGCCCCGTAGTCCCACTCGTGCAGGTCCGGGTCGGTCTCCGTGCCGGTCAGGCCCGCCAGTTCCGCCGTGCGGACGGCCCGTTCGAGGGGGCTGGTGAGGGCCAGGGCAAAGGTCTGGCCGGCGAAGTGCGGGGCGAGGGACTTGGCCTCTTCCTCGCCGTGCCGGGTGAGCGGCAGATCGGTCCAGCTGGTGTGCTGTCCGGTCCGCGTCCACTCCGTCTCGCCGTGGCGGACCAGGATGAGGTCGCCCATGACCCGGCCTACTTCGCGGATTCGACGGCGTGGCCGCCGAACTGGTTGCGCAGCGCCGCGATCATCTTCATCTGCGGCGAGTCGTCCTGGCGGGAGGCGAACCGGGCGAAGAGGGAGGCCGTGATCGCGGGCAGCGGCACCGCGTGGTCGACCGCTGCCTCGACCGTCCAGCGGCCCTCGCCGGAGTCCTGGGCGAAGCCCTTCAGCTCCTTGAGGTGCTCGTCCTCGTCCAGCGCGTTGACCGCGAGGTCCAGCAGCCAGGAGCGGATGACCGTACCGTCCTGCCAGGAGCGGAAGACCTCGCGGACGTTGTCCACCGAGTCGACCTTCTCCAGCAGTTCCCAGCCCTCGGCGTACGCCTGCATCATCGCGTACTCGATGCCGTTGTGGACCATCTTCGAGAAGTGCCCGGCGCCGACCTTGCCCGCGTGGACGTAGCCGTAGGGGCCCTCCGGCTTGAGCGCCTCGAAGATCGGGTGCAGCCGCTCGACGTGCTCCTTGTCGCCGCCGACCATCAGCGCGTAGCCGTTCTGCAGGCCCCACACACCGCCGGAGACGCCCGCGTCGACGAAGCCGATGCCCCGCTCGCCCAGCTCCTCGGCGTGCTTGACGTCGTCCGTCCAGCGGGAGTTGCCGCCGTCGACGACCGTGTCGCCGGCCGAGAGCAGGCCCTTCAGCTCGTCGACGACGGACTGCGTGGCCCCGCCCGCGGGCACCATCACCCAGACCGTGCGCGGGCCTTCGAGCTTGTCGACCAGTTCGGCCAGGCTGCCGACGTCGGTGACGTCCGGGTTGCGGTCGTAGCCGATGACGGTGTGGCCGGCGCGGCGGATCCGCTCGCGCATGTTGCCGCCCATCTTGCCGAGGCCGATGAGTCCGAGCTGCATATCAGTTCACCTTCTGAGCGTTGCGAAGACTGCGGTACGCGGCCACGAGCGCGGCCGTCGAGGCGTCCAGACCGGGCACGTCGGCGCCTTCGGTCAGGGCGGGTTCGACCCTCTTGGCGAGGACCTTGCCCAGCTCCACGCCCCACTGGTCGAAGGAGTCGATGTTCCAGACGGCGCCCTGCACGAACACCTTGTGCTCGTACAGCGCGATCAACTGGCCGAGGACGGACGGCGTCAGCTCGCGGGCGAGGATCGTCGTCGTGGGGTGGTTGCCCTTGAACGTCTTGTGCGGCACCAGCTCCTTGGCCACACCCTCCGCGCGTACCTCGTCCGGTGTCTTGCCGAAGGCCAACGCCTGGGTCTGGGCGAAGAAGTTGGCCATCAGCAGGTCGTGCTGCGCCTTGAGCCCGTCGCTCAGCTCGCCGATCGGGTCGACGAAGCCGATGAAGTCCGCCGGGATCAACTTCGTGCCCTGGTGGATGAGTTGGTAGTAGGCGTGCTGCCCGTTGGTCCCGGGCGTGCCCCACACCACCGGGCCCGTCTGCCACTCCACCGGATTCCCGTCCCGGTCCACGGACTTGCCGTTGGACTCCATGTCCAGCTGCTGCAAGTAGGCGGTGAACTTGGAGAGATAGTGGCTGTACGGCAGCACCGCGTGCGACTGGGCGTCGAAGAAGTTGCCGTACCAGACGCCCAACAGGCCAAGGAGCAAAGGCGCGTTGGCCTCGGCGGGCGCGGTGCGGAAGTGCTCGTCGACGAGGTGGAAGCCGGCCAGCATCTCCCGGAAGCGGTCCGGGCCGATGGCGATCATCAGCGAGAGGCCGATCGCCGAGTCGAAGGAGTACCGCCCGCCGACCCAGTCCCAGAACGCGAACATGTTCGCCGTGTCGATGCCGAAGTCGGCGACCTTGCCCGCGTTCGTCGACAGCGCCACGAAGTGCTTGGCGACCGCCTTTTCGTCGCCGCCGAGCCCGTCCAGCAGCCAGGTGCGGGCCGAGGTCGCGTTGGTGATCGTCTCGATCGTCGTGAACGTCTTGGACGCGACGATGAACAGGGTCTCCGCCGGGTCCAGGTCCCGTACCGCTTCGTGGAGATCGGCCCCGTCGACGTTCGACACGAACCGCACCGTCAGCGACCGGTCGGTGAACGCGCGCAGCGCCTCGTACGCCATCGCCGGGCCCAGGTCGGAGCCGCCGATGCCGATGTTGACGACGTTGCGGATCCGCCTGCCGGTGTGGCCGGTCCACTCGCCGGAGCGGACGCGGCCGGCGAAGTCGGCCATCTGGTCGAGGACTTCGTGCACCTTCGGCACGACGTTCTCGCCGTCGACCTCCACCACCGCGTCCCGCGGGGCGCGCAGCGCGGTGTGCAGCACGGCCCGGTCCTCGGTGACGTTGATCCGCTCGCCGCGGAACATCGCGTCGCGCAGCCCGAACACACCGGTGGCGGTGGCCAGTTCCTGGAGCAGCGCCAGGGTCTCGTCGGTGATCAGGTGCTTGGAGTAGTCGATGAGCAGGTCGCCGACGCGCACGGTGTAACGCCCGGCGCGCTCCGGGTCGGCCGCGAACAGCTCGCGCAGCTGCGGGCGCAGCAGCTCACCGGCGCGGTGGTCCTCCAGGGCCGTCCACTCGGGGCGGTCCGTGAGCCTGGGTTGGTCAGACACTGGTCTTCTCCTTGGGAGCCTCGCCCCGCAGGGCGATGGCGTACATCTCGTCCGCGTCCAGGCGGCGCAGCTCCTCCGCGATCAGCTCGGAGGTGGGGCGCACCTTAAGCGCCAGGGTGCGCGAGGGCTGGCCGGGCAGGGTCAGCGTGGCCAGCGGCCCGGCCGGGCGGTCGATGACGATCTCGCCCTTGTCGGTGCCCAGCCGTACGGCGGTGACGACCGGACCCGCGGTGACGACCCGCTCGACGGGCACCGCCAGGCGGGCCTCCAGCCAGCGGGCGAGCAGCTCGGCGCTGGGGTTGTCGGCCTCGCTCTCCACCGCGGCCGAGACGATCTCCGTGCGGGCCTGGTCGAGCGCGGCGGCCAGCATCGAACGCCACGGCGTCAGCCGCGTCCACGCCAGGTCGGTGTCGCCCGGCGCGTACGAGGACACCCGGGTCTCCAGCGCGATCAGCGGCGCCTCGACGGCGTACATGTCGGTGATCCGGCGCTGTGCGAGCGCGCCCAGCGGGTCCTTGGCCGGGTTGTCCGGCGCGTCCACCGGCCACCACACGACGACGGGCGCGTCCGGCAGCAGCAGCGGCAGGACCACCGAGTCGGCGTGGTCGGACACCTCGCCGTACATGCGCAGCACGACGGTCTCGCCGGTGCCGGCGTCGGCGCCCACCCGGACCTCGGCGTCGAGGTGCGAGTTGGTGCGGTCGCGCGGGGTGCGGGCCTGGCGCCTGATGACGACGAGGGTGCGCGAGGGGTGCTCGCGGGAGGCGTCCTCGGCCGCCTTGATGGAGTCGTAGGCGTTCTCCTCGTCCGTGACGATGACCATCGTCAGGACCATGCCCACGGCCGGTGTGCCGATGGCCCGGCGGCCCTGCACAAGGGCCTTGTTGATCTTGCTTGCCGTGGTGTCGGTCAGGTCGATCTTCATGGCCTGCGCCAGCTCCGTCCGTCTCGTGCGAGCATCTCGTCGGCTTCCACCGGGCCCCAGGAGCCCGACGGGTACTGCGCCGGCTTGCCGTGCGTGTCCCAGTACCCCTCGATCGGGTCGAGGATCTTCCAGGACTCTTCCACTTCCTGGTGGCGGGGGAACAGGTTGGCGTCGCCGAGCAGGACATCCAGGATGAGCCGCTCGTACGCCTCCGGGCTGGACTCCGTGAACGACTCGCCGTACGCGAAGTCCATCGTGACGTCCCGGATCTCCATCGAGGTCCCCGGCACCTTCGAACCGAAGCGTACGGTCATGCCCTCGTCGGGCTGCACCCGGACCACGATCGCGTTCGCGCCGAGTTCCTCGGTGGCCGTCGAGTCGAACGGGGAGTGCGGGGCGCGCTGGAAGACGACCGCGATCTCGGTGACCCGGCGGCCCAGGCGCTTGCCGGTGCGCAGGTAGAACGGGACGCCCGCCCAGCGGCGGTTGTCCACCTCCAGCTTGACGGCGGCGTACGTGTCGGTCGTGGAGCGGGGGTTGATGCCCTCCTCCTCCAGGTAGCCGGGCACCTGCTCGCCGCCCTGCCAGCCCGCCGCGTACTGCCCGCGCACGGTGTGGTCGCCGAGTTCCTCCGGCAGCTTCACGGCCCGCAGCACCTTCAGCTTCTCCGTCAGCAGCGACTCCGCGTCGAAGGAGGCGGGCTCCTCCATCGCGGTCAGCGCCATCAGCTGGAGCAGGTGGTTCTGGATGACGTCACGGGCCGAGCCGATGCCGTCGTAGTACCCGGCGCGCCCGCCGATGCCGATGTCCTCGGCCATCGTGATCTGCACGTGGTCGACGTACGACCGGTTCCAGATGGGCTCGTACATCTGGTTGGCGAAGCGGAGCGCCAGCATGTTCTGGACGGTCTCCTTGCCGAGGTAGTGGTCGATCCGGAACACCTGGTCCGGCTCGAACACGTCGTGCACGACCGCGTTCAGCTCGCGCGCGCTGGCCAGGTCGTGGCCGAACGGCTTCTCGATGACCGCGCGCCGCCAGGAACCCTCGGGGGCGTTCGCCAGGCCGTGCTTCTTCAGCTGCTGGACGACCTTGGGGAAGAACTTCGGCGGTACGGAGAGGTAGAAGGCGTAGTTGCCGCTGGTGCCCCGGGAGGCGTCCAGTTCGTCGACCGCGGACTTCAGCTGCTTGAACGCGGTGTCGTCGTCGAAGTCGCCCGGGATGAACCGCATGCCCTCGGCGAGCTGCTGCCAGACCTCCTCACGGAACTCGGTGCGGGAGTGCTCGCGCACCGAGTCGTGCACGATCTGCGCGAAGTCCTCGTCCGCCCAGTCCCGCCGCGCGAACCCGAGCAGCGAGAAGCCCGGCGGCAGCAGACCGCGGTTGGCCAGGTCGTACACGGCCGGCATCAGCTTCTTGCGGGACAGGTCGCCCGTCACCCCGAAGATGACCAGGCCGGAGGGGCCGGCGATCCGGGGGAGACGGCGGTCGCGGGGGTCGCGCAGGGGGTTGGCCCAGGCGGCGAGGGCCTCCTCGGCGGTGACCACCGGAGCCGGGGCTTCCGCCACGGCTGTCTCCGGCGCCTTCGCTGCGGCCTTCGCCTTCGCTTTGTCGCTCATCGGGCGTCGCCCGCCTTGCCCGCCAGCGACGCGGTGACCGCGCCCAGCAGGTCGTTCCAGGCCGCCTCGAACTTCGCCACGCCCTCGTCCTCCAGCTGCGCGACGACCTCGTCGTAGGAGATGCCGAGCTTCTCGACGGCGGCCAGGTCGGCGCGGGCCTGCCCGTATCCGCCGGTGACCGTGTCGCCGTGGATGTCGCCGTGGTCGGCGGTGGCGTTCAGGGTCGCCTCCGGCATGGTGTTGACCGTGCCCGGCGCGACCAGCTCGTCGACGTACAGCGTGTCCTTGTACGCCGGGTCCTTGACGCCGGTGGAGGCCCACAGCGGGCGCTGCCGGTGGGCGCCGGCGTTCTCCAGGGTGCTCCAGCGGGCGGAGGCGAACACCTGCTCGTACGCCTCGTAGGCGAGCCGGGCGTTGGCCAGCGCGGCCTTGCCCTTGGGGGCGAGGGCCTCGTCGGTGCCCAGGGCCGTCAGGCGCTTGTCGATCTCGCTGTCGACGCGGGAGACGAAGAAGGAGGCCACGGAGTGGATGGTCGCGAGGCCCAGGCCGTTCTCCTTCGCCTTCTCCAGACCGGCGAGGTAGGCGTCCATGACCGCGCGGTAGCGCTCCAGGGAGAAGATCAGCGTGACGTTGACGCTGATGCCGAGGCCGATGACCTCGGTGATCGCCGGGAGGCCCGCGAGGGTCGCCGGGATCTTGATCATCACGTTCGGGCGGTCCACCAGCCAGGCCAGCTGCTTGGCCTCGGCGATGGTGGCCGCCGTGTCGTTGGCCAGGCGCGGGTCGACCTCGATGGAGACGCGGCCGTCGCGGCCGTCCGTGCTGTCGTACACCGGGCGCAGTACGTCGGCGGCGGCCCGTACGTCGGCCGTGGTCATCATCCGCACGGCCTCGTCGACCGTCACGGCGCGCGCGGCGAGGTCGGTGAGCTGCTCCTCGTACCCCGCGCCGGAGCCGATCGCGGCCTGGAAGATGGACGGGTTGGTGGTGACACCCACCACGTGCTTGGTGTCGACGAGTTCGGCGAGGTTGCCGGAGGCGATCCGGGTGCGGGAGAGGTCGTCCAGCCAGATGGAGACGCCCTCGGCGGAGAGCTGCTTGAGGTTTTCCGCGGTCGCGGTTGTTTCGGTCACAGTGATCATCTTCCTAGGTGTGGAATCAACCGCGGGCGGCGGCCAGGGAGTCCCTGGCGGCGGCGGCGACGTTCTCGGGGGTGAAGCCGAACTCGGCGAACAGGACCTTGGCGTCGGCGGAGGCGCCGAAGTGCTCCAGGGAGACGATGCGGCCCGCGTCGCCGACGTAGCGGTACCAGGTCAGGCCGATCCCGGCCTCGACCGCGACCCGCGCCTTCACGGCCGGCGGCAGCACGCTCTCCCGGTACCCCCGGTCCTGCTCCTCGAACCACTCCACGGACGGCATCGACACCACACGGGTGCCGACCCCCTCGGCCTCCAGCTGCTCGCGCGCGGCCACGGCCAGCTGGACCTCGGAGCCGGTGGCGATCAGGACGACGTCGGGGACCACGGTGGAGGAGTCCTTCAGCACATACCCGCCCTTCGCCGTGTCGGGGTTCACCGGGAACGTCGGCACGCCCTGGCGGGTGAGCGCGAGGCCGTGCGGTGCCGGGTTGGTCGCGTGCCTCTTCAGGATCTCGGCCCAGGCGACGGCCGTCTCGTTGGCGTCGGCCGGGCGGACGACGTTCAGGCCCGGGATGGCGCGCAGCGAGGCGATGTGCTCGACCGGCTGGTGGGTGGGGCCGTCCTCGCCCAGGCCGATGGAGTCGTGCGTCCAGACGTACGTCACCGGCAGCTGCATCAGGGCCGACAGCCGTACGGCGTTGCGCATGTAGTCCGAGAAGACGAGGAAGGTGCCGCCGTAGACGCGGGTGTTGCCGTGCAGCGCGATGCCGTTCATCTCCGCGGCCATCGAGTGCTCGCGGATTCCGAAGTGGATCGTACGGCCGTACGGGTCGGCGCCCGGGAGCGGGTTGCCGGTGGGGAGGAAGGAGCTGGTCTTGTCGATCGTGGTGTTGTTCGAGCCCGCGAGGTCGGCGGAGCCGCCCCACAGCTCGGGCAGGACCGGGCCGAGCGCCTGGAGCACCTTGCCGGACGCGGCCCGCGTGGCCACGGAGGTGCCGGGCTCGAACACCGGCAACGCCTCTTCCCAGCCCTCGGGCAGCTGACCTGCGACGACGCGGTCGAACAGCTGGGCGCGCCCGGGGTTGGCGGTGCGCCACTCGGCGAGCTGCTTGTCCCAGGCGGCGTGCGCCTCGGCGCCCCGGTCCAGGGCCGTACGGGCGTGGGCGAGGACCTCGCCCGCGACCTCGAAAGACTTGTCCGGGTCGAAGCCGAGGACGCGCTTGGTGGCGGCGACCTCGTCGGCGCCGAGCGCGGAGCCGTGGGCGGCCTCGGTGTTTTGCGCGTTCGGGGCGGGCCAGGCGATGATCGTGCGCATGGCGATGATGGAGGGTCGCGAGGTTTCGTCCTGAGCGGCGCGCAGAGCCTGGTGGAGGGCCTGGGGGTCGATGTCACCGTCCCCGGCGGGCTCGATGCGCTGCACGTGCCAGCCGTACGCCTCGTAGCGCCCCAGGACGTCCTCGGAGAACGCGGTGGCCGTGTCGCCCTCGATGGAGATGTGGTTGTCGTCGTAGACGAAGACGAGGTTGCCGAGCTTCTGGTGGCCCGCCAGCGAGGACGCCTCGGCGGAGATGCCCTCCTCCAGGTCGCCGTCGGAGACGATCGCCCAGATGGTGTGGTCGAAGGGGGACTGGCCCGCGGGGGCCTCCGGGTCGAACAGACCGCGCTCGTAGCGGGCGGCCATCGCCATGCCGACGGCGTTGGCGACGCCTTGGCCGAGCGGTCCGGTGGTGGTCTCGACGCCGGCGGTGTGCCCGTACTCGGGGTGGCCGGGCGTCTTGGAACCGTGGGTGCGGAACGCCTTCAGGTCGTCCAGCTCCAGCTCGTACCCCGACAGGAACAGCTGCGTGTACAGCGTCAGCGAGGTGTGGCCCGGGGAGAGGACGAACCGGTCGCGGCCGGTCCACTCGGGGTCGGCCGGGTCGTGTCGCATCACCTTCTGAAAGATCGTGTACGCGGCCGGGGCCAGGCTCATCGCGGTGCCCGGGTGGCCGTTGCCGACCTTCTGCACGGCGTCGGCTGCCAGAACGCGCGCGGTGTCCACCGCACGCCGGTCGAGATCGGTCCACACGAACCTGTCGGGGCTGCCCGGTGTCTGCGTACTCATCTTCAGAAGTCCTCACGGAAAGCGGGATTCACTGGTGGAACGCCTTCAAAAGTAAAAGTCTGACTTTTACGGGGCCAGGTCTTCCTGTGTCAGCCTGTGGTGAAAGTGGGACACCGGGCGGCAGAGTGGACGGTACGAGAGCGGCATGACGGACAGAACAACCCAAGGCGACGGGGTGTCGGACGGCGACCCGATCAGAACCTTTCCCTTCCCGGTTGACCTGAGCGTCGGCGGCGTCGGGATGCAGGCGGGCCCGATGAACACCGACCGCAAGTGGCACGAGGACGCGCCGCTGGAACGCGTCCACCGCATCGACTTCCACGTGGTCATGCTCCTCGACCGCGGCCCCGTCACCCACATGATCGACTTCGCCGAGTACGAGGTGGGCGCGGGCGACCTGCTGTGGATCCGCCCCGGCCAGGTGCACCGCTTCTCCCGGGCGAGCGAGTACCGCGGCACGGTCCTGACCATGCAACCGGGATTCCTGCCGCGCGCGACGGTGGAGGCGACGGGCCTGTACCGCTACGACCTGCCGCCCCTGCTCCGCCCCGACGAGGCCCAACTGGCCGCCCTGCGCTGCTCCCTGGCCCACCTGGTGCGCGAGTACGAGGACACCGCCACCCTGCCGCCGTCCCTGCACACGGCGGTGCTGCGGCACTCGCTGAGCGCGTTCCTGGTACGGCTGGCCCACCTGGCGGCCAGCTCGGCGGAGGCGGCCCGGCGGCAGGCGGACACCACGTTCACCCGCTTCCGGGACCTGGTCGAGAAGGAGTTCGCCGCCAACCACAGCGTCAGCGCCTACGCCGACGAACTCGGCTACTCCCGCCGCACGTTGGTCCGCGCGGTCGGCGCCGCCACCGGGCTGACCCCGAAGGCGTTCATCGACCGCCGCGTCATCCTGGAGGCGAAGCGGCTGCTGGCCCACACGAGCCTGCCGATCGGGCGGGTGGGCGCGGCGGTCGGCTTCCCCGACCCGGGCAACTTCTCCAAGTTCTTCCACCTGCACACGGACATGGCGCCGGCGGCGTTCCGGGCGGAGCTGCGCTGACGCACGCGGGCGCGTGGCGGGGGTGCACGCGCGCGTGGCGGCGCGCACGGGAAAGCGGTCCCCACGCGCGCGTGGGGACCGCTTTCAGTTACCGACGGGCCGGTCAGTGCCCGAAGTCGAACCAGTTCACGTTCACGAAGTCCGCCGACTGTCCGCTGGTGAAGGTCAGATAGACGTCGTGGGTGCCGGTCACCGACGAGATGTTCGCCGGGACCGTCCTCCAGGTCTGCCAGCCACCGGTGTTGGCGATCGAGAAGCTGCCGATCGGGGTGGCCGTGGGGCTGTCCAGCCGGACCTCGACCAGCCCGCTCACCCCGCTCGCCGCGCCGCTCGCCACCCGGGCGTTGAACTGGGTGGCCGCGGTGGAGCCGAAGTCGACCCCCTTGTAGAGCGCCCAGTCACCGTTGGCCAGGGAGCCGAGGTCCTGGCCGCCGCCCGTGTCGGTGGTGGTCTCGGCGACGGTGCCGGACTGGCTGTCGTACGACTCCGCCTGGATCGCGCTGTACGCGTCCCGGCTGCCCGTCGGCGGGGTCGTGGAACCGCTCCCACTGGACGACAGCACCTGCACGTAGTCGACCGTCATCGGGTGGCCCGGGTCGGTGGCGGAGGTGGGGCCGCCGCCGTACGCGGCCGGGAAGGCGCCGCCCATGGCCACGTTCAGGATGATGAAGAAGCCGTGGTTCGTGGCGTTCGCCCAGGTCGTCGCGTCGACCTGACTGGAGTTGACCGTCTCGAAGTTGACGCCGTCGAGGTAGAAGCGGATCTGCTCGGGGCTGGTCGAGCGGTCCCACTCCATCGCGTAGGTGTGGAAGCCCGCCTGGCAGGTCGTCCCCGTGCACGAGGTCGAACCGCCGATGCCCGTCGTCTCGTTGCAGGGGCCGCCCGGGTTGGTGCCGCAGTGCACCGTCGACCAGTCGGTGTTGAGGCCCTGGACGTTCTCCATGATGTCCAGCTCGCCGACGCTGGGCCAGTTCTGGTAGTTGCCCCGGTAGGGGGCGCCCAGCATCCAGAACGCCGGCCAGTAGCCCGCGGCGGCCGTGCCGGTCACGTTCGGCATCTGGATGCGTGCCTGGACGCGCAGGATGCCGCCCGCCGGGGGCTGGAAGTCGGTGCGCGCGGTTTCGATGCGGCCCGAGGTCCAGTTGCCCGAGGCGTCCCGGCGCGGGGTGATCAGGAGGTTGCCGTTGCCGTCGAGCGCGACGTTGTTGGTGCTCGACGTCATCGTCTCGACCTCGCCCGTGCCCCAGTTGGCCGCGCCGCCGGGGTACGAAGTGCCGGTGTCGTACTGCCAGTTGGTGGTGTTCACCCCGGTTCCGGCGGTGCCGTTGAAGTCGTCGAGGAAGACCTGGGTCCAGCCGGACGGGGGAGTGGGCGCGGTGGCGTCGGCCGGGGCGGTGGCCACCAGGGACGCGGCCACCGCCAGGGTGACCGTGCCGAACAGGGCGGCGAGCAGCCGCCGTGCGGAGCGGTGGGTGCGTCTGGACGGGAGCACGGCCGGGGGTGTGCCGGAGGTGTCGCTCATGAGGGAAGCCTCTCGGGTACGGAGTGCGGGTTCACTGCTCTCTGAGAGCGCTCTCAGAGTGGGGTCAATGTGCTCTCCGGTGCTCCGACCGTCAAGAGGTAAAGACGTGAAAGTTCCTTGTGCGCAAGGGAGTTCAGACAGTGAAGGGGAGATCGAGGGGGTACGCGTCGGCCGCCGGTGCCCGGTGGGTCCGGGCGCCGACGGCCGAGTGGGCAGGGGAGCGGTGGTGCTAGACCGCGCTGCCCGCCTTCCAGTCCGTCCACGACATGTTCCAGCCGTTGAGGCCGTTGGCCGGGTCGACCGTCTTGTCGCCCGAGTTCTTCACGATCACCACGTCGCCGAGGATCGAGCTGTCGTAGAACTTGTAGCCCGGCGTGGAGGTGTCGCTCGCGCCCTTCGCGTCGTGCAGGCCCACACAGCCGTGGCTGGTGTTCTGGCTGCCGAAGATCGCCGTCGAGGCCCAGTAGTTGCCGTGGATGAAGGTGCCCGACGTGGTCAGCCGCTGGGCGTGCGGCACGTCCGGGATGTCGTACTCGTCGCCGAGGCCGACCGTCGAGGAGTCCATCTGCGTCTGCTTGAAGCGCTCGCTGATCACCATGATCCCGTCCCACGTGGTGTGGTCGGAGTCGCCGCCGGTGACGTCGTAGGTCGCGGACGTGGCGCCGTCGCGCTTCACGACCATCGTGTCCGTGGCCAGGTCGACGGTGCTGATCTGCGAGCGGCCGATGTGGAAGGTGACGTCCTTGGACTGGACGCCGTAGATCCCGTCCGCGCCCTCGATGTCCTTCAGGCGCAGGCTGAGCGTGATCGTCGTGCCCGACGCCCAGTACGTCTCGGGCCGGAAGTCGAGCCGGGTGTCGTCGAACCAGTGGCCGACCACCTCCACCGCGGGATCGGCGGTCACCGTGATCGCCTTCTGTACGGCGGCGCGGTCGGAGACGGCGTGGGTGAACTTGATCGACACCGGCATGCCGACGCCGGAGGTGGTGTTCGCCTCGGGGGTGAAGTAGCCCACGAAGGTCTCGCCGGGGGCCTTGGTGGTGAAGGTCGCGGTCTGCGCGGCGGAGCCGGTGGGCGTGGCCGTGACCGTGTACTTGGTGCCCGAGTACGGGTTCTTGGCGGAGGTCCACTTCGTCTTGGTGGCGTTGAGGGAGCCCGCCAGCGTGGAGCCGTCGTTGCCGGTCACCTTGACGGTGGCGAGGGTGCCGTCGGCCACGGCTATCTCCACCGGGCTGGTGAAGTCGGCCTTCTTGGTGCCGTCCGCCGGGGTCACCGTGATCGTGGGCGCCTTGGCCTTGGTGGTCTTCGCGTCCGCGCCCGAACCGGAGCCCGCCGCGTCCTCGGAGGCGTCCGCCGAACCGCTGCAGCCGGTCAGGACCAGCCCGGCCGGCACCGCGGCCCCCAGCGCGGCCAGCACCCCGCGCCGTGACCACGCCGACCGCCGCGCGGGCGGCTGCCCGGGCACGCCGGACTCGCCGGACGGGTCGGATATCTGTGAGACGCCCACCACACGCTCTCCTCGTTTGCGCCGCGCCCCGGGAGCCCGCAGGAAGGTCCCGGTACGCGGTGAGATCACCAGTGCCGGTGCATCGTGCGACATTTTTCTTGGTTGATTCTTTGAATCCCCGGTGCGCCGTCTGAGATTCGGATGAAGACCCGCTGGGTGGAGGGGTTTCGGGCGCTGTTGTGGCGCGCGTGTGCGGTGCGGCACAGTGTGGACGGTCACTGTGTGAACGGAGCATGAACGGCGGTCCGTTGGCCTGAGATTCAGGTGAGTTCGGTGCTCTGTGCACCAAATCCCCACCAATCCGATCGGGAAAGTTCGGAAAATGCGGGCAGGGCCAGGATCCATTGGCCCCGCCGATCACTTCGCCGGAGGTACTGACGTGAACCCTGCCCGCGCACGGCACACCGTGGCCATCATCGGAGCGGGCGCGGCCGGCACGCTCACCGCGATCCAGCTGTGCGAGACGGCGGCCCGTCGCCGTACGCCCGTCGACCTCGTCCTGATCGACCCGGCGCCGGAGGCCGGACGCGGCACCCCCCCCGCCACCCCCGACACCCGCCACCGGCTCAACGTGCCCGCGGGCGGCATGAGTTGCTACCCCGACGACGCCGGACACTTCACCCGCTGGCTGTGCCGCCACGGCGAACCCACCGTCACCCCGGCCCACTTCGCGACCCGCTACCGCTTCGGCGCCTACCTCGCCGACACCCTCGGCCGGGCCATCGTCCGCTCCCACGACACCGTCGGTGTCCGGCGGCTGCGCACCCGCGCCGAGAGCTGTACCGGCACCCCGGACGGCCGGGTGGTCATCCACCTCGCCGACGGGGACCCCGTGCTCGCCGACAGCGTCGTCCTGGCCACCGGCCCCGCCGCCCCTCCCGGCGACTGGGCGCCCGAGACGCTGCGCGCCTCCCCGCGGTTCATCACCGCCCCCTGGACGCCGGGCGCCCTCGACGGGCCGCTCGCCGACAGCGCCGACGTCCTGCTGGTCGGCACAGGGCTCACCGCCGTCGACCTCGCGGCCACGCTCGACGCCCCCGCCCGCACCGTGCACGCCGTCTCGCGCACCGGGCTGCTGCCCCAGCCGCACGCGCTGACGCCCGCGACCGCCATGCCCGCCCCCGAGAACCTCGGGGCCACGGAGACACGCGTCCCCTCCCTCGCCGAACTGCGCCGCGGCATCTACCGCCACATCAGCCGCGCGGTGCGCCTGCACGGCGACTGGCGGCCCGCGCTGGACAGCCTCCGCCCGCACACCGCCCGCCTCTGGCACAGCCTCTCGCCCGAGGAGCGCGTCGCGTTCCTGGAGCGCGAGGGCACCCTGTGGAACACCCACCGCCACCGGATGGCCCCCGCCACCGCCGAGTCCCTCGGCCGGGCCCGCACCGCGCGCCGGCTGCGTGTGCACACCGGGCGGATCACCGCCGTCCGCACGGAGGTTGACGGTTCGCTGGCCGTCACGCTCGCGAACGGCCGTTCCGTACGGGCGGGTTGGGTCGTCGACTGCACCGGGCCCGGACACCGGCTCACCGGCCCCCTGTGGACCTCCCTCCACGACGCCGGCGCCGCCGTACCCGGACCGCTCGGTATGGGGGTCGCCACCCGCGAGGGGCGGCTCGTGGACGCCCAAGGGCGGTGCGAGGGGCCGCTGTTCACGCTCGGGGCACCGCGCCGCGGGGAACTGTGGGAGACCACCGCGATCCCCGAGATACGCGTCCAGGCCGCCGCCCTCGCCCAGCAGTTGCTCGCCCCCCTCGTCAAACCCGCCCGCGCCACCCGGCGTCCGCGGCGCAGGCCCGTCGACGCGCACGGCCTCGCCCTGTCCACGCACGCCGAGGCCGCGACCGCCTACCGCACCGGCATCGACCGGGTGCTGAAGGTCCGCGCGGGCGCCGAGGACGCGCTCGAACGCGCGGTCTCCCTCGACCCCGGCTTCGCCCTCGGGCACGCCGCGCTCGCCCTGCTCGGCCACGAGTGCGGCGCCGCCGTCGACGTACCGCGCGAACTCGCCGAGGCACAGCGGTGCGCGCGCGACCGGGCCGACGAGCGGGAGCGGTCGTTCGTGGAAGTGGTCACCCGGCGGGTCCAAGGGGTCGGCGGGGACGAGGCGTTGCTCCGGCACCTGGACCCCTACCCGGGCGACGCGCTGGCGTTGGCCACCGCCGTGCCGACCATCGCCTTCTCCGGCGTCAACGACCTCGACGACGACTACGCGTTGCGGCTCGTCGAGCGCACCTCGCCCGCGTACGACGGGCATTGGTTCCACACCTCGCTGCTCGCCTTCCTGCGGCAGGAGCAGGGGCGGCTGCACGAGGCGGGCGAACTCGCCCATCGCGCCCTGGCGGTTGAGCCCGCGTCGGGGCACGCCGTGCACGCGCTCGCCCACGTCCACTACGAGTCCGGGGCGCACGAGAAGGGCCGCGACTGGCTCGACGCGTGGGTGGCCGGGCAGGGGCGGGGTGCCGTGCACCGGGCGCACTTCTCCTGGCATGTCGCCCTGCACGAACTGGCGTTGGACGATCCGGCCGCCGTGCGCAAGCGGTGGTTCGCGCAGCTGGCGCCCGGTCGGGTGACCGGGGTGCGGGCGCTCGTCGACTCCGGATCGCTGCTGTGGCGGGCGCGGCTGAGCGACAGCTGGCGGGGGCCGGTGCCGGTGGGGGGCGTACTCGACTCCGTCGAGCGGGAGGTGCTGGAGCGGCCGGCGACCGCGTTCACCGCGATGCACGGCGCTGTCGCCCTGGCCGCTGCGGGGGACGGTGCCGCGCTGCGGCGGCTGCGGGATCACGCGGCCGGGGCGGATGCCGTGCAGCGGGAGGTGATCGTGCCGTTGTGCGAGGCGTTCCTGGCGGTGGTGGAGGAGCGGTTCGGGGAGGCGGCGCGGGGGTTGGACGCGTTGTTGCCGGGGCTGCGGCGGGTGGGGGGCAGTGCCGCACAGCGGGAGGTGGTGGAGGAGACGTTGTTGTACGCCCTTGTTGCCGATGGGCGGTGTGAGGCCGCGCGGCGGTTGTTGGACGCTCGGTTGGACCGGACCTCTGCGCCTCGGGATCGGCGGTTGTTGGAGGCCCTGCCCGTCGTGGGGGTGTAGTTCGTCTGGTGACTGCGGGTCCGTTGTGGTTGCTCGCGCAGTTCCCCGCGCCCCTTCGGGCGCGGGGAATCCGCTGCGTCGATACCTGACCGATATGTAGGTGCTTGGAACCCCCACGCCGCGTTCTCCCTCTTCAGCGGTGGGTGGCGTCCGATGTCGTGCGAAACCCTCAGTTCGAGTCGCGTTCACAAACGGTGACGTGCCGAAACGGAGCGTTCATAGCCTGTGCATGGTCTTTGCGCCGGCACACCGTTCACCATCGGATCACGACCACCCGCGCTCGCCGTACAGGGAGTTCCGCATGCCCACACGCCGCCGATTCCTCGCCGGTTCCGCCGCCGTGCTCGGGGCGACCGGGGCGGTCACGGGGTGTGTGGCGCAGCACCACGGCGACGAGGACGCGGCGACTCCGGTCAAGCAGGCGCAGGCGGTGCCCGCCGTGCAGGCCGCCGCGGCCGAACGGCTCAACTTCGTGGTGATCCTCGCCGACGACCTCGGCTACGGCGAACTCGGCTCCTACGGCCAGAAGTTGATGCACACCCCGCGCATCGACGCCCTCGCCGCCGAGGGCCTGCGCTTCACCCAGGCGTACGCACCGGCCCCCGTCTGCGCCCCCTCGCGCTGCTCCCTGCTCACCGGGCTGCACGGCGGCCACGCCACCGTGCGCCGCAACCCGAGCGGAGCGGACGGCCAAGGCACCCTCACCGAACGGGACTTCACCTTCGCCGAGGCGCTCAGGGCGCGCGGCTACCGCACCGGGATCATCGGCAAGTGGGGCTTCGGACCCGAGGCGCCGGACCAGCCCAGCCACCCCAACTCCCGTGGTTTCGAGGAGTTCTACGGCTACATCACGCACCACCAGGCGCACGACTACTACCCGGATTACCTCTGGCACAACGGCGTCCGCGAGGAGATCCCGCAGAACCGCGACGGCGCCCGCGTCCTGTACGCGCCCGACCTGCTCCAGCGCCACGCCCTCGACTACATCGACGCCCGCAAGGACGAGCCCTTCCTCCTCTATCTCGCCCCGACCGTGCCGCACGCCCCGAGCCGCGACCCCGACCTCGGCTCGTACGCCGACGAGTCCTGGACCCACCCGAACAAGGCCCACGCCGCCCAGGTCACCACCTTCGACACGCTCGTCGGCGAGGTCACCGACCGGCTCACCGCGCTCGGCATCGCCCACCGCACCCTCGTCCTGGTCTCCAGCGACAACGGGCCGCACGAGGAGGGCGGCGTCGACCCCGACCTCTTCGACGGCAACGGCCCACTGCGCGGCTACAAGCGCAACCTGTACGAGGGCGGCATCCGCGTCCCGCTCATCGCCTGGCGGCCGCAGCACATCGCCGCCGGCACCAGTGACCGGCCGACTCCGCTGACCGACGTCCTGCCCACCCTCGCCGAACTCGCGGGCGCCCCCGCCCCCGCCGACGTCGACGGCCTGTCCATCGCTCCGCTGCTGAACGGCACCGCGGACACCGCCGACCACGACCACCTGTACTTCTACCGCAACCACAACACCGCCACCCCGCGCGCCAACGCCGTCGACCACGGGCGCGCCCGGCACGCGGCCGAGGCGCTGCGGCGCGGCGACTGGAAGGCGGTACGGTTCGCCCCCGGCCGCGACCGGAACGTGCCCGACGACCAGTGGGACGTCGAGCTGTACGACCTCGCCCGCGACCTCGGCGAACAGCACGACCTCGCGGCGGCGCGCCCCGCGGAGGCCGACGCCCTGGTGAAGCTCATGCACGAGTCCTGGGTCGAGCCGTTCGTCCGGCGGCCCTTCGGGCTCACCCTCCAAGTCACCGGCGCCGGCACGGACTTCACGCTCACCGCGACCCTCGCCAACGGCTCCGCCCGGCCCTGGACCGAGCCCCGCCTCGACCTCCAGGTCCCCGCCGGCTGGCACCTCGCCGACACCGGCACGACCGCCGCCGACCGGCTGACCGTGGGCGACCGCCTCACCGCCCGGTGGACCCTCACCCGCACCCCCGACACCGGCACGGGCACCTTCACCTGCCGGGCCACCGCGGACTACGCGGGCAGGACGGTGACGTACACGGCGGAGGCGGGCGTGGGCTGACGGACCGTCATATGCCTTTGGGTACACAAGAATTGACGTACCGTCAGAAAGTAGTCGTCAGAAAGTGGTCGTCGGACAGTCGTCGCCAGGCAGCCGCCGTCGGAAAGTCACTCCCCCCGCGGCCGCCACCCCAGCGCCCGCGATATCCCCAGCGCCGCGAGCCGTACCGCCGGGACCAACGCCGGTACCTGCGCGTCCTGTTGGGGCACCACCACCGACACGGCCGCGGTCACGGTGCCGTCCCGGCCGCGCACCGGGGCCGCCACCGACAGGGCGTCGTCGGTGATCTGACGGCTGCTCACCGCCACGCCGGTGCGCCGGACCTCGGCCAGTGCGCGGCGCAGGCGTACCGGATCGGTGATCGTGTACGGGGTGAAGACCGCCAACTCCCCGGCGCAGTACTCCTCCTGGAAGGTCTGGTCGCCGTGGGCGAGCAGGGCCAGGCCCACGCCGGTGGCGTGCAGCGGCCAGCGGGCGCCCACCCGGATGTGCACGCCGACCGAGGAACGCCCCGCCAGCCACTCGATGTAGACCACGTCACCGCCGTCGCGCACCGCCAGCTGCACGTTCTCGTGCGTGGCCTCGTACAGGTCCTCCAGGTAGGGCAGTGCGACCTGCCGCAGCGCGAGTCCGCGCGGGGCCAGCGCCGCGACCTCCCACAGCCGCAGCCCCACGTGGTAGCGGCCCTCGGTGTCCCGCTCCAGGGCGCCCCACTCGGTGAGCGCGCCCACCAGGCGGTGCGCGGTGGTGAGGGTGAGTCCGGCGCGGCGGCTGATGTCGGTCAGGCCGAGCGCGGGATGGTCCTGGTCGAAGGCGGCGAGCACCGCGAGCAGCCGGTCGGGTGCCGAGCGGGCCTGGTCGGCCGGGAGGGAGCGGGCCCGCGGCGGCACGGCGTCGGTGGTCATCGGCATGGCGTCACCCGGCCCCCTCCCGATGGTCGTCCGCATCGCGCCGTCATCCCAGCCCGGTCTCGGAGACCCTCTCCAGCAGCGAGTGGAGCGCGGCGCGCTCGGCCGGGTTGAGGGGGTGGAGGAGTTCGTTCGTGACGCGCAGCCCGGCCTCGTCCGTGTCGCGCAGGAAGGCGCGGCCGTCCGCGGTGAGCACGACGATGCGGCTGCGCCGGTCGTCGGGGGAGGGGCGGCGCTCGGCGAAGCCCAGCTTCTCCAGGTCGTCGACCAGGCCGACGATCGCGCTCGGGTCGTAGCCCAGGCGGGTGCTCAGCTCGCGCTGGAGGGCGCCCTCGGAGGTGGCGAGGAAGCGCAGCAGCGCGTAGTGGCGCAGCCGTAGCCCCGACTCCTGGAGGAAGGCGTTGAACAGCTGCCCCGAACGCAGCCCGAGCCGGTACAGCAGGTAGCCGGTGTCCGCGTGCAGCTCGCGCATCCACGGTTCCTGGGCGTCGATGGGGGCGGGGCCCGCAGGGCCTGCGACGGGTTCCGCTGTGTGCTGCTGGCCGGCGATGACGGGCTCCCTGGGCCGGGCCCCGGGCGGGGCGGTTCGTACGTACGGCACCCAGCATGACGCACCGGCCGGACGGGAACAACTATTGACGTCAACAATTATTGTCCTTAGCTTCGACCTTGTAGCCGCACCCCCATGCGAAGTAGCCGCACCCCCATGCGAAGGGACCCATTCGTGCCCAGCATCGATCTCACCGGCAAAGTCGCCGTCGTCACCGGCAGTGGCCGCGGCCTCGGCCTGGCCTACGCGCACGCCCTGGCCGCCCACGGCGCCTGCGTCGTCGTCAACGACATCGACGAGGCCGTCGCCGACCAGGCCGTGAAGTCCATCACCGAGGCCGGTGGCCGGGCCGTCGCCGAGGTGGTGCCGGTCGGCACCGCCGAGGCCGCCGACCGGCTCGTCGGCCGCGCGGTGACGGAGTTCGGGCGGCTGGACATCCTGGTCACCAACGCCGGCATCCTGCGCGACAAGGTGCTGTGGAAGATGACCGACGACGACTTCGACGCGGTGATCACCACCCACCTGCGCGGCACCTTCACGTGCGCCCGGGCCGCCGCCGTACGGCTGCGCGAACAGGGCGAGGGCGGCACCCTGATCCTGGTCGGCTCCCCGGCCGGACAGCGCGGCAACTTCGGCCAGACCAACTACTCCGCGGCCAAGGCGGGCATCGCCGCCATGGCCAGGACCTGGTCGATGGAGCTGGCCCGGGCGAACATCACCGTCAACGCGATCGTGCCGGTGGCCGCCACCGCGATGACCGAGACCATCCCCGCCTTCGCCCCCTACGTGCGGGCGATGAAGGACGGCGCGCCGCTGCCCGGCTTCCTGCGCAAGGGCGAGGGCTTCGGCACCCCCGAGGACTGCGCGGCCCTCGTGCCGTTCCTGGCCTCCGAGGCGGCCCGGGACATCACCGGCCAGGCCATCGGCATCGGCGGCGACAAAGTGGCACTCTGGTCGCATCCCCAGGAGGTCAGGGCGGCGTACGCGGACGGCGGCTGGAGCCCGGACGCGCTGGCCGACGCCTGGCACACCTCGGTGGGCGCCGTGCCGGAGGGCGTCGGCATCCCCGCCCCGAAGATCCCGGAGGTCTGACCATGGCGACCCTCAACGTCGAGGAACTCGTCGCGATCGACGTCCACACCCACGCCGAGGTGTCCTCGCAGGGCAAGGCGTCTCTCTCGGACGACCTGAACGACGCCTCCTCCGCCTATTTCAAGACCGAGGGCAACCGCAAGCCCACCCTGGAGGAGACGGCCGCGTACTACCGCGAGCGGAAGATGGCCGCCGTGATCTTCACGGTCGACGCGGAGTCCGCCACCGGCACCGAACCCGTCCCCAACGAGGAGGTGGCGGAGGCCGCCGCGGCCAACGCGGACGTCCTCATCCCCTTCGCCTCCATCGACCCCTTCCGCGGCAAGGCGGGCGTCAAGCAGGCCCGCCGCCTGGTCGAGGAGTACGGCGTCCGGGGCTTCAAGTTCCACCCCAGCATCCAGGGCTTCTTCCCCAACGACCGTGCGGTGGCGTACGCGTTGTACGAGGTGATCGAGGAGACCGGCACGATCGCCCTGTTCCACACCGGGCAGACGGGCATCGGCGCGGGCGTGCCCGGGGGCGGCGGCATCCGCCTGAAGTACTCCAACCCCCTCCACGTGGACGACGTGGCGGCGGACTTCCCGCATCTCAAAATCATCCTGGCGCATCCGTCCTTCCCCTGGCAGGACGAGGCACTCGCCGTCGCCACGCACAAGCCGGGCGTGCACATCGACCTGTCCGGCTGGTCGCCGAAGTACTTCCCGCCGCAGCTCGTGCAGTACGCGAACACGCTGCTGAAGGACAAGGTCCTCTTCGGCTCCGACTTCCCCGTCCTCACCCCCGACCGCTGGCTCGCCGACTTCGCGAAACTGCCGGTCAAGGACGAGGTCCGGCCGAAGATCCTCAAGGAGAACGCCGCCCGTCTGCTCGGACTGACCAAGCCGTAAGGGGGTCCCGATGCGCAACGAAGGACTGGGCTCGTGGCCCGCCCGCCGGGCCCGCAAGACCCCGCAGCGGACGGCCGTGGTGCACGACGGCACCACGTTCACCTACGCGGACCTGTACGAGCGCACCACCCGCCTCGCCCGGGCGCTGCGCGCGGCGGGCGTGCGCCGCGGCGACCGGATCGCCTACCTGGGCCCCAACCACCCCTCCTTCCTGGAGACCCTGTTCGCCGCCGGCACCCTCGGCGCGGTCTTCGTCCCGCTCAACATCCGCCTCGCCGGCCCCGAGATCGCCTACCAGCTCACCGACTCCGGCGCCCGCGTCCTCGTCTACGGGCCCCGGTTCGCGGGCCTGGTGGCGGGCCTGCCGGGCAACTCCGACGTGCGTACCTACGTCGAAGTCGGCGCCGAATACGACGAGTTGCTCGCGGGCGCGGCCGACGAGCCGATCGACGAACCCGTCACCGGCGACGACACCTGCCTGATCCTCTACACCTCCGGGACGACGGGCCGGCCCAAGGGCGCGATGCTCACCCACGCCAACGCCACCTGGAACGCCGTCAACTTCCTCATCGACAAGGACCTGCACGCCGACGAACGGGCCCTGGTCTGCGCCCCGTTGTTCCACATCGCCGGGCTGACCGTGCTCTCCCTGCCGGTGCTGCTCAAGGGCGGTGCGCTCGTCCTCGTCGAGGCGTTCGACCCCGCCGAGACCCTCGACCTCGTCGAACAGCAGCGGATCACCTACATGTTCGGGGTCCCGGCGATGTTCGAGCAGATCGCCCGCCAGCCGCGCTGGCCGGACGCCGACCTGTCCACCCTGCGCATGCTCAGCTGCGGCGGCGCCCCCGTCCCCACCCCGCTCATCGAGACCTACCAGGCCCGCGGCCTCACCTTCCTCCAGGGCTACGGCATGACCGAGGCGCTCGGCGTGCTCTTCCTCGACGGCGAGCACTCCGTGAGCAAGACCGGCTCGGCCGGGGTCCCGCACTTCTTCGCCGACGTACGGGTGCTGCGGCCGGACCTCACCCCGGTCGACGTCGGCGAGACGGGCGAGATCGTGGTCCGCGGGCCGAGCGTGATGCCCGGCTACTGGGGGCTGCCGGAGGAGACGACCGCGGCCTTCGCCGACGGCTGGTTCCGCACCGGGGACGCCGCCCGGGTCGACGACGACGGGTACGTCTTCGTCGTCGACCGCATCAAGGACATGATCATCTCGGGCGGCGAGAACATCTACCCCGCCGAGATCGAGGACCGGCTGCTCGCCCACCCCGGCATCGCCGAGTGCGCGGTCATCGGGGTCGCCGACGACAAGTGGGGCGAGGTGCCGCGCGCGGTCGTCGTGCCCCGCGAGGGCGTCGCACTCGACGCCGACGAGGTGCTCGCCTCGCTCGCCGGACAGCTGGCCAAGTACAAGATCCCCAAGTCGGTGGTGATCGCGGACGAACTCCCGCGCACCGCCTCCGGAAAACTCCTCAAGTCACGGGTGCGCACGCGCTACGGCACGCCCAACCCATAGCTAAGGAAAGCCACATGAGCATCACCGTCAACGGCCTCGACGAACTCAAGAAACTCTCCGGCAGCGACCTGGGGGCCAGCGAGTGGATCGAGGTCACCCAGGAGCGGATCGACACCTTCGCCGACGCCACCGGGGACCACCAGTGGATCCATGTCGACCCCGAGCGCGCCGCCGAGGGCCCCTTCGGCGCGCCCATCGCGCACGGGTACCTGACCCTCTCCCTGTTCATCCCGCTCTTCACCGAGCTGCTGGACGTGCAGGGCGTCACGACCAAGGTCAACTACGGCCTGAACAAGGTGCGTTTCCCCTCCCCGGTGAAGGTCGGCTCGCGCATCCGGCTGGTCGCGAAGCTCACCTCGGTCGAGGACGTGCCCGGCGGGGTGCAGATCGCCGTCGACGGCACGGTGGAGATCGACGGCGGCCAGAAGCCTGCCGCCGTCCTCCAGAGCCTGTCGCGCTTCTACGCCTGACGGGCCGTCAGTTCCTGATGAACCGTCAGGAACCCACCACGTCCACGAAGATGGGGTTGGAGTAGAACCAGGTGTCGGCCCACGGGTCGCCGTTGCCCGGGTCGTGCGGGATCGGGCCGTGCGGGTCGATCGCGGCGCCCAGGTAGCCCGTGCCGTTGCGGTTGCCGTCGCTGCCGCGCAGCCGGACGTAGAACGACTCGTCCCCGACGGCCACCGGGACGCGCAGGGTGAAGGTGCCCGTGCGGCCGGACACGTCCGTGGTGTGCACGACCTTCGTGTCGGGCGCCTGCCACGACTCGCGGTCGGCGACCGGGCCGCGCACCGCGCCCCTCACGACGTCCACGTGCGCCAACTCCGGCAGGATTCCCTGGGGGTTGGCGCGCGACGCGGTGGCCACGGTGACGTTCAGGGTGAGCTTCTCGCCCTTGCGCACGCGCAGCCGGCCGCCGAGCGTGACGCCCCGGCCGCCGCTGTGCTCGCGGTTGAGGCGCACCTCCAGGCCGTCCAGCAGGTGGCCGTGGTCGACCCAGACGCGGCCCTCGCGCATGCCCGTCATCACCGCGCGGTAGCCGTAGCGGGTCACGCCGACGTGGGTGCGGCTGAACTCGCCGGGCCAGAAGTCGCTGCCGGGCTGCTCGGTGTCGGTCTGCACCGGGTCGGGGAGCTTGCCGGTGTTGTCGAAGTTCTCGCCGGCCGGCCAGTCGCCGTTCTTCCAGGTGTCGAAGACCGTGCGGTGGTTGTCGGAGTTGGAGGTGATCGAGAACAGCTGCCCCTCCGCGAGCATGGCGTCCCACAGGCCGCCCACGGTCGCCGTCGCCCAGTCGAAACCGCCGTACGTCACGTACGCGTTGGCCGGGTAGCCCGACCAGGACTGCGCGGACGGCTTGTTCTCGTACTCGCCGCGGATCGAGGTCGTGCCGCGCCAGCCGGGTATGGCCGCGCCCTGGGCGCCCGGCGCGCCCTCCATGCCGATCATGATCTCGGGGGCCGCGTCCCGCCAGGCCCGCATCTCGTGCGGGGCGTCGATGCCCAGCCGCAGCGGGTGGTTGGCCAGTACGAGGACGTCGTCGACGTAGCCCGAACGGCGCTGGTCCGCCAGCCACTTGATGGCCTTGACCGCGTGCGCCTCGTTGCGGGCGGTGTCGGCGGCGCCCGCCGACCCCTCGGTGTAGCCGAGCAGCTTGCCGTCGTAGGCCAGCTCGAACTTGGTCAGCAGGTCGACCTCGTTGGGGCCCGGCGCGGCGAACACGGTGGCGTGCTCGGCGGCCGGGATGTACCACTCCAGGCCCTGGAAGATCAGCTGGCGGGGGTTGTCGGCCCGCGCCTTGAGGATCTCCTTGTGCTCCATCGCGGCGCCGTAGTAGGCGTGCCCGAAGTTGGAGTGCTCGTTGAACACCATCCAGTCCAGGCCGTACTGGGCGGCTGCCTTGGCCTGCTGCGAGAACGTGTACTTCGCGTCGTGGCTGTACACGGAGTGCACGTGGTGGTCGCCGACCAGGTAGGCCAGGTGCGGGTCCTCGCCGCCGAAGCCCCGGCCGGCGGCGGCCGACGCGGGCGTGGTGGCGAGGGAGCCGACGGCGAACGCGGCCCCGAACAGGCCGGCGGTGCGCAGGAGTCCACGTCTGGACAGGCCCTGCGGGTCGAGAAGGGTGGCGGGAACGGACGGGTCCGCCCAGGTGGGCAGTTGCTGCTCGGTCATGACGGTCCTCGGAAGCTCGGCGGGAAAAGGCGTGCGGGGTGCGGGACTTCAGCCGAAGGGGCCCCAACTGTGCGGCGGAAGGGGCCCCGACAAGAGGCGAGAGAGGTGTGCGGCTCGGTCGTTCAGTGGTTCATGAACGCCTTGACGGGCAGCGCCCGTTCGACGATGCGCACGTCACCGAGGCGGGCGTGCAGGATCTGGTCGATCTTCCCCGCGTACTCGTAGCCGCCGAGCAGCCAGGGCAGGCCCACGGAGGTGATGCCCTTGGCGGTGGTCCTCGGGTTGCGCACGACCGGGCAGCCCTGCACGTACAGGGTGCTGTGCCTGCCGTCGTTGACGACCGCCAGGTGCCACCAGGTCTCCAGGGGCGTCTCCTGGCCCCAGTTGGAGAGGATGGTCTCCTGGTCGAGCGGGCGCATCGCCCACTGCGGTTCCCGGTCGTTGGACAGCGACAGCGTGGCCAGCGGCTCGTCCGGGTCGTCCCCGGTCTTGCCCGCGGCGCCGCCGGTGCCGGTGCGGGAGACGAGGCCGGACCAGGCGTTGTGGTCGGGGTCCCAGTCGGCGGGCAGCCGGTAGAACGCCTCGATGGTGTAACCGTCCTTGAACGTCGCCGAGTTGAGCGGGGCGCCGGCCACCGTGCGCAGATACGCGCCCTTCAGCGGGGACTTGTAGCCCTGGAACTCCAGGCTGCCGTGGCCCGGCTGGTCCGGGTGGTGGTCGCTGGACCAGGCCAGCGCGCCGCCGCCCACGGTGACCAGGGACAGGTCGTTGCCGCGGCCCGACAGGTCGCGGACCGTGCCGGTGACGGCCGCGCCGTCCTCGTGCCCGTCGAAGCGCCAGTAGGCGACCGTGCCGGGTATGACCACCTTGGACGCGGGCCGGGCCGCCCGCGCGGGCACCGGGGCGAAGCCGGAGAACCGCTCCTCGAAGTCGATCTCGTCCGTGAACCGGTCGGCGTCGCCGCTGAGTTCGCTCTCCTGCAACTCCAGCTCGTTCAGGCCCTTCGCGGCCCGGCCGAGGATCCACGGGGAGACCGTCTCCACGTCGATGACGCCCCGGTCCAGGTCGAAGCGGTACAGGCGGATCATGGCCGCGCCGCCGAAGTACCGGTTCTGGTAGTTCGTCAGGTGCAGGTGGACGTCGTTGCCCGCCGCGTTCTTGCGCACCGTCCGGCCGGCGGGCCAGTAGTGCCCGTTGAGGGTGAGGAAGATCTGGTCGTGGTCCGAGACCAGCTTGTCCCACAGCTCCTGGCCGTACTCGGACAACGTGTCGTCCTCGTAGACCAGTTCGTGCGTGGTGAGGATGACCGGGGTCTTCGGGTGGGCGGCCAGCACGGACTTCGCCCACGCGTAACCCTGGTCGGACAGCCGCCAGTCCAGGGCCAGGACCATCCACTGCCGTCCGGCCGCCTCGACGAGGTGGAAGGTGTTGTAGCCGTCCGCGGACGCCCCGCCGAAGGTCTTGGCGCCCTTGAACCGCTGGGGGCCGAACGTGTCCAGGTACGGCGTGGAGCCGCGCTGGTCGGTGGTGGACGACCGCACGTCGTGGTTGCCGGCCAGGACGCTGTAGCCGACGCCCTTGCGGTCCAGCAGCCGGAAGGCGTCACCGATCGCGTCGAACTCGGCCTTCGCGCCGTTCTGCGTGAGGTCGCCGAGGTGGGAGAGGAACACGATGTTCTCGTCCCGTCCGTGTTCCAGCAGATACCGCAGGGACGCCTCGATGGGCGCCTTGTCGATGCTCGGCCCGTCGAAGAGGTACTGGGTGTCGGGCATCACCGCGAGCGTGAAGCGACGGCTGGCCTTGTCCGGCTTCCAGCTGCCGCCCGCCGACCGGGTTTCCGGGGCGGCCGAGGCGGCGGCGGGCAGGGACACGGCGGTGGCCGCGCCGAGCAGTGCGGTCGCCCGCAGGAAGTTGCGTCGGCCGGCGCCGGCCGAGGCGGACTCCGGCCCGGGCTCGTGCGAGGTACAAGTGCACACAAAAGTCTCCGTGAGAGAGCGTGAGAGAGGAAGGCTTCGGGATCGTGGCGGGGTAAGCGGGAGGTGGTCACAGGGCGCGCAGCGTCCAGGACCAGGTGTGCACGCCGGGCGCGACCAGGTACGACGGGAAGGTGTCGGGTCCGCACGAGGCGGTGCCCAGACCCCGGTGCGCGGCGTCGATGTGGACGACGCAGCCGGGCCGGGGCACCAGCTGGTCGTGGTGGGTGGCGGCGGTGAGGTCCTCGGCGCGGTAACGGGTCACCGAGACCTGCCGGGGCTCGTCGAGGCAGACCGCGAGACCGGTGGCGTCGGGCGCGGACAGGGTGAAGTGCCGTACGCCGTGCCGGCCGCCGCTCTCCTGCGGGCGCAGGTACGGGGTGAACAGGTCGTCCACCCGGGCCGTGTGGTGTCCGACGGGCGCCCCGCCGCTGCGGTCCGGGTAGCACTCCCAGGGGCCCTGCCCGAACCATTCGAGCAGGTCGAGTCCGGGCACCGTCTCGAAGACCGAGCCGACCCGGGCCACGTCGCGCAGCCCGTCCGGGAGTTCGGCGGACTCCGCCACCCGCACCCCGCCCGCGACCGGCGTGAACACCTGCCGGTGCACGACCGTTCCGGCCTCGGTGGCGTACTCGCAGCGCACGGTGATCCGGCCGCCGGCCTCCCGTACGTCGACGGCCTTGCGGACCATCGAGTCCAGGCCCCACAGGCGCCAGTTCATGCCCATGCCGCCGAGCTCGTCGTTGTCGGTGGGCGCCCGCCACAGCGACAGCACGGGCGCGGCCGTCAGCAGCGGATGGACCAGCAGTCCGTCGCCGTCGACCGTCACCGACCGTTCCGCGGCCGGGACATGGGCGGGGGGCTCGGCGTCGCGCAGCCGCACCTGCGGCACGCACACCTCGGTGCCGCGCGGCGCCCACGGCTCGTCGTTCGCCGTGCGCACCCGCAGGGTCAGCCACGCCTCGCCGCCGTCCTCGGGCAGCGTGAACGGCACCGGTACCGTCGTCGACTCGCCCGGGGCGAGGTCGGGCAGCTCGGCCGGGGCGGTCAGGGTGGCGCCCTCGGCGAGCGCGAGTTCCCACTCGGCGCCGAGCCAGTCCAGGCGCCGGAAGTGCTGGTGGTTGCGGATGAGGACACCGCCCTCGTCGCGCAGCCCCTCCAGGCGGACGGGCGCGGCGATCTCGCGGTGTTCGTACATGACCGGCTTGGGGGTGCGGTCGGGGAAGACGACGCCGTCGGCGATGAAGGCGCCGTCGTGGTCGCTCTCGCCGAAGTCGCCGCCGTAGGCCCAGCGGTGGCCGGGGGCGGCGACACCGTTGTCATAGAGTCCGGCACCCGCGCGCCCGGCAGGTCTGCCGTCGTTCACATGTTGGAGGATTCCGTGGTCCCAGAACTCCCAGATGAACCCGCCCTGAAGTCCCGGGGTTGACTCGATGGCGGCCCAATGGTCCGCCAGCGTGCCGTTGCTGTTGCCCATGGCGTGCGAGTACTCGCACTGGATCAGCGGCCTGGTCTGCTCACCCGAGCGGGCGTGCGCGACACAGTCCTCCAGGGCCGCGTACATGGGGCAGGCGATGTCGGAGGCGATGTCCGGGCGCGCCCAGCCCGTCTTGGCGGCGCCCTCGTACTGGATCGGCCGGGTCGGGTCGTGGCGGCGCACCCAGCCCGCGGCCGCGTCGTGGCCCGCGCCGTAGTCGGACTCGTTGCCCAGCGACCAGATGATGACCGACGGGTGGTTCTTGTCGCGCAGCACCATGCGCGAGACGCGGTCCACGAACGCGTTCAGGTAGCGCGGGTCGTCGGCGATCTCGTGCGCGTGGTCGTGGGACTCGATGTCCGCCTCGTCGACGACGTAGAAGCCGAGTTCGTCGGCCAGGTCGTAGAGCGTGGGGTCGTTCGGGTAGTGCGAGGTGCGGATCGCGTTGAAGCCGAAGCGCTTGAGGGTGACCAGGTCGGCGCGCATGTCCTCGGGGGAGACGGTCCGGCCGGTCAGCGGGTGGAAGTCGTGGCGGTTGACGCCCCGGATGTAGACCCGCTCGCCGTTGACCAGCAGGTCCCGGCCGCGGACGACGACCTCGCGGAAGCCGACGCGGTGGGTGGAGGTGTCGGCGACCGAGCCGTCGGCGCGGTGCAGGCGCACGGTCAGCCGGTACAGCTCGGGCGTCTCGGCGTTCCACGGGCGCACGTCCGGTACGACGGTGCTGAAGCGGACCTCGCCGAGGAAGTCGGAGACCCGCTCGTCCTCCTCGTTGAGACGGTCGAACTCGGCGTCCTGGTCGAGGAGCTGGCCCTCCAGCTCGGCGGTGGCGTACCAGCCCGACGGCAGCACCCCCGTCGTGTTGCGGACCTGGCAGTCCACCCGCAGGTCGCCGCCCAGGCCCGCCCGTACGGTGACGTCGGCCAGGTGCAGCGGGTCGTGCGCGTACAGCAGCACCGAGCGGGTGATGCCGCCGTGCCACCACTGGTCCTGGTCCTCGATGTGGGTGGCGTCCGACCACTTCACCACGGTCAGCCGCAGCGTGGCGCGCTCGCCCGGCCGCAGCGCCTGCGACAGGTCGAACTCGGCGGCCAGGTGCGAGTCCTTGGACACGCCGACGGGAACGCCGTCCACGTGCACGAGCAGCACGCTCTCGGCCGCACCCACCTGGAGCACGACCGGGCGCCCGGCCCACTCGGCGGGCACGTCGATCTCGCGCTCGTACACGCCGGTCGGGTTGGCCGCCGGCACGTAGGGCGGGAACTCCGCGAACGGCATCCGGATGTTGAGGTACACCGGCAGGTCGTCGGTGCCCTGCATGGTCCACACGCCCGGCACCTGCTGCGTCGTCCAGGGCCCGGTGGGCTCGGCGTCCGGGGCGGGCAGCAGCGTGAAGCGCCACTCGCCGTCCAGCGACATCGCGCCCGGCCGCCGGTCCACGGCGGACATGGGCATCCGCCCCCAGGAGGTCACCTCGGGCGACTCCCAGGGGCGGAGGGCGATCAGGGGATCGACGGAGTGGGGCCCGTTGATCGACGGATCGTTCATCAGCGAATTGCTCCCTTGCCGAGGTCGGCGATGATCTGCTTGGCGCCGATCGCGAACACGATCAGCAGGGGGACGAGCGCGAGCAGCGCGCCGATCATGACCGTTCCGTAGTCGGTGGTCCCGTGCGTCCCGTTGAGCTGGGACAGGGCCACCTGGAGGGTCACGTTGTTCGGGTTGGTCAGGGCGATCAGAGGCCAGGCGTAGTCGTTCCACTGGCCCATGAAGGTGAAGATGCCGAGGAAGGCCAGGCCCGGCCGGACCACCGGGAGCGCCACGTGCCAGTACTGGCGCAGGAACGAGGCCCCGTCGATCTTGGACGCGTCGAGCAGCTCGTCGTGGATCGCGCTCTGCATGTACTGACGCATCCAGAAGATGCCGAACGCGTTGGCCGCGGCCGGGACGATCAGCGCGGTCATGGAGCCGATCCAGCCCAGCTTCGCCATGATCACGAACTGCGGGATGGCCTGGAGCTGGGCCGGCACCATGAAGATCATCATGAGCAGGCCGAACAGCAGCCTGCGCCCGGGGAACTCGAACTTCGCGAAGACGAAGGCGGCCAGCGAGTCGAAGAACAGCACCAGGAAGGTCACCGTCGTCGCCACGAGGACCGAGTTCCACATCGACCCGAAGAAGTCGATCGCGTCGAACAGGCTGTGCAGGTTGTCCATGAAGTGCGAGCCGGGCAGCAGCTTCGGCGGGTACGAGAAGATCTCCGACGACGTGTGCGTCGACATGATCACGGCCCAGTAGAACGGGAAGGCCGAGAGGAGCACGCCGAAGAACAGGGTCGCGTGCAGACCGATGCCCCGGCGTCTGACACCCTTGATCATCTTGTGGTTCGGCTCGGGGGCCCGGGTTTCCCTGACGTCCTGGACGTCCTGTGTGGTGGTCATGGTGGCGCCCCTAGTCTTCGCCCCGGCGCTGCACCAGGCGCCAGTTGATGATCGAGAACAGGATGACGACGACGAAGATGCCCCACGCCACGGCGGCGCCGTAACCGAAGTCGTTGTTGTCGAAGGTCTGCTGGAAGAAGTAGAGGACCATGGTCTGGCCCGAGTGGCCCGGACCGCCCGCGTACGTCGAGTCGTTGGCGGTGGTCTGGAGCAGCACCTGCGGTTCGGAGAAGCTCTGCAGGCCGGTGACCGTCGAGACGACGAGCACGAACAGCAGGGTCGGGCGCAGCAGCGGCAGCGTGATCCGGAAGAAGGTCTGCACCGGCCCGGCGCCGTCCATGCGCGCCGCCTCGTACAGCTCGCCCGGGATGGTCTGGAGCCCCGCGAGGAAGATGATCGCGTTGTAGCCGGTCCACTGCCAGGTCATCAGCGACGCGATGGCGACCTTGATGCCCCACGGGGTGTTCAGCCAGGCGATGTCGTGGAAGCCCACCGCGTTCAACAGGGCGTTGACCAGGCCGAAGTTGGTGGAGAACACCGACCCGAAGATGATCGCGATGGCGACCACCGAGGTGACGTTGGGCAGGAAGTAGGCGAAGCGGTAGAAGTTCTTGAACCGCACCGCCGAGTTGAGCATCACGGCCGTGACCATCGCCAGGAAGATCATCGGGAAGGTGGCCAGCGCCCAGATGATGATCGTGTTGCCGATCGAGTGCCAGAAGTCGCTGTCGGAGATCAGGTACCGGTACTGCGACAGGCCCGCCCACTCCATCGACCCGAGCCCGTCCCAGCGGTGGAAGGACAGGTAGAGCGAGAAGCCGACCGGGATCAGCCCGAAGGCGAGGAAGAGCAGGTAGAAGGGCGAGATAGCGGCGTACAGCCGCCAGTACTTCCTGATGCCCTTGGTGGGCCGCGACGCGGCGGGAGGGGCGAGGTTCGCCGGGGGCTTCTCCAGTGCGGTGGCCATCAGTAGCTCACCCCCAGGTGCTTCGCGATACGCCGGCACTTGCTCATGGCGTCCTTCCAAGCCTGCTCGGGGTTCTTGCCGAGCACCCCGACGTTCTTGATCTCGTCCTTGATGGGCTGCCCGAGCGCGATGTCGTACGGGCTGTTGTAGGCGACCGGGATCTTCCGCGCGGCCGGCCCGAAGACGTTCATCGTGACCTGCCCGCCGAAGAACGGGTCGGGCTCCTGGAGCTTCTTCATGTCGTACGAGGCCGGTGTCGAGGGGAAGAGACCGGCGTCGACGAAGCCCTGGGCCTGGTTGGCCGCGTCCAGGACCCAGGTGATGATCTCGAACGCCCGCTCGGGCTCCCGGCACGCCTTGGTGATGGCCAGGAACGAGCCGCCGATGTTGGAGGGCCCGCCCGGACAACTGGCCACCCGCCACTTGCCCTTGGTCTTCGGGTTGCCGAGCTTGATGTCGCTGGTGGCCCAGGAGGCGTTGAGCTGGCTGGGCAGCTTGCCGTCGTCGACCGCGGACAGCTGGTCCGGCGTGCCGCTGACCAGGTCCGAGACGATGCCGCGCTTCTTGGCGTCGACGGCCCGGTCCCAGGCGGTCTTGATGTGGGGCTGGTCGCCGATGAAGTGGCGGTCCTTGTCGACGTAGTTCTGGGTGCCCTGGTTGACCGACATGGTGAACACGCTGGTGATGTCGGTCAGCAGGTAGGTGCCGGGGATCCGCTTCTTGAGCTGCTGGCCCGCGTCCAGGAACGCGTCCCAGGTGCCCAGCTCCTTGGAGACGTCGGCGACCTCGTAGGGCAGCCCCGCCTTCTCGTAGACGGCCGCCTGGTAGAAGTGCCCGACCGGGCCGCAGTCGATGGGGAAGCCGACCATCGTGCCGTCGTCGGCGATGCCCTGGTCCCACTTCCAGGACAGGTACTTGTCCTTGTACTTCTCCGCGCCGAGCGTACGGAGGTCGACGAACTGGTCGGCGTTGGGCAGGTAGGACGCCATGTCCTCGCCCTTGAGGCCCGCGATGTCGGGGATGTGGGCCCGGCCGGCCATCGTGGTGAGCAGTTTCGAGCGGTAGTAACCGCCGATCTGGATGGCCTGGAGGTTCACCGAGCTGTCGTAACGCGCCTTCGCGTTCTTGACGACCGTATCGCTCAGGCCGCCGCTCCAGTACCACAGGACCATGTTCCGCCCGGTCGAACCGGTCGGGACACCGCAGCTGGACGTGAGGCCGCCCAGCGCCGTGGCGGCCGTACCGGCCAGGCCCGCGCGCAGCAGACCTCTTCGTGAGAGCCGCACAGCTCCCACCGCCTTTCGGATATGTGACGTGCGAGGGGTCAGTGGGGGTTGCTGTGGGGGGGAGTGACGGGGGCGTACCGCACCGGGGGGCCCGGATCCGCGGGCAGCCGGTCGGCCAGGAAGCCGTAGGCCCGCCGCAGGTCCGGATCGGTCACGGACCGCCACCACCGGTGGACGCCGTACCAGCCGGGGGCCGCCAGGGCCCCGCCGTGGTGCCGGACCGACAGGCTCGCGGAGAGGACCGCGAACCGCAGCCGTTCCTCCAGGGGCCAGCCGGCGAGCGAGGCTGTGACAAAACTCGCACCGAAGACATCTCCGGCGCCCGTCGCGTCCACCACGTCCACGCCGAGGGCGGGGACCTCGGCGTACTCGCCGGTGGTCTGGTCGGCGGCCACCGCGCCGTCGCCGCCGCGGGTGACGACGGCGACGGGCACCAGTTCGGTGAGTGCGCCCAGTGCCGCGACCGCACTCGTGGTGCGGGTGTACGCCATGGCCTCCGTCTCGTTGGGGAGGAAGGCGTGGCACAGGGCCAGTTGGTCCAGCAGGTCGCGGGACCACTCCTGGGTGGGGTCCCAGCCGACGTCCGCGTAGATGCGGGTGCCGTTCGCGGCCGCCTCGGTGAGCCAGGCGCGCGGCTCGGCCTCCAGGTGGACCAGCGCGGTGCGCGCGGCGGGCGGGTCGCCCATCAGCGCGTCCTGCGAGTACGGGGGCTCCTGGCCGTGGGTGACCAGGGCCCGGTCCTCGCCCTGGGCGAGCGAGACGGTGACGGGGGTGTGCCAGCCGTTCGCGGTACGGGACAGGGAGAGGTCGACGCCCTCCTGGTCGGCGAGGACGTCACGGCAGTACTCGCCGTAGAAGTCGTCGCCGAAGACCGTGGCCAGGGAGGTCTTCAGGCCGAAGCGGGCCGCCGCCACCGCCAGGTTGGCGATGCCGCCGGGACTGCTGCCCATCCCCGACGTCCAGATCTCCTCGCCCGGGGTGGGCGCCTTGCCCAGTCCGGTGAGGACGAGGTCGTAGAAGAGCAGCCCGGTCAGCAGCACGTCGGGCCGGTCGTCGTCCACGCGTACACCCTCTCGTCACTCGGCCTGTCCCGCGTCTGTCCGGGGCCGGGCGTCTGGACACCGGCCGAACAGCGGTCGTCAAAACCGTTCAATTTCGGTGCACGGAATCGTGCGCGCATCTGGACAGATTTGCAAGAGTCGAGCAGAACCGAGCATAGAAATGATTGCGAATGACGAGTACTGTTCAGGACGTGCTGGCAGAGCGACGACATCAACTCATCCTTCGGGCCCTGCGCTCGGGCGGCCCCGCGGCCGTGACCGACCTGTCCGAACAGCTCGGCGTGAGCCCGGCCACCATCCGGCGTGACCTCGTCAAGCTGGAGGAGGACGGGCTGCTCACCCGGGTGCACGGCGGCGCCGTCGTGGAGGAGGGCGACCAGCCCTTCGCCGAGGTCGCCGAGGTGCGCGTGTCCGAGAAGGACGTGATAGCCGCCCGGGCCGCGGCCATGGTCCAGGACGGCCAGTCCGTGCTGCTCGACATCGGCACCACGGCCTACCGCCTGGCCCGGCAGCTGCACGGCCGCCGCCTGACCGTGATCACCAGCAACCTGGTGGTCTACGAGGAGCTGGTCGACGACGAGAGCATAGAACTGGTCCTCCTGGGCGGCATGGTCCGCCGCGACTACCGCTCCCTGGTGGGCTTCCTCACCGAGGACAACCTGCGACAGCTGCACGCCGACTGGCTCTTCCTGGGCACCAGCGGCGTCCGGCCCGGCGGCCAGGTGATGGACACCACCGTGGTCGAGGTCCCCGTCAAACGGGCCATGATCAGGGCGAGCGACCGGGTCGTCCTGCTCGCGGACGCGGCCAAGTTCCCGGGTACGGGCATGGCGCAGGTGTGCGGGCCCGAGGATCTGGACGTGATGGTGACGAACGCGCCGGTGGACGCGGCGACCCGCTCCTCCCTGGAGGAGGCGGACGTCGAGGTGATCGTGGCTGGAGAGCCGGGAAAGGCAGGAGCAGCGTGAAGCTGACGATTCTGGGCGGCGGCGGATTCCGCGTACCGCTCGTGTACGGGGCGCTCCTCGGCGACCGCGCCGAGGGCCGCGTGAGCGAGGTCGTCCTGCACGACCTGGACGCCGGACGGCTGAGCGCGGTCACCCGGGTGCTCGCCGAACAGGCGGCGCAGGTGCCCGACGCGCCCGTGGTGAGCGCCACCACCGACCTCGACGAGGCCCTGCGCGGCGCCGACTTCGTCTTCTCCGCGATCCGCGTCGGCGGTCTTGAGGGCCGCGCCGACGACGAACGCGTCGCGCTCGGCGAGGGCGTCCTCGGCCAGGAGACGGTCGGCGCGGGCGGCATCGCCTACGGCCTGCGCACCGTGCCCGTCGCCGTCGACATCGCCCGGCGGGTCGCGCGCGTGGCCCCCGACGCCTGGGTCATCAACTTCACCAACCCGGCGGGCCTGGTCACCGAGGCCATGTCCCGCCACCTGGGCGACCGCGTCATCGGCATCTGCGACTCGCCCGTCGGCCTCGGCCGCCGCATCGCCCGTGTGCTGGGCGTCGCCAACCCCGGCGAGGCGTTCATCGACTACGTCGGCCTCAACCACCTCGGCTGGGTGCGCGGACTGCGCGTGGCCGGACGCGACGTGCTCCCGGAGCTGCTCGCCGACCGCGACCTGCTCGGCTCCTTCGAGGAGGGCAAGCTCTTCGGCGTCGACTGGCTCCAGTCGCTGGGCGCGATCCCGAACGAGTACCTGCACTACTACTACTTCAACCGCGAGGCGGTGCGCTCCTACCAGGAGGCCGAGAAGACCCGCGGCGCCTTCCTGCACGACCAGCAGGCCCGCTTCTACGAGGAGATGAAGCGCCCCGACACCGCCGCGCTCAGTGCCTGGGACCGCACCCGGGCCGAGCGCGAGGCCACCTACATGGCCGAGAACCGGGAGACCGCGGGCGCGGGCGAACGCGACGCCGACGACCTCTCCGGCGGCTACGAGAAGGTCGCCCTGGCCCTGATGCGGGCCATCGCGCGCGACGAACGCACCACCCTCATCCTCAACGTCCGCAACCGCACCACCCTCTCGGCCCTGGACGCCGAGGCCGTCATCGAGGTGCCCTGCCTGGTCGACGCCAACGGCGCCCACCCGGTCTCGGTCGCCCCGCTGCCCGACCACGGCACCGGCCTGGTCTGCGCCGTCAAGGCGGTCGAACGCGAGGTGCTCGCCGCCGCCGAGTCCGGCTCCCGAAACACGGCCATGAAAGCGTTTGCACTCCACCCGCTGGTCGACTCCGTCAACGTGGCACGCAAACTGGTGGACGGATACGCCGCGGTCCACCCGGGCCTGGCGTACCTGAAGTAAGCGCTTTCCCGTTTTTGGGCTGGTTTCCCGGCCTCCCTTCTGGCCCCTTCTCTGGAGACTTCCATGCACGACGAACGCCGCCGGATCGAGGAGCGCGTCCAGCGCCTCCACGACCAGCGCATCAAGCCCGCGATCTACGCGGCCTCGGTGCCCTTCGAGGTCGACGCCTGGCAGGCGCCGGGCGAGCCGGTCCCGTTCGAGGAGGCCGCCGCCGCGCCGTACGAACCCTTCGCGATGGACACCCCCTGGGGTCCGCCCTGGGGCACCACCTGGTTCCGGATGCGCGGACAGGTCCCCGCCGAGTGGGCGGGCCGGCGCGTCGAGGCCGTCATCGACCTCGGCTTCATCGGCGACTGGCCCGGCAACCAGGCCGAGGCGCTGGTCCACACCGCCGACGGCACGCCCCTGAAGGCGGTCAACCCGCTCAACCAGTACGTGCCCATCGCCAACCCGGCGGCCGGCGGCGAGCAGATCGACTACCTGGTCGAGGCGGCCTCCAACCCGGACATCCTCGCCAAGAACTTCTCCGAGATCACCCTGATGGGCGACATCCGCACCGCCGGGGACAAGCCGCTCTACACCTTCCAGCGCGCCGACCTCGCCGTCCTCGACGAGACGGTCTTCCACCTCGACCTCGACATCCAGGTGCTGCGCGAGCTGATGGAGGAACTCGGCGAGCACGACCCGCGCCGCCACGAGATCACCCACGCCCTCGACCGGGCCATGGACCTCCTCGACCTCGACGACGTCGCCGGTTCCGCCGCCGCCGTCCGCGCGGCCCTCGCGCCGGTCCTCGCCAAGCCCGCGAACGCCAGCGCCCACGTCGTCTCCGGCGTCGGCCACGCGCACATCGACTCCGCCTGGCTGTGGCCGATCCGCGAGACCAAGCGCAAGACCTCCCGCACGTTCTCCAACGTGACGTCCCTGGCGGACGAGTACGACGACTTCATCTTCGCCTGCTCGCAGGCCCAGCAGTACGAGTGGGTGCGCGACAACTACCCGCAGGTCTGGGCCCGTATCCAGGAGTCCGTGAAGAAGGGCCAGTGGGCGCCGGTCGGCGGCATGTGGGTCGAGGCCGACGGCAACCTGCCCGGCGGCGAGGCCGTCGCCCGCCAGCTCATCCACGGCAAGCGGTTCTTCATCGAGCACTTCGGCGTCGAGACCAAGGGCGTGTGGCTGCCGGACTCCTTCGGCTACACCGCCGCCTACCCGCAGTTGGCCAAGCTCGCCGGCAACGAGTGGTTCCTCACCCAGAAGATCTCCTGGAACCAGACCAACAAGTTCCCCCACCACACCTTCTGGTGGGAGGGCATCGACGGCACCCGCATCTTCACCCACTTCCCGCCGGTCGACACCTACAACGCCCGCTTCAGCGGCGAGGAGATGGCCCGCGCCACCCGCAACTACCAGGAGAAGGGCCTCGCCAACCGCTCCCTGGCCCCCTTCGGCTGGGGCGACGGCGGCGGCGGCCCCACCCGCGAGATCATGGAACGGGCGCGCAGGCTCGCGGACTTGGAAGGTTCCGCGAAGGTCGTCGTCGAGCACCCCGACACCTTCTTCGCCAAGGCCCGCGCCGAGTACGAGGACGCCCCCGTCTGGGTCGGCGAGCTGTACCTGGAGCTGCACCGCGCCACCTACACCACCCAGGCCCGCACCAAGCAGGGCAACCGGCGCAGCGAACACCGGCTCCGCGAGGCCGAGTTGTGGGCCACCACGGCCGCACTGCACGCGCCGGGCTACGCCTACCCGTACGAGAAGCTCGACCGGCTGTGGAAGACGGTGCTGCTGCACCAGTTCCACGACATCCTGCCCGGCTCCTCGATCGCCTGGGTGCACCGCGAGGCCGAGGCCGAATACGCCCGCGTGGCAAAGGAGTTGGAGGAGCTGACCGCCGAGGCGGTGACCGCGCTCGGCGGCGGCGAGGCCCGCGCCTTCAACACCAGCCCCTACGACCGCGCCGAGGTCGTGCGCACCGCGACCGGCGTGCCCATGTACGTCGAGGTCCCGGCCGGCGGCAGCGCGCCCCTCGCGGTGGCCCGGCCCCCGCGGCCGGTCACCGTGGACGGCCGTGTCCTCGACAACGGCCTCGTCCGCGTCGAGGTCGCCGAGGACGGCACCCTGGCCTCGGTCCGCGACCTGCGCGCCGGCGGCCGTGAGGTCCTCGCGGACAAGGGCAACCTGCTGCGCCTGCACACCGACCTGCCCAACTACTGGGACGCCTGGGACATCGACAAGCACTACCAGAACCGCTACACCGACCTCCTGGACACCGTCTCCGTCGAGGTTGCCGACGAGGACCCGCTGCTCGCCTCGATCCGCGTCGAGCGCTCCTTCGGCCGGGGCTCGCGCATCACGCAGACCATCACCCTGCGCGCGGGCAGCCCCCGGATCGACTTCGAGACGGACATCGACTGGCACGAGGCGGAGAAGATCCTCAAGGCCGCCTTCCCGGTCGACATCCGCGCCGCGCACTCCTCCGCCGAGATCGCCTACGGCCACATCCAGCGGCCCACGCACACCAACACCAGCTGGGAATCGGCCCGTTTCGAGGTCTCCGGCCACCGCTGGGTGCACATCGGCGAACCCGGCTACGGCGTCGCCGTCATCAACGACTCGACCTACGGCCACGACGTCTCCCGCACGGTCCGCGAGGACGGCGGCACCACCACCACGGTCCGCCTCAGCCTGGTGCGCGCCCCGCGCATCCCGGACCCCGAGGCCGACCAGGGCAAGCACCGCTTCACCTACGCGCTGCTGCCCGGCGCCACGATCGAGGACGCCGTCGCCGCCGGCTACTCGCTCAACCTCCCGCTGCGGGTGGCCGATTCGGCGGGCGTCACGGCGCCGGTCGTCTCGGTCGACGGCGCGGGCGTGACCGTCGAGGCGGTCAAGCTCGCCGACGACGCCTCCGGCGACGTGGTGGTCCGGCTCTACGAGTCGAGCGGTGGCCGCGCACAGGGCGTGCTGCGCACCGGATTCCCGCTGGCCGGTGCGGAGTTCACCGACCTGCTGGAGCGCCCGCAGTCCACGGCGGAGGTCCGGGACGGCGCGGTCGCCCTCGAGCTGCGCCCCTTCCAGATCCTGACGCTGCGCCTGAAGCGGGCGTAAGGAGCCTGCGGGGCCCGGGTTCCGGCGGACTCGGGCCCCGCGCCCCCGCGGGTGAGCGGCCGTCCGCCACGGACGGCCGCCGCGGACGACCGCCCACCCCGCAACCCCAAGTGACCAAGTTCCTCACAGGAGTTCGACCGTGCCGATGCAACCGTGGTTCACCGACGCCAAGTTGGGGATCTTCATCCACTGGGGGATCTACGCCGTCGACGGCGTCCAGGAGTCCTGGTCGTTCTACGACGACATCGTGCCGCACGACCAGTACATGACCCAGCTCGACCGCTTCACCGGCGCCCGGTACGACCCGCGCGCCTGGGCCGACCTGTTCGCCCGCGCGGGCGCCAAGTACGCCGTCCTGACGACCCGTCACCACGACGGCGTCGCCCTGTGGGACACCGCCTACGGCGACCTGAACCTCGGCAAGGACTACGTCGGCCCCTACGCCGAGGCCCTGCGCGAGAAGGGCCTCAAGGTCGGCTTCTACTACTCGCACTCCGACTGGAGCCACCCCGACTACGCCTCCACGCGCAAGCCGGGCCGCCCGCCGGAGCAGGAGGACAACCGCTACTCCGAGGTCGCCGCCGAGTTCGAGGACCTGGACGCCTGGGAGCGGTTCATCGCCTACCGCGACGGCCAGATCCGCGAGCTGGCCTCCCGCTACCGGCCCGACCTGATGTGGTTCGACGGCGAGTGGGACCGCAGCGAGGAGCAGTGGCGCATCCCCGAACTCGCCGCGCTCATCCGCTCGTTCACCCCGGACGTCGTCTTCAACGCCCGCATGCTCAGCGAGGGCGACTACGCCACCCCCGAGCAGGGCGCGCCCGTGGTGCCGCCGGAGGGCCCCTGGGAGCTGTGCCTGACCATCAACGACTCGTGGGGTTACCAGCACCACGACCACAACCACAAGTCGCTGACCCAGCTGATCCGTTACTTCACGGAGACCATCGGCGGGGGCGGCAACCTGCTGCTCGACGTCGGCCCCATGGAGGACGGCACCATCCCCCGGCCCCAGGTCGAGCGCCTGGAGGGCCTGGGGGAGTGGATAGCCAAGCACGCGGAGGCGGTGCACGGCACGGTCCGCGGGCTGCCGGCCGGGCACCACTACGGGCCCAGCACGCTCTCGGCCGACCGCCGGACCCTCTACCTCACGCTGTTCGACGCCCCGCGCGCCGAGATCGGCGTCCGCGGTCTGGTCACACCGATCCGCAAGGTCACCGTCCTCGGCACCGGCACGGAACTGGCCCACCGCATGGTCGGCGGACTGCACGACGCGGTGGGCGTGGTGTGGATCGACCCGCCGGCCGCGACGGACCTCGACCCGCACGCCACGGTCCTCGCGGTGGAGCTGGACGGGGAGTTGGAGCTGTACCGGGGTTCCGGGCGGTTCTGACGACACGGGACGGGCTGGGTGGGGCGATGGTTCCGGGCGCCCCACCCAGTCGCTCAGTGGGTCGGTCCTTCCGCGTTCAGCCGGTGAACCCGGCCGTGATGGACGTGTACTGCCAGGTGCCCTGGTCGATGCCGGAGCAGTTGCTGACCACGCCGCCCCCGGCGCACGGCCGGTCCCGGTTGACGGCCCAGTAGGCGAGCCGGGCGATGTGGTGCGAGTTGGCCCAGTCGCGAATGGCCGTCCAGATGGCGGGAGTCGTGTTCTCCTGCTGGTCGGACAGCCCGTTCATGCCGGAGATGCCGATGTGCGCGTAGGCGGTGGCGTCGTCCCAGCCGAACGTCGACTTCAGCTTGGCCTTCAGTCCCTCCGCGGCGGCGACGGTGTTGCCGTACATGTCGGAGCCGCCGCCGAAGTCGAACGGCATGATGGTGAACACGTCGATGTCCGCGCCGAGCGCCTGCGCCTGCTCGATGAGCCGGTTGCCGTAGTACGTCGGGCCGGTGGTGGAGGTCCCGAACGTGACGATGGTCCTCAGACCCGGGTTGTTCGCCTTGACCGTCTTCAGCGCGGTGAGGATCTTCGCCTGGACGGCCTCGTTCTCGAATTCGTCGGTGTTCTCGATGTCCATGTCGATCGCCTTGAGCGAGTAGGCGTCGATCACCTTCTGCAGGGCCCCGGCGAGCGCGGCGGCCGTCGAGCAGTTGGCGCCGAGCTTGCTGCCCTGCCAGCCGCCGAACGACGGCACGATGTCACCGCCCGCGGCCCGGATCTGGTTGATGACCGTCTGGTCGACACCGTCGGTCAGCGGCCGGGTGCCGTCCCACGCGGGGGTGCAGCCGCCCGAGTCCAGCATGAACGCCATCGTGTACCACTTGATGCCGGTCGCGCTCATCACCGAGGTCGCGCTCGGCGGATCGCCCCAGCCGAGGTAGAGGTAGGGCGCGGCCTGCTTGAAGGCACCGCCGCCGCCCCCGCTGCCCGCGTCGGTGGTCACGGTCACCGCGTTGGAGGCAGCGGAGGAGTTCCCGGCGGCGTCACGGGCCTTCACCGTGAAGGTGTACGGCGTGGATGCCGCCAGCCCGCTGACGGTGGCACTCGTACCCGAGACGCTGAGCAGACGGTTGGTACCGCCGCTGTAGATGTCGTAAGCGGTCACGCCGACATTGTCGCTGGAGGCCGACCACGACAGCGAAACGGTGGAGGAGGTCTTGCCGGTGGAGGTCAGGTTGGCGGGCGCGGTCGGTGCCTGGGTGTCGGAGCCACCGCCGCCGGGCCCGTCGAGGCTGAAGTCGTCGGCGTAGTAGGCCCCTTGGGCGTACCAGCCGTGGACGTAGACGGTCGCGCCGGTCTGCGCGGCGCCGGTCGTGAACGAGACGGTGAGCTGGCTGTAGGCCGACGGCGACGTCGTCCAGGTCGAGGCACCGCCGTCGATCCCGATGTACACGTAACTGCCGCGCACCCAGCCGCTCAGGCTGTACGTCGTGTTCGGCTGCACGGAAACGGTCTGGGCGCACTGTGCGGTGTCACTCGAACTCACCGCGCCGGTAAGGGCGTTGGAGCCGCCGTGGGTGGGAGTGGAGACGATCGACCCGAGGTTCCCGCTACAGGACCACGGGGAGAGCCCGCCGGTCTCGAACCCCGGGTTGCCGAGCACATTGGCCGCTTCGGCGGTGGACGGAAGGGCGACGGCTCCACCGAGCCCGAGCCCTACGGATGCGACGAACGCGACGAGGCCGCGTCTGACGGATTGTCCGGGTGCATGTCCGAGGGCATGCCTGAGAAGGTTGCGCACGCGATCTCCCGGTGGGGGATGGGGGGTTGGGAGTGCAAGGGGGTGCGCAACAAATTTGGTATGGACCAATCGCCGAGTCAAGGGGTGGGGCGCGATTGGTCCATACCAAAGTGAACTTAGGAGGCTGGAGAGGGGCAGCCACCCTGCTTTTAGGGGCGCGGGGCTGTGTCAATTTGCGGCTCCGCCGCGTGGGCGCGACCAGCCCCCACCGACCCGCAGCGAAGAACCGACCTACAAAGAAACAGCCTCGGTCCCGCTAGCCGTGACGGAGTCAACCGGCTCTGCCGGCGCGGGCCTTGACGGCAGAACCGTCGGCTCGACATCCCGTTGCTGCGGCAGCGAAATCGCCCGCAACGGCCGAGGCCCCGACACCACCGCGTAATCCGCCCCGAGGAACGGCGGAACCACCTCTCCGGGATCCTCGCCGAGCGCCAACTGCACAGCGGCCCAAGGCGCGTTGACCCCGCACTGCGACAGCTGGTGCAACCCGCCCGCGGGCCGGGTGTTCACGTCCAGCAGCACCGGCTGGTCCCCGTACATGCGGAACTGGATGTTGGACAGGTAGTGCAGCCCGAACCCCTCGGCGATCCGCCGGGCCGGCTCCACCCACTGCTCGTGCGTCGAGAAGCCGCGCCGGCGCCCGTTCTTGGTGCGGGCGATGGCCATGCGGATCCGGTTGTCCGTGCCGGTGAGGCAGTCCACGGACACCTCGGGCTCCTGGAGCCGGGGCATGACCAGCCAGTCGACGGGCTCGTCCGCGTCCCGCACGGCCTGCGCGACCAGGTCGAGCGGCACGTACGGGCTCGGGAACCCGCTGAGGTGCACCAGCGAGAACGGGGTGCGCGTGATGACGCGGAAGCCCACGCCGCCCGCACCCGCCGCGGGCTTGAAGCACGCCTTGTGCCCGTCCGCCTCCAACTCCTCGACGGCGGCGACGAGTTCGGCCTCGGTACGGACCCGGAACCACGGCGGTACCGCGACCCCGATCGACTGGACGGCCTCGTACGCCGTCGCCTTGTCCTGGAACACGGCCGCGGCCTCGGCGGTCGGCGCCAGCAGCGCCGTACCCGCGGCGGCGAACTCCGCGCGGTGGGCGACGATCGTCTCCTGGTGCAGGCGCGGCACGAAGACGTCGATGCCGCGGCGCGTGCACTGGTCGAGGGCGTACTCGACGTACGCGGCCGGGGACAGGCCCTCCGGCTCCAGGTCGGCGGTGTCGGCGGCGGCCAGGACCGGGGAGTCGGCGTCGCCGTGCGTCGCATGGATCTCGACGGCGCGGTCGCTGGGATTTCTCCGCAGCTGATCCATGAAGAACACGTTCTCCGCGTACGTGCGGTTGAGCCAGACGCGTACGCGAGAGAGCATGCAGGCCGCCTTTCGGGGTCATTCGGGCACGGCGAAGCAGACCGTGCCCGGCCATGGGTAGAGGTGGGTACACCGAACCGCCGGACGCGAGCGGTCGGCGTGGCGGTTGTGTATGGGGCGATCATAGGCCCTTCCGAGCCCTCGCACTGCTACACGCGTGTTACGGATTTCCGCCACAGTGGACGCACGTGATCCGCGTCGCGTTCCCGTCCCGCACGTCCGGTCCCGCGACTCCGGTCCCGGTGCCGTACCTCTGGGGATGTCCCTGGAGCCGTACCGGCCCGGAGGCATGGACACGACCGGCGGCGATAGGATCCGAGGCGTTCACGGGCGCTCTTGTCCACCTCCGGGTGGCATGTGTTCAATGGGTGCCCACAGGTCCTCGGAGGGAGCAGGGTGGAGTCGACGGCAGGCCGCGGACAACTCCTCGCCATCAGCGACCTGCACATCGGTTACCCCGAGAACCGCGCGCTCGTCGAGGAGATGCGCCCCACGTCCGACGACGACTGGCTGCTGGTCGCCGGGGACGTCGCCGAGACCGTCGTCGACATCCGCTGGACCCTGGAGAAGCTCGCCGCGCGCTTCCGCAAGGTGATCTGGGTGCCCGGCAACCACGAGCTGTGGACCCACCCCAGCGACGAGATCACCCTGCGCGGGGTGCGGCGCTACGAGTATCTGGTCGCCATGTGCCGCGAGTTGGGCGTGACGACGCCGGAGGACCCGTACCCCGTGTGGGAGGGCCCCGGCGGCCCGGTCGTGATCGCGCCGCTCTTCCTGCTCTACGACTACACGTGGCTGCCCAAGGGCTGCACCACGAAGGAGCAGGGCCTCGAGTACGCGCACGGCACCGGGATCGTCTGCACCGACGAGCACTTCCTGCACCCGGACCCGTATCCGACGCGCGAGGCGTGGTGCCGCGCCCGGGTGGCCGAAACCGAGCGGCGGCTCGCGGAGATCCCCGCGGACCTGCCCACCGTCCTCGTCAACCACTACCCGCTCGACCGGCATCCGACGGACGTCCTGTGGTACCCCGAGTTCGCGATGTGGTGCGGCACCCGGCTGACCGCCGACTGGCACCGCCGCTTCCGTGTCGAGGCCATGGTCTACGGCCATCTGCACATCCCGCGGACCACCCACCACGAGGGCGTGCGCTTCGAGGAGGTGTCCGTCGGCTACCCCCGCGAGTGGCGCAAGCGCGCCAAACAGCCCGGTGAACTGCGCCGCATCCTGCCGACGGGAGGGGCGGAGCCGAAGAAACCGCTGGGAGCCGACGGAGGACGCGTCCGGTGATCGAGGAACTGCTCCCGGGGCCGGTCGTGGCCGTCGAGGCGTACGGCGACGAGGCCGCGACCGACGCCCCGCTGTACCCGGAGGAAGAGGCGCTCATCGTGCGCGCCGTCGCCAAGCGCCGCCGCGAGTTCACCGCGGTACGGGCCTGCGCCCGGCGCGCCATGGACAAGCTCGGCGTCCCCCCGCAGCCGGTACTGCCGGGCGAACGGGGCGCGCCGCAGTGGCCCGACGGCATCGTCGGCAGCATGACCCACTGCGACGGGTACTGCGCCGCGGCCCTGGTCCGCGCCACCGAACTGGCCTCCCTCGGCATCGACGCCGAGCCCCACGCCGTCCTGCCCGACGGCGTCCTCGACTCGGTGGCCCTGCCCGCGGAGCGGACCCGGCTGCGCGAACTCGCCGCCGCACACCCCGCCGTGCACTGGGACCGGCTGCTGTTCAGCGCGAAGGAGTCCGTGTACAAGGCGTGGTTCCCGCTCACGGGGAAGTGGCTGGACTTCGCGGAGGCGGACATCGAGGTGTTCCCGGGAACCGCGGGGGACACCGGGGCGCCCGGCCCCGCGGGCACCCTCCGCGCCACCCTGCTCGTCCCCGGCCCGGTGGTCGACGGCCGTCGCGTGGACGTCTTCGAGGGCCGGTGGACCGTACGGCGCGGCATCGTGGCGACGGCCATGACGGTGCCGCACGGGTGACGGCGCCACCGGGGCCGTAACGCATCGTCAGCCGCCCGGCAGCCATGCGCCGACCAGGCGGAAGAACCGCTCCTCGTTGCCCGCGAAGGCGGCCGTGGCCAGCGCCCGGTCCGCCTCCGCCAGCACGGCTGCCGGGACCGCGGGCGGATACCCGGCCGGTTCCTTGGCCGGGTCCCCGACCGGTGGTTTTCCGAGCGGGTCGTCGTACGTCGCCCGTACGGTCTGCAAGAGGCGCAGGTACGCCTGCACGGCGGCGCGTTCACGGTCGGTCAGTACGGCGGTCTGCACGAGGCGGCTCTCCTCCGGTCGGTCGGCGGTCCGACGTACCACCAGCTTGCCGTCCCCCACTGACAATCCGTCCCCGGCGGCCTCCGGTTCGCCCGGTTAGCGGAGCCGAAACCTTCCCGAAATCCCCGATGGGAACGGACCTCTACGCTTGAGGAAACGGTCTTTTCGGCCGCTGAACGGGCGGCCGGCGAAGGGGAGGAGAGCCGTGGCCGACGCTTCACGCCACCGCGCGCGACGGGCCCTGCGTCCCGTGGGCGACGAAGAACTCCAACTGCACCACCGCGTCCTCCACGGCTACCGGCGCGCCTACCGCATGGCCGGCCAGGGCCCCGTCCTCGTCCTCATCCACGGCATCGGCGACTCCTCCGCCACCTGGGCCGACGTCATCCCCGACCTCGCCCGCACGCACACCGTCATCGCGCCCGACCTCCTCGGGCACGGCGCCTCCGACAAGCCGCGCGGCGACTACTCCGTGGCCGGGTACGCCAACGGGCTGCGCGACCTGCTCACCGCGCTCGGCGTCGAGTCGGCCACGCTGGTGGGGCACTCGCTGGGCGGCGGGGTGGCGATGCAGTTCGCGTACCAGTTCCCGGAGCGCACCGAGCGGTTGATCCTCGTCAGCGCCGGGGGAGTGGGGCGCGAGGTCATCCCCGTGCTGCGTGCGGTGTCCGTGCCGGGCGCCGAACTCATGCTGTCCGCACTCCGGTTGCCCGGCATGCGGCTCCAAGTCGGGCTGTTCGCCCGCCTGATGAAACTCCTCGACACCGATCTGGGCCAGGACGCGGGGGAGTTGCTCACGGTCGTCGACGCGCTGCCCGACGCGACGTCGCGCAGCGCGTTCATCCGGACGCTGCGGGCCGTCGTCGACTGGCGCGGGCAGGCGGTGACCATGCTCGACCGGTGCTACCTCACCCAGGGGATGCCGACGATGCTGCTGTGGGGCGACCGGGACAGCGTCGTGCCGGTGCGGCACGCGTACCGGGCGCACGAGGCCATGCCGGGCAGCCGGCTGGAGATCTTCGAGGGCACCGGGCACTTTCCCTTCCACAGCGATCCGGCCCGATTCCTGGCGCTGGTCGAGGAGTTCACGTCCACGACCAGCGCGGCGGGGTGGAGCCGGGAGCACTGGCGGGAGCTGTTGGTGGGGGCGGAGGGGGACGGTACGCAGGTGGCGCCGTAGGGGCCCCGGTTTTCAATGGCGGCGCCCCCGGTACTCCAGCGACGCCTCGATCCGGCCCGCCACTCCGTCCCGTTCCGCGTGCGTCTCGGGCGTCAGCCACGTGCGGCACCTGCTCGCCAGCAGCAGGCCGAAGCTCTCCGCCTCCTCCTCTTCGCCGCGGTCGGAGTGGGTGCGGGTGGCCACGCGCTGGACCGTCGTGCCGAGGTCGGCGACCTCGCGGTCCTCGCCCAGGACGCGCGAGGCGACCGTGGTGTCCTCGCCGTGGCGGCTGCCGTGGCCCGCGTTCATGTGCCACAGCTCGTGGCCCAGGATCACCAACTGGTGCTCGGGCGTGGTGCGTTCCTCGACGACGACCAGGTCGCGGTCGGCCATGTCGAGCCACAGCCCGCTCGCGGTCCCCGGCGGGAACGCGGCCATCCGGAAGAGGACGGGACGGCCGCGGCGTCTGCTCATCCCGGCGCACAGCGCGGCGAAGAGGTCCGCCGGCCGCGCCGGAGCCGGGAGCGTCAGCTCCGCGGCCAACTCACCGCACAGACGGCGCATTTCCCTGCCAACGCCCACAGTTCTCCCCCGGATCAGGACTCGGGCCGCTTGATGCTCTCCAGGAGCATGTCCAGCCACTCCGCCACCTTGTCGCGGTGCTGGTCGGTCGGCAACTGCGCGGCCCGCCAGGCGATTCCGCGCACCCCGTGGTCCTGAAGCAGCCGTTCCAGCGGGTCCTCGGCGGCCCGGTCCTGCGCCCGCTCGGCGAGCCGTTGCAGCAACTCCTGCTCGCGGAACTGCAACGCCGTCGCGAGCGCCTCGGGATCCTCGGCGGTGAGGAACCCGGCGTGCACCTTGAAGAAGCGCTGGATGGCGTCACAGTGCTCCATGGTGGGGCGCCGGTCGCCGTTCAGCAGCGCACCCGCCTGCTGGCGCGACATGCCCGCGCCGTCCGCGATCTCCTGCTGGGTGTATCTGCGCCCGTTGGGCTTGATCCGGGTGCGGCGCAGCAGCGCCAGCCGTTGCAGGAAGCGGGTCTGGAGGTCCGTCTCGTCGGCCGGGCCGCCGTTCAGCAGGGCCTTGACGGTCTGCTCCGGCACGCCCGAGGCGACCGAGAGCCGGGCCACGTCGAAGACCTCCGCGTGCGGCACGCCGAGCCGGTCGGCGAGGGTGGTGACACGTGCCAGGACGGCGGGCAGCAGTACCGGCGTCGTCGCGTCCGGGACCTCGAAGCCATCCGTCACCGCACCGATCTCCCACTCTCCCGCGCCCCGTACCCGCGTCCGTCGCTGTCCCATCATGGCCTCGAACCCCCGGGAGAGTAACCGTCCGGCCGGATTCAGGGCCACGTCTCGCCACAACTGTGGCGAGATTCAGCCGTCAACAGGCGTCAAATGCCACGATAGTTGACATGGATCGGCCCGGGGCAGCAGGATCAAGGCGCCATGTGAAGGCCAAAGGCAAGATTCGTCCCCGTCTGCGCGGGGGTTGTTCGAGGGGTGACCTCCCGATGGCATATCAGGCAGGTGGGCAGCGGTCGGCACCGCGGCCCGTCCCCGAGACTCCGGAAGCGCAGGCGTATCTGCGGGACTACGCGGCACTCCTGGACTCCACCCCCTTCCCGTCCGTGGTCTTCGACCCCTGCTGGGACGTCGTCCTGGCCAACTCGGCCTACGAGAAGCTCTTCCGCGGCGTCGGCCCGCACCCCACGGCCATGCCGGGCGACAACTTCCTGCGCTTCGTGTTGTTCCACCCTGACGCGGCCACCGTCCTCGGCGAGCACGAGTCGAGCTGGTGCCTGCCGATGCTGGCCCAGTTCGCCGCCGCCGTCGAGCGCGACGGACAGCACCGCGGGCTCCTCGCCATCCGCCGGGACATCGCCCAGGACCCCATCATGGACGCCGCCTACCGCCACGGCCTGCCGCACTGGATCCGCGCGGTCGGCGAGAGCGCGGTCCAGTACGACGGCGCCGTACGGCCGCTGCTGCACCCCGACCCGCGCTGGGGCGCCGACTGCCGCGTGGTCGGCGAGGCGCCGCGCACGCTGCGGGAGATGGGGTACTGGCGGATGACGCTGGTCCTGCGCGAGGCGCGCCGCACGCTGCCCGCGCAGCGCCGCCCGCGGGGTACGACGAGCCATCTGAGCGTGGTGCCCTCGCCCGAGGGGTGAGGCGGTCCGGGCGGTTTCGCGGGCCCCGGCTTCCGGCACCGTCGGCGTTCAGGTCGCCGACGGCGCCGGACCTATTGCTGTGGGGTCTGTTCCCGTGCGGCTTGTTCCTGTGGGGCCTGTTCCTGTGGGGTGCGGGCAGCGGGTGCGGCCTGCCTTTCCTTCCTCGTTACGAGGCCGGGGGCGCCGTCGTCGGGAAGTCCTGGCACCCTTGGCGGGTGCTGCGGTATGTGACATAGTACTGGCGTGACCCTGCCTCTGACCTGCGATGTCGTGGTCGTCGGGGCCGGTATGACGGGCGCGGCCTGCGCCTTGTATGCCGCCTCGGCGGGGTTCGACGTGACCGTCGTCGACCGGGGTCCGGTCGCCGGTGGCACCACGGGCGCGGGCGAGGGCAACCTGCTCGTCTCCGACAAGGAACCCGGTCCGGAACTCGATCTCGCCCTGCTGTCCCTGCGCCTGTGGGCCGAACTCGCCGCCGACCCCGTCGTCCGCGATGCCGTGGAGTACGAGGAGAAGGGCGGCGTGGTCGTCGCCGCCACCCCCGACGGGCTCGCCGCGCTCACCTCGCTCGCGGCGGGGCAGGCGGCGGCCGGGATCGTCACCGAAGCCGTTGGCGCCGGTCAACTCCACGACGTGGAGCCCCACTTGGCGCGCGGGCTGGCCGGTGCCGTGCGCTATCCGCAGGACGCCCAGGTGATGCCCGCGCTTGCCGCCGCCCATCTGCTGCGGCGCTCGGGGGCCCGGGTGCTGACCGGGGTGGAGGTCACCGCCGTGCTGCGCGCGCCGGACGGGCGGATCCGCGGGGTGCGCACCGACCGGGGCGAGGTGCACGCGCCCGCCGTCGTGAACGCCGCCGGCACCTGGGGAGGTGAAGTGGCCGCGCTCGCGGGCGCCCCGCTGCCGGTCATGCCGCGCCGCGGCTTCGTCCTGGTCACCGAACCGCTGCCGCGCCTGATCCGGCACAAGGTGTACGCGGCGGACTACGTGGCCGACGTCGCCAGCGACTCGGCGGCGCTCCAGACCTCGCCCGTGGTCGAGGGGACGGCCGCGGGCCCCGTCCTGATCGGCGCGAGCCGCGAACGCGTCGGCTTCGACCGGACGTTCTCGCTGCCGGTCGTGCGCGCGCTGGCGGCCGGGGCGACACGGCTGTTCCCGTTCCTGGCCGACGTGCACGCGATGCGCGCGTACACCGGCTTCCGGCCCTACCTGCCCGACCACCTCCCCGCCATCGGCCCCGACCCCCGTGCCCCCGGCCTCTTCCACGCGTGCGGGCACGAGGGAGCGGGCATCGGACTCGCCACCGGCACCGGGCAGTTGATCGCGCAGGCGCTGCGCGGCGACCGCCCCGACCTCGACCCGACCCCGTTCCGCCCCGACCGCTTCGCCGACACCGAGGCCCTCAACTTCCCCCGTCAGGAGGCGTCGTGAACCCACTGCGGCTCGTCCGGGCGCGGCCACAACCCCCGTTCACCGTCACTCTCGACGGCCGCGAGATCGAGGCGCTGCCCGGCCAGACCGTCGCCGCTGCCCTGTGGGCCGCGGACGTCACCGCCTGGCGCACCACCCGCGGCGAGGCCCGCCCCCGCGGTGTCTTCTGCGGCATCGGGGTGTGCTTCGACTGCCTGGTCACCGTCAACGACGTCCCGAACCAACGGGCTTGCCTGCTCCCGCTGCAACCCGGCGACACGATCAGGACACAGGTGGGGACCGGCCATGGCGAGTGAACCGGTGGCTGTTGGCGAGGATTTGGCCGCGCGGCGCGAACTGATCGTCGTCGGTGCCGGTCCCGCCGGGCTCGCCGCCACCGTGGCCGCCGCCGCGCGCGGGGTGCGGGTCACGCTGGTCGACGCCGCCGCGCAGCCCGGCGGGCAGTTCTACCGGCAGCCCGCCGCCGGGTTCGGCGCCCGCCGCCCGCGGGCACTGCACCACCAGTGGCGCACCTGGCAACGGCTGCGGGACGCCCTCGCGGGACACGTCGAGGCCGGTACCGTACGTCAGTTGACGGAGCATCAGGTCTGGTGCGCGGAGCGGACGGCGGACGGGCTCACCGTGCACGCCCTGCACCGGGGCGAACCCGTCGCCGTCACCGCCGAGGCGCTGCTGCTGGCCACCGGCGGGTACGAGAAGGTGCTGCCGTTCCCGGGCTGGACCCTCCCCGGCGTCCTCACCGCGGGCGGCGCCCAGGCCATGCTCAAGGGCGGGCTCGCGGTGGCCGGGCGCACGGCCGTGGTCGCCGGCACCGGACCCCTGCTGCTCCCGGTCGCCACCGGCCTCGCCGCGGCGGGCGTCCGCATCGCTGCCCTCGTCGAGTCCGCCGACCCCGGAACCCTCGTACGACACCTGCCCGCGCTCGCGCCCAAGCTGCCCGAAGCCGCGCTGTACGGGGCCCAACTCCTGCGCCACCGCGTCCGGTTGCTGAACCGGCACACCGTCGTCGAGGCACACGGCACCGACCGGCTCGACGCGGTCACCGTCGCCGCGCTCGACCCGGACGGGCGGGTACGGCCGGGCATCGCGCGGCGCATCCCGTGCGACACCCTCGCCGTCGGACACGGCATGCTGCCGCACACCGACCTCGCCGTCACCCTCGGCTGCCGCGTCGATGGCGTCCGCGTGCACGTCGACGACGAACAGCGCACCGACGTACCCGGCGTGTGGGCCGCGGGCGAGTCCACCGGCATCGGCGGCGCCGGGCTCGCGCTCGCCGAGGGGCACATCGCCGGACGCTCGGTCGCCGCGCGCCTCGGCGGCCGGGAACCCGACCCGGGCGACTGGCGGACGGCCGCCAAGTCCCGTGCGCGGATGCGGGAGTTCGCCGCCGTCCTCGACACCGTGTACACACCGCCCGCCGGGTGGACCGACCAACTCGCCGCCGACACCGTCGTGTGCCGCTGCGAGGAGGTCACCGCCGGTGAAGTCCGCTCGGCGCTCGACGAGTTGGGCGCCGGTGACGTCCGCACGGTGAAGCTGCTCACCCGCGCCGGGATGGGCTGGTGCCAGGGGCGCATGTGCGGGGCGGCGGTGGCGGGCCTCGCCGGATGTGAACTCTCCGCACCCCGGCGGCCGTTCGCCTTTCCCGTACCGCTGGGGGTGCTGGCGTCCACCGTCGATCGCGGGTCCGGGACCGCCGAAGCCGCCGCTGAGTCCGCAAGCGACACCACCCGTATCAACCCGACCGCCGAGAAAGGCTCACCATGACCGTCTCCCGCCCCTGGCGCGGCGTCCTCGTCGCCACCGCGCTGCCCCTCACTGCCGAACTCGCCGTCGACCACGAGAAGTTCGCCGAACACTGCGCCTGGCTGTGCGAGCAAGGTTGCGACGGTGTGGTGCCCAACGGCTCGCTCGGCGAGTACCAGGTGCTCACCCCCGAGGAGCGCGCCAAGGTCGTCGAGACCGCCGTGTCCGCGATCGGCGGCTCCCGGGTGATGCCCGGCGTCTCCGCGTACGGCTCGGCCGAGGCCCGCCGCTGGGCCGAGCAGGCGCGCGACGCGGGCTGCCACGCGGTGATGCTGCTGCCGCCCAACGCCTACCGTGCCGACGAACGCGCCGTCCTCGCCCACTTCGAGGAGGTCGCCCGCGCGGGGTTGCCCGTCGTCGCGTACAACAACCCCATCGACACCAAGGTCGACCTGGTCCCCGAACTCCTCGCCAAGCTGCACGCCGAGGGCTACATCCAGGCCGTCAAGGAGTTCTCCGGCGACCCCCGACGCGCCTGGCGGCTGGCCGAACTCGCCCCGGAACTCGACCTGTTGATCGGTGCGGACGACGTTCTGCTCGAACTCGCCGTGGCCGGGGCGAAGGGGTGGGTGGCGGGGTACCCGAACGCGTTGCCCGCGGCGAGTGTCGAGCTGTACCACGCCGCGGTGGACGGGGACCTGGACACCGCGACCCGGCTGTACCGGCAGTTGCATCCGTTGCTGCGGTGGGACTCGAAGGTCGAGTTCGTGCAGGCGATCAAGTTGTCCATGGACATTGTGGGGAGGTACGGGGGGCCGTGCCGTCCGCCTCGGGTGCCGTTGCTGCCGGAGCAGGAGGCGGTTGTTCGTACGGCGACGGAGGAAGCCGTGGCCGCGGGGCTTGCCTGAGTGCTCCCGACCTCCTTCAACCGACCCCCGTCCCAAGGAAGTTGAACATGCGCAGCAAACTCGTCCTGCACGCCGTCGACTCCCACACCGAGGGGATGCCCACCCGGGTGATCACCGGTGGTATCGGGCCCATCCCCGGTGCCACCATGAACGAACGGCGGCTGTACTTTCGTGAACACCGGGACGACGTCAAGCAGTTGCTGATGAACGAGCCGCGGGGGCACTCCGCGATGAGCGGGGCGATCCTGCAACCGCCGACGCGGCCCGACTGCGACTACGGCGTGGTGTACATCGAGGTCTCCGGTTATCTCCCGATGTGCGGACACGGCACGATCGGGGTCGCGACCGTGCTCGTGGAGACGGGCATGGTCGAGGTCGTCGAACCGGTCACCACGATCCGGCTGGACACCCCGGCCGGGCTGGTGGTCGCCGAGGTCGCCGTCGAGGACGGCGCGGCCAAGGCCGTCACGTTGAAGAACGTGCCGTCGTTCGCCGTCGCTCTGGACCGCAAGGCGACCCTGCCCGACGGCCGTACGGTCACCTACGACCTCGCGTTCGGCGGCAACTTCTACGCGATCCTGCCGCTCGACGAGTTCGGCCTGCCCTTCGACCGGGCCCGCAAGGACGACCTCCTCAAGGCGGGCCTGGCCCTGATGGACGTCATCAACGCCGCGGACGAACCCGTCCACCCCGAGGACCCGTCCATCCGCGGCTGCCACCACGTGTACCTGGCCGCGCCCGGCTCGGACGCCCGGCACTCGCGGCACGCGATGGCCATCCACCCCGGCTGGTTCGACCGTTCGCCGTGCGGGACCGGTACCAGCGCGCGCATGGCGCAACTGCACGCGCGCGGCGAACTCCCGCTGCACACCGAGTTCGTGAACGAGTCCTTCATCGGCACCCGCTTCACCGGCCGCCTCCTGGACGAGACCGAGGTCGCCGGCCGCCCCGCCGTCCTGCCCAGCATCACCGGCCGGGCCTGGATCACCGGCACCGCCCAGTACCTGCTCGACCCGGACGACCCGTTCCCGGCGGGCTTCGTGCTCTGAGCCATGCGCATCCGCGCGCGACAGCCCCGCCGATAATGTCCGGTGAACCTGCCCCTCCCGAGAAGGACGACCCCATGCCCGCCGCCCCGCAGCACAGTCCCGTCCTGCCCACGCTGGGCGGCCGGGGGCCCAGTTACCGGGAACGGGTCGCCGACGCGTTGCGGGCCGCGCTCATCGCGGGTGAACTGCGGCCCGGCGAGGTGCACTCGGCCCCTGCCCTCGCCACCCGCTTCGGTGTCTCCGCGACCCCGGTGCGCGAGGCGATGCTCGACCTGGTCAAGGAGGGCCTGGTCGACACCGTCCCCAACAAGGGCTTCCGGGTCACCGCGGTCTCGGAGGCCCAGCTCGACGAGTACACCCACATAAGAGCCCTGATCGAGATCCCCACCACGGTCCAACTCGCCGCCACCGCCGACCCGGTGGCCCTGGAGGCGCTGCGCCCGGACGCCGAGGCCATCGTCACCTCGGCCGCCGCCGGTGACCTCATCGCCTATGTCGAGGCCGACCTGCGCTTCCACCTCGGCCTGCTCGCCCTCGCCGGGAACGCCCATCTCGTCGACGTCGTACGGGACTTGCGGCGCCGTTCGCGGCTGTACGGGCTGACCGCGCTGGCCGAGCAGGGGCGGTTGCAGGCGTCCGCGGAGGAGCACGTGGAGCTGCTGGACGCGCTGCTGGCCCGGGACGGGGCCGCCGTACGGGAGGTGATGACCCGTCACCTCGGGCACGTGCGCGGGTTGTGGGCCAAGTAGCCGTCCTGGAAAGGGCTGTTCAGCGGTTGGTGCCGCGTTTCGCCGCCTGGATCTGTTCGTAGACGTGGGTGCGCAGTTCCGCGAAACGCGGGTCGACGCGGGTGTGCAACTGGTCGCGCTCGTCCGGGAGATCGACCTTCAGCTGCTCCTGCACCACGGTGGGCGAGGCGGACAGGACGACGACCCGCTGGCCCAGGTAGACCGCCTCGTCGATGTCGTGCGTGACGAACAGGATCGTGATGCCGCGCTCCTGCCACAGGCCGCGCACCAGGTCCTCCAGGTCGGCCCGGGTCTGCGCGTCGACCGCCGCGAACGGCTCGTCCATCAGCAGCACGTCCGGCTCGTACGCCAACGCCCGCGCGATGGCGACCCGTTGCTGCATGCCGCCCGACAGCTGCCAGGGGTAGGCGCCCGCCGCGTCCGCGAGCCCGACCGAGGCCAGCGCGTCGGCCACCAGCTCGCGCCGCCGAACCTTGCCCAAGCCCTTCTGTTTCAGCGGGAGTTCGACGTTCTGGCCGACCCGCATCCAGGGGAAGAGACTGCGCCCGTACTCCTGGAAGACCACCGCCATGCCCGGCGGCGGCCCGCTCACCGGATGGCCGTGCAGGAGGACTTCGCCGCCGCTCGGCGTCAGCAGCCCGCCCACGCACTTCAGCAGCGTCGTCTTGCCGCACCCCGACGGGCCGACCAGACAGACCAGTTCACCCGCCTCCACGGTGAACGTGAGGTCCCGCACCGCCTCCACGCGGCGCCCGGAGCCCTCGTAGACCTTCTTCAGGCCCCGTACGTCCAGCATCGGCTGTCCTTTCGCCGGCGACGACGTCATGACGACCGCCGGGTGGATGCGCGCAGACCGTGGTACCAGCCGAGCACGCGCCGCTCGGCCAGCCGGAAGACGAGCGACAGCAGGAAGCCGAGCAGGCCCAGGACCAGGATGCCGGTCCACATGTCCGGGATGGCGAAGCCGCGTTGGAACTGCACGATGGTGAAGCCGATGCCGTTGTTGGCCGCGTACATCTCGCTGATGACCATCAGGATGATCCCGATCGACAGCGCCTGCCGCAGCCCCGCGAAGATCTGCGGGCTCGCCGCGCGCAGCACCACCGTGCGCAGCCGGGCGGCGCCGGTGATGCCGTACGAGCGGGCCGTCTCCGCCATCACCGAGTCCAACGCCCGTACGCCCTCCACGGTGTTGAGCAGGATCGGCCACACGCAGCCGCTCGCGATCACCACGATCTTCATGGTGTCCTCGATGCCCGCGAACAGCATGATGACCGGGATCAGCACGGGCGGCGGGATCGCCCGCAGGAACTCCAGGACCGGCTCGCACACCGAACGCACCCGCCGGTAGGAGCCGATGAACAGACCGAGCGCGACGCCGACGACGGCGGCCGTCGCGTACCCCGCCAACAGCCGTCCCACACTGGGCAGGACGTCGGTGCGCAGCCGGTCGGCGGTCCACACGTCCGGGAAGGTCTTGAGGATGGTGCGCAGCGGCGGCCAGTACACGTCGGTGGAGCCGGCCGAGGCCAGCCACCAGCCGGTGACCAGGACCGCGGGCAGCAGCAGGACGAACACCAGCCGCAGCAAGAGGCGTCGCAGGCTCACACCGCCACCTCCCCGCGCACCGACTGGTGCCAGGCCAGCGCCCGCCGCTCCACCGTCCGCGCCCCCACGTTGATCAGCAGCCCGAGGATCCCGGTGACCACGATCAGCGCGTACATCTCCGGCACCGCCTGCGAGGACTGCGCCACCCCGATCAGCGCCCCCAACCCCGGTGCCCCGATGACGAGTTCGGCGGTGATCGACAGGATCAGCGCGACCGCCGCGGCCAGCCGCACCCCCGTCATCACGTACGGCAGCGCCGTCGGCCACAGCACGTGCCGGATCCGCGCCCAGGTGCCCAGGCCGTAGGAGCGGGCGGTCTCCTCCGCCACCGGGTCCACGTCCTGGGCGCCGTACAGGACCTGGACCAGGACCTGCCAGAAGGAGGCGTAGACGACCAGCAGGAGCACCGAGCGCAGTTCGGTGCCGTACAGGAGGATGGCCAGCGGGATCAGGGCGACCGACGGGATCGGGCGCAGGAACTCGACCGTGGACGCCGTCACTTCGCGCAGGTACGGGACGACGGTGATCACGATCCCGGCCACGACGCCCCCGACGACCGCGATCACCAGGCCCAGCGCCCAGCCGGTGAGGGTGTCGCCGAGCGCCGACCAGAAGGCGCGGTCGGTGAGTTGGCCGCCGAGGGCGCGTGCGATGCGGCTGGTCGGCGGGAAGTACGCCTCCTTGACCAGGCCGGCGCGCGGCACCACCTCGCCCAGCGCGAGGAAGGCCGCGAACCCGGCCGCGCCCAGCGCGGCGGCGCCACCCCTCACGGCAGCAGCTTGGTGAGGTCCGGGGCCGTCTTGTACAGACCGTCCTCCTGGCCGAGCTTCTCCAGCGTCTCGATCGACGCCTTGTCCGGCTCCGCGGGCCACTGCGGCAGGGTCAGCTGGGGCAGCAGCGAGGCGGGGATCTGCGTGTACGACCGGAGGATCGAACGGACCTCGTCCGGATGGCTGTTGGCGTACTTGAGCGACTCCTCGGTCGCCGTGGTGAACTTCTTCACCACGGCCGGGTTCTTCTGCGCGTACGACGTCGAGGTGAAGTACATGGCGACCGTGAGGTCCTTGGCGACGTCCACGTACGAGGACGCGATCTCCGTGCCGCCCTGGGACTTGATGGTGGCGAGCGCGGGCTCGACCGCGAGGGCGGCGTCCACCTGGCCCTTGTCGAGCGCGGCCGGCATCTGGTCGAAGGCCAGCTCCACGAACCGCACCTTGGACGGGTCACCGCCCGCCTTGCGGACCGACTCGCGCACGGCGGTGTCGTTGATGTTCTTCAGCGTGTTGACGGCGACCTTCTTGCCCGCGAGATCCTTAGCCGAGGTGATGGAGCTGCCCTTCTTCACGACGATCGCGCCGAAGTCCTTGCCCTGCACGCCCGTTGACGCGACCCCGTTGACAACCGGCTTGACGGGGACGCCCGTCGACTGGGCGATCATCAGCGACGTCATGTTGGAGAACCCGAACTGGAAGCCGCCGCTGACCACGCCCGGCACGATCGCCGCACCGCCCTGCGCGGTCGTCAGCGACAGCTTCAGCCCCTGCTTCTCGTAGAACCCCTTCTTCTGGCCCAGGTAGACGGGTGCGACGTCGACGATGGGGATGACACCCACCTTGACGGTGATGGTGCCTCCGGACGACGAGGACGCCGTGTCGGAACCACCGGACGATCCGCATGCCGACGCCGCGACCAGGCATGCTCCGGCCGCGAAGGCGGCGAACAGGCGACGCATGGCTCCTCCTGTGGAGACGAGGGTGTTCCGACAGGCTGTGCGCACACCGCACAGTGGTGCTCAGCGGGAAAGTAGAACCCCCGTACCGCCCGGTCAATGCCTTTGGTGAACAATATTGTTGACGTTTCCGAAGCGTGCTGATCCACTTCGCCGTCCGGGAATGCGCCGGCGAGCCGTCCGGCGCGGTGGAGAAGCGCTCTTCGTACGGCCCCTGGAGGCGGCGATGTCCGCAGCAGCCCGCGCACCGCACTTCGTGCGGTCCTTCGAACGCGGCCTCGCCGTCATCCGCGCCTTCGACGCCGACCACCCGGCCCGCACCCTCAGCGAGGTCGCCCGCGCCTGCGGCCTGCCCCGCGCCGCGGCCCGCCGCTTCCTGCTCACCCTCGCCGACCTCGGCTACGTCCACACCGACGGCCGGCACTTCCGCCTGACCCCGCGCGTCCTCGAACTCGGCTACGGCTACCTGTCCGGCAGCACCCTGCCACAGATCGCCGAGCCGCACCTGGACCAACTTGTCGAGCGGGTGCGGGAGTCGTCGTCACTGTGCGTCCTCGACGGCGACGACGTGGTGTACGTGGTACGGGTGCCGGTGCGCCGCATCATGGCCGCGACCATCACCGTCGGCACGCGATTACCGGCCCACGTCACCTCCGTGGGCCGGGTGCTCCTCGCCCACCTGCCGGACGCGGAGATCACCACCCGCCTCGCCCGCGCCGACCTGCGCCCGCTGACCGCCCGCACCCTCGTCACGCCGGACGCGCTCCACGCGGAACTGCACCGAATACGACGTCAGGGATGGGCAGTTGTCGACCAGGAACTGGAGGAGGGGCTGAGGTCGGTCGCCGCGCCGGTACGGGACCGCGTGGGCCAGGTGGTCGCCGGCGTGAACATCGCGGTCCACGCCGGCCGCAACTCCCTGGAGTCCGTACGCCACGAGCTGCTGCCCCAACTCCTCGCGACGGCCGCGCGGATCGAAGGGGAGCTGAGGGTGACGACGGGGCCGCCCCGAAGGTGACCCCGCCGGAGGGGGCCGATCACAGGTCGAGCACGAGCCGCTTCCCCTTGCACCGGGACACGCAGATCAACATCGTCTCACCGGCCTCCCGTTCCTCCTCCGAGAGGATCGAGTCGCGGTGGTCCGGGGCGCCTTCGAGAACCTCGGTCTCGCAGGTGCCGCAGGTGCCCTCGGTGCACGAGAAGAGCGCGTCGACACCCGCGTCCCGCACGGTCTGGAGCACGGAGACCCCGACGGGCACGGTCAGCGTCATCCCCGACTGCTCAAGAACCACCTCGAACTCGTGGTCCCCGCCCGTGACCTGCTCCTTCGGCTGGAACCGCTCCACCCGCAGCGCACCCGAAGGACAGCGCTCCTCCACCGCGTCCAGCAACGGGCCGGGACCGCAGCAGTACACGAGGGTGCCCTCGGGCAACTCGTCGAGCACGGACGGCAGATCGAGCAGCCCGCTCTCGTCCTGCGGGGCCAGCGTCACCCGGTCGCCGTAGCGCGCCAACTCCTCGGTGAACGCCATGGATTCGCGGCTGCGACCGCCGTAGAGCAGGGTCCACTCGGCGCCCGCCGCCTCGACCGCGGCGAGCATCGGCAGGATCGGGGTGATGCCGATGCCGCCCGCCACGAACCGGTAACGGGGCGCGGACTGCAACGCGAAGTTGTTGCGCGGCCCGCGCACCCGCACCTTCGCGCCCAGCCCCAACTGCTCGTGCACATACGCGGATCCGCCGCGCCCCGCGGATTCCCGCAGCACCGCGATCCGCCACACCTCCCGCTCGGCCGGGTCCCCGCACAGCGAGTACTGCCGCTCCAGACCGGGTCCGAGCACCACGTCGACATGGGCGCCCGGCTCCCAGTCGGGCAGCGACTCGCCCAGCGGGTGGCGCAGTCGGAGCACGACCACCCCTTCGGCCGCCGACTCCCGTCGGTCGACGACGAGTTCGGCTTCGTACGACGTCATCGGCTGTCCTCTTGCGGTGAGCTGACGGCATGGCCGCGCGGGTGGGCGAGCATCCACTCCCACATCGACACCGGGTCCTGGTCGGCGTGTTCGGCCCCGCAGTGGCAGGTGCCGTGCAGGACGTCGGTACCGGGGAGCCAGTCGACGCGGTAGACCTCGCGGGGCGGCGTGCCGTGCGCGTCGGTCGACGGGGGCCGCGTCACTGGACCCTCTCCACGGGCTTGGCGCCCTCCTCGACCAGCCGGGCCAGGATCCGGCGGGCGGCCAGCCCACCGGTGTCGATGTTGATGCTCAGCTCCTGGTAGCCGGTGCGCTCCGAACCGAGCGTCTCCTGAAGGAGGTTGAGGGCGTCCACGTCCTGCATGACGACGGTGTGGTTGTTGCTCCGCAGGAACTCGGTGACCTCCTCGTCCTCCGTCGCCCAGTCGCGCGAGACCATCCAGAAGTCGTACACATGGCCGTCCGCGGACGGCGTGATGGCGTACGTGATCTCGGTGTGGAAGCCGTTCGGGTCGCTGCCGTCCGCCTCCGGCACCACACCGACCGGCGCGATCCGGCTGTGCAGCAGGTACAGGCAGGGCGCGTGGTACTCGATGTCCTGCCAGCGCGTGATGCGGCCCTCGATGCCGGTGGACCTCGCGTAGAACGGCGGGCACTCGGCGTCGTCCATGTGCCGGCTCACCCGCACGATGCCCGCGCCCTCGTCGACCTCGGTGGTGATCGGCGTCTCCGCGACCTCGGGCGTGCCGATGTAACCGCCGTGCAGATACGTCTCGTGCGAGAGGTCGAGCAGGTTGTCGACGAGGAGGCCGTAGTCGGCGTCGATCGGCTCCATGCCGCGCACGGTGACCCAGCCCGGCGCGTCGAGGTGCCGGGCGCGCGGGATGGCCTGGGGGTCGGCGAGCGCCGGATCGCCGATCCACACCCAGATCAGCGCGTCCTGCTCGACGACCGGGTACGACGCCACCCGCGCCGTACGCGGCACACGTTTCTGCCCCGGCACGTACACGCAGGTGCCCGTCGTGTCGTACGTGAACCCGTGGTACCCGCACACGATCCGGTCGCCGTCCAGGCCGCTCTTGTGCAGCGGGTACCGGCGGTGCACACACCGGTCGTGCAGCGCGACGGGCGTGCCGTCCTCCTCGGTCCGGTAGAAGACGAGCGGCTCCCCGAGGATCGTCCGGCCGAGCAACTCCCGCCCCACCTCGTGCGCGTAGGCGGCGACGTACCACTGGTTCCTGGCGAAGGCGGTGGTGTGCGGCATCTTTGCGGCTCCCGTCTGTCTGCTGGTGACGTCATCGTCGGGAAGGAAGCGGGGGTGCGGCAATGGGTCTTCCGCCCGGCGGAAGGCGGTGGGTGTGTGGACGGGCGGGGACGCGGACGGGCGGGGCGGGCGTGGGCTGCCGTCGCCGTCGGCGGTGGCGCCGTCAGGCCGCCGGGCGGACCAGGCCGTACTCGTAGGCGAAGGCCACCGCCTGGACGCGGGCCCGGGCGCCGATCTTGGCGAGGATGTGGCTGATGTGGGACTTCACGGTGGTCGGGGCGATGGAGAGCCGGGTGGCGATCTCGGCGTTGGACCAGCCGGAGGCGACGGCGGTGAGGACGTCGCGTTCGCGTCCGGTGAGGGAGCCGAGTCCGTTCTCCTGGCGCACGGCCCGGGGCGCGCGCTGCTGGCGGACGGCGTCGATGAGCGCGCGGGTCAGGCCGGGGGTGATGGCCGCGTCCCCGGCGGCCACGACGCGGACGGCCGCGGTGAGTTCGTCGGGGGTGGCGTCCGTGAGGAGGAAGCCGCCGGCACCGGCGCGGAGGGCGGCGTAGGCGTATCCCTCGTGGCTGGGCGGGGTCAGGACGAGGACTCGCGGAGGGTGCCCTTCCGCTGCTCCTGCCGGGTGGGGGAACGCGGGCCGCGCGATGTGCCGGATGGCCTCGATGCCGTCCGAGTCGGACAGCCGGCCGTCCATCAGGACGACGTCGGGGCGGAGCGCGGTGCTCAGCCGGACCGCATCGGCCCCGTTCGCCGCCTCGCCGACGACGGTCAGGTCGGACTCGGCGTCCAGGAGCATGCGCAGGGCGAGCCGCTGTAGGGACTGGTCGTTGACGATGAGTACGGAGGCCATGGCAGTCGTTCTCCATGCGGTAGGAACGAAACGGTTTCGTTCACTTGGGTGCCAGCGTAGCCCGGCGGCTATCGAAACGGAACCGTTTTCCTGTGGTTTGGCTCACGCGGTCGCGGCCTTGTGGGCGGGGTCGGGATGGTGCCGTCGTATGCGCAACCCGAGGAACTACCCAGAACTCCACGGAAACCACCAAGGTGGCACCTGATTCGGCAGAAATGCCCGTGTCTTGTTGGAGCGTCGGGGGTGGGCGTGTTCGCCTGGGCGTCCGGCGGGTTAATTCCGTGGTGGTCGGATTCCGGTGCGGGCGGGAACCGGAGGGGTGCGCGAACGCGTCCGGAATAAATGGATCCTTTCGTTGGGAAGGGGCCCCGGTTGATATGGCGTTCGGTGGCTCCGGTAATGGCGTGAGTGGTGGCTTCGGTGGTGGTGCGGGATTCCGGAACAGGGTGCGGAGTTGCACGGGAAAACGCACCGCCCAGCTGTGTGGGGCAGGTCTGCGGGGCGCTGAGGGGGTGGTGAAGGGGTGCTGAGGGGGCGGTGAAGGCTCAGAAGGGCGTTCATCTCGCCCTCAAACCCCTTGGTCACCATCGTGACCGAACCGATACGAATGGCCGGTGTGGTGCGGTGTTGGAACGTTTCCGCATGTGGACGCTCACGTTACGCGCACGCCACCTCGTGCGAAGCGGCAGGTGAAAGCGCTCTCCCCGTAGGGGCTTCCCCCGGGGCGACACACGGGTACCGCGTCGATGTAACACAGCACCGGGGGTGGCGGCTTTCGCGGGCGGTGCACATGTGACCGTACCGAACCCCTGATACCGAACCCCCGTACCGTGCGGCGACCGAACCCGCAGTGCGGGGGGACCGCAGTGTTTTCTCAGCCGGGCCGATCGTCGTTGACTCCGGCGCGCGGCCGACCCTACTGTCCGTGACAACGGCGCAGACAATTCAACGAGGTATTTCTCGCGGCCGTCTTTCCCGTTCTTCCTTCGCTGTTGAACTGATTCATTTCATGCGACGCCCACGAAAGGGTTTCCATGCTCCAGCATGCCGATAGGTCGACGATGGTCAGTGGCCTTCCCGAATTCCCGCGTACCGCCGCCCGCCGCGACCGGCGTCCCCATCCGCCGCAACCCCCGCAGCACGCCACCTGTATGGCGAGCCTCGACTCCGGCCTCAGAATAGAAGGGGCGAATCCCGACTTCTTCCGTCATGTCGCCCGCCCGTCCACGGAGATCTTCGGACGCAGCTTCTACGACGTCCTGCACCCGAGCGCCCGCAACATCCTCCCCAAGCACTTCACCCACCTCGCGAACGGCCACGGCAGCCGCTTCGTCGAACGCGTGGTCGCCATGCGGGGCCACGACGCGGTCTTCTCGGCGGAGATCACCGGCATCGCCATCAAGGGCGAGGGCGGCGACCTGTCGGGCGTCGTCGTCCTGATGAGCCCGGACGACGAACCCTCCGACGCGGCGGAACGGCCGGCCAAGCCGACGCCCATGCTCACCGCGCTCGACGCCCGCATCCTCGAAGGTGTCGCCATCGGCGCCTCGACCGTCCAGCTGGCCTCGCGTCTCTACCTCAGCCGCCAGGGGGTCGAGTACCACGTCGGCCTGATGCTCCGCCGCTTCAAGGCGCCGAACCGCGCGGCGCTGGTGTCCCGGGCGTACTCGATGGGTGTGCTCACCGTCGGCAGCTGGCCGCCCCGGGCGGTGCCCGACTTCGTCAAGTGAGCCGCGCTGCTCTGCTCGGCCTGGTCCCCAGCTCGGCCTGGTCCCCGTTCCGCCCTCCTTCCCGCACTCTTCACGCCGACGCCGGTTTCCCCTGATCACAGTGGGAATCCGGCGTTTCGCATGTGTGCGTGCGTGACGGCAGCGCGGACGGCCGTACCGGGGAGCGCTGGTGTCCACGGGCACGAGGAAGCCCCGGCGGCGGTCGCCACCGGGGCCTTGCTCGTACCGGGTCGTGGGTCGTGAGCTGTTGGCCGTTGGCCGTTGGTCGCTGGCCGTTGGTGTCGGGGTCCGGCCGGTCGTCAGCGGCGGTGGCCGCCGATGCCCTCGTCGTCCGCGTCCTGCCAGGGCACGTGGTGGTACGGGCCGTCCTTGATGCGTACGACATTGCGGGCCCCCGCTCTCGCGTGCGGCACTGCACGTCGGCCCCGGCGTCGCGGCATGTCCTCCATGTCCAGCTGGAACCGGTCGAGATCGTTCACCAGCCTGCGCACGTACGGTGAATCGCCCTCGGCCTGCCGCAGCGACTCAAGGCCGGCGCGCAGCCGGGCCAGAGCACTGCGCACGTCCACGAGTTCCGCGCTCGTCATGACTTCCCTCCGTCTCCTCCGGACCGGTCGAGGGGTCCGCCAGGAACGCCCACCCAGGATCCGGACACGTCACCGCGTCTCCTGGGCGGTGCCGCGTTCATTGAGGGACAGAACCCGGACGAGCGCAACACTCGGCGCCCGCCCCGGCACGATCACTGGGACTTTTCCCGAAACCGCGCCGCGCGGGCCGCTGTTCGCGGCTCCCGTACCCCGCGGGAATCTAGGGGCCGCCCTAGTGCGTGCGCGCCTACCGTGGGGAGCCCCGGCGGTCCGTGATCCACTGCCCGAGCCCTGACCTGCGGGTACGGGCCGCCAACCACGCCGTGCGCCGCGCGCATGCCGTACCCACGCCGAACTCGTCGTCTGCGGTCCATGCAAGCCGGGCCAACAAGCTGGTGGAGTGGAATGAGCGAGTCAGTACGCACACCGAACGGGTCAGAACGCACACCGTGCGGGCTGGACACCACGCCCCGGCGTGCCATCGCGGTCATCGGCCTGGCCTGCCGGCTGCCCGGCGCCCCGACCCCCGACGCCCTCTGGCGCCTGCTCCGCGCCGGGGACAGCGCGATACGTCCTACTCCCGCCGAACGGCTGGGAGTTGGCGCGGGTACGGCGGATGCGTCTGACTCCCCGTCAGGTGACGGTGCTCCTCGCTGGGGTGGATTCCTCGACGACGTGGACCTGTTCGACGCCGGGTTCTTCGGGGTCTCGCCGCGCGAGGCCGACGCGATGGACCCGCAGCAGCGCCTGGTCCTCGAACTCGCCTGGGAAGCCCTGGAGGACTCCCGCATCGTCCCCGGGCGGCTCGCCGACACCAGCACCGGAGTGTTCATCGGCGCCGCCCACGACGACTACGCCACCCTGCTGCACGCGCTCGGCCCCGAGAACGTCACCCACCAGTCCTTCACCGGCACCCACCGGGCCCTCATCGCCAACCGGCTCTCCTACCTGCTCGGTCTGCGCGGCCCCAGCATCACCCTCGACTCGGCCCAGTCCTCCTCGCTCGTCGCCCTCCACCTCGCCTGCGAGAGCCTGCGCAGCGGCGACAGCGACCTCGCCCTCGTGGGCGGCGTCAACCTCCAACTCGCCCCCGAGAGCAGCCTTTACCCCCACCGGTTCGGCGCGCTCTCGCCCGACGGCCACTGCTACACGTTCGACGCCCGCGCCAACGGTTACGTCCGCGGCGAGGGCGGCGGCGCCGTCGTACTGAAGCCGCTGGACCGGGCCCTGGCCGACGGCGACCCCGTCCGCGCCGTCATCCGCGGCAGCGCCGTCAACAACGACGGCGGCGGCGACACCCTCACCGCGCCCGACCCGCGCGCCCAGGAGGACGTGATCCGGCGCGCGCTGCGCAACGCCGGGGCGGCGCCGTACGACATCCAGTATGTCGAACTCCACGGCACGGGCACGCCGGTTGGCGACCCGGTCGAGGCGACCGCGCTGGGCGCGGCCCTCGGCGCCGGACGGAACGCCGACGAACCGCTGCGCGTCGGCTCGGTCAAGACCAACGTGGGCCACCTGGAAGGTGCGGCGGGCATCGCCGGCCTCCTCAAGACCGTGCTCGCACTCCAGCACCGCGAACTCCCGCCGAGCCTCAACTACGCCCATCCCAACCCGGACATCTCTTTCGATGCGCTTCGGCTGCGAGTCCAGGACGGCCCGGGGCCGTGGCCTCGCCCCGATGTGCCCCTCATGGCCGGGGTGAGTGCGTTCGGGATGGGCGGGACGAATGCGCATGTGGTGTTGGAGGAGGCGCCGGGGGTGGCGCCGGGGTCGGCGGCGGAGACGGAGGTCGGTGACGGTACGGGGGCGGTCTTCGCGGCTGGTGGCGGTGTGGTGCCGTGGGTTGTCTCGGGGCGCGGTGCGGAGGGAGTCGCCGGGCAGGCGGGGCGGTTGGCCGCGTTCGCGGAGTCGGCCGGGGACGACGGCGTGCGACCGGTTGACGTGGCGTGGTCGTTGGCGGGTTCGCGTACGGCGTTCGACGGCCGGGCTGTCGTCGTGGGGAGCGGTGTCGCCGAACTCGGTGCTGAGCTTGGGGTGTTGGCGTCCGATGGGGTGACGGGGGCGGGGGTTGTGCGAGGTGTTGTCGCTGGGGGTGCTGATCGGGTGGTGTTTGTGTTTCCTGGGCAGGGGGCGCAGTGGGTGGGGATGGGGCGGGAGTTGTGGGACTCCTCGCCGGTGTTCGCCGCGTCGATGGAGGCGTGCGAGCGGGCGTTGTCGTTGTTCGTGGACTGGTCGTTGAGTGATGTGGTGTGTGGTGGGGGTGAGTTGGTGGATGTGGATGTGGTGCAGCCGGTGTCGTGGGCGGTGATGGTGTCGTTGGCGGCGTTGTGGCGGGCGTCGGGGGTTGAGCCGTCGGTGGTGGTGGGGCATTCGCAGGGTGAGATCGCGGCTGCGGTGGTGGCGGGAGGTCTTTCGTTGGAGGACGGGGCGCGGGTGGTGGCGCTGCGGTCGAAGGCGATCCGGGCCATTGCCGGGCGTGGGGGCATGGTGTCAATTGCCTTGCCATTGGCTGGTGTCGAGGAGTTGTTGGCCGGTTGGGCGGGGCGGGTCGATGTCGCCGCCGTCAATGGTCCTGGGTCGGTCGTCGTGGCCGGGGATGCGGATGCCCTGGACTCGTTGGTGGCTCACTGCGAGGCTGCCGAGGTTCGGGCTCGTCGTGTTCCGGTGGATTACGCCTCGCACACCTGGCATGTGGAGTCGATCGAGGGGGAGTTGGCGGAGGCGCTGGCGGCTGTCGCTCCCCGTTCGGGTTCGGTGCCGTTCTTTTCCACCGCTGAGGCGGAATTGGTCGACACGGCTCGGTTGGACGGCGGTTACTGGTACCGCAACCTTCGGCAGCGGGTGCGTTTCGCCGAGGCCGTCGAGAGCTTGGCCGGTCAGGGTTACGCGGCCTTCGTGGAGGTCAGCTCGCATCCCGTGCTGGGCATGGCGGTGCAGGAGGCGGCTCCGGATGCGGTTGTGGTCGGCAGCCTTCGTCGTGACCAGGGTGGTGCTGAGCGCTTCCTGACTTCCCTGGCGGAGGCGTGGGTGCGGGGTGTCGCGGTCGACTGGACGGCCGTCCTCTCCGGTCGAGGCGCCCGCACGATTTCCCTTCCGACCTACGCTTTCCAGCGTCGCCGCTACTGGCTCCAGGGCGGTGAGTCCGGTGCTCGCCGTCGTACCCTCCCGGCGGAAGTGGTGGGGGAGGCCGACGAGTTGGCGTCGACGCTGACCGCTGCGCCGTCCGCCTTGTCCGTCCTGCCTGTTGGGCGCGACGATCTGGAGCAGCGGGTCCGGGCGCACGCGGCTGTGGTGTTGGGGCATGGGGCGGCCGGTGACGTCGAAGTGGCGCTGACGTTCAAGGCGTTGGGCTTCGACTCCGCCACCTCGGTGGAGTTGCGGAACCGGCTGGTCACGGAGACGGGGCTCTCCCTGCCCGCTTCCGTACTCTTCGACCACCCGACCCCACGGGCACTCGCCCGCCATCTGCGCGGCCTGCTGCACGGGGACACCGAACACACACCTCAACTCCCTGTCAGCGCAAGGCCGGACACGTCCGAGGATCCCGTCGCCATCGTGGGCATGGGCTGCCGGCTGCCCGGGGGCATCCACACGCCCGAGGCGCTGTGGGAGTTGCTCACCACGGGCGGCGACACGGTCTCCGCCTTCCCCGCCGACCGGGGCTGGGACCTCGACGGCCTGTACCACCCCGACCCCGAACACCACGGGACGACGTACGCCCGTGCGGGCTCCTTCCTGTACGACGCCGCCGAGTTCGACCCCGGCTTCTTCGGGATCTCGCCGCGCGAGGCCGAGGCGATGGACCCGCAGCAGCGGCTGCTGCTGGAGACGTCGTGGGAGGCGTTGGAACGGGCGGGCATCGATCCGGAGACCCTGCGCGAGGGCGACGGCGGAGTGTTCGTCGGGCTGATGCCGCAGGAGTACGGTCCCGGGCTGAGCCATGCGCCCGAGTCCGTCGACGGCTATCTGCTGACGGGCACGTCGTGCAGCGTGGCCAGCGGGCGCATCGCCTACCTCCTGGGCCTGCGCGGGCAGGCGGTGACCGTGGACACGGCGTGCTCGTCGTCGCTGGTCGCGCTGCATCTCGCGGTGCAGGCCCTGCGTTCCGGCGAGTGCTCCTTCGCGCTCGCGGGCGGGGCGAGCGTGATGGCCGAGCCCGGCATCTTCGTCGAGTTCAGCCGTCAGCGGGGGCTCGCGCCGGACGGCCGCTGCAAGCCGTTCGCGGCGGGGGCGGACGGCACCGGGTGGGGCGAGGGCGTGGGTGTCCTCCTCCTTGAACGGCTGTCGGAGGCGCGGCGCAAGGGGCACCCCGTCCTCGCGGTGATCCGTGGTTCGGCGATCAACCAGGACGGCGCCAGCAACGGCCTGACCGCGCCCAACGGGCCTGCCCAGGAGCGTGTCATCCGCGCCGCCCTCACCGACGCTCGCCTCACGCCGGACCTGGTGGACGCGGTCGAGGCCCACGGCACGGGTACGACGCTCGGCGACCCGATCGAGGCCCAGGCGCTGCTTGCCACGTACGGCCAAGGTCGTGCTGCCGAACGGCCGTTGTGGCTGGGCTCGTTGAAGTCCAACATCGGCCACACCCAGGCCGCCGCCGGTGTCGGTGGCGTGATGAAGATGGTCCTTGCCCTGCAACACGGGCTGCTTCCCCGGACGTTGAACGTCGACCAGCCGACCTCGCATGTCGACTGGTCGGCGGGTGCGGTGTCGTTGCTGACGGAGGCGGTGGAGTGGCCGTCGGGGGAGGGGCGGGTACGGCGGGCGGGGGTGTCGTCGTTCGGGATCAGTGGGACGAACGCGCATGTGGTGTTGGAGGAGGCGCCGCTCGTATCGCGGTTGGACGAGGACGGTGGTTCGGGTTCGGGTTCGGACTCGGGTTCGGGCTCGGGCTTGGGCTCGGATTCGGGCTTGGGCTCGGTGCTTGGTGCGGGTGGTGTGGTGCCGTGGGTGGTTTCGGGGCGGGGTGCGGAGGCGCTGGCCGGGCAGGCTGGGCTGTTGGTGTCGTTCGTGGAGTCGGCCGGGGAGGGTGTGCGGCCGGTTGACGTGGCGTGGTCGCTCGCGCGTTCGCGTACGGCGTTCGGGGACCGGGCCGTCGTGCTGGGGCGGGAGCGTGCTGAACTGGCCTTGGGCGTTGGGGAGTTGGCCGGGGGCGGCGAGGTGATGTCGTCGTCCGTGGTGCGGGGGCGGGCCGCTTCTGCTTCCGGGGATGTGGTGTTTGTGTTTCCTGGTCAGGGGGCTCAGTGGGTGGGGATGGGGCGGGAGTTGTGGGAGTCGTCGCCTGTCTTTGCCGCGTCGATGGAGGCGTGTGGGCGGGCGTTGTCGTTGTTCGTGGACTGGTCGTTGAGTGATGTGGTGTGCGGTGGGGGTGAGTTGGTGGATGTGGATGTGGTGCAGCCGGTGTCGTGGGCGGTGATGGTGTCGTTGGCTGCGTTGTGGCGGGGGGCGGGGGGTGGGCCGTCGGTGGGGGGGGGGGGGTCGGAGGGGGGGGGTGG
>LJCV01000112.1 GCA_001298575.1 Actinobacteria bacterium OK074
GCTGTCACAGCTGTACGCGGCGGCCCGGCGGGTTCTGGTGTGCTGCTAGAAGCCGGTGTTCGGGCCCGGGTGGTCGCGGCGCGGGTCGGTGCCGGGGTCCAGGTTGGTGGCGCCGCCCGTGTTGCCGCCCGTGCCGCCGCCCATGCTGAGGTCGGTGCGCTCGCGGGCGGGCTGGCCCTGGAGGGCGTCCTGGCGGCCCGACTGGTACGCCGACATGCTGCCGCGCGCGTTGACGGTCTCCCGCTCGGCCGCCTCCAGCCAGCGGTCCCAGCGCTGCCGCATCGGCATGATCATGCCGCCGCCGACGCCGACGATCATGATGCCCGCGACGGTGACGAGCGCCGCGTACAGCAGCGGCCGGGTGACGTCCCGGGCGATGCCCGCCTGCCCGAGCGCCGCGATTGCGCCGAGCGCGAGGATGCAGGCCCACACGACGGTCGCGACGGTCCTGCCGTACGAGACGGCGGCCAGGGCGTTCTGGACGATGGTGCGTACGGCGTTGGCGATGGCCATGGCCACGACGACCAGGACGACGGCGACGATGCCGCGCGGCAGCCAGGCGACGATGCTGTTGATCATCGTGCTGACCGGGTTGGTGCCGAAGACGCCGAGCGCGAGTTGCAGGACGATCAGCATCAGCGCGTAGTACACGATCTTGCAGACGATGCCGGTGAGGTCGTACTTCGAGCCCTGGAGCAGGCGTTCGGTCCCGGCGCGTTCGGAGAGCCGCTCGGAGCCGACCGAGCGCAGCACGCGGTCGAGTATCCGGGTGAGGGCCTTCGCTATGAACCACCCGATGGCCAGGATGACCAGGAACGCGAGGAGTTTCGGCACGAACTGCGCGACTTTCGACCAGGCGTCGTTGAGACCCTGGGTGAAGTTGATGGCAAGGGCGCTGCTTCTGGCCATGGGCGGTGCTCCTCCGACTCTGTGATCCGGGTGGCCCCCGTGGCTCGGGTGGTCCGCCGCTGCGGATGCCGTTCCGGTCGTACTTCGTGGATAGCCGGGCGGGCTGGCGGGCGCGTGGTGGGAGGGGCCATTCGGGTGGTCGGTGGGGGTGCGGGTGCTGCGGGTGTTGCAGGTGTTGCGGGTGCTGCGGGTGCGCTTTCGCGCTCAGGCGCGGACGGCGGGGGCGAGGACGTCCGCGCACCACTGACGGAAGGTGGTGGGTGTACTGGTCCGGTCGGTGCGGGGGACGGCGTTGTCGAGCCCGGCGTCCTTGGCGCGGGCCATGTCGACCAGCCCCTGCGCCATGGCGTCGGACATCCCGGCGCCCGTCAGCCGGGCCTTGAACTCCGCGTCCGGAACCTGCTGGAAGCGGACGGGCCGCCCGAGCACGTCGGACATGACCAGTGCCATGTCGTCGTAGGAGAGGTCCTCGGGCCCGAGAACGGGAACCTCCTCGACTCCTCCCCAGGCGTCGTCGAGCAGGAGTTCCGCGGCGACGGCAGCGATGTCGGCGGTGGCGCAGGCGGGCGCCCGGTGGCTGCCGGTGCAGGGGAGGGTGAACAGGCCCTGGTCCTTGATGAGTTGGGTCTGGCGCAGCAGGTTGTCCATGAACGACGGCATCGTCAGCGCCCGGTAGCCCACGCCGGTGGCGGCCAGCAGGTCGTCCATCGCGAGCGTGGCGGTGACGTGTCCGGCGCGGTCGGCCATGGGGGTGCCCCGGCCGAGCGCGGAGACGGCGACGACGTGTCGGACGCCGTGGGCCTTGAGGGCTTCGGCGGCGGGCCGGGCGAACCCGGAGTAGGCGGCGTCGACGCTGGCCGCGCGCGGATCGGACGGCACGAGCCAGAACACCGACTCCGCCCCGGCGAACGCCTTGTCGAGGACGTCGGGGTCACCGTGCGACCCCTGGACGACCTCGACGTGGTCCCGCACGGCGCCGGGCAGCCGGTCCGGGTCCCGCACGACGACCCGGACGGGCGTCGGGGCGTCGGCGGCGAGGAGCCGGGCGAGGGTTTGCCGGCCGATCTGGCCGGTGGGGGTGGTGAGGACGATCACGGGGGCTCCAGGGGAGGGAAGAAGGTGGGCCATCGATAGTCAACTGGCCCCGGCGGCAGACCTGAAGGACCGATCCCGGCCCCACTGATACCGTGACGGTATGAATGACCTGGAGGTCAGGCAGCTCCGGTACTTCGTGGCCGTGGCCGAGGAGTTGCACTTCGGGCGGGCGGCCGAACGGCTCGGCATGGCGCAGCCGCCGCTGTCACGGGCGATCCGCGAGCTGGAGCGCCAGCTGGGCGTACCGCTGCTGGAGCGGACCACGCGCCGGGTCGCGCTGACGCCCGCGGGCGAGGTCCTGTTGCGCGACGCCCGCACGGCACTCGACGCGGTCGCGGCGGCGGCCCGGCGGACCCGACGGGCGGGCCGACCCGAGCCGGTGCTGAGACTGGCGTTGAAGGCGGACTTCGACGGCGGCCTGCTGCCGCGGATTCTCTCGGCCTACCAGGAGGAACCGGCCGCGCTCCCAGTGGAGTTGGTACTGGGCGGCCGTGGCGAACAGGAGCCGACGCTGAGGGACGGCCGCGCGGACATCGCCCTGCTGCCGGGCCCGTTCAACACCCGGGGCTTGGACGTGGAACCGCTCCTGACGGAACCCCGACTCCTGGCAGTGGCGGCGAACGACCCCTTGGCCGCCCGTACTTGCTTGCACCTGGAGGACCTCAAGGGCAGAGTCCTCCCGGACGGCAGCCCGGCGGACCACGAGGGCTTCCCACCGACCCCGGCCACCACCAAGGCCGCAGGGAACCCCTCCCTGGTACCGCCCCCGTCCCCACCGTCCGGCCTGGACCTGGCCCAGATCTTCAGCCTGACCGAACTGGGCGGCATCGTTTGGTTCCCCCCGACGTCGATCGCCCGCCGCCACCCACGCCCGGGCATCGCCTACCGCCCCGTCGAGGACCTGACCCCTCTCGAACTCACCTTGGCCTGGCCGGGGGAGTCCCGGTCGGCGGCGGTGGCGGCGTTTGTTCGGGTGGCGGTGGGTGTGGCGGCTGCGGCTGCGGGGGTGGCTGAGGAGGCCGTGGAGGCCGTGGTTGTCGCGGCGAGGCCGGGCCGCTCGTCGTGAAGCCGCCGTCGGGCCGCCCGTCGTGAAGCCGTCGTCCGGCCGCCCGTCGTGAAGCCGTCGTCGCCCCCGCTCACCGACCCCCGTGCACCGCAGACCGCTGCTGCCCCGTGTTCGTGTTCGTGTCCGTGGCCCGCGCAGGCCCCGCATTGGCCGCCGTGATCAGGGCGGCGACCGCGATCACCGCGGCGCCGAACACCCGCAGGTATCGGCGTGTGACGTAGCGGCGTGCAGAAGACGTACGTCCGGGCACGGGCACGGCAACCTCGCAGGCGGCGGTGAGGGTGGTGTGTAGCGGAGTGTTAAAGCCGCTTAACGCAGTGCTTAAGTTAGAGGCTGCCGGTGTCAACGGGCAAGAGTGCAATGGGAGTTGAAGAATAGTCAAGTAGTAAGCAGTAGTTGAGGAAAAGTCAGTAGTGGGGCGGGAATTGGCGTGCCGATGGCATGCTTGGGCCATGGCGGAGCGCGACGAACCCGAGGTCATCGGGCGCAGGGTTCAGCAACTGCGCACCGAACGTGGCCTGACCCAGCGGCAGTTGGCGGAACCCGCCTATACGCCCGCGTACATCTCCACGTTGGAGTCCGGCCGGGTCCGCCCGTCCGAACCGGCCCTGCGGCACATCGCCGACCGGCTCGGCGTCGCCTTCGAGGAGCTGGCCACCGGGCGCTCCCCGCACCTCGCCACCGACCTGCGGCTACGGCTCACCGACGCCCAGCGCACCCTCGCGCTGGGCGAGGCGGAGGCCGCCGCCGAGCAGTACGCCGTGCTGCTCGCCGAGGCCGACGAGCACTCCCTCACCGCCGAACGCGCCGCCGCCCTGCTCGGCCTCGGCGAGTGCGCCACGGAACAGGGCAACCTCGCCATCGCCCAGCGCCACTTCGAACGCGCCGAACAGGCCCTGGCCGACGCCCCGTTGCCCGCCCGCGTCCCCGCGCTGCGCGGCCGTGCCGTCGCCCACTACCTCGCCGGTGAACTCCGCTACGCCTGCTACCTGTTGGAGTCCACCCTCGACGAACTCAATCGCGGCGGACTGCATGATCCGGACGCGCTTCTCCTGCTCTACGCCAGCGCCATCGGGCCGTACATGGACATGGGCGCCCAGGTGCGCGCCGCCCAGGCCGCCGCGTTCGCGCTCGCGCTCGCGCCGCAGGTGAAGGATCCGGCGATCATCGCCCGCATGCACCGTTCGGTCGCGCGCACGCTGATCGCCGAGGGCCGCATCGCCGAGGCCGACGCCTCGCTCGCGAAGGCCGCCGAGCTCTACCGTCAGCTCCAGCTCCGTACCGAACTCGCCAACTGCCACTGGATGCGCGGCTACGTCTACGCCCAGCACGGTGAACTGGAGCGCGCCGAGAGCGAGTTGCGCGAGGCGCTGGCCATGCTGTCGGAGACCCGCGCCGCGCTCTACAGCAGCCAGGCCGCCGTCGAACTCGCCGATGTGCTGCACCGGCGCGGCAAGTCCAAGGAGGCCGCGGACCTCCTCCACGACGTCCTCGGCGACCTCTCCCCCGAGCGCGGCGCCGTCCACTCCGCCGCCGCGCACCGCCTGTTGGGCATCATCGCCGAGGACGCGCGCGAGACGGACCGGGCGGAGGAGCACTACGTCCGCGCGCTGAGCCTGCTGGAGCGGGCCGGTGCCGCGGGCGACCTCGCGGACCTGTGCCGGCTGCTCGGCGACCTGCTCCGCCGTACCGGCCGGGTGGAGGCCGCACTCGACGCCTACCGCACCGGCCTCGGCCACCGCACGGCCCCCGGCACCACCACCCTGGGCCCGGCCCCGGCCCAACCCCCGCTCTAGAAAGCCGTCGGGACTGTTCAGAAACGGCCCGCGTTGAGCGACCGTTGCAGCCCCTCCGTGGTCAGCTTCCCCCACTGCCCGTCCGGGGTGACGCCGACGTGCGTCTGGAGGGCCTTGATGGTCTGCGGGCCGATGTCGCCGTCGACCGGCACGTGGAGGTGGCTCTGGAGCGCCTTCTTGCTCTGCGGCCCGAAGTCGCCGTCCGTGGGCACCTTCAGCACCCACTGCAACGCCTTGATCGTCTTCGGCCCGAACCCGCCGTCCACGACGAGCGGGCAGAACGGGTTGCCGGTGGAGGACGGCGGCGTCGGCGAGGTGCTGCCCGCGCCCGGCAGCCGCAGGTAGGTGAGCGGTTCGCCGGGGTGCGACGAGACCTCGTCCGACAGCGGGACGCGGATCGGGTCGGCCTCCTGGCCGTGAGAGACGCACATCGCCCCGAGCCCCTTGGCCGCGCTCTCCAGGAGCACGACCACGTGCGTACCCGGGTGGGCGCCGAAGACCACGAGGTCGCCCGGGAGGGTCGCGGCAGCCGAGATGTGCTCGCAGTGGTCGAGCATCGTGCCGGTGTAGCCGTAGCCGTTGAACCCGGAGCCGTTGGGGTCGCCGGCCCCGCTCCACTTCGCCATGATCGTGGCGAATCCCGAGCAGTCGGTGGAGAGGGGGAGGTGGTACTTGGCGACGTTGATGGGCATCGGGCGGGTCTGCGAGTAGTGGATGTCGGGGTCGTGCTGGACGCCCCAGAGACAGTTGTTCACCATCTCCTGCCGGACCAGCGCGGTGGTTTGCTGAGCGGTTGTACTCATTACTGCGCTCCTGTTCGTCGCCGGCCGCGTGGGCCGAGCGAGTGACCTGTTACCCGTTGGTAAACGGTGTCAGGAGGGGGCCGCGGTGTCGTCGGCGCAGAGTCACCGGTTCCTTGACGCTGCGTGCACTCCCGCCACTTCCGCGCCACGAGGGACCCCGCCGCACGTACAGGTGATTCCTGGCTGAACCCCCGCCCCCGCACAGCCGCCGTCGCTAACCTGCCGGGGACCGCGGGGGCGGACGTACGGCGGAACGAGCGGCGTGAGCGAACAGGAGTACGACGGCGGATTCGCCCGCGGCGCCCCCAGCGGCATCGGCAGTGGCAATGGCAATGGCAATGGCAATGGCATAGGCGCGCTCGACGTCATCCGCATGGCCTTCCGCCTCCTCTTCTACGGCTTCTTCGGCGGCCTCGCGGTCCTGGCAATCGCGCTGGTGACGTCGGTCCTCGGCCCGATGGTCGCGATCGACGTCTACACCCCGCCGGTGGCCGCCTGGTGGACCGTCTTCACGGCGGTCGTCGTCCAGGGCGTCCCCTTCCTCCTTCTCGGTACGGTCGTGTCGGCGGCGATCGGCGCCTTCGTGCCCGAGCGGGTCTTCACCCGGCTGCTGCCGCGCAACCCGGCGCTCGCCGTGCCGGTCGCGGGCGCCGCCGGGGCCGTACTGCCGGGCTGCGAGTGCGCGTCCGTACCCGTGGCGAGCAGCCTGATGCGGCGCGGGGTGGCCCCGGCCGCGGCCCTCGCCTTCCTGCTCTCCGCGCCCGCGATCAACCCGGTGGTGCTGGTGGCGACGTCGATCGCGTTCCAGGCGCAGCCGGTGATGGTGCTGGCCCGGCTGGTCGCGTCGCTGCTCGCGTCGGTGGTGATGGGCTGGCTGTGGGTGCGGTTCGGCAAGGACGAGTGGCTGCGGCTGCCGAAGCGGACGGCGCCGGTCGCGTCCGGCTCGCCGTGGAAGGACTTCGGCGCCGGGCTCCAGCACGACTTCCTGCACGCGGGCGGCTTCCTCGTCCTCGGCGCGGCGGCCGCGGCGACCTTCAACATCGCGGTACCGCGCTCGGTCCTCGACGTCTTCACCGGCTCCGCCTGGCTGTCGGTCCTGCTGCTCGCGGTCCTGGCCGTGATCCTGTGCGTGTGCAGCGAGGCGGACGCCTTCGTGGCCGCGTCCCTGACCGCCTTCTCGACGACCGCCCGGCTCACGTTCATGGTGATCGGCCCCATGGTCGACCTGAAACTGATCGCACTCCAGGCAGGCACCTTCGGCCGCGCCTTCGCCGTCCGCTTCTCGGCGGCAAGCTGGACGGTGGGCCTGCTGACCAGCGTACTTGTGGGGTGGTGGCTGCTGTGAGGCGTTACGGATCCCCCGTACTGCTCCTGGTGACGGGCGCCGCGATCCTACGGATCTCCCTCTTCAGCGAGCTGTATCTGAGGTATGTGCAGGTGGGGTTGCGGCCGTACCTGATCGTGTCCGGGGGGTTGTTGATCGGGTTGGGGTTGGTGGGGTTGGTGGGGGTGGTGCGTCGGGTGCGGGAGCGGGGTGGGGAGGAGGGGGTCGCCCACGGTCATGGGGTCGCCCACGGTCATGGGGTCGCCCACGGTCATGGGGACGCCCACGGTCATGGGGACGACCATGGTCATGGGGACGACCACGACGGTCATGGCACCCATGGCCACAGCCACACGGCCGCGGGCCCCAGGGTGGCGTGGCTGCTCACCCTCCCCGCCGCCGCGCTGCTCCTCTTCCCGCCGCCCGCGCTCGGCTCGTACAGCGCGTCGCGGGAGGCGGCCCAGCAGGCGGCCCAGGGCGTGGGCGCGTTCCCGAAGCTCCCGGCGGGCAACCCGCTGACCCTGACCCTGGCGGAGTTCAGCTCCCGGGCGATCTACGACAGCGGCCACTCCCTCAAGGACCGCACCGTCCGCATGACCGGCTTCGTCACCCACGGGGACGGCGACACCTGGTACATCACCCGCCTCCTGGTCACGTGCTGCGCGGCGGACGCGACGACGAGCAAGGTGGAGATCCGCGGCTCGGACGCCTTCCCGGCGGCGGACGCATGGGTCACCGTCACCGGCACCTGGCAGCCCAAGGGCAAACTCGGCACGGACGCGGCCTGGCCCCCGGTACTGAAGACGACGTCGGTGAAGCAGGTCAAGGAACCGTCGGATCCGTATGAGCAGCGGACGTGACAACACCGCCGGAGCCGGTGGCAGTGACAGTGGCCCGGTCGCGGCCGTGATCCGGCTCTGACCGTCCCTCCCCCGAGCCCTCCCCCGAGCCCTCTCCCGACCATCCCCGCCCCGATCGGCCGAGCCCGCGCTAAGGTGCCGTCAATGCGTTGCGTGCGACACGTGTGACGTGATGTGACGGGCGGGGGGTCGCCAGGGGGGTCCGGGCGGCCGGTGATCTGGGGGGTCTCGTGCACGAGATGGTCAAGGGCGGCAACGTGGGGCTGGCGGCCCTGAGCGAGGACACCGGCTCCGTGCTGGTGAGTCTGGGGTGGAGCAGCCCGACGGGTGAGGGTGACGCGGACGTCTCCGTCCTGTTGCTCGACGCCGACGGAAAGGTCCGCAGCGACGCGGACTTCTACTTCTACAACAACCCCGTGGCGGCGGACGGCAGCGTACAACTGCTGGGCAAGGCGCCGACGGAGAACGGCGACGAGGACCGCATCACGTTCGACCTGACCGCGATTCCGGCACAGGTCGACCGGATCGTCGTGGCGGCGAGCCGGGACCCGGGGACCTGGTTCGGCGACCTGGCCGACGTACGCCTGACCCTGTCCGACGGCGCCGGTACGGGCCTGCTGCGGTTCTGCGTCGAGGACGCGGGCACGGTCGGCGCGCTGCTCTTCGGCGAGTTCTACCGGCGCGCGGGAGACTGGAAGTTCCGCGCCATCGGGCAGGGATACGAGTCCGGACTCGCTGGCCTGGCCACGGACTTCGGCGTGGATGTGGACGAGGCTGACGAAGCCGAAGCCGAAGCCGATGCCGCCGACGTCGTGGAGGGCGCGGTCGCTGCCGTCGCTGTTGCCGCCGCCGCCGTCGTCGTCGCTGTCGAGGAGACACCTCCGCCCGTCCACGAGCCCGCAACACCCGCCCCCGCAGCGGAAGTTGAGGCGGACGTCCCCGCCCGTGCCGCCCGCCCCCGTACCGCGAAGAAGAAGGTCACCCTGCCGAAGGTGACACGCAAGTCCCTTGCGGAGAACGAGTCCTGGCGTTCGGCGCGGCTCTTCCCGGTGTCCGCGCTCAAGAGTGACCGGGAGCGGGAGAGCCGGGCGACGTCCGTGCTGCTGTCGGTGATGGCCCAAGTGCCGGAGTTTGGACGGCGGTTGACGGCGGCGTTCGGCGCACCCGCCGGGCGCATGGAGACGTTCACCGAGGTCGCGCTGCCGAACGGGGAGTCGCCCAGACGCCCCGACGGGGTGCTGCGCGTCGAACGGGCGGGCAAGCTGTGGACCGCGCTCGTCGAGACGAAGACCAACGGCAACCCGCTCAAGCAGGACCAGGTGCAGGCGTACGCCGACATCGCGGGCCGACGTGGTTACGAGGCCGTCGTCACGCTCTCCAACGACGTTGCCCTGGAGGGCAGTCCACTCGTCGAGGTGAAGACGGACGGCCGGCGCAAGCACAAGGTCGCGCTGTGGCACCTGTCCTGGGCCGAAGTCGCGCACCAGGCACAGATGTTGATCCGGCACGAGGGCGTCGGCAACGCGTCCCACGCCTGGCTGCTCCAGGAACTCCTGCACTACCTCCAGCACGACAACTCCGGCTGCCACGGCTTCCAGAACATGGGCCCGGCCTGGGTCCCCGTGCGCAACGCCATCGACGACGAGACCCTGTGCCAGGGCGATCCGCGGGCGGTGGAGGTCGTCGAGAGCTGGGAGCGGCTGGTCCGGCAGGTATGCCTGCGGCTGGGCGGCGAACTGGGCCAGAAAGTGCTGCCCGTACGACGGAGCGGGCGCGGCACGGATCCGCGGGTGCGCCGTGCGGCCCTCGCCGACCGGCTGTGCGAGGCCGGGAAGCTCGACACCGAACTCCGCATCGAGGGCACCCCCGGCATCCTTGCCCTCAGTGCGGACCTGCGCACCGGCAAACTCCGCACCTCCTTCGAGATCGCCGCCCCCGAGCAGGGCTACCCGCTCACCGGCGCCAAGCGACTGGTGCGCCAGCTCGCCGAGGCCCCCGCCGACCTGCACGTCGAGACCCTGGTCGCGGACGGCACCGGCGGCCCGCGCGGCACCCTGGAACGCCTGCGCCCCGAACCGGCGGACCTGCTCCCCCGAGACGGCGAACGCCCCACCGGCTTCCGGCTGTCCCTCTTCCGCGGCATGGGCAACACCCGCGGCACCGCCGAGTCCGGCTTCATCCGCAGCGTGGACGACGCGGTGGACCGCTTCCATGCCCAGGTGATCGTCCACCTGGACGCCCGGTCCCCGCGTGGCCGGGCTGCGCAGGGGCAACCGATGGGTCAGCCGCAGGGACAGCCGGTGGGGCGGCTGGTGGGGTGAGGCCACCCGGCTTACGCGGCTTGCCCGGCTTACCGACGTGCCAGGAGGCTCGCTCGGCCGATCCCGGTCAGCCTTTACTGCACATTGGTTGCAAGTGGTTCTCTGGTGCATGAGCGTGGAGGGTGCGGTGGCTGTGGCTGCTTGCCGCCGTGCCCGGATGCTTCCGTGGTGTCGTTCCCTGTGCCCAGGAAGGTCCCCTTTTCATGCCCCAGTCCGCTTCCGGTCCCACCCCCGCTCGTGGTCTGCGTGCTCTGCGTGCGTCCATGACCCGTGAGGAGTGGGTGAGTCTTGGGGGGATGGCGGGGTTCATTCTGGCGTTGCACGTCATCGGGTGGTTCACGCTCGTGGCGATCGTCGCGCCCGAGCACTACAGCCTCGGGAGCAAGACCTTCGGGGTCGGGATCGGTATCACCGCCTACACCCTCGGGATGCGGCACGCCTTCGACGCCGATCACATCGCCGCCATCGACAACACCACCCGCAAGCTGATGAACGAGGGCCGGCGTCCGCTGTCCGTCGGGTTCTGGTTCTCGCTCGGGCACTCCTCGGTGGTCTTCGTCCTCGCTTTCCTCCTCTCCCTGGGGGTGAAGGCGCTGGCGGGGCCCGTCCAGGACGACGGTTCCACGCTGCACGACGTCGCCGGCTGGATCGGCACGACCGTCTCGGGGACCTTTCTCTACGCCATCGCGATCATCAACCTCGTCATCATGGCGGGCATCTGGAAGGTGTTCCGCGCGATGCGCTCGGGCGACTTCGACGAGGACGCCCTCGAAGAGCAGCTCAACAAGCGCGGCTTCATGAACCGCCTGCTCGGCCGTGTGATGAAGTCGATCAGCAAGCCCTGGCAGATGTACCCGCTGGGCATCCTCTTCGGCCTCGGCTTCGACACGGCGACCGAGATCGCGCTCCTGGTGCTCGCCGGGTCGGGCGCGGCCTCCGGGCTGCCCTGGTACGCGATCCTGTGCCTGCCGGTGCTGTTCGCGGCGGGCATGTCGCTGCTCGACACGATCGACGGCTCGTTCATGAACTTCGCCTACGAGTGGGCCTTCTCCAAGCCCGTCCGCAAGGTCTACTACAACCTCACCATCACCGGCCTCTCCGTCGCCGTCGCGTTCATCATCGGCACGGTCGAACTGCTGGGCCTGGTCGCCGAGAAGGCGAACCTGCACGGTGCCTTCTGGGACTGGGTCTCCGGCCTCGACCTGAACATCATCGGGTACGTCATCGTCGGTCTCTTCTTCGCGACCTGGGCCATCGCCCTGCTGGTGTGGAAGCTCGGCCGCATCGAGGAGAAGTGGACGGCGGGGCTCGCGCAGTCGGCCGAGGTCCGTCCACAGTCGGTCTCTCCGCAGGCGGTCCGTTCGCAGGTTGTTCGTCCACAGGCTGTGGAACAAACCGCCGAGTAGGGGCCCGGGGGAGAGTAGGGGCCCGGGGGAGGGGAG
>LJCV01000113.1 GCA_001298575.1 Actinobacteria bacterium OK074
GGGGTTGATCCGTCCGTGGTGGTGGGGCATTCGCAGGGTGAGATTGCGGCTGCGGTGGTGGCGGGTGGTCTTTCGTTGGAGGACGGGGCGCGGGTGGTGGCGCTGCGGTCGAAGGCGATCAGGGCGATTGCCGGGCGTGGGGGCATGGTGTCAATTGCCCTGCCGTTGGCGGCTGTTGAGGACCTGCTGTCCGGCTGGGCGGGTCGGGTCGACATTGCCGCTGTCAATGGTCCTGCCTCGGTAGTTGTGGCTGGTGACGCGGATGCGCTGGACGAGTTGATGGCTCACTGCGAGGCGGAGGAGGTCCGGGCCCGTCGTATTCCGGTGGACTACGCTTCGCACACCTGGCATGTGGAGGCGATCGAAGGGGAGTTGGCCGAGGTTCTGGCCGACGTGGCGCCACGCTCTGGCTCGGTGCCGTTCTTCTCCACCACCGAGGCGGAGTTGGTCGACACCGCGTCGCTGGACGGCGGTTACTGGTACCGCAACCTTCGCCAACGAGTCCGTTTCGCCGAGGCCATCGAGAGCTTGGCCGGTCAGGGCTACGCGGCCTTCGTCGAGGCCAGCTCCCACCCCGTGCTGGGCATGGCCGTCCAGGAGGCGGTCCCCGACGCGGTCGTGGTCGGCAGTCTCCGTCGCGACCAGGGCGGCCCCGACCGTTTCCTGACCTCCCTGGCCGAGGCGTGGGTGCGCGGCATCCCCGTCGACTGGACGGCCGTGCTCTCCGGTCAAGGTGCCCGCACGATCCCCCTGCCCACCTACGCTTTCCAGCGCCGCCGCTTCTGGCTGGAGAAGACCGCCCCCGCCCCGGTGCTGGACAAGGCCCAGGAAGTCGACGCCCGCTTCTGGGAGGCCGTCGAGCGCGAAGATCTGGAAGCTCTGGCCGACACCCTGCGTCTGCCCGAGTCCGGACAGCTCGCCAACGTCCTCCCGGCGCTGTCGAGTTGGCGCAAGGGACAAGCCGCCCGCTCGGCGGTGGACGGCTGGCGCTACAAGGTGGTGTGGAAGCCGGTAGCCCGAGAATCCCGGCCCGCCTCACTCACCGGCCAGACCTGGCTACTGCTCACCCCGACAACCGAACACGCCACAGCCACCGCCACCATCACCGCCGTAACCACCGCCCTCACCACCCACGGCGCCACCGTACGCACCCTCGAACTAACCCCGCACCACACGGATTCCGCAACCCTGGACTCCGCACTCACTGAGGCGCTGGCCGAACTCCCCACCCCCGTCTCCGGGGTGCTGTCGCTGCTCGGTACGGACGACGGGCCTCTCCCCGAACACCCCGTGCTGAGCACCGGAGTCGCGCTCACCGTGTGCCTGCTCCAGGCGCTCGGGCGGGCCGGGGTGGAGGCGCCGCTGTGGTGTGTCACGCAGGGTGCCGTGGCCGTGGGGGACGAGGAGGCGGTGGCCAACCCCGGGCAGGCGGCCGTGTGGGGGATCGGCAGGGTCGCGGCCCTGGAACTCCCCGAGCGCTGGGGCGGTTTGGTGGATCTGCCCGAGCGGATCGAAGGACGTGACGTCGCCGCCCTGTGCGCCGTGCTGGCGGTGCGCGGCGACAGTGCGGAGGACCAGCTCGCGCTGCGCGGCAACACCACGCTCGTACGGCGGCTGGTGCCGGCCGGGGCGTCGGGGAGCGCGCGGACGGCCGGTGGGCGGTCGCGGCAGTGGGCGCCGCGCGGTACCGCGCTCGTGACCGGCGGTACGGGGGCGCTCGGTGCGCACATCGCGCGGTGGCTGGCGCGTGCCGGTGCCGAGGACGTGGTCCTCGTCGGTCGGCGCGGTACCGTCGACGACTCCGCGTTCGCGGCTCTGGAGGCCGAAGTCGCCGCGCTGGGCGCCCGGTTGACCGTCGCCGCCTGCGACGTCGCCGACCGCGAGGCGCTCGTCGCGCTGCTGAACTCCCTGCGGGAGCAAGGGCGTTGCGTGCGCACGGTCGTGCACGCCGCGGGTGTCGGCATTCTCCGGACGCTCAACCGGCTCGGCCTCGCCGAGTTCGCCGAGGTCGCGGCGGGCAAGGTCGCCGGGGCCCGGCATCTCGTCGAGGTCCTCGACCCGGCCGAGACCGACGCGCTGATCTTCTTCTCCTCCATCTCCGGCGTCTGGGGCGTCGGCAGGCACGCGGCGTACGCCGCCGCCAACGCCACCCTCGACGCCCTCGCCGAACACGCCCGCCGCGCCCGCGGGTTGCCCGTGCTCTCCGCGGCCTGGGGGCCCTGGGACGGCGGCGGCATGATCGCCGAGGACATGCGCGATCCGCTGCGCCGCCGCGGCATCCCCGTCATCGACCCGGAGCCCGCGATGGTCGCCCTCCAGGAGGCGCTCGACCGCGACGACACCGTCGTCTCCCTCGCCGACGTCGACTGGGCCCGCTTCGTGCCCGTGTTCACCGCCTCCCGTCCCGCCCCGTTCATCGCCGACCTGGAGCCCAGGAGCGCACCGGATACGGCAGTTGAGCGAGCCGGTGGCCCAGAGAACACCGAACAACCCACGCTGGCACACCAGTTGAGCGCGCTCCCCGCCGCCGACCGCGACCGCTTCGTACAGGATCTCGTCCGGGCTGAGGCTGCCGCCGTGCTCGGGCACCCGTCGCCGGACGCCGTCGACACCGCTTACGCCTTCAAGGAGTTGGGCTTCGACTCGGTGAGCGCCGTCGAACTGCGTAACCGCCTCGCCTCCCGCACGGGCCTGCGGATTCCGACGACACTGGTCTTCGACCACCCCACCCCGCTGGCCGCCGCCGCACACCTGCGCGCACTGGCCCTCGGGGACAACGGCACCACAGCGGCGAACTCGGCCTCGGCTACCGGTAGTTCGGATACCGCAGTCGACGACGACCCCATCGCGATCGTCTCCATGGGATGCCGTTACCCGGGCGGCATCGCGTCCCCCGACGACCTGTGGCGCGTCGTCCTGGCCGAGGAGGACGTCATCACCGGCTTCCCGGCCGACCGCGGCTGGGACACGGCGGGCCTCTACGACCCCGACCCCGACCGGCATGGCACCAGCTACGTCCGGCACGGCGGATTCCTGCACGACGCAGGGGAGTTCGACCCCGGCTTCTTCGGCATCTCACCGCGCGAGGCCGCGGCGATGGACCCGCAACAGCGGCTGCTCCTGGAGACCTCGTGGGAGGCGTTCGAGCGCGCCGGCATCGACCCGAAGACCCTGCGCGGCAGCAGCACCGGCGTCTTCACCGGCCTCACCGACCAGAACTACGGCACCCTCCTCACCCGCAGCACCGACGGCACCGAGGGCTACCTCGTCACCGGCGCCTCCACCGCCGTCGCCTCCGGCCGCGTCTCCTACGTCCTTGGCCTGGAAGGCCCGGCGGTGACCATCGACACGGCGTGCTCGTCCTCGCTGGTCGCCCTGCACCTGGCCGTACGGGCGCTGCGGTCCGGCGAATGCGCGATGGCGCTCGCGGGTGCCGCGATGGTCATGGCCGACCCCGCGCCCTTCGTCGGCTTCAGCCGCCAGCGGGGCCTCGCTCCGGACGGCCGTTGCAAGCCCTTCGCCGAGGCTGCCGACGGGTTCGCCCTCGCGGAGGGCGTGGGCGTCCTCGTACTCGAACGGCTGTCGGACGCACGGCGCAACGGCCACCCCGTCCTCGCGGTGGTCCGCGGCTCGGCGATCAACCAGGACGGCGCGAGCAACGGTCTCGCCGCGCCCAACGGCCCCGCGCAGCAACGCGTGATCCGCGCCGCTCTCGCCGACGCCTGCCTCACCGGCGGCGACATCGACGTCGTCGAGGCCCACGGCACGGGCACCCGGCTGGGCGACCCGATCGAGGCTCAGGCACTGCTCGCGACCTACGGACAGGAACGGCAGCCCGAACAGCCGCTCCTCATCGGCTCGTTGAAGTCCAACATCGGGCACACCCAGACCGCGTCCGGCATGGCAGGCGTGATCAAGATGGTGCTCGCCATGCGCCACGGCATCCTTCCCGCGACCCTGCACGTGGACGCCCCGTCGTCGCACGTGGACTGGTCGGCGGGCGCGGTGTCGCTGGTGACGGAGGAGACGCAGTGGCCGTCGGGGGAGGGGCGCGTGCGACGAGCCGGGGTGTCCTCGTTCGGGATCAGCGGGACGAACGCGCATGTGGTGTTGGAGGAGGCGCCTGGGGTGCCTGACCTTGAGGTTGTGGGTGCGGAGCCCGTGTTCGTTGCGGGTGCGGGTGCGGGTGGTGTGGTGCCGTGGGTGGTGTCGGGGCGGGGTGCGGAGGCGTTGGCCGGGCAGGCTGGGCAGTTGGCGTCGTTCGTGGAGGCTGGCTCGGCTGTGGGGCCGGTGGATGTGGCGTGGTCGTTGGCGGGTTCGCGTACGGCGTTTGAGAACCGGGCGGTTGTCCTTGGCGGAGAGTCGGCTGAACTGGTCGCTGGGTTGGGGGTGTTGGCGTCCGGTGAGGTGACGGGGGCTAGGGTTGTGCGCGGTGCCGTCGCGGGGGGTGCTGACCGCGTGGTGTTTGTGTTTCCTGGGCAGGGCGCTCAGTGGGTGGGGATGGGGCGGGAGTTGTGGGACTCCTTGCCAGTGTTCGCCGCGTCGATGGAGGCGTGTGAGCGGGCGCTGGAGCCGTTTGTCGGCTGGTCGCTGAGTGAAGTTGTGCGCGGTGGGGCCGAGTTGACGGATGTGGATGTGGTGCAGCCGGTGTCGTGGGCGGTGATGGTGTCGTTGGCTGCGTTGTGGCGGGCGTCGGGGGTTGGGGCGGCGGGGGGGGGGGGGGGTTCGCGGGGGGGGAGCGCGGCTGCCGTCGTGGCGGGCGGGTTGTCGTTGGAGGACGGGGCGCGGGTGGTGGCGCTGCGGTCGAAGGCGATCCGTGCCATTGCCGGTCGCGGGGGCATGGTGTCAATTGCCCTGCGGTTGGCGGCTGTTGAGGACCTGCTGTCCGGCTGGGCGGGTCGGGTCGACATTGCCGCCGTCAATGGTCCTGCCTCGGTCGTTGTGGCCGGAGACGCGGATGCGCTGGACGAGTTGATGGCTCACTGCGAGGCGGTGGAGATCCGCGCTCGTCGTATCCCGGTGGATTACGCTTCGCACACCTGGCATGTCGAGGCGATTGAAGGGGAGTTGGCCGAGGTGCTGGCCGACGTGTCGCCGTGCTCTGGCTCGGTGCCGTTCCTCTCCACCACCGAGGCCGGGCTGGTCGACACTGCGACCCTGGACGGCGGTTACTGGTACCGCAACCTGCGCCAGCGGGTGCGTTTCGCGGAGGCTATCGAGCGCCTTGCAGGCCAGGGTTACGCGGCCTTCGTCGAGGCCAGCTCGCATCCCGTGTTGGGCATGGCGGTCCAGGAGGCGGTCCCCGACGCGGTCGTGGTCGGCAGTCTCCGCCGCGACCACGGCGGCCCCGACCGTTTCCTGACCTCCCTCGCCGAGGCGTGGGTACGCGGCATCCCGGTCGACTGGACGGCCGTGCTCTCCGGCCAAGGCGCCCGCACCATCCCCCTCCCCACCTACGCCTTCCAACACCGCCGCTACTGGCTCGACTTCCCCGAATCCGCCCCCGCCGTCCCCGGCACCGCAGCCACCGACCCCTCCGCCGACGACGTGGACACCCGGTTCTGGGAAGCCGTCGAGCGGGAGGATCTGGAAGCGCTCGCCGACACGATCGAGTTGGCGCCGGAGCGGCGTGGGACGTTCGGTGCCGTGGAACCCGTGCTGCCGGTGCTGGCCGAGTGGCGTCGGCGGCGGCGGGCGGATGCCATGCTGGACTCCTGGCGCTACACGGTGACTTGGCAGCCGGCCGGTGCGTCGGCGGCCGGGGCGTCGTCGTTGCCTTCGTCCTGGCTGGTCGTGGTGGACGAGGTCGTCGGCGGACGGGTGCACGAGCTGGTCGAGCGGCTGCGCGGGCGGGACGGGGTCGAGGACGTCGTCACGGTCGTCGTCGACGCGGTGGGGCAGGACCGGGCCGCCCTCGCCGAACGGCTGCGTGAATCCCTCGGGCACAACCCGCACCCCGGCGGCGTACTCAACCTGCTGCCGCTCACCGCGGCGGCTGCCCCGCAGCCCGCCGCCGTACCGGAAGCCGTCGTCCGAACTCTCCTGTTGATGCAGGCACTTGCGGACGCGGACGTGGACGCGCCGCTGTGGACGGTCACGGCGGGAGCGGTCGCCGCGACCGGTGTCGATACGGCGGCCGGGCCCGTTCCCGAACAGGCCGCCGTCTGGGGGCTCGGGCGGGTCTACGGGCTCGATCACCCGCTGCGGTGGGGCGGCCTGATCGACCTCCCCGCGGCCCACGGCTCGGGTGTCTCCGACGACTCCGCCGCACTCGACGCCCGCACCTGGAACCGGTTCTTCGACGCTCTCGCGGGCGACGCCGACGAGGACCAATTCGCCGTGCGGGCCGACGGGTTGTCCGTGCGGCGCATGGTCCGCAAGCCGGTCGGCGGGCGGGACGGCGAGCGCGGTCGCGTGTCCTTCTCCGGGACCACGCTCATCACCGGTGGCACCGGAGCCCTCGGTGCCCATCTCGCCCGGCGGCTGGCCGCGACCGGGGCCGAGCATCTGCTGCTGGTCAGCCGCAGCGGCCCGGACGCGCCCGGTGCGGAAGAACTCCAGGACGACATACGTCAGTTGGGCGCCCGCGTCACCGTCGCCGCCTGCGACATCACCGACCGGGACGCGCTGGCCAAGCTGCTCGCGGACGTGCCGTCGGAGCTGCCCGTCAACGCCGTCGTGCACGCGGCGGGCGCCGAACCGCCGGCCGTCGCGGTCACCGACACCGAACTCGACGCGGTGCGGGCGGAGATGGGCGCGAAGATCGCGGGCGCCGTTCATCTGGACGAGCTGCTCGCCGACCGTCCGCTGGAGGCGTTCGTGCTGTTCTCGTCCGGCGCGGGCGTGTGGGGGGACGGCGGCCACTTCGGGTACGCGGCCGCCAACGCCTACCTCGACGCGTTCGCCGAGTGGCGGCGCGGTCGCGGCCGGGTGGCCACCTCCATCGCGTGGGGTGCCTGGGCGGGCGGCGGCATGGTCCACGAGGCCGAGGGCGACCGGCTGCGCCGCTACGGCGTGCCCACCATGGACCCCGAGGTCGCCGTCGGCGCCGTACAGCAGGCACTCGCGCACGACGAGACGTTCCTGGTCGTCGCCGACGTACTGTGGGACCGGTTCGCGGCGACCTACTCGGCCACCCGGCGCCGTCGGCTCTTCGACGAGATCCCCGACGTACGGAGCGCCGTCGTCCTGCCCCAAGTGGCGGAGGGCGCCGAGGAGTTGGAATCCGAGGGCGGGCCGCAGGCGCGGCTCGGCCGTCAACTCGCCGGGGTGGGGCGGGCCGAGCAGGAGCGGACCGTGCTGCATCTGGTCCGGACGCAGGTCGCGGCCGTGCTCGGGCACGAGGGGATCGGCGCGATCGGTGCCGGTCACGCCTTCCGCGACCTCGGGTTCGACTCCCTGACCGCGGTCGAACTGCGCAACCGGCTCAGGGAGGTCACCGGCCTCACCCTCCCCGCCACCCTGGTCTTCGACCATCCGACCCCCGCCGCCCTCGGTGACCGGCTGCTGTCCGAACTTGCCCCCGACACCGGAGAGTTGGATGCCGGGCAGGATCTCGGGACGCTTGACGGACTGGAGGCCGCCGTCGCCGCGCTCGACCCCACCGACGACGTGGCCCGGGCCCGCATCACCACCCGGCTCCAGGCCCTGCTGTGGCGGCTGTCCGACACCCCGACCGAGAAACCGGCGGGCGGCGGCGACCCGGCCGACCACGACGACGAACTCCTCGAAGAGGTCTCCGACGACGAGATGTTCGACCTGATCGACAAGGAACTCGGGCTCAACTAGACCGCCGGGCGGGCCCGTTCTCCCCGGATCGGCCCGTCCGGCACCCTTCCCCCTTCTCTCTCCTCACCCCGTCCGTACCGGCGACTCCGAGCCTTACGGGTGACTCGAAGCCTTCGGGCCTGCTCTAGGGACTGATGACGTTCATGGCTAACGAGGACAAGCTCCGCGACTACCTCAAGCTGGTCACTACCGACCTGCGGCAGACCCGCCGACGCCTTCAGGATGCCGAGGCCCGCCAGCAGGAACCCATCGCCGTCGTCTCGATGAGCTGCCGCTTCCCCGGGCACGTGCAAACCCCGGAAGCCTTCTGGGAGTTGCTCGTCGGAGGCGTCGACACCGTCTCCGAACTCCCCGCCGACCGCGGCTGGGACCTGGAGCGCCTCTACCACCCCGACCCCGAACACCAGGGCACCAGTTACGCCCGCACCGGCTCCTTCCTCTACGACGCCGCCGACTTCGACCCCGGCTTCTTCGGGATCTCGCCGCGCGAGGCGACGATGATGGACCCGCAGCAACGGCTGCTCCTGGAGACCGCCTGGGAGGCGCTCGAACGCGCCGGCATCGACCCGGCCACGCTCCGCGGCGAGCAGGCCGGCGTCTTCGTCGGCAGCAGCGACCAGGGTTACGGTGCCGCGGCCGCGCAGTCCCGCGACCGGGTCGAGGGGCACATGCTGACCGGCGGTTCGGGCGCCGTGCTGTCCGGCCGGATCGCCTACACCCTGGGGTTCGAGGGGCCCGCCGTCACCGTCGACACCATGTGCTCGTCGTCGCTGGTCGCCCTGCATCTCGCCGTCCAAGCGCTCCGCCAGGACGAGTGCCGGCTCGCCCTCGCGGCCGGTGCCACCGTCATGGCGACCCCCCGCAACTTCGTCGAGTTCAGCCGTCAGCGGGGGCTCGCGCCGGACGGCCGCTGCAAGCCGTTCGACGAGGCCGCCGACGGCACCGGCTGGGGCGAGGGAGTTGGTGTCCTCCTCCTCGAACGGCTGTCGGACGCACGGCGCAACGGCCACCAGGTGCTGGCCGTGATCCGTGGTTCGGCGATCAACCAGGACGGCGCCAGCAACGGCCTGACCGCGCCCAACGGCCCTGCCCAGGAACGCGTGATCCGCGCCGCCCTCACCAACGCCCGCCTCACACCTGACCTGGTGGACGCGGTCGAGGCCCACGGCACGGGTACGACGCTGGGCGACCCGATCGAGGCCCAGGCGCTCCTCGCCTCCTACGGCCGGGAACGCGACGGCGAACGGCCGCTGCGGCTCGGCTCGCTGAAGGCCAACATCGGTCACCTCCAGGCGAGTTCGGGCGTCGCGGGCGTCATCAAGATGGTGCTCGCCATGCGGCACGGCGTGCTGCCGAGACTGCTGCACCTCAACGAGCCGACCTCGCACGTCGACTGGTCCCCGGGCACGGTCGAACTCCTCGCGGAGAACCAGGAGTGGCCCGAGACCGGCCGCCCGCGTCGCGCGGGCATCTCCTCCTTCGGCGGCAGCGGCACCAACGCGCACGTCATCCTGGAGCAGGCGCCCGAGGCCGAGCCCGGCACGGTACAGACACCGCGGACTCCCGCGCCCGCCGTCTTCGCGTCCGACGGTGTCGTGCCGTGGGCCGTGTCCGGTCGTGGAGCGGACGGACTGGCGGGCCAGGCACGGCGGTTGGGCTCCTTCGCGGAGTCGGCCGACAGCGACGTACGGCCGGTGGACATCGCCTGGTCGCTGGCCGCCACGCGGGCCGCCTTCGAACACCGCGCGGTCGTCCTCGGCACCGAGCGGACCGAACTCGTCGACACCCTCGGGGTGTTGGCGGCCAACGGCACGGCTCCCGGAGCGGTGACCGGAAGCTTCGACGTGGTTCCCGACGGTGCGGTGTTCGTGTTCCCCGGACAGGGGGCGCAATGGGTGGGCATGGGGCGGGAGTTGTGGGAGTCCTCGCCGGTGTTCGCCGCGTCGATGGAGGCGTGTGAGCGGGCGCTGGAGCCGTTTGTCGACTGGTCGCTGGGCGAAATCGTGCGCGGTGGCGCCGAGTTGGTCGACGTGGATGTCGTGCAGCCGGTGTCGTGGGCGGTGATGGTGTCGCTGGCCGCGTTGTGGCGGGCGTCCGGCGTCGAACCCGCTGTTGTGGTGGGGCATTCGCAGGGTGAGATCGCGGCTGCCGTGGTGGCGGGCGGTCTTTCGTTGGAGGACGGGGCGCGGGTGGTGGCGCTGCGGTCGAAGGCGATCCGGGCCATCGCCGGACGTGGCGGGATGGTCTCGGTTCCCCTGCCGTTGGCGGCAGTTGAGGAGCTGCTGTCCGGCTGGACGGGGCGGATCGACATCGCCGCCGTCAACGGGCCCGGCTCGGTGGTGGTGGCCGGGGACGCCGATGCCCTGGACGAGCTGATGGTCCACTGCGAGGCGGAGGAGATCCGGGCCCGTCGTATCCCGGTGGACTACGCCTCGCACACCTGGCATGTGGAGGCGATCGAAGGGGAGTTGGCCGAGGTGCTGGCCGACGTGGCGCCACACTCCGGCTCGGTGCCGTTCTTCTCCACCACCGAGGCGGAGTTGGTCGACACCGCGTCGCTGGACGGCGGTTACTGGTACCGCAACCTGCGGCAGCGGGTGCGTTTCGCCGAGGCCGTCGAGGGGCTGGTCGAGCAGGGGTACACGGCCTTCGTCGAGGCCAGTTCGCACCCGGTGCTCGGCATGGCCGTACAGGAGGCGGCGCCGGACGCGGTCGTCGTCGGCAGCCTCCGTCGCAACCAGGGGGACACACACCGCTTCCTGACCTCGCTCGCCGAGGCGTGGGTGCGCGGTGTTCCCGTCGACTGGACGGCCGTCCTGGGCGGGCGCGACGCGCGTGCCGTGTCCCTGCCGACGTACGCCTTCCAGCACCAGCCGTACTGGTTCGAACCCGCGGCGCCGCAGCTCACCTCCGGTGTCGTCGGGGACTCTGCGGACGACGAGTTCTGGGCCGCCGTCGAAGGACAGGACCTCCAGGCGCTGGCGGGTGCGCTCGACGTCGCCGAGGATGCCCAACAGGAGGCGCTGGCACAGGCGTTGCCCGTGCTCTCCGCCTGGCGGCGGGGCCGTCGGGCCGCGACGGCGATCGACTCCTGGCGCTACCGCATCGCCTGGCGGCCGACCGGCGACCCGGCCGCTGCCACCACGCTCGACGGCACCTGGCTGGTGGTCGTGCCCGCGAGCCACGCCGGTTCGCCGCTCGTCCGGGCCTGCCTCGACGGACTCGCCACGCACGGCGCGCGCACCGCGCCCCTGTTCGTCGACGCGTCCGACACCGACCGCGAGCAACTGGCCGCGCTGATGACCGAGTCGGCCCTGAACGCCGCCGGTGACGGCAACGGCGCCCGGCTCGGCGGCGTGCTCTCCTTCCTCGCACTCGACGAACACCCGCACCCCCAACAGCCGGGCCTCGCCGCCGGGTTGGTGGCCGGACTCGCGCTGATCCAGGCGTGCGGCGACCTCGACGTACGCGCCCCGCTGTGGCTGGCCACCAGTGGCGCCGTCACCACCGGCGACTCCGATCCGCTGCGCAGCCCGACACAGAACGGCACCTGGGGGATGGGCCGGGTCGCCGCGCTGGAGCACCCCGAGTTCTGGGGCGGCCTCGTCGACCTCTCCGAGACGCCCGACGAACGCACCGCCGCCCGGCTCTGCGGGATCCTCGCGGGTACGGCCGCCGCCGCGGAGGACCAGATCGCCGTACGGCGTACGGGAGTTCTGATCCGTCGGCTCGTCCGCACCCCCGCCGTAGCCCCCGGCGCCGCCGACCGCACCTTCACCTCGCGCGGCACCGCGCTGATCACGGGCGGCACCGGCGGGCTCGGCGGGCACACGGCGCGCTGGCTCGCCCGCAACGGCACCGAGCACCTGGTACTCGTCAGCCGCCGCGGACCGGATGCCCCCGGCGCCGCCGAACTCGAAGCGGAACTGCGCGAGTTGGGCGCCCGCGTCACCGTCGCCGCGTGCGACATCGCGGACCGGGACGCGCTGGCCGCCCTCGTCGAACGCGTCGAGGCCGACGGCCCGCCGATCCGAACCGTCGTGCACACGGCGGGCGTTGGCATCCTCATCCCGCTCGCGACCACCACCCTCCAGGAATTCGCCGACGGCGCCGAGGCCAAACTCTCCGGCGTCGCCAACCTCGACGCGCTCTTCGACGACGACCGGCTCGACGCCTTCGTCGTCTTCTCCTCCGTCGCCGGAGTCTGGGGCAGCGGCGACCACGGCGCCTACGCCGCCTCCAACGCCCACGCCGACGCGGTCGCCGAACACCGGCGCGCCCGCGGCCTGGCCGGCACGTCCATCGCCTGGGGCATCTGGAGCGACGAGGGCGGCGGCATGGCCCTCGACATCGTCCAGGAGCAACTGCGCTGGCGCGGCATCACGTTCATGGACCCCGCCGTCGCCGTCGCCGCCATGCAACAGGTCCTCGACCGCGACGAATGCTTCATCGCCGTCGCCGACATCGACTGGGACCACTTCGTCCCCGTCTTCACCGCGGCCCGCGAACGCCCCCTGCTCACCGAAGTCCCCGAGGTCGCCGAGCTGTTGCGCGCCGAGGAGGACCGCGACCGGCGCCCGGACCCGGCGGCCGGCGAAAGCTCCGCACTCGTCGCCCGGCTGCGCGGCCTGACCACCGAGGAACAGGACCAGACCGTACTGGACCTGGTCCGCGGCCAGGTCGCCGACGTACTCGGGCACAGCAACCCGGCCGCCGTCGAACTCGGCCGCGCCTTCCGCGAGTCGGGCTTCGACTCGCTCACCTCCGTCGAACTCCGCAACCGCCTCAACGCGGCCACCGGACTGCGCCTCCCGGTCACCGTGATCTTCGACCGGCCCACGGTCACCGCCCTGGCCCGGCACATCCGCGAGGAACTCGTCGGTACGGCAACGGAGTTGATCCTCGCGTCACCTGCCCCGGCCCGCGAACCCGCCCCGGACGACGACCCGATCGCCATCGTCTCGATGAGCTGCCGCTACCCCGGCGGCGCCAACAGCCCCGAAGAACTGTGGCGGATCCTCGCCGAGGGCCGCGACGTCATCGGCGCCTTCCCCGACGACCGCGCCTGGGACCTCGACGCCCTCTACGACCCCGACCCCGACCGTGAGGGCACCTGCTACGCCCGCGACGGCGGATTCGTCTACGACGCGGGCGACTTCGACCCCGGCTTCTTCGGCATCTCGCCGCGCGAGGCTATCGCCATGGACCCGCAACAGCGGCTGCTCCTGGAGACCTCCTGGGAGGCGGTCGAACGCGCCGGACTCGTACCCGAGTCACTGCGCGGCACTCCCGTCGGCGTCTTCGTCGGCGCCGCCAACCAGGGCTTCGGCGGCCTGGACAACCTGCCCGAAGGCGTCGAGGGCCATATCGTCACCGGCAGCGCCACCAGCGTCCTGTCCGGCCGCATCGCCTACACCCTCGGCTTCGAGGGCCGCGCGGTCACCGTCGACACGGCCTGCTCCTCGTCGCTCGTCGCCCTCGACATGGCCGTCGAGGCGCTGCGCAGCGGCGAGTGCAGCATGGCCCTCGCGGGCGGCGTGGCCGTCATGGTCGAACCCATCGGCTTCATCGGCTTCGCCCGTACCCGCGGCGTCGCCAAGGACGGCCGCTCCAAGGCGTTCGCGAAGGCCGCCGACGGCATGGGCCTCGCCGAAGGCGCCGGCATGCTGCTCCTGGAACGCCTCTCCGACGCCCGCCGCAACGGCCACCCCGTCCTCGCCGTCATCCGCGCCACCGCCCTCAACCAGGACGGCGCGAGCAACGGCCTCAGCGCCCCCAGCGGCCCCGCCCAGCAACAGGTCATCCGCACCGCCCTCGCCAAGGCCGGCCTGTCGACGGCGGACGTCGACGCGGTCGAGGCCCACGGCACGGGTACGACGCTGGGCGACCCGATCGAGGCACAGGCGCTGCTCGCGACATACGGCCAGGGTCGTGCTGCCGAACGGCCGTTGTGGCTGGGCTCGTTGAAGTCCAACATCGGCCACACCCAGGCCGCGTCCGGCGTCGGCGGCGTGATGAAGATGGTCCTCGCGCTGCAACACGGACTCCTGCCGCAGACCCTCCATGTCGACGAGCCGACCCCACACGTCGACTGGTCGACGGGCGCGGTGTCGTTGCTGACGGAGGCGGTGGAGTGGCCGTCGGGGGAGGGGCGCGTGCGGCGGGCGGCGGTGTCGTCGTTCGGTGTGAGCGGGACGAATGCGCATGTGGTGTTGGAGGAGGCGCCTGGGGTGCCTGACCTTGAGGTTGTGGGTGCGGAACCCGTGTTCGTTGCGGGTGCGGGTGGTGTGGTGCCGTGGGTGGTGTCGGGGCGGGGTGCGGAGGCGTTGGCCGGTCAGGCTGGGCAGTTGGCGTCGTTCGTGGAGGCCGATTCGGCTGTGGGGCCGGTGGATGTGGCGTGGTCGTTGGCGGGTTCGCGTACGGCGTTTGAGAACCGGGCCGTGGTGTTGGGCGCGGAGTCGGCTGAACTGGTCGCTGGGTTGGGGGTGTTGGCGTCCGGTGAGGTGACGGGGGCGGGTGTGGTTCGTGGTGCCGCTGCCGGTGGTGCCGATCGTGTTGTGTTTGTGTTTCCCGGTCAGGGGGCGCAGTGGGTGGGGATGGGGCGGGAGTTGTGGGAGTCGTCGTCGGTGTTCGCTGCGTCGATGGAGGCGTGTGAGCGGGCGCTGGAGCCGTTTGTCGACTGGTCGCTGAGTGAAGTTGTGCGCGGTGGGGTCGAGTTGGTGGATGTGGATGTGGTGCAGCCGGTGTCGTGGGCGGTGATGGTGTCGTTGGCGGCGTTGTGGCGGGCCTCCGGGGTTGAGCCGTCCGTGGTGGTGGGGCATTCGCAGGGTGAGATGGCGGCTGCGGTGGTGGCGGGTGGTCTTTCGTTGGAGG
>LJCV01000114.1 GCA_001298575.1 Actinobacteria bacterium OK074
CCCCCGACCGCCCCCCCCCCCCCCCACCCCGAGGCCGCAGCGCAACCGCCGCCACGCCCACCGCACCCGCCGCGAACACCGCCCCCACCCGGAACGCCAGTTGGTACCCCTCCGCCGTTGCCGGGACGAGTGCCGTGCCCCCGGTGAGCAGTCCCTCCGTGCGGCTTGCGGCCAGGGTGCTCAGGATGGCCAGGCCCAGTGAACCGCCCACCGTCTGCGTGGTGTTGAACACTCCGGAGGCCAGCCCGGCGTCCTCCTCGCGCACCCCCGCCATGGCCAGGCCGGTCAGTGCGGGCATCGCGGCCGCGAACCCGGCGGCGAGCAGCAGCAGCGGCGGGAGTACGTCGGCGGCGTACGAACCGTCGGCGGGGGCGCGGCCGAGCAGGGCCATCCCGGCCACGACGAGCACCAGCCCGGCGAGCAGCACGCGGTACGCGCCGAACCGGGCCACGGTCCGCGCGGAGAGCCCCAGCATCAGCGCCCCGATCGCGACCGGCGCCGGCAGGAACGCCGTACCGGTCGCCAACTCGCTGAAGCCGAGCACGCGTTGGACGTAGAGCGCGCCGATGAACTGGAAGCCGAACATCACCCCGATCAGCAGGATCTGGACGGCGTTGGCGCCGGTCAGCAGCCGGGAGCGGAACAGCCGCAGCCGCAGCAGCGGGCGCGCGGTTCGGGCCTGGCGCACGGTGAACGCCACGAAGAGGGCGAGCGCGAGCGCCGCGAGGAGCAGCGTGCCGGTCAGGTCGCGGTCCCCGGAGCCGATGATGACGTACACGGTCAGCATCAGCGCGCCCGTGACCAGCGCGGCCCCGGGGTAGTCGGCGCCCCGGCCGAGCCCCGCGCCGTCGTCCGGGGCGAGCACGCGCAGCGCGGCGAGCCAGGCGACCAGCCCGATCGGCAGGTTGATCAGGAAGATCCAGTGCCAGTTCAGCGCCTGCGTCAACGCCCCGCCGAGGAAGGTGCCGAGCGCCCCGCCGCCCGCGCCGACCGCGCTGAACACCGCGATGGCGCGGGCCTGTTCGCGCGGTTCGGGGAAGAGCGACACCAGCATGCCGAGCACCACCGCCGAGGCCATCGCGCCGCCGGCACCCTGCACGGCCCGCGCCGCGATCAGCGTGCCCTGGCTCGTCGCGACCCCGCACAGCACGGAGGCCGCGGTGAACACGGCGATCCCGGCGGCGAACATCCGCCTGCGGCCCACCAGATCCCCCAGCCGCCCCACCAGCAACAACAGCCCGCCGAACGGGATCAGGTACGCGTTCACCACCCACGCGAGCCCCGGCCCCGAGAAGCCGAGGTCGCGCTGGATCGCCGGCATCGCGACGGTGACGATGTTGCCGTCGAGGATCGTCATCAGCGTCCCCGCGCACAGGACGACGAGGGCCGCCCAGCGGGAGTACGTTCGCGGTGGCGCGACGGGTGCGGGTGACTCGGTCAGGGACGACATGGCCCACGGCCTCCAGGTTCTCCAAGCGTACTGAGTGCACGACTTGTAACGGGGAACATGCTGAGTGACCATGGAGACCGGCATAAGGAGGCAGTCCGATGTCCCAGAGGAACACCGGTGTTACGGCGCAGGTCGTGAACGCGCACGCCTGCCCCGTCCGCGAAGTTCTTGACAGGGTCTCCGGGAAATGGAGCGTCCAGATCCTCGTGGCCGCCGCCCACGGGCCGATCCGCTTCACCGAACTGGAACGCGGTATCGAGGGCATCAGCCGCCGCATGCTCACGCTGACCCTGCGCAACCTGGAGCGCGACGGCCTGGTGACGCGCACCGTCCATCCGACGGTGCCGCCGAAGGTCGAGTACGAACTGACGTCGGTCGCCCGCGAGTTGCACGAGACGCTGCTGCGCCTGACCGACTGGGCGGAACGCAACCGCGGCTACATCGCGGACGCGCGCGCGTCCTACGACACCGTCCACCAGCCGGAGTTGGTGGACCAGTAGCGTCCGGGGGGCGGAGTGCCCCCGTGGTTCAGAGGCCGAACACCTTCGGGTCCGTGGCCAGTTCCCGGAACCGCGCCGCCGGGTCGGCCACCAGCCTGCGCGCGGTGAGGTCCATCAGCCCGGCGACCATCGACACCTCCGCGGCCACGGTGCCGTCCGTCTTCCGGATCGTCTGCGCGACCCGGAAGGACTTGCCCGTGCCCCATTCGAAGGCGCACGTCACCTCCGTCTCGTCGCCCGCGCGCAGCTCCCGCAGGTAGCGGATCGTGGTCTCCAGGACCACCGGCCCGATTCCCCGCGCCAGCAGCTCGGACTGACCCGTCCCGGCCGCGTCCAGGGCGGTCCAGCGCGCGTGCTCCGCGTACTGGAGGTACACGGCCTGGTTGAGGTGCCCCAGGGAGTCGGTCTCGTACCCGCGGACGGTGACCCGGACGGAAAACGGCTCGGTGACATGCTCGGCCACGGCGTTCCCTTCTACGACGTACGGCAGTGATGACTGCCGTCAGGCTACCTGGCTGAGCGCTTGCTCAGTGGGCGCCAACTGCCGTTGAGAGCAAGGTCATTCAACCGCGCCGAGGCAACTTCTTGGGACCGCCGTGCCGACTCCTTCGGAAGCCCCTTCCCTCACTTCCGGCGCGGCGAAGCCAGCAGATACCGCACCCTCGTCCGCGCCTCCGCGTGCTCCCCGGTCTGCCAGCCCGCCTGCTCCAGCGTGGCCGCGCAGGCCCGCAGCGCGGTGGCGTCCGGTTCGTGCACGGCCACGGCCTGGGGCTGGGCCGTCGCCCGTACCCGGTAGCCCCCGCTGTCCGGCGCCGCGTCCGCGGGGCGGTGTCCGGCGGCCTCCAGGGCGAGCGCGGCGGCCCGTACCAGATGCGTGCGCTCCCAGCCGCACGGCCGGTCCGTGGCGCCGTCCGGGTTGGTCATCCGGCGCAGCTCCAGCAGGCCCTGCCAGGCGCTGTGCACCTCGCGGGTGCGGGCGGGCGAGGCGTCCGCGCCCGCCGGCTCGCCGCCGACCCGCGCGGCGAACACGCCCGGGGCGGGCGCCTCCGGTGCGGGCGGTGGCGCCTGCGGCTCGGCCGGGTCCGCCTCCCGTATGCGGTGTCCGGCCGGGGTCAGGAAGTGGGCGTGCGGCGGTCGCGGGTGGCGGAACGCGAGGCCGCGCCCGACCAGGGCCGCGAGCTGCGCCTCCGTACCCCTGAGCCGTCCGGTGACGGGATCGGCGTCGTCGATGACACGCCGCTGGGCGGCGGTCGGCGGTCGTGTCACGGAGTGCTCCTCCCGGCGTCGGTCACGGCCGGGCCGTACAGAAGAAACGGCCCACTCGAAGACTACGACCGGGGTCTGACAACGCGGTCGACGGCGACCCCGCCCGGAGGAAGCCCCCCGGAGGCCCCCCGGAACCCTCGAACTCCGAACCCCCTGCCCCCTGCCCCCGTACCCCTCCCGGGGCCTCAGCGCCCCAGCAACCCCTGCACCGACTGCGCCAGCTGCCCCACCGCCACCACGAGCGGGGTCACCGGCTGGACGAACGTGTTCAGCCGGTCCAGGGCCCGTTGCAGGACCGTGGGCTGCGGTTCGTCCTCCTCCAACTCCTCGCGCAGGCGCCGCAGTTCCCTCGTCGTGGCGTCCGGGTCGGCGAGTGCCGTGCGGTGCTCGGCCAGCAACCGCTCGACGAACGCGAGGAGTTCGGCCGTGCGGGCGGTCTGCGCGGCGTCCTGCGGCTGGAAGGAGACCGAACCGGAGAACGCCTGGGCGCCGTGTCCCACGGCCTGGTTGCCGACGTACTGGGTGCCGCCGCTGATCACCAGGCCGTTGTTGACGGGAGGAACCTGACGTCCGTCGTTGTCGCTCACAAGTGGGCCCCTTTTCCTGTCACTTGTCGGACCGGCCCGAGCCGCTGAGGGACCCCGCACCGGGCTGCCGCGGGACGTGCTGCGTGGCTGTCGCGCCCGCGCCGATCGCCTGGTTGCCGATGATGCTCATGCCGCCCTGCTGGATGAGACCCTGGTTGAGAATGGTCTGCTGCTGGGCGCGGAAGTCGTTGGTGTCGTAGCCGTGTTCGTCGAGGAACTCGCGGACGGCGGCGAGGGTGTGGCGTTGCACCAGGGACGTGATCCGCTCGGCGTCCACGACCTGGAAGTAGTTGTGGTAGTCGGGGCTCAGCGCCGTCTCGCGGATGCTCAGCCGGGCGCCGTAGTCGTAGAGCGGGTCCTGCTGGATGGCCTTGATCTCGTCGGCCATCCGTCTGTTGTGGCGGTTCTCGAAGGTGGCGTGCCGCAGCGCTCGCAGGGGTGCGCCGAACAGGGCCCGGCCCGTGTGGGGGAGGGCGTCCATCAGCAGGCCCCGTTTCGCCTCGGGGGTCAGGGGGCCGCGCAGGCGGTCCACGACGTGGTAGGCGGCGCGCACCGGGCCGAGCACATGGGTGTCGATGTCCAGGTGGAGCGACTGGCCCACGGTCGAGAAGTGCAGGAACACGCTCGGCACCACGTCGCCGCCCCACAGCGGTACGTGGACCGCGAGGTAGTGGCGGACCGTGCCGGTCGGGTGCAGCATGATCTGCTCGACCGCCTCGGCCGACAGGCGTGCGGCCGGGGCCAGCGTCGTGGGCCGGGTGAACCGGGCGTCGTCCCCGATCGTCGTACCGCTCGCGAAGACCCGGTCCTCGATGACGAGGGAGCCGAGGCGCTCCTCGCCGCTCGGCGCCGTCCCATTGACGGCACCGGCCTCCCCGTCGGTGGCACCGGCCGCGGCGACCGCCTGGAGCTGTGCGCGCACGTGGGCGACGATGTCGGCGACCGTGAACGGCCGCGGTTCGACGGGGCCGCGCAGCCCGGCCGGGTCGTCGGCGGGCAGCAGCGGCACGGTGAGCGGCCATTTGGACTTGGTCGCCGCGTAGCCGATGAACGGGGTGTAGCCGCTGTACACGGTGACGTTCCCGTCCCGCGCCTCCTTGACGGCCGCGAGCCGGTGGGCGATCCACTTGCGCCGGGGCACGGTCGGCCGGGGCTGCCGGGCGAACGTCTCGCGGGTCATGGTGGTGCGCAACAGCCGGTCGACGTCGAGGTGATGGCGTACGACCGTCGCGTACGCGAAGGCCACCGCGCCGAGCGAGACGAGCGCGGCCGGGACCCCGGCCAGATAGGCGCCGAGCAGCCAGCTCACGAATCCGGGCGTGGACAGGGACGAGACGACGACGCCGAAGTAGAAGGCGACCAGCACCACGAACCCCGCGGCGATCAAGGTGCTCAGCAGGACCCTGTTGCCGGGCTGGTGCCGGCCGCGGGTGGCCAGGCTCGGCTGGGCGCCGGTCCGGCCGGTGACCCCGAGGAGGACCAGGGCGAAGAAGAGCCACAGCGGTGCGACGAGGACGACGGCCGCGAAGGCCGCCGCCAGGCGCAGATCGCGCCGGTGCCGGATCTCCTGGGCCGCCAGGCAGTGGCGCACCACCGCCAGCAGGTCGACACCGGGCGAGGGGGCCACGGCACCGGCCTCGTCGACCAGGACGCCCTCCACCACCCGGTCGGCGAACCCCTCGTCGACGTAGGCCGCGGCGCACAGATACCGGGTGACGTCACCCGGTGCGCTCCCGACCGGCATCTGGACCGGCGCGGTCGTCATACCGGGCCCTCCCTGTTTCCTGCGACGGAACGACGCCCTCGCGGCGTCGGTGGACTGGGTGGCGAGCGGTCCCGCCGGGCGGACGGTCAGCAGGACGAGCAGTACACCGACTGCCAGACCGAAGATGAGGCCCGAGCGCAGCCATTCCTTCAGCAGGACGCCCGAGAACGCCTGGTCCCCGTAGCCCGGTATGAAGGCACCGGGCACGGCCCACTGCACCAGGACCACGAACTCCGACGCCGACACCGCCGCGACGAAGCAGCGCAGCCACCCCGGCGCCCGGCGGACCGGTGGCCGCGTCGTAAGGAAGGCGATCCCCGCGAGCAGCACTACGGTGCTGAGGTCGTTCACGATCAGATAGCCGACGCCGCCGAAGGCGTCGGGGGAGTACCCCCACGCCGGCATGAACGCCGCCCGGACCAGCCAGAGCAGGTGCTCGTCCCCAACACCCCTGGCGTAGTAGAAGTGTTCGACGTAGAAGTCCGAGACCCGCCGTTGCACCCATGGGCTGCCCGCGACGACAAGGAGCGCGAGCAGCAGGGCGAGCCGTCTTCGTAACGTCGGTGGCGCGCCCGACGCACGCCGAGGAAGCATGAACATCCGGGGTTCCCCCATCCCCTGATCGCCGATCCCCGTGATCAGTGGCCGCACTCTATGGCATCCCCCCTCACTCCGGCCGCGAATCCGCGAACATTCGCAATCCTGACGACTGTTGCCGATCCGTGCTTACTGCCGATACCCGCTCAGGAACCGCCCGATCCGCCCGATCGCCGCCTCCAGGTCGTCCGCGTACGGCAGCGTGAGAATCCGGAAGTGGTCCGGGGTCGGCCAGTTGAAGCCGGTGCCCTGCACGACCTGGATCTTCTCCCGCAGCAACAGGTCCAGGACGAACTTCTCGTCGTCGTGGATCTTGTGCACCTTGGGGTCCAGGCGCGGGAACGCGTACAGCGAGCCCTTCGGCTTCACGCAGGAGACGCCGGGGATCTCGTTGAGCTTCTCCCAGGCCACGGTGCGCTGTTCGTACAACCGGCCGCCGGGCGCGGTCAGTTCGTGGATGGACTGACGGCCGCCGAGCGCTGCCTGGATGGCGTACTGGGCGGGCGCGTTGGCGCACAGCCGCATGGAGGCCAGCATGGTCAGGCCCTCAACGTAGTTCTTGGCATGCTGTTTTGGACCGGTGATCACCAGCCAGCCCGAACGGAACCCGGCCACCCGGTAGGTCTTGGACAGGCCGCAGAAGGTCAGGACGACGAGGTCGGGGGCGAGCGCGGCGACCGAGTGGTGCACGGCGTCGTCGTACAGGATGCGGTCGTAGATCTCGTCGGCGAAGACCATCAGGCCGTGGCGGCGGGCGAGGTCGAGGATGCCCTCGATGACTTCCTTCGGGTAGACGGCGCCGGTGGGGTTGTTCGGGTTGATGATGACGACGGCCTTGGTGCGGTCGGTGATCTTCGCCGCCATGTCGGCCAGGTCCGGGTACCAGTCGGCCTGTTCGTCGCAGAGGTAGTGGACCGCCTTGCCGCCCGCGAGGGTCGTCACGGCCGTCCACAGCGGGAAGTCCGGGGCGGGGATGAGGATTTCGTCGCCGTCCTCGACCAACGCCTGTACGGCCATGGAGATCAGCTCGGAGATGCCGTTGCCGAGGAAGACGTCGTCGACGCCGACCTCCAGGCCCAGCGTCTGGTAGCGCCCCGCCACGGCCCGGCGGGCGGAGAGGACACCGCGCGAGTCCGTGTAGCCGTGCGCCTGCGGCAGCATGCGGATCATGTCCTGGAGGATCTCCTCCGGCGCCTCGAAACCGAACAGCGCGGGGTTGCCGGTGTTCAGGCGCAGCACGCTGTGGCCCGCCGCCTCCAGTGCGTCGGCGTGCTCGATCACCGGGCCGCGGATCTCGTAACAGACCTCGCTGAGCTTGTTCGACTGCCGGAACTCCATGCGCTGCGCCCCTCCGGTATCTGGTGTTGCTTGGTTTTACCAAGCTTCCGCTTGGAAAGTCCAACAACATGTCTAGACTGCGTCGCATGTCACCTCGCCGAAGCTACGACCAGTACTGCTCCACCGCCCGCGCCCTGGATGCCGTCGGCGACCGGTGGACCCTCCTGATCGTCCGCGAACTCCTCGCGGGACCGCGCCGCTACACCGATCTGCACGCGGACCTGCCGGGCGTCTCCACGGACGTACTGGCGTCCCGGCTGAAGGACATGGAACGCGACGGCCTGGCCACCCGCCGCCGGCTGCCCCCGCCGGGCGCGGCCTTCGTCTACGAACTCACCGCCCGTGGACGCGAGTTGCTGCCGGTACTGCGGGCGCTCGGCACCTGGGGCGCCCCCGAACTCGCCGAGCGCCGCCCCACCGACGCGGTCCGCGCCCACTGGTTCGCACTCCCGCTCCTGTCCGCCCTGGAGGGCGAGGGCCTGCTCGAAGTCCGGCTCGACGAAGGGGAGTTCCACCTGTGGGTGGGTGCGGAGGGAGGGCCGGTCTACGGCGACGGGCCCGCGCCCGAGGCGCCCGACGCCCGCCTCGTGCTGGACTCCGGGACCTGTACGGCCCTGGGGCAGGGCGATGTGACGCTCCGTCAGGTCATACGGGACGGGCAGGCCGAGGTGAGCGGGGACAGCACGCTGGCGAAGGTGTTGCGGGGGGAGTGAGCCGGGGGCTGCCGGGGTGTCCCGAGAGCTCCTGGGGCGCGCTGGATGTACGCCTGACGTGGGCCGGATGTGCGCCTGACGTGCGAAAGGCCCGCCGCGTGGTGAACACGGCGGGCCCTGCCGCCCGTTGGGGCTCGGCGCGGCGGCGTCACACCCCCGATGGCGTCCGGCGCGGCCGGCCCGTCCCCTTCGTCAGGGCGTACCCGCCGATGCCCGCGAGCGCCGCGAGGACGCCGCCCACCGCCGTCCACACCCAGCGGTCGGACCACCAGCCGGAGGACCAGCCGCCGTCGGGTTCGAGGGACGACAGCACGGCGGACTTGGTGGAGTCGTCGTCCGAGTCGGAGTCCGAGTCCGACTTCGCGCTCGTCGCGATGCCCGGCACCAGCGGCTCGGACAGTGAACCGTCGACCGCCGCCGCACCGCCGATGTCCTTGGAATCCACCCGGAGTTCGGCGTCCACCGGCTGGCCGAGGTCGGCCGTGGCCACGTCCACCACGGTCAGCCGGACGTAATAGGTGCCCGGCAGCGGGTCGTTGGCCCACTGCTCCGACCAGGCGCGCACCGTGCGCAGCGTGCAGGACAGCTTCACCGAGGACGCGTCCTGCGCCAACGTGCGGGTCTGCGCGCCGTACTGGCACGCCTGGCGGCGCCGCAGCCCGTCGTACACGTCGAGCTGCCAGCTCTGCGCGCCGGTGCGGGCGGCGGACGTGGACGGGAAGGTCACCGTCGCGGCCACGGTGGGGCGTTGGCCGGCGTCCGCGGGGAACGACCAGTACAGGTAGTCGCCGGTGGAGGCGCTCGCCGTCGCCTCCTGCCCCTGCTCGATCTCCGTCGCCGCGCGGAACGACGTGCCCGCCACCGTGGGCGCGGCGGAGTCGTCCGAGGCGGACGGGGACGGGGAGGCGTCGTCGGCCAGGGCCGGGGCCGCGGCGCTGCCCAGCAGCAGCGCGGCGGCGGTCAACACGTGTGCGATACGCATCAGTTGGTCCTCCAGACCGCGATCCGCCAGCGTGACACCCAGCCCCACAGCACACCGGCGAGGAAGCCGGTGAGGATCAGGGCGCCGAGCAGCCACCAGCCGCGGCCGAGCCCGAAGGAGGCCACGTCGCTCGACCCGTCCGGACCGGCCACGACGTCCACGGTCAGTTCGAGGGGCAGGCCGGGCGTGGTCTTCACGCCGGTGGCCGGGGTGAAGGAGTTGGACAGCTCCAGGCACACCGTCTCGGCGGTGTCCGCGTCATCGTCGTCGTCGCTCTCCGGCTTCGCGTACCGCAGACCGGTCGACAGGGCGTCCGTGCGGCCGGTGCCGGTGGCCTCGCCGCGCACGATCTCCCGGCCGTGCAGGGTGATCGCCCGCAGCAGTACCCCGTAGTCCGGGTCCACCGTGCGGTCGACGCCCACGCTCACCGAGGTGCGCAGTTCCTGACCCGGCTTCAGTTCTACCCGGTAGAACCGGTGTTGGGCGAACTCCTCGCGGTCGCTGTACAGGCCCGACTTCAGCGTCGGCGCCGACGTACACGCCGAAGTGCCCGCCACGGCCGTCGGGTTCACCACCGGGTCGGCCGCCCGGTCCACCAGCTGGTTGACCTTGTCGGTGAGTTGGCTGCGGTGCTCCACCGACGTGTAGGTGCCGCCGGTCGCCTCGGCGATGCAGCTGAGCTGCTTGCTCATCGCGGTCGTCGGCACCAGGCCCAGGGTGTCGACGGTCATGTCGATCCCCTTGGCGGCGATCTCCCGGGCCACCTCGCACGGGTCGAGCGGGGCGCAGGTGTCCGAGCCGTCGGTGATGAGGACGATGCGCTTGGAACCCTCCCCGCTCTGGAAGTCGTCGGCCGCCTTGAGCAGGGCGGGGCCGATCGGCGTCCACCCGGTCGGCGTCAGCGTCGCCACCGCGGCCTTCGCCTCGGTGCGGTTCAGCGTCCCGACCGGGTAGAGCTGCGCGGTGTCCTTGCAGCCCGTCTGCCGGTCGTTGCCCGGGTAGTTGGCGCCCAGCGTGCGGATGCCGAGCTGGACCTCCGCGGGCGTCGCGTCGAGCACCTCGTTGAACGCCTGCTTCGCCGCGGCCATCCGGGACTCGCCGTCGATGTCCGTCGCGCGCATCGATCCGCTGACGTCCAGGACGAGGTCCACCTGGGGTGCGGCGGCGGTCGTATCGTCGGCGGCGGCGTCTGCCGGGACTGCCGGGACGAGGATCCCGGTCGCCAGGGCGGCGAGCAGGGCACAGGCGCCCGCCGCCAGCCGATGTGTTCTGATCATCGCCGGATCTTATTGATCAAAGGGCATGCGCTTCAAAACGAGCGCACGGCGGGCGTCGGTCACACGGGCGGAAACCCGGCCGAACCGTGGCATCCGTCAAGGGGCAGTCCCGTAAGCCCTGTTGGCGCGCCCCGGCCGACCGGAGCGCGCTGGCCGAACAGCCTTCTAGTGAGCTGGTCTTGAGTCGGTAGCTCGCCTCGTGAGTTGCTTCTCGTTTCAGATCTTGGTGGTCCGCTGCGGGGAGTGGCCGGGCTGCGCTGTGCTGGGAGCGTGGGTGATCCCAGGCTGGAG
>LJCV01000115.1 GCA_001298575.1 Actinobacteria bacterium OK074
CCGCGGGGTGGCGGGCGGGGGGGGGGGGCGGCGCGGGCTTGGGGGGGGGTGGGACGGGGGCCGGGAGCAACCGGGGCGGCGGGAGCCGCGGGCTTCTCGGCGGCGGCCGGCTTCGGGGCCGGCGGGCGCGGGGCGGCCGGGCGGGCCACCTGCGCGGGGGAGGGGGGGCCCGGCCTCGCCGGGGCAGCCTTGCGGGCGGAAGCGGGCTTGCCGCCTCCGTTGCCCTGCTGGAGGGCGTCTGTCAGTTTGCGTACTACCGGTGCCTCGATCGTCGATGACGCCGATCGGACAAATTCACCGAGTTCCTGGAGCTTGGCCATGACGACCTTGCTCTCAACCCCGAACTCCTTGGCGAGTTCGTATACCCGGACCTTAGCCACTTCGCTCCTTTTAGGTCCGGGTTGCGGCCGGACCGTCGCTACTTCATGGGCGTACTCATCGCGTGCTCATCGAGTGCTCATCGCAATCTCGACCTACTTCCAACTCGCGGAATACCAGAGCCGTACGGGGTTCCGTACGACACGTCTAACAACCCCCGCACAGGCGGGGACGCTTACGGTGTTGCCGGCTCGGCTGCCACCGTTCGGCAACCTTCCGCCTGCTCGACGTGGAGGCGCAACGCCTTTATGTCGAGCGGTCCCGGGACGCGCAGCGCCCGCGGAAACGCCCGGCGGCGCACCGCCTGGTCGAGACAGGCGAGGGCGGGATGTACATACGCACCCCGGCCGGGCAGCGTACCGCGAGGATCGGGGACGCAGTCGTCCTCGACCGCCACGATGCGCAGCAGTTCGATCTTGGCCGCTCGCTCCCGGCACCCCACACAGGTGCGCTCAGGGCATGCGCGGGCATGCGTCCGGCCAGACACCGCTAAGTCTACCTCCCTGCGGGCGCCTCACCCCTTTGGGGCAAGAATCGAACAGTTGCTGCGCATAAAGCTGACGCGATCTCGGCGCCCGGCGGCCGGGAACCATTCCCCGCAGGTCACGGCCGGATAACGGGCCGTTGCGTGGGCCACCTACCGGGCGCGGACCGGCCGCCCGGTCAGTCCCGCTTCTCCGGCTTGTCGGACTTGCCCTGCGGCTGGTCCGAGGGCTGCTCGGTGTCCGGCCGGATGTCGATGCGCCAGCCGGTGAGACGGGCGGCGAGCCGGGCGTTCTGGCCCTCCTTGCCGATCGCCAGCGACAGCTGGTAGTCGGGCACCGTCACGCGCGCGGAGCGGGCCGCGAGGTCGACGACGTCGACCTTGGAGACCCGGGCCGGGGAGAGCGCGTTGGCGACCATCTCGGCGGGGTCGTCGGACCAGTCGACGATGTCGATCTTCTCGTCGTTCAGCTCGGCCATGACGCTGCGGACCCGGCTGCCCATCGGGCCGATGCAGGCACCCTTGGCGTTGAGACCCGAACGGGTGGACCGTACGGCGATCTTCGTGCGGTGTCCGGCCTCGCGTGCGATGGCCGCGATCTCGACGGAGCCGTCGGCGATCTCGGGCACTTCGAGCGCGAACAGCTTCTTGACGAGGTTGGGGTGCGTGCGCGACAGCGTCACGGACGGGCCGCGGACACCCCTGGCCACCCGGACGACGTACGACCGCAGCCGCATGCCGTGCTGGTAGGACTCGCCGGGCACCTGCTCCTGCACCGGCAGGATGGCCTCCAGCTTGCCGATGTCGACGAGCACGTTCTTCGGGTCGCGGCCCTGCTGGACGACACCGGTGACGATGTCGCCCTCGCGGCCCGCGTACTCGCCGAGCGTCGCGTCGTCCTCGGCGTCGCGCAGCCGCTGAAGGATGACCTGCTTGGCGGTGGTGGCGGCGATCCGGCCGAAGTCCGACGGGGTGTCGTCGAACTCGCGTGCCTCCTGCCCCTCCTCCAGGTCCTCGGGGTCCTCCTTCGCCCACACGACCACGTGCCCGGTCTCCCGGTTGAGCTCCACGCGCGCGTGACGGCGGCTTCCCTCGGTGCGGTGGTAGGCGATGAGGAGGGCCGACTCGATCGCCTCGACCAGCAGGGGGAAGGAGATCTCCTTCTCCCGGACCAGGCCCCGCAGGGCACTCATGTCGATGTCCACGGCTACGCCTCCTCTGCGATCTCTTCGTCGCTCTTGTTCTTACGGTTGAACTCGACCTGCACGCGCGCCCTGTCGATGTCCTCGAAGGCGAGCCTGCGGCTGGTGGCCTTGCGGCCCTTGACGCCGGGCACTTCGAGGTCGAGACCCTCGTCGTCCACCTTCAGGATGCGGGCGGTCAGCTCGCCGCCCTCGCGCAGCCGGAATCCGACCAGGCGGTCGGTGGCGCGCACGTAGTGGCGGTGCTCGGTGAGGGCGCGTTCGGCGCCCGGGGTGCCCACTTCGAGGGTGTACTCGACGTCGCCCATCGCGTCGCTCTCGTCGAGCTTCTCGGACAGGGCGCGGCTCACGTCGGCGACGGCGTCCAGGTCGGCGCCCTCGTCGGAGTCGACGACGACGCGCAGGACGCGCTTGCGGCCGACGGATTCCACGGCGATCTCTTCGAGGTCCAGACCCTGGGAGCGCACGAGCGGTTCCAGCAGTTCTCGCAGCCTCTCGCTCTGGGTGGTGCTCATCCGGGTGACTCCTCGGCCGCGTGTGCTGTTGTGGGTTGGTCGCGCGTGTCAGGTCAAAGGGTATCGGTTCCCGGGGGGTGTTGCCGTCCATCCGGCGGGAGGCACCGGCGCCGGGCGACGGGGCGGCGAACGTCAGCCGTACGCACGTCAAGCCGGTGGCACGCGCTGTCGGTGGGCGCGGGTACCGTGATCGCGGGCGGTCCGCCCATTCGTTCGTACGAGGTCTCCGAGGACGTCTCACGTGTCGTTCACCCTGCCGTCGCGCCTGCGGCGACGGACTCTCCTCGCGTCGGCCGCGGGTGCCGTGGCGCTCGCGGGCTGCTCCAACTCGCCGGAGTCGGCCGCGGCCCGCGCCCGTGCCTCGGCCGCGACCCGCGCACGCGCGCGTGCCGCCCGCGACAGCGAGGCGCTGGCCGCGGAGTACGCCGCCGTGATCACCGGCCATCCCACGCTCGCGGAGCGGCTGCGGCCCCTGCGGGCGGAGGTCGTACGGCACGCACGGGCGTTCGGGGGCGGGACGACGAGCGGGGAGACGAGTGAGGCATCCGCGTCACCGACAGCCGCCCCCTCCCCCTCCGTCACGGTCGACCCGGCGACCGCGCTCGCCGATCTCGCCGCCTCGGAGCGGGCGCTGGCGGACAAGCGGGCGAAGGCGCTGGTGGAGCTGCCGGGTGAGCTGGCGCGGCTGCTGGCGTCCGTGGCGGCGGCCGGGGCGGCGCACGCGTACCTGCTGACGGAGGGCGACAAGTGAGCACCAGCAGCAGCCCCACCGCCCCGGACAGCGGGGACGGCAAGGCCGACAGCGCGCAGCTCAAGGCGCTCCAGGCCGCCCTCGCCGACCAACTCGCGGCGGTCTACGGCTACGGCGTCGTCGGCGGCCGGGTCGACGCGGCCCGCAAGAGCGAGGCACTGGCCGCGTACGACGCCCATCGCGCCCGCCGGGACGAACTGGCCCGCTCGGTGAAGGACCTCGGGGGTACGCCGGTCGTCGCCGCGGCCGGGTACGCGCTGCCGTTCGCCGTGCCGGACTCCGCGGCGGCGGTGCGGCTCGCCGCGGAGCTGGAGGAGCGGGTGGCCGGGGTCTACTCCGACCTGGTGCGCGCCACCAGCGGTGCCCGGCGGGCCTCGGCGGCCACGGCGCTGCGGGACGCGGCGGTGCGCGCGGTGCGCTGGAGCGGCGAGAGCGTAGCCTTCCCTGGTCTCGCCGAGCGCACGGCGGCGGCCGGACCGACCGCGCCGGCCGCCCCGTCCGCCTCGACGGCACCGCGGACGTAGGACGACGACGGCCTCGTACGGGCCCGCGCGCACCGGATTGTCGCGTACACGTGCGAAGCCGACCTTGGAAGGGAACAACTCGCGCATGGCTTTCGAACCGCTGCCGCGCCTGGTGCGGGCGCTCGGCGAGACCCGTCGCGACGGTGCCGTGGACTGGTTGGACACATTGCCGGAGCTGGTTCGGCATGCCGTCGATCTACGCGAGTCGACCGTGGAGCGGGTGCAGGCGCCCGGGGGCCGCAGCAGCGTCGTCCTGCTGGTGCGGCTGCCGGACGGTACGCCGGCCGTGCTGAAGCTGGCACCGCCGTCGGCACGGCCCGCGGCGGAGCGCTCCGCGCTGGCTCACTGGGGCGGTTCCGGTGCGGTGCGGCTGCTGGACGGGGAGGGGGGTGACGACGCGGGGGTGCTGCTGCTTGAGCGGCTGCATCCCGAGGTTTCCGTGCGGTCGTTGCCCGAGGCGAAGGCGTTGCTGGAGGCGGCGGGGGTGTTGCGGCGGCTGTGGGTGACGCCGCCCGCGGGGGGCGTGTTCGAGACCGTCGCCGAACGTACGGGGCGGCAGGCGGAGGCGATGCGGGCGGGGGTGGCGGACGGCGACGGGGAGGTCGCCGCGTTGGTCGACGCGGCGGTCGGGGTGCGGGCGGAGCTGGTGGCCTCGCCGCCGGAGGTGCGGTTGCTGCACGGAACGTTTCGGCAGAGCAAGGTGCTTGCGGGTGAGCGGATGGCGTGGTTGGCGGTGGGGCCGGATCCGGTGGTGGGTGAGTGTGCGTTCGATCTGGCTCGGTTGGTGCGGGATCGGGTGGAGGATCTGATTGCCTCGCCGGCCGGGGCGGGGGTGTTGCGGCGGCGGATCAAGCGGATGGCGGAGTCGTTGGAGGTTGACGCTGGGCGGTTGCGGGGGTGGGTGTTGTTTCGGGCTGTGGAGTCGGGGGTGCGGGCTCGGCGGGTGGGGCGGGTTCGTGATGCGGAGCTTTTGTTGGAGTTTGCGGGGTGGGTGTAAGAGCAAGGCGGTTGCTCTCAACCAACGTTGCTTGCCGATGTCAGCTTCAAGGCCAGTACCGGGCAGTCCGCTGCCGCTCTTCTCGCGCGTTTGATCGTTGCGGTGGAGATCTGTGCTTGGTCCAGCAGTGGGTAGCCCCACTCGTCCAACTCGATGTGTTCCGGGAGGAGTTCCGCGCAGAGGCCGTGGCCCTGGCAGGCGGTCCAGTCGATGGTCAGGTGTTGGGGGGTGGCTCGGTCCTGCATGTCAGTTCGTCTCCTCTGGTGGGACGGGGAGAAGCGGGGTGTGGGCCGTCGCCAGGCAGAAGCCGCGGGCGTGGGCGTCGAGTTCGGGGGCGAAGGTGATCAGGGCGCTGCGGACCAGGCGGACGGTGCCGTCGGGGTGGTGGCAGGCGCCGCGGCCCTCGACCAGGCCCGCCCAGCGGGCGATGTCCTCGCGTACGGTGCCCTGCGGGCCCGGTGCCGCCAGGGTCTGGAACGCGGCGGCGATGCGGGGCAGGCCGTTGAGGCAGGGGCCGCACTGGCCGGCCGACTCCAGGGCCAAGTAGCGCAGAACGCGGGCGGTTTCGGCGAGGCCGCAGTGGGTCGCGGGCAGGCCGGCGATGACTCCGGCGCCCAATTGCCCGGCGTTCAAGGTGAATTGGGCCGCCTGGTCCACCGGTACCCAGGTGCCGTGGTAGCCGCCGACGAGGACCGCCGACAGGCCGTCCAGGGGCAGCAGGCGGTGCACGGGCAGGCCGAACGGGGCCTCGACGACGCGGGGTTGGCGGCCCGGCGCGTGGACCGTGCACAGCACGCTGCCCGGTTCCGACGGCGTGCCCGCGGTACGGAACCACTCGGGGCCGTAGCGCGCGATGAGGGCGAGGTGGGCCAGCGTCTCCACGTTCTGGACGAGGGTGGGGGCCTTGCGGACGCCCGACTCCCGTACGGGCGGGTCCTGGTGGCGGGGCAGGGCCGCGTAGCCCGACAAGTACTGGGCCAGCGCGGAGGATTCGCCGGAGAGGAAGCGGCGCGGTACCCGCGTCACCTTCACCGGCAGCGGGTCGTGGCGTTCGGCGAGAGCGCGTTCCAGTACGGTCACGCCGTCCTCGACCGCGAGGTACGCCTCCCCCGCGCCGACCGCCTCGGCCGCCAACTGGAGCCCGTCCAGGACGAGATGGGGTGACAGGCTCAGCAGCGTGCGGTCCTTGTGCGCGGCCGGTTCGCCCTCGGAGCCGTTCGCGACGACCACGGGGGCGCGGCCGGTGCGGCGGCCCGCCTCGGCGACGGAGAGCAGTTTGCGGTAGGTCGGGAAGGCGGCCCCGCCGCGGCCGGTGAGCCCCGACTCGGCGACTGTACGCAGGACGTGGTCCGGGTGGCCGTACGCCAGGGGGCTGTAGCGCTGTTCGTGGGTGCGGAGGTCGGCGGGGGCGCCGGTCGGGGCCAGCAGCCGTGGTGGGAGGTAGGTGTCGGTGGACGTCATGATCACGGTCAGGCCCCTTCGGCCGTGCGCAGGAGGGCGGCGGGAGTACGGCGGTTGAGGCGGACGGAGTGGGTGACCCGCAGGCCGAACGCGGCGACCACCGCGGCCACGCAGGACACCGTGAGCCAGGTCATCCAGTCGGTGCCGGTGTCCGTGCCGATGCCGATGCCGTGGACCAGGGCGACCGGCCAGGAGGCGTACGCCAGCCAGTGCACGGCCCGCCAGGTGCGGTGGCCGAGCCGTTCCCGCAGCAGGCTGGTGACCACGACCGCGAGCAGCAGGTCGAACGCGACGGTGCCCAGGCCCAGCCAGAGCGGCTGGTAGTCGGAGAGGAAGGGCACGACCGCGTCGACGGCGGTGATGTTGACGTATCCGTCGAGGACCGCGACCGCGATGTGCGCGGCCAGGAAGGCCGTCGCGGAGAGGGAGAGGGTGCGGTGCAGGGAGACCGTGCCGAAGCGCGGCAGCCCGGGGATGCGGCCCCGCAGCCGTACGGCGATGCCCAGCAGGACGACGACGGTGAACAGGACGAGGGTGACGGCGCCGGTGGCCCGGTTGGCGTACCAGAGGGTCTCGCTGGTCATGCCCCGACCTCCGGTGCCTGGACGTGAGTCGGCCAGCCCGGGGTCAGGACGACCGTGCCGTCGTGGGCCACCAGCCGGGCCGCCAGGCCCAGCCGGGTCAGCCAGCGCTCCGCGCCCGCGCCCTTGACCAGGGCCGCGGTGCTCGCCGCGTTGGCGTCGGCGCAGCTGGCCGCGGCCACCGAGACCGTACGCCAGGGGGTGCGCACGGGCAGGCCGGTCTGTGGGTCGACGATGTGGTGCAGGTCCTGGCCGCCGCGGCGCCAGCGCCGGGCCGTCGTACCGGAGGTGGCGAGGCCGCCGTCGCGCATGCCGACGGTGGCGTACGGGCCGTCGGCCGGGGTCTCGTCGACCGGGCCCGTGACGTCCTGGACGCGGATGCGCCAGCCGCCCGCCGGGGGCTGCCCCGCTACGGCCGTGTCGCCGCCGAGGCCGACCAGGACGCCGCAGCCCGCGGCGCGCGCCAGCGTGGTGGCCGCCTTGTCCGCGGCCCACGCCTTCGCCGTCGCGCCGAGGTCGAGACGGACGCCCTCGGGGACGGTCACCGTGCGGCCGTCGAGCTTCACCAGACGCCAGCCGGGGGCGCGCTTGACCAGGAGTTTCACCGGGCGGTCGGCCTCGCGGACGAGGGTGAAGTCGCGGTCGTAGCCGATGGCGGCCATCGCGGAGCCGACCGTCGGGTCGACCGCGCCGTCCGTGGCCCGCGCCGCGCGCAGCGCCACCGCGAGGGCCTCCGCGAGCAGCGGGCTGACCTCGGTGGGGCGGCCCGACGAGGCGTCCAGGGCGGCGAGTTCGGAGTCGTCCCGGAAGCGGCTGCACGTGGCGTCCACCTCGGCGAGGTGGCGGGCCAGCAGCAGGTTGCAGGAGTCGAGGACGGCGGGGTCGGTGACGACCAGGCGGACGGAGGTCCCGAGGGCACGCCAGTCGGCGGCGGCGGTCGGGCGCACGGCCGTGGACGTGGACGTGGTCGTCATGACGCCCCCGAGGTGGAGTCGGAGGAGGAGCCGCTGGAGGAGGAGGTGAGACCGCTGGAGGAGGACTGGAGGGAGTCGCTGGAGCTGGAGCTTGAACTGGAGCTGGACGAGTTGTCCGTGGACGACGAGCCGCTCGACGTGGAATCCGTGCCGCTGCTCGTGCCGCTGCTGTTACTGCTGTCACTACTGCTGCTCGTGCCGCTGCTGGCCGTCGTGTCGGCATCGGCCTGCATGGTGCCGACGAGTGCGAACACCCCGGCCGCCGCCGCGAGCGTGACCGCCGCCGCGGCGGCGGCCGTACGCCGGGCCCCTCTGCGGACCGCCGCGGCGGCACCTCGTTCTCTCCCTCGCATGACTGCTCCCCTCCCTGGTGACGTTCTGTCACGTCCTACGGTCGGGGACGAGCCTGAGAGAAGTCTGTGAGGCAGCCATACGCCACGGAAGAAGTCCCTGAGAGGCTCATTAAAGCGCCGGGAAAGCCCTGGGCCCCGCACCGGCGGACGGTGCGGGGCCCGGAAAAGCGCGCTCAGGCGGTGAGGCGGGCGACGGCCTCCGCGACCGTCAGCTCCTCGCGCTCGCCGGTCCTGCGGTCCTTCAGCTCCAGGACGCCCTCGGCGGAGCGGCGGCCGGCGACCAGGATCTGCGGGACGCCGATGAGTTCGGCGTCGGTGAACTTCACGCCCGGGGAGACCCCGGCGCGGTCGTCGACCAGGACGCGGACGCCCGCCGCGCCCAGCTGCCCGGCGACGTCGAGGGCCAGTTCGGTCTGGAGGGCCTTGCCGGCGGCGACCACGTGCACGTCGGCCGGGGCGACCTCCTTGGGCCAGACGAGGCCCTGCTCGTCCGCGTGCTGCTCGGCGAGGGCCGCGACCGCGCGGGAGACGCCGATGCCGTAGGAGCCCATGGTGACGCGGACGGGCTTGCCCTGCTGGCCGAGGACGTCGAGCTGGAAGGTGTCGGCGTACTTGCGGCCGAGCTGGAAGATGTGGCCGATCTCGATGGCGCGGTCCAGCTTGAGGCCGGTGCCGCAGGCGGGGCAGGGGTCGCCCTCCTCGATCACGACGACGTCCAGGTAGTCGTCGACCTCGAAGTCGCGGCCGGCCACCACGTTGCGGGCGTGCGTGTTGGGCTTGTTGGCGCCGGTGATCCAGGCGGTGCCGGGGGCGACGCGCGGGTCGGCGATGTAGCGGACCTTCTCCAGGCCCTGCGGCCCGACATAGCCGCGGACGAGGTCGGGGCGGCCCTCGAAGTCCTCGGCGGTGACCAGTTCGACGACCGCGGGGGCCAGGTGTTCGCCCAGCTTGCCGAGGTCGACCTCGCGGTTGCCGGGGACGCCGACGGCGACGATCTCGCCGTCGACCTTCACCAGCAGGTTCTTGAGCGTGTCGGAGGCGGCGACGCCCAGGTGCTCGGCGAGGGTCTCGATGGTCGGGGTGTCGGGGGTGTCCAGCTCCTCGACGGAGCCGTGCTCCGCGGACACGGGCGTCAGCGCGAAGGTGACGGCCTCCGTGTTCGCCGCGTAGTCGCAGGCCGGGCAGTCCGCGAAGGTGTCCTCGCCGGCCGCGGCCGGGGCCAGGAACTCCTCGGAGGCCGAGCCGCCCATCGCGCCGGAGACGGCCGACACGATCCGGTAGTCGAGGCCGAGGCGCTCGAAGATCCTCTGGTATGCGGCGCGGTGCAGCCCGTACGCCTCGACGAGGCCCTCGTCGGTCGTGTCGAAGGAGTACGAGTCCTTCATCTGGAACTCGCGCCCGCGCAGCACGCCGGAGCGGGGGCGGGCCTCGTCCCGGTACTTCGTCTGGATCTGGTAGAGGATCACCGGCAGGTCCTTGTACGAGGCCGCCTGGTCCTTCACCAGCAGGGTGAAGATCTCCTCGTGCGTGGGGCCGAGCAGGTACTCGGCGCCCTTGCGGTCCTTGAGGCGGAACAGCAGGTCGCCGTACTCCTCCCAGCGGCCCGACGCCTCGTAGGGCTCCTTGGACAGCAGGGCGGGGAGGAGGACCTCCTGGCCGCCGATGGCGTCCATCTCCTCGCGGACCACGCGGGAGACGTTGTCCAGGACCTTCTTGCCCAGCGGCAGCCAGGTCCAGATGCCGGCCGAGTTGCGGCGCACGTAGCCGGCGCGGACGAGCAGCTTGTGGCTGAGCGTCTCGGCGTCCGCCGGGTCGTCACGCAATGTCTTGACCATCAAACGTGACATCCGCTGGACCTGGGCCATGGTTCTCGACTCCTGCGACGAAAGGGTGGTGGCAGGAGGTTAGCCCGCCTCTCTGTGCGGACGGTAATCGTGCACCCGTGTGCTACGTGCGCCGCAGCGGCAGTGTCGCCCCCATCACGGCGTACGGCTTCGGGGCGCTCGGGAACATCACGCGCCGGGCCAGGTCGACGTATCCGAGGGAGAAGTACAGGCCGCGGGCCGGGCTGTCGCGGTCGATCGCCGAGAGGATCGAGCGGGGTTCGGCGGCGCTGTCGGTGATCGTGGTGATCAGCGACCGGCCGACACCGCGGTTCTGGTACGCGGGGTGCACGTGCAGTTCGGTGATCACGAAGGAGTCGTCGAGCCAGCCGTCGTGGCCGTTCGCGCGCACGTACGGCTCGACGACGGTGGACCACCAGTGCACCCGGTCGTTGGGCATGCCGTAGACGAACCCGGCGAGCCGCCCGTCGGACGTGGTCGCGCCGAGCGCGCGGGCGCCGGGGTAGGTCATGTGCCGCAGGACGATCTGCCGGCGTACGGCGACCTCCTCCTCCCCCAGGCCGAACGCGACGGCCTGGACGGCGAGGGCTTCGTCCACGTGGGCGGTCAGGTCGAGGGGGCCGATCACGATGTCGTGGGAGGCGCGGCGGCCGTGGCCGTGACCGGCGAAGCGAGGCATGGCGTGAGATTACAGGCAGGGGGGGGGGGGGCAGGGGGTG